>NZ_JACJRF010000002.1 GCF_014697105.1 Anabaena subtropica FACHB-260 | reverse complement strand
GATATCGGGCATGGGCTGATTGTGGTTTTTGAGTTGTCGTTGTGAGAGACAATAACTCTACTACATCGGCCCTCTCTCTTCATCCTCTTATTTTGGCTAAGGTATTGAATAAGATGACGGACTTTGTACAAATCCCGGTCGTAGTCACGAGGACTAGTACGGTTACGCTTGGGAGGAATCACTGCGGTTTTGCCCAGAGACTCAAGTCGCTCAATGACTCGCTCATCGGCATCATACCCTTTAGGAGCCAGTACTGTGTCTGCCAAAATATTAGGTAGTAGTTGGTCGGCTCCATCGAGGTCGCAAGCTTGCCCTGGTGTCAGGTGAAAACTCAGAGGGTTGCCTAAAGCGTCCACCACAGCATGAATCTTAGTACTCAATCCACCTTTGCTACGACCAATGGCTTCTGTGGATGGCTCCCCCCTTTTGCACCCGCACTATGCTTATGGGCGCGGACAATCGTCGAGTCAATCATCGCATATTCATTATCGGCATCGTCTGCTAACTCCTGAAACACCTTCTCCCAAACCCCTGTTTTTGACCATCTGCTGAAACGAGTATGAATCACCCGAAAATCTCCAAAGCGCTCCGGTAGATCCCACCAAGGGATACCGGAGCGGTAACGATACAACACTGCTTCTACAAACAATCGATTATCTTTAGCCGTGACTCCCACATAGCCCTCTCTCCCCGGCAACAGGTTTTTGATTCTCTCCCACTGGTCATCTCGTAGTGCGTATCGGCGTGTCATCCTTTCTCTGTTATTTATGTTTTCTTCAACAGTTCTGATTCCAGTTTATCTAATTGATGACACACCCTAAAATCCATCCTATGAATTCATCAATGGACTGAAAATTCCCTCTCTCAAATTTCCGGTTTCAACACTTAGTAGCGTCCGCGTCCACCGCCGCCACCATATCCGCCCTGTCTGCCACCAGAAGAACCTCTGTATTCTTTGGGCTTGGCTTTGTTAACTTTGAGGTCACGACCCATCCATTCAGCACCATCAAGACCTTCAATGGCAGCAGCTTCTTCGGCATCTGTTCCCATTTCCACGAAAGCGAAACCTCTCGGACGGACTGTTTCGCGGTCTGTAGGTACTTGAACCCGCTTTACAGTATGCCCTAGAACGCCTGAAAAAACGGCAACGTCCCAATGTTCCTACTCGTGATGCCTCATTATCATCTAGTAGCCAAGATATCTCAGATTCCAAGAGTCAAGATACCAAGATATCTAGTGAGCCGGATATTTTAGATTCTGAAAGTCAAGATATCTCGACATCTGGATATCAAGATATTAAGGTATCTACACATCCAGAACTCAAAACTAAGCAGAGTACCATTCGCTTGGAACCAGAACTGAGTGAACGCCTGAGTGAAGTGTGTAAAACCAATGGTATCAGCCGGGAAGTATTAATAGAAGCATTATTTGAACACTACTCGGCTGACCCCCAATGCGGTTAAGGCTGTGGTGATGTCATGCTCAACACTCTGCAAACCTTTGGTATCATCACCCTCACTGAGACGAATTTGGCGAATCTCCTGAAGATAATCTAACAGGCGTGTACCCAGTTTGTAAATATTGCTGTGTGTAGCTTGAAATTATTCTGAAGACATAATTGCTGAATCCTAAGTAGTAAAAGTTAATTTACTACTTAGTTATAACCCCATCTAAGTAAAAATCTAGATGGGATAGCGCAGTAAAAGTAATTTAATGCACTAATTCAATAGCCCGCTTTGTCAACGCTTCAGCAGTCAAACCATTAAACGCCATCAACTCACCAGCACTAGCTGTAGTTTCCCCACGCTTCCAGGCGAAGGTATCGCGCTTGCTGTTACTCCGCAACATGATGGGTTCTAACATCGCCGCCGCGCCACCAGTGACACCAATTAACGCATCACCAGCAAATAACTCGGCGAATTTGACATCATCAATGAAACCGTTATCAGCTTCAGAACAGGTATCCCAAGCTACATCATGAGAACGATATAAACGACGGGGGTTAATAACAGAAACTATCTTCACTCCAATACCTTCTGTTTCTAAAAATGCTGCGGCTTCAAATACGGGAATTAATGTCATATCACCAATGACAGCAAACACAACTTTCTTACCACCAGCAATTTCATGCAGCACTACTGCACCCTCTTCTAAACCTTGGCGGGTTTGGGCAAAAGTGGTGCGAATTGGTAAGGGTGATTTACTGGCGGTGATGACAATTCCTTTATTCTTAGTTGTTAACGCCCAGTCATAACAAACTTGGGTACTGTTAGCATCGGGGGGGAATACAGGAAAGACGTTACCGTTCCGCATCATGGATGCAAAGTAAGCTTCAATTTCAGGACGTTGGTGTGTCCAACCGTTGCGTCCTTGTTCTAGTGCGCCGGCTGTGAATAAGGTAATTGTGGAGGGAGTTGGGCGGCGTAATTCTGCCATTGCTTGGATGACAGTTTGCCAGATTGGTAAACCGTTGATGGCGAAAGATTCGTAAGAACACCAGAGAGTTCTTGCACCCATCAAAGACAAACCAACGGCTAAACCTGCACAAGCATCTTCACTCAATGGTTCGTAAACTTGTCCGTTTGGTGCTTGGTTATATAAGTCATCGGTAGTGGGATGGATAATCTTTAAGGCTTGGTTGATGTTACCAATACCTGATGCTTCGTTACCGTCGGCGTTGGTGACTAGGAAATTCGCATCTTTTTGTCCGACAATTCCCACCAGCCGTCCCATTGCGGTGGTGGAAACTTTGGGTTCGCCGCCTACTGCGTATTCTTCTAAAGGTAATGTGCCTAAATCCGGCAATGGTAACTCAAATTCTGTCACCACTGTTTTAGCTGCGGGGCCTCCACCTGCGCGTTCGGCGTTGGTTCTGACGATTTGCCAAGCTTCTAGGGGTAATGCACGGGTTTTTAAAGCACTCACAATGTGGGGTGCGTCTAGGGTGTCTTTGGGGTAGAGGTTGTGAGATTTCGCACCTCTGGCGTGAACACCTGCGCCTTTGAGTTGTTTGATGATGAAGACTGTCAGTTTACCACTGAGGGCGGAACGGGCGGCTTTGTCTACGGCTACAAGTACGGCTTTGGTAAAGGCGAGGCGTTGCTCAAAGGAAAAGGCCGTACTATCAACATAATCTCCTATTTGATTTTGGTCGTCAAATTCTTTGGCATCGACTAAGATGACTTCCTCAAATCCGTTACCTTGCCAATAGGCTGTCATCTGTGCATTGGTTTTGAGGGAAACCATGCTGTGATGTTCTTGGCTGTAACCGTTCCACACCAACACAGGTAAGAAATTGGTGACACTGGGATAGGCGGTGTTAAAGTGCGCCATTGAACTCATGATGTAGGGTTCACCTAGTCCACCGTCGCCGAGGGTGAAGGGGAAAAGTGTGTCACGGTGGAGGAGTGCAGCCGCCATTGCAAAGTGTTGTCCTTGTCCCAAGGGACCTGCTGGGGCGAGAATACCGGGGATGTAACCGGAAAGGTGTCCTAAAAGTCCATGCTTTTCACGGAAGCGATCGCGCAATTGTTGTACTGTGAAAATGTCCATATCCTCCAAGGAGCGATCAAGGAACATGGCGCTATAAAATCCGGGGGCATGGTGTCCGACTTCGGTAATAATATTCTTATACCCCAGCATGACCAAAGCTGCGTAAGCTTCTGCTTGGCTGGCGAATCCACCCGGATGCCCAGATGCCTTACTACCAGTGACTTGTAATGTTAGGTAGCGCAAGGCATCAGCAGCGAGTAAGGTTTGATATACAGCTTTAGTGTCTGTGGGATCGGCGATCGCTACTTTACCCGATTCTATCGCAGGTGTGGCACCATAAGTTTCAAAATCTGGCAGCATTTCACCAAAATATTGAATACCTTCCGAAAATTCGGGAAGCGCTGAAGATGCCTTTGGGGTGATTGCAGTCATGCTGAGTACCTGATAAGGATAACGGGAAACTATTGATGCTCGATGAAGTTAACAAAAATTTTACATCTTTAGCGTTGTATCAGTTTATAAGTGTTTTGCAATGCTAAATATAAGTATTTCCAATAGATTTGCTCACAATCATGAAAAATTTTGTCGTTTGGGTTGGAAGTACCATCTGACTTTTGTCGTTAATTTGCACTCCAGAGGTAAGGAGATACAAAGAAAATCCATTGAGTATTCAGACTGGGATAATAGTTACAACCACAAAGACGGAGATATTTAGCATGGCAGGCTCTATTTATCCATCGCCTGTAAATAAGTTATTAACCTACGGTGATTGTAGTAAAACGCGAGAAGTCCCTAATTATGTGCAGGAACTTGGTTTTAATGCAGACCATGTTCCTGACTTAATTCGCATGGCGACTGACAAAGAGTTAAATGCAAATGACCTTGATAGTTTAGAAGTTTGGAGTCCAGTTCATGCGGTGCGGGTGCTGACTCAACTCGGTGCAGAAGCAGCAATTCAACCCCTAGTGAATCTATTTCACGAACTCGATGATGATTGGATGCCCAATGAATTATTTGAGTTTTTTGCTACCATAGGGTCTGGTGCAATACCTACACTAGAAGCATATCTGGGAGATTCGTCTCATGATGCTTACCAACTTGCCTATGCTGCTACATCGTTAACTAAAATTGTTGAAAAGCATCCTGATTTGCGTGACCAATGTGTGGCTGTTTTAACACAAAAATTAGAAGATTTTGCCAATAATGACCCAGAACTTAACGCTTTTTTGATTGGTGAACTGCTGGATTTACAAGCTGTTGAATCTGCACCAGTTATGGAAGGTGCGTTCGCTGCTAATCGGATACCAATTTATATTGTCGGCGATTGGGACCAAGTACAGGTAGAGTTGGGATTGAAAACACGCGAAGAAGTTCCCGAAAAAAGGTTTCCACTAGAAGACATATTAAATTACTACAAGCAGGAACTTGAACAGCCACCGCTTGGTTTTGCACCTCCTGTGAGTAACAAACAGAAAAAGAAGCAGAAGAAAAATAAAAAGCGCAAGTAGTCCGTAATTCGTCATGTGCTTGAGATATGTTTCAAGTCCTTGGTAAACATACTGCATCGATGTACACCCTTGATGGTGTGCATCTCGATGCAGATATCTATCGCCCGCAGATGATGAGCCTCCGGTATTATTAATGTGAAAATTTTATGGTAAAGCGATCGCATCTTAGTATTCGGTCAAAAAAATCAATTTATATGAAGAAATATAAATTATTAGATGAGATAAGGTGAGTTATGTTGACGGTGCTTGACGCTGTGCAATCACAAGCCCTACAACTAATTTTTCTTTACATAATTATAAATATTTGAATTTACCTACTTATATAGTTTTGTCTAAGTTTTTGTAAAATCAGAATTCTCTTTGTTGATTTAGGATATATTATAGACTCGTTTATTATATATAAATGCCATGTCAACCAAGTAATAAAAATGACATAAATTATTTTCTTTAAAACTAGTAATTTCTTCAATTTAAAAAGTTACATTCACTAATCAATACCTTTCAACATAGGAAAGATATTTTCTAGAATTGATATTTATGATACCCACTCTTATTTTAGCTTGGATTGTATTCGTCATAGTTTGGAAGGTATTAAAAGCAACTATTATCAATGCCTTAACTATTGCAGCAATCCTTGTATTACTAAACATTGGCTTTGGCATTACACCACAAGATATTTGGCATCAAATTGTGCAGTTTGCTCAAACCTTATCACAATTCCAAAGCGGGAGATAAGGGCTAGAGGCGAGGAATGAGGGAGTAGGGAAAAAAATTATGTGATTTTGAATTTTGTTGGCGCAAGCCTTCTCTACGGAGGCGTTAGCCCAGGCGCAGGATATTTTGAATTGATTTTTCCCTAGTCCCCAATTCCGAATCAGTTATTGTGTAAAGCGGAAACCTTCGCCAAAGCATCCTTGACGTTTGCGGGTAGCTGGCGCATTATCTTACCTCTATCTCTATCTAAGGCTACTAACGTCACCTTGGCAGTAACAAATAGTTGCTGTTCATCAGGGGAAACAATGGCGTAATCCCAGTTGATGCGGACACCTGTAACATCTACCATACGCGCTTTTACCACAATAGCCATGCCTAACTGAATCGCACGATGATAGCGTATGGAAAGTTCTACTACAGGTAAATCACAGCCTAATGCAACTAAATCAGCAAACTCGATACCGATAGAACGCAAACATTCTACCCTTGCTTCTTCCATCCAAGTTAGATAAGTACCATGCCAAACAATACCTGCATAGTCAGTATGGTGGGGATGAACTCTCACCGGATACTCAAACCAACTCTCGAACTGACGTAGTGATAAAATTTCAATGTCATCAGTAGGTGGTAATTGTGCTTGACTAGATTGTTCTTCAGACATCTTCTTGTTTTTTAGTTACTAGGATTTTCCAGATCTGGAATAACATAAAAAAGCATTGCATTGTTGAATTTATGCGATTAATTAGGTTTACACTCCTATATAAAAGGAGTGCTTAGTTATGCCGCTTCATCTGCGTTATTTCAGTACTTTAGTTTCACCTGTATTTTTTGTTCTGGGTTCTGGGGTAGTAGAAACACTAAATCAACAAGTGAATTTAACACTTAGTTACGGAGAAAAATCTCAGATTTTAGTCCAGAAAAATCAGCAAGTGCAAATTGAAGAATTAAATAGACAAGCAATTACAGATTCTCAGCAAAGTCAGCCGCAAGCAGCATTAAAAAAGTTACAGCAGGCTTTAACTATCAGTCAAGAAACTGGAGACAGGTTTTGGGAAGCTGTATCCTGGAATAATATTGGCAGAGTCTACCAAAGTCAAACTGAGTATTCGCTGGCGCTGCAATCTTATCAACAAGCGATAATTATCTATAGACAAATTGGCGATCGCGTCCAATTAGGCAAAACCTATAGTAATATAGGATACCTATTTCAAATTCAAAACAAACCAGGGCTAGCTATCTTTTTTTACAAGCATTGCTTGCTTAATCGTGAAATAGCACGTTTGCAACCATCTGTTTTCTCTAAATCCCAACCAAATGCGTATAACCTAAATGTAGCTCAAACATACCGCATTTTGGGTGATAAATTACTCAAACAAGAGCGTATAGCTGAAGCACAACGGACTATAGATTTACTAAAAGTTGAAGAACTACAGGAGTATTTACAGAATGTCCCTGGTAATCAACGTACTGCTAAAGGTATTGAGATTATCGTCCAGGAAAAACCAGTTAAACAAAAACTAGACCAGACTGTAGATAGTGCAGTGGCTTTGGGTAAAGAACTGACAATACTGAGAAAAATACCACCCCAAGAGCGATCGCTGCAACAAACAGAACGCATTAAGCAACTGGTAACACAGCAACAGCAACTACTACAAGCGTTTAACCAATTTATCACTAGTCCCGCCGTCACCACACAGTTAGAACAAATTAACCATACTGCTAGGCGACAAAATTTAAACTTAGAAACTATCAACGAAATTCGAGATAATTTAGCGCGTTTACCCCAAAAATCTGCAATTATTTATCCTTTAGTTCTCAAGGATAGCTTGGAATTGGTCATAGTCACCCCAGAATCTCCGCCAATTCATCACACGGTATCTGTAACCCAGGTAAAACTTAATCAAACTATAGCTACCTTTCGTCAAGCGTTGACAAATCCTAGCAAGGATATTAAGACACCTGCGCGTCAATTATACGACTGGCTGATTCAACCCATAGAATCCAAATTAAAGCAAGCCGGAATACAAACTTTACTTTACGCACCAGATAGCCAGTTACGTTACATTCCCTTATCAGCTCTATATGATGGTAAACAATGGCTTGTTGAGAGTTTTAATATTAATCACATCACCGCCGCTAGCTTGACTAACTTGAACACTCCACGAAATCAAGATTTGCGGGTTTTAGCTGGTGCTTTCACTCAAGGTAATTATCAAGTCACAGTCGGTAATCAACGATTGGCCTTTTCTAGCTTACCATTTGCCGCACTGGAATTAGAAAATTTAGCTGCTACTATTCCTCAAACCAAGAAATTGTTAGGTAGTAGCTTTAGTCCACAAGTCACAGTACCTCAGATGGATGACTATACAATTGTTCATCTAGCAACTCATGCAGCCTTTGTGGTGGGTAAACCACAAGATTCGTTTATTCTATTTGGTAATGGCGATCGCGTAAACCTGACAGATGTTGCCACATGGTCGCTACCCCATGTAGATTTAGTAGTATTAAGTGCCTGTGAAACTGGCTTAGGTGGAAAGTTAGGCGACGGCCAAGAAATTCTGGGCTTTGGTTATCAGATGCAAAGAACTGGCGCTAAGGCCGCTATTGCCTCACTTTGGGCAGTAGATGATGGTGGTACGCAAGCATTGATGAGTGCGTTTTATGACAAATTATCTACGGGAAAATTGACAAAAACCACAGCTTTACAACAAGCACAAATAGCTTTAATTAATGACTTAGAGACAAAAAATCAAAAATTGTCAGTAACAAATACCAGTAATTTTAATCACCCTTACTATTGGGCATCCTTCATTTTGATTGGGAATGGCTTGTAGAATAATTCGTAATAGCCTATGGCTAGGCTAACGCCTACGTAATTCGTAAATTTAATTTAGTTCCCAGCCTCCGAATATAGAGGGTAGGTAATTACGAATTATTCAAGCTTCAGCACGCATAATATAGACACATCGCAACAATTAGCTAATCAATTACACAAAAGTGATGGTCAATAGCTAAGAATTGCTAACCAAGCCTTAATTCATAATTTTTCAGTGAGATGTAATCGATGTTCAATGTGAAATCGACTATGAGAACTACGTGTACAGAAATTGTTAACTCCGTTTTACCAAAGTCTTGTTCCCAGAACTCACTGGCGTAGGTTGCTTCACCAGATTAGCTAGTTCCTGTAACTGGTTAATTGCTTCTGCACCTTCTAGTTTCATCAATTCGCGGTCGTCCCGCATCTCCGTCCAGGTGATCCCATAGTCAGATACTAAGAACCGAATCAGATGATTATTGCCCAAACTCACCATAAATGAAGCACTGTTCATTTGGTCGCCGCAGGTATAACAAGACGCAAGATACCCACGCCGTTCTAGTACAATTGCCAAGGCTTGGAGGTTCATTACCAAGTCTTGAACGAACTGCCGATGTTGATGCGCTAGTCTTAGAAACACTTTTGTCCTCCAGACACCACAGTCATTTTAGTCTCTTTTATATTTTCTTTAGATTCTCTCATCCATTGGTATTGTAAACTATCCATTACAATTACCAGAAATTGATTGAAGTAGTTAATTGACTACCTTGCTCAGGGTAAGAGAAAACTGCACTTTCTGCCGTATCAAACAATTCACTTTACAAAATCAGGTCATCAGACGAAGTTAAGAAAATTAATACATAAGTTTACAATTTTTCGTCTGATTTTGTGATTATTGATAGCGATCGCATCAAGATTAACTCAGATTTAGCCTTAGTCAACTATAGAAAAATCACGGATTGCATTTTTACGTTTAGATGCAGTTGTTGTTCGTGATTCTCCCGGATTAGAAGTTTAGTCAATTCTCTATAAGCTCGCTTTGCGGTAAAAATACAGACTTCCTAATTGAAGATTGTTTGCAAATTTTCCTTTCCCCAAGTCAAAACCTCCTGGGTGTATAAAGTTGCAATCAATTAGGGTACAAGCTTGAGAGTGAAAATACAGGCGTAATGTCTGAGTTATAGTAGGGAATTGATTACACTTCAAAAAATATAACGACAGCCCGAATACCTATAGGCATAGAACCGAGCATAGCTAAACTCAAGATAAGTATGTTGCCATTCCGGCAGTATTTTTTTAGGCTTTAAACATTAAAAAAAGTTAAGTACATTACAAATATCCCCCTTGAAGGTAGACAGGATTCGCATAGGAAGCTGATTCTCCTAAAACTCTGTAGCCAATCATATTTAAGCCTAACAGTAAGTCACTCTAGCGAGAGTTATAGATACAGAACTTAAACAGCAACAGAATTTGCTAAAGTGTGAATTTTCGCTTATTCCCATTGGTAACAAGGTCATTGGGACTTAGGCAACAAACCGCTTCCCTAAATAAGGGTGTAAGGGTGTAAAGATTTTGAATATATACACCCCTATCTTTTGACAGAAATTTTAGGCTGCTACTTGCCACCAACCAAAAGCCGGTCCGATAAAACGGATTGTTACCCAAGCAACAACCATAACACCAATGCCTATCCAGGCACCGCGAGTACTCCAGGTAACGAATAGTTCAGCTTGAGATTTAGTAATGGGAACCCAAGACAAGATACGGGTGTCTTGCCCGTATTGTTCTCCCATTGTTGTTTTACGACGCTTTGCTTCACCCATAATTAAAATTCACGATTTAGTCTAGGCTATAAATTCACTTTAATACTTATGGTCATTAGTCATTACTTATCTTCTCCCCCTGCTCCCGGCCACGCCACTTGCTCCCCCTCAAGCTAGGCTGAATTTTCTTCGCCGTTGGGGGTAAACAGACTGGGATCGAGATAGTTGAGGCGTGCTAGAGGGCTGAGAGAATTGAGAATTTGGGAGCCATAGCTACGATTGACGACACGGCTATCGAGTAAAGCGACAATACCTTGATTTTCGCGCACAGGGGCAACTGCTCTTTGCAATTCATTCAAAGCAGTTGGTAATAAAAATAAACGAAACCAATCTTGATGCGATCGCTTATAATGAGCAACCCTACCAGCCACCAGGGGATGTTCTAGAGACGGTAGGGGTAAAGTCGCAATCACTAACAATTGGGGAGCAGGTAAGACCGCCTGATGTTCTCGCCAAAACTCCCAACCGCTAACCAAAATGCCATTTTCATCCAAACAAGTTTTTTCTACCTGCACCCGCGAACCAAACTCTGAGGCTAAGATTGTTCCCACCTGAGCCTTTAATGGCACATCTCCCACCAGTAAAACAGTTAATCCTGGTGCTGTAGCACTCAGACAAACTAAAGTCCGCACCTTATGAATGAATGCGGCTTGAAACTCTGGCGTATTGGGCAGAGGTAACTTGTAAGGTATGTACAGTTGAATTGCCTCTGATTGGCTATCAGAAGCGAATTTTAAGCAAGTTAAATCATCTAAACCCAAACGCTGATGGAACAAAGGAGCCTCTGTTTCCGGCTCTAAAGCACTGCCAATTAAGACGACTGGCTGTCGTTGCCAAATAGGTGCAAGAATTTCACCCAATTCTATTGGCGCGTAGTGTAAGGAAAATAAACCTTGACGACGGGCAATAGTCGCCCAGATCAGGGGTGAAGTAGTCGCAGTATGATTTTGGTCGTTTGGTAATTGTTGCCAGAAATGTTGCCAAACATCTGGTAAGCCTGATGCTGATTCTAAAGTTGTGTGGAGCTTGCTTAAAATATCAGCTTCTAATTGAGAAATTAAATAACAATTGTAAGGATTAGCTGGATGCTTGAACAATTCGCTTGTCAGTTCAATTCTGGCTGCACGAATTGCTTCAGCATGGTTAGGACAAGCGAGTATAAGTTGATCCCAGTCTGGGGATTCTATATTTTGGGTAAGCTGATGACGTACCCAATCCTCTAAATCATCTACCCCATCAATAATTGTGGGTAGACCTTGGGGAAAATAATCAGCAGATGTCAGTTGTCCACGTAACCAAGCTTCTGGGGAAGTCAGAAGTATTCCTTGGAACTCAGGGCTAGGCCAAACGTCACCTGTCCTGATTGGTTTATTTATTTTTAGCCACTGCTGTAGACGAGGAATTTCTACTCGTAAGAGGAGCTGTTGCACTGTTTCTGTGGCAACAATAATTACAGGACCATGCCACATCAAGGCGGAGGCGACAAAACTTGTGCGATATCGCCCTTGATAGCCGCAAACAGACCCTACTTGAATTAAGGCGCTACGTCCCAGACGCAAGGCGCGTGCTACCAACCGTGCCATCGTTAAATGATGGGGCCAGGAAGGGAAACCCGCCTGCGATCGCAAAAAGTTATGTAATGACAAATGAACTTCTGCCTCAATCACACGCTTTCCATCCCATAAAAAGTGACTTTAATTGCCAATAACCCCATTTCTATTATCTTATTTATCAGTTGTTAGTAGTTAGTCGTCAGTTGCATTCACGCTGAGTATTGACCACTTACTACTGACCACTGACCACTGACCCATCATTCTAAATTATGCCAACTTACACAGGAATTTCCAGCGAAGCCTTCAGACATCCACTGGATCAGCAAGCCGAGCAAGCTTTACGAAATTTACCAGGATTTGATTTAATTGCTCGTAAGTTTGTGGAATTTGTCTACGAACGCCCTCAGCTAGTCTATCTAATGGGTAACACCATCCAAGTAGGGCCTCGGCAATATTCCACTATTTACCAGATGTTTCGGGAGTGCGTGCGGGATTTAGATATTTATCCAGAACCTACACTGTTTGTTTCACAAAATCCTCAGGCAAATAGCTACGCATTAGGTCAAGAGAATCCTTACATAGTCATAAATACAGGGATATTAGACTTACTTAATGAAGCCGAAATTCGGGCGGTGTTAGCCCACGAACTGGGGCATATTAAATGTGGTCATACTATTCTAATTCAAATGGCGATGTGGGCGATGAGTGCCGCTTCTGCTTTAGGAGAATTAACCTTTGGTATTGGTAATTTCGTGTCTCAAGGCTTAATTTATGCCTTTTTTGAATGGCGACGCAAGGCTGAGTTAACGGCAGATCGGGCGGCTCTGTTAGTGGTAGATGACCTAAATACCGTCTTGTCGTCCATGATGAAAATTTCTGGCGGTAGCAGCAAATACGCCAACGAATGTAGTTTACAGGAATTTATCAAGCAGTCCGAAAATTATCACGCATTAGATGATGATGGACTCAATCAAGTGTATAAATTCTTAATGTACAACGGCGCTCAGGGTACGATGTTAACCCATCCTTTCCCGGTAGAAAGAGTCCAGTATTTAAAACAATGGGCAGTATCGCCAGAATATCAACAAATTCGCCAAGGTAATTATCAGCGATCGCCTGCCTCTGGTTCTGTAGACGTAAAAGCAGCCACTACCGAAGCCGAAGCCGAAAGATTACGCCGTCAAATTGAAGAATTACAACAAGAAATTAACAAAATGAAAAAGTCTGAGTAATAGTCAGTTGCCAGTTGCCAATAGTTTTCCCTTGCTCCCTGCTCCCCTGCTTCCTCTGCTTCCCCCCATTCACTCAAAACAGTCATTTAAGAGACTCCGTTGTTTTTCGGTTAGGTGTAGCCTCAGGATGAGAGCGATCATTTTAGCTAAATAGTCCCTTGGAGAGTGGGACAATCTCAAATGTGAACCCTTGCAACCTGCACAACAGGCAACCAATAACTAAATTCCGTCTGGAAACTGCTGAATATGGCAATTAACTTTCCAAAGTGGCTAACTGTGTTGGTCACTATTCTTGCCCTGCTTCTACTCATACCTGTAACCACCTTGGCAGCACCATTTGGATTTCCAACATCCTCTAAAGGAATTCATACCCCTGCTGCTAGTTTAGTTACTACCTACCCTTCTTTTTCTGATTTGGATTTGACTCCTTTGCAGCGCCAACGACTGCAAGGTGTGCTGCAACGTAGAAATAAAGAAATCCAGGCAGTTTTAGATATCTCGCAACGTGATGAACTCAGGCATCAAGTACACTCCGGTTATAGCTTCAATCAAGCCTTGATCTCACTGGATTTACAACCAGAACAGCAACACCTGATTAAAGCCATAGAACAATTGACAAGTCTGAAATTGAAAGCGCTTTTAGTTCGATACTCAGTGTCAAGCGTTAGTAATTAAAACCTGTCTGCCTCTTTTGGGAAAATAGCGTCCGTCCTTGGCGGGCGCTTTCGCGCGATCGCCTCTAAGATATGATTTAGCATCCAAACATCAACAAATCATCAAGAATTTTTCCCCAATCCCCAGTCCTTATACCAATTCACTAAAATTTTGAAACAGATCCAAATCTAGAAACCCTCGTAAAATATGGAGTTCTTAATTTTGAATTTTGAATTGGTATTCCCCCTTAATCCCTAATCCCTATTTATAATTAATCTTGCCCTCTGAATAGTTCGTTACCATGTCGGAAGAAGATATCCGTGCCGCTAGGCTGGAGAAAGTAGCACAACTCAAGCAGCTAGGGACTAACCCCTACGCTTACCGTTGGGAATCTACCCACCACGCCGCCCAATTACAAGAAAAATTTACTGATTTACCCAGTGGTGAAGAAGTCGATGCAGAAGTTGCCATTGCTGGACGCATTATGGCGCGTCGCGTTTTTGGTAAGTTGGCTTTCTTCACTTTGGAAGATGAAACAGGCACAATTCAGCTTTATCTAGAAAAAAATCGGATTCAAGAAAGCATGGCAGAAGTCGATGCCGATGCTTTTAATCACCTCAAACAACTCACCGATGTAGGGGACATTCTGGGAGCTAAAGGTACAATTAAACGGACTGAAAAGGGCGAATTATCGGTTTACGTCAAACAATATACCATCCTCACTAAATCCCTGTTGCCTCTACCCGACAAGTGGCATGGGTTGACGGATGTTGCCAAGCGTTACCGTCAACGCTACGTTGACTTGATTGTTAACCCCGAAGTCCGGCAAACGTTCCGTCGTCGCGCGCAAATTACGGCTGGGATTCGCCGCTATTTGGAAGAACGGGATTTTTTAGAAATTGAAACCCCAGTTTTACAAAGTGAAGCCGGTGGTGCAGATGCACGTCCTTTTGTCACTTATCACAACACGTTGGAAATGGAGTTGTATCTGCGAATAGCCACAGAACTCCATCTCAAGCGGTTAATTGTCGGTGGTTTTGAAAAGGTGTTTGAATTGGGGCGAATTTTCCGCAATGAGGGGATTTCCACCAGGCACAATCCCGAATTTACCTCAATTGAAGTTTATCAAGCCTACGCCGACTACAACGATATGATGGCGCTGACGGAAGGTATTATCACCACCGTTGCCCAAGATATACTCGGTACACTGCAAATTACCTACCAAGGTGAAACGGTAGATTTGACACCACCTTGGCGACGGGTGACAATGCACGATTTAGTCAAGGAATATACAGGGCTGGATTTCCATTCTTTTTCGAGTTTGGAAGAAGCGAAAACTGCCAGTAAAAATGCTGGAATTCCTGGGGTAGATGAAGCTCAAACTATAGGTAAAATTCTGAATCTAGCCTTTGAAGAAAAGGTAGAAACCAATTTAATTCAGCCTACCTTTGTTATTGATTATCCCGTAGAAATTTCACCACTAGCTAAACCCCATCGTTCTCAACCTGGATTAGTAGAACGCTTTGAATTATTCATAGTCGGACGGGAAACAGCTAATAGTTTCTCAGAATTAACAGACCCCATCGACCAAAGAGAACGCCTAGAAGCGCAAGCAGCCAAAAAAGCCGCCGGTGACTTGGAAGCCCAAGGTGTAGATGAAGACTTCTTAACGGCGTTGGAATACGGTATGCCACCCACAGGAGGTTTAGGTATTGGGATCGATCGCTTGGTCATGTTATTAACGGATGCTGCCAGTATTCGAGATGTGATTGCTTTCCCTTTACTCAAGCCTGAAAGCAGTTTTATTAAGGAATTTCGCTATGAGCAAAAAACTCAAACACTGACTATTGAATTTGATAGCGGAAGTGTGTATGAGTATTTTAAAGTACCTGCTAACGTCAAGGAAGAATTAGACAATGCACCTTCTAAAGGTCAATATTTCAACAAATTTATTAAGGGAAAATTTAAGCATGAACAATTAAGTTGAGATAGTTAATTTAGTAGGGTGTGTTAGCGACAGATACGGCTTACGCCTAACACACCCTTCCTCTACTTAGATTGTTTCATAAATCAAATCGGATTTTTATACCCTGCTGTGGGTTATTATTTAAAAGTTAAGGCAGTAAATGAGTTCATCCGCAAGCTGACCTTGGAAAAACTCTGCGTTTTTATTGACTTTTTTTAACTTAAACCCCAGCTTTTCCACGACTTTGCAGGAAGCCAAATTATACTCGTTAATCAATGCGTGTAGTGAGGATAGGGGAAAGCGTTTTTGGGTTTGGGCGATCGCTAGGGAACAATAGAGGGGAGCGTATCCTTGTTTCTGGAAAGGAGCAAATGTCATCAAGCCGATTTCTGCATACAGGTCATCAAAAATACCTATTTCTACCATACCTACATACTGGTTGTGGGTAGTTACAGCAACCCATTTTAGCCAGGTCATAGTTTCATTATCAGGGGATTTTTCTAGAGCAGCGAACCGAAAATTATGCTGAACCTCTCTGAGGGTAGGAATTGGTTCCTCAATATATTTATACATCTGTGGATCACTGATGTATGGGTAAATAATTTGGGCGTGTTGTTCTGTAACTTTTTCTAGACGCAAAATAATTTTTTCTGTCAAGACTGTGATGGAGATATATTAACGTTGTCGTTGAGTCGGCGAATTAGGCGAGATAGTTCACGAATGATATTCACCGCAATTTCGGGAGTTTCTTCAATGGCATCATATAGTTGCTCTTGTGTTAGTTCCAAAAATTCGCAAGGTTCTATGGTTGTGACAGAAGCAGAACGCGGTTGAGTGTCAAATACAGCCATTTCGCCAAAGTATTTTCCCTGGTCTACTTCTGCAAGTTTTTTATCTCCAATATGAACCTTGACTCTACCAGAAACAATAATATATAGCGATCGCCCCTCTTCTCCCTGTCTAAAAATCGTGTGATTGGCGGGAAATTGCAATTCGTGCATTACTGATGTCAGCCGCACGATAAAATCATCCCGCAATTCTTTAAAAATCGGGACTCGTCGCACAAATAATAAACGATCAACGCTACTAAGCATAATTACATAGTCAGTTGTCAGTTGTCAGTTGTCAGTTGTCAGTTGTCAGTTGCTATTGTTGTTTTTTTACCTAGTAGTCTCCCAAGTTAAGTTTGCAAGGTTAATAGCAGCAAAAAAGTCTCCCCCTGCTCCCTGCTCTCTTCCCCCCTGCTTCTTCTCCCGACTAGCAAGTATAAGCTAAAGATTAATTTAAACCAGCAGAATAATTACCAGATAAATTCATAATGGATATGAGGGCCGGGGAAAATTCTCCATTATTTGTGCCTGGAGTACTTAATTTAACTGCCCAAAAAATGTTTTGGAAATGGTGCTTTCGACTCTTAATAGTCTTTGTCGGGCTATGGCTATTCTTGGATCTAAGTTCCCGCTTGGGTGCAGAAATTTTTTGGTTTCAAGAAGTCGGCTACTTGCAAGTATTTCTATTGCGGTTGGTGAGTCGTGGGTTTTTCTGGGTGATGGCTGCGGGGACGACTGCTGCTTATTTGTGGGGAAATTTGGCTTTGGCGCAACGGCTGAAGTATCCCCAGTCTTTAAAAATTGCGGAAGTCAGGAAAGAAGAAGCAGACCTAAGTATTGAATTAAAAAACTTTCTTAGTCCTCAATATTCTAGGTTGAATGCCACGAGAATACCTGATGGGCGCACTTTAAAACCCTTCAGGTTGCGGTGGCTGTTACCCTTAGCTTTAGCATTTAGTTTATTAGCCGGTTTAATACTGGTTCACTACGGACAAATAGCCCTTTCCTACTGGTATCCGGCATTTAATAACAATAATTTACCAACAATTAATTCATTTCGATTAGAAACTATTTGGCAACTAGGTAGCCAGCTTTTTTCCCAAATATTGTATCTTGGCTTAATTGTCGGTGTAGCGATCGCTATTTTAATTTACTCACAATTTTTCCTGAGGGCGATCGCCGTTGTACTCAGTGTTGTGTTTGGGATCATCTTGTTTGACAATTGGGCAAAGGTTATACAGTATTTCTTCCCCACATCTTTCAACAGTACTGAACCTTTATTTGGTAAGGATATCAGCTTTTATATTTTTTCTCTACCATTGTGGGAACTCCTAGAATTTTGGTTGATGGGGATGTTTTTGTATGGCTTCATCGCCGTCGCTCTCACCTATCTCCTCTCCGCAGACAGTCTCAGTCAAGGTATTTTCCCCGGCTTTTCATCCCAACAGCAACGTCATCTATTTGGTGTGGGTGGCTTGTTAATGTTGATGGTTGGTTTCAGTTATTGGCTGAGTCGTTATGAGTTGGTTTATTCTCCCCGTGGGGTAAGTTATGGTGCTAGTTACACAGATGTTACTGTACAATTACCAGCCTATAACTTTTTGTGTGTTGCCGGATTAGCGATCGCTTTTTACCTATTATGGCGGACAATTTTTTGGCGTTCTAAGTCTCGATATCGTCAATTTGTACTTTATGGATTGGGTGTTTATTTATTTCTAGTAGTGGCTACTGGTCAAATTTTGCCTACAATAATACAGTATTTGGTTGTTCAGCCCAACGAATTACAACGAGAACAACTATATATTCAACGTACAATTGCCTTAACAAGACAAGCGTTTGCCCTAGAAACCATTGACGCTAGAACCTTTAACCCTCTGGGAGATTTAACCACAGCAGCTATCCAAGCCAACGATTTGACGATTCGCAACATTCGCCTGTGGGATCAACGACCATTATTAGAAACTAACCGCCAACTGCAACAATTTCGCCCTTACTATCGCTTCCCCGATGCAGATATTGACCGCTACACCCTAGAAACTGAAACACCAGCAGATAGACCCGCAAACCCTCCTCAGTCAACAACACCAGAGGAAACAGGCGGTGAAGCAACGGAACGGCGACAAGTACTAATTGCTGCAAGGGAACTAGATTATAGTGAAGTCCCACAGGAGGCGCAAACATGGGTTAACAGACATCTCATTTATACTCACGGTTACGGATTTACCATGAGTCCGGTTAATACTGCTGGGCCTGGTGGATTACCAGAATATTTTGTTAAAGATATTGCGGACAATGAAGAAGGCGCTCTCTCTACTTCCAGTGAAGCAATTCGTAACAGTGTTCCCATTGGACAACCCCGAATTTATTACGGTGAAATTGCCAATGCTTATGTACTGACTGGTACAAGGGTGCGAGAATTAGATTATCCCAGTGGTAGCGAAAATGCTTACAATACTTATGACGGTTTAGGTGGAATTACTATCGGTACTGGGTGGCGGAGGGGACTATTTGCCATGTATTTAAAAGATTGGCAAATGTTGTTTACACGGGATTTTCTCCCAGAAACAAAGTTATTACTCCGGCGGAATGTCAAGAGCAGAATCCAGGCGATCGCACCTTTTTTAAAATTTGATAGTGACCCCTATTTAGTTGCTGCTGATGCTAACCCAGCATTTCCTGGTAACAATAATTATTTGTACTGGATGGTTGATGCTTATACAACGAGCGATCGCTATCCTTACTCAGATCCCAATGGTAAAGGTATCAATTACATTCGTAACTCAGTCAAAATAGTTATTGATGCTTATAACGGTACAGTTCAATTTTATATTGCTGATGCGACAGACCCCATCATCGCTACTTGGTCAGCTATCTTTCCCCAAATGTTCCAGCCATTGAGTGCTATGCCGGTCACTCTCCGTAGTCATATCCGCTATCCAGTGGATTTCTTCTCTATTCAATCTGAACGGTTGATGATCTACCACATGACAGATACTGTAGTATTCTACAACCGAGAAGACCAATGGCAAATCCCCAATGAAATTTATGGTGATAAACCCCGTCCGGTAGAACCTTATTACTTGATTACCAGTTTACCTACTGTTCCCTTTGAAGAATTTATCCTACTGATACCCTACACCCCCAAACAAAGAACTAACTTAATTGCTTGGTTAGCCGCGCGATCGGATGGTGAAAATTACGGTAGGTTATTGTTGTATAACTTTCCCAAGGAACGTCTTGTCTTTGGAACAGAACAAATCGAAGCACGCATTAACCAAGACCCAGTAATTTCCCAGCAAATTTCCTTATGGAATCGTCAGGGTTCGAGAGCAATTCAAGGAAATTTGTTAGTAATTCCTATCGAACAATCTCTATTATATGTTGAGCCAATTTACCTGGAAGCTACCCAAAATAGTCTTCCAACTCTAGTGCGTGTAGTCGTAGCTTACGAAAACCGGATTGTTATGGCTCAAACCTTGGAACAAGCTTTACAAGGCATATTTCAACCAGAAATCACACCAGCACCACCAATTATTCGTCCTTTTGAAGAGGGTACACCCCCTGGTTAGTCAAGAGATTATCTTCAGTATTCCTGTTAGTAAATTATCGTACTAATTACGCATTTATACTATTGCGCTAGTCTTGCATACCCACATAGTATTTAGCACATCGCTTTACTACTACTGCACTAATTGTGAAATCTATTCTACAAACCTACCTAGAGAAAGAAATTTGGATACTGATACGAGATAAATGGTATTACGCAAACATTATTGGGGTTTGGGATGATTTGTTGTGGTTTAAACATAGAACTCACAACAAAGATACAGAGGAAGATACTTTATGGGAAATGGTTGTCCAGATCAGCGAAGTAGTCGCCATCGATAAAGTTGTCTCTGTCGTTAGTAGAAAACCAGATGTGTTTATGTCACGACTACTAGAAACCGATAGTTATACCAATAATCATCAGGGACACGATAATTCTTGATAAATTCAAGAACTGTCATTTCCTTGTATAGAGAAAAGCACCGTGAGTTATTTCACGGTGCTTTTCTCTATCTACAGGGATTCTGTTTTGCTTTCTCAAGCAGATGCAAGCAGTTGTGACACTTCTGCATGGGCTAACACTACACCAGGCTCACCTTGGAGTGCAGTATAGTATTTTCTGGCGAATGTATTCCCCTCCTCTGAAGGCGAGAGTAAGGAGCGGATATCAAAAATCAAATTTTTGACGTTATTTGGGGATATGGGTTCATCTGCTGTGAGTATTTCATCAATTTGAACAATAACTTCCGAAATGCTGTGTAACCAAGCAAATTGCTCGTGATTGATGACAAGTTGCAGAAATTCTCCGCTTGATATTCTTCCACTCGCCTGTTCATAAGTGATACGTTCTGCGTCCAGTAAAACTTTGTGCAGTTTGAGTAATTTGTTTCGTAAATTCTTGAGGTGCTGATGTTGATTTATTCGTTGTAAAAGTGTGTTAGAAGTCAATGGAATCTATCCTCCCATTACAATGATTTTTAATAGCTGAAATTTCTGTTGAGGTTTGCATCACAAAAAACTTCTCATCAAACTGCTTTATTAAGTGCAATATCAGGAATTAGTAGTCCATTCAAGCGTGATGTGTATCTGATGGATTGGCACTCTGTAATTCCTCCCTATCTCGCATAGATTCTTTTTTTTGCACTCAACACAGTAAATTTTATTGTTGAGAATGCTTTTGTTTTGTCATATGTCTTCTCTATATGAATATTCATATATTAGCATAATAAATATAGGAGCTATCAAATATAGTTTTTACTACTGTATTTTCGGAAAACCGTCTATGTCTCTAGCATACGTAATTCTCGGTTTCTTACAAAAGGAAGACATGACAGGTTATGACCTCAAGACGAGTTGTTTTGATCAATATATTGCTCACTTATGGCCAGCAGATCAAGCACAGATTTATAAAACTCTCGATAAGCTTTTTGAGCAGGGTTGGATTAATTGTCATGTTGAGATTCAGCGCGATCGCCCAAATCGTAAAGTATATAGTCTCACAGAACTGGGCAACGCCGAGTTGATTAGTTGGCTCCAATGTCCCCAACCCTTGCCTATAGTCAGAGAGCCTTTACTTGTACAATTATTTTTTGCGGCTCAGTTACCTAATGGCGCGATCGCTAGTCTACTAGAAAAGCAACTAGCTGCTCACTATGAAAAAATTAGCGATTGTGAAGCAATCAAGCAACCATCTGTTGACAATGAACTGGCGACTCGTGAGCAACTCATACATCGACTACTGTTAGAATTAATTGTGCGCCGCGAGCAAACTTATATTGACTGGCTAAAGTCAGCTATTGAAATACTAGGAGATAAAGTTGACAATTAAATTTTGAATTTGCATTGATTTTATTTTCAAAAAAGTTGACAATACTTGTCAATATCATCAAAATGACCCACAAACTCTAGAGAAATGATATAAGATATAGTAATTATTATTATTTATTAAAAATTAATATTTTTAAGTTATTTAAACTTATTATATTTCTTTTAAAGAAATACTGCTTTGAGGATGATATATTAGCCTTATTTTATTAATATCTTAATCAAAGACTACTATTATTTTTACAAGTATAGGAAGTATGAATATAGGCTATTTTCCCAAAATTCCTGTGATGGCTCTAGTACTACTGTGGTTAGCTTATGCTCTCTTAGGATGGTATCTTGCAGCACATCACATTATTTGGTTGGTAGGAGCTTTTATCGCTACTATTGCGATCGCTGTAGTCCGTAAGAGTATTTTTTGGTTGGAGAGTTTAGTTTCTTTTGGCTCTCGAACCTTAGTTGTCGTTATAGTATTGAGTGGATCTATTGCTTTAGTTGCAACTTGGTCAATGTTATTGAGTTTATTTCTCATACCTGTTGCAACTACTCTTTTAGCTGATTTAGAACTACGTTTTGCTGGCTTAAAAAAAATAGATTCATTTTGGATTTTAACTGTTTTAGCTGGTTTAGGTTTGACAGTGGGTGAAATGGTAGATATTTTACTTTTACCCAGTATTAGATACTAAAAAATGAACCTCATTTGGTATTACCCAAATAATTATTCAGATAACCCAACATCAATATCTTTGTTTCTGCTAGCAACAGTTGACGCTTTGCAGGATTCTGACTGGTAGCCAGCCATAGAAGATCACCTACTACTTTAACCACGACTAAGGCGATCGCTTGGCATTTTTCCACAGCTAAGTTGGGATTGAGTCGGGTAAAGAAAGCAGCAAGCTCATCAACAATCCGATATTCGTAGTTATCCATTGCTTCAATTGCTGAATATGTCATCAAGTTCAGCAACTGCTCATACACAGCACGATACCCCGGATGGCTATTCATAAAATGATCGAACGCATCAATCACCCGATCAACATAAACTGCTACAGGTAAAGTCTCGGCTTCTGCGGTGTGCAGTTTGGCAAACAACTGATATTCCTGCTGAAAATATTGGATAGCCAAGGCTTTGAGAATCGCTTCTTTATCAGGAAAGAACTGATACAGCGAACCAACAGGAATTTTCGCACGAGTGGCGATCGCTCTTGTTGTCGTCTGCTCATATCCCATCTCAATAAATAACTCCTCAGCTGCACTCAGGATGTCATTGACTCGCTGTTGGCTCCTCGCTTGCTGGGGTTGACGGCGCATCTTTGAGTTACTGGAAAGATTATTCACTGTCATAAATCTGATTGCACTCTTGACAAAACATGAGCAGTGTTCGTATTTTATTAATATGAACATTGTTCATATTATAGATAAATTACCTCATCCCCAGAAGCTTTTGCCATGCAAGGGATAAATTATCACCCAGTTCAGCTTCGTAATAAGCACCTTATACCAATTCAAAATTAAAAATTAAAAATTAAAAATCAAGACAGGACAAGCGTTTGAGGCTGTATATCTGTCGCATTCTTTTTTCAAATTGGTATTAGTGCTGAGAAAATCAAGGACTGTAGTACTGACTACATACATTAATTGTGATAAGTATGAGAAAGTTTGAGAAAAATCAAAAACTCTTTCCCTACTCCCCACTTCCTCATTACCTAGCCATTAACAAATGTTCCTGTACGTGGTTTCGTCTCATCCGTAATACCTATCCTTGGTTATCTTTGCTTATACAGGCTAGGCGAGTGATGTTTTCCTGCGGTAATCAAAAGATACGTGAACAAGTGCGTTTTTGGCAACTTTTCTATCGAGTAGATTTTGCTAGTTTGCTGGCGATCGCCATTGAATTAATTCAGCCAGAATTTTGGGTTTAAAACAAACACTAGACGGCAATTTTTAGTTAAACCATAATCACACCTATTCATTAAATTGAAATCTATATTGCAGTTTTCGGTAATGAAGTCGGTAAAAAACCCGTTTATAATCAATGACATAACAAATGTCAGAAATAATCATTGTTTAAAGTGGTTGCTCATACTAAATATTATGAGTAATCACTTTTTTATAGTTAGAGCCTATTTATAAATAGAAAGTTTCTCTAACATCTTTTCAAGTACTGTCCCGTGGGTGAACCAATAACTTGTCCATTGTGATAAATCAGATTACCACGCAAAAAAGTACTTTTTACTCGCCCACTTAACTCCATTCCTTCAAAAGGTGTATAACCCTGCTGTGATTGCGACTCAACTGAACGTACCACAAAGCTTTCATGAGGATTTACTAGCACCAAATCAGCATCATAGCCAATAGCAATATCTCCTTTTTTTAACAACCCAAAGCGCCGCGATGGGTTCCACGATAGCAACTTAGCCATGTGATTGTAAGACATTCCCCGCTTACTACCTTCACTCACTACACCAGAAAGTAAATATTCTGTACCACCAAAACCAGACTTTGCTAACCAAATATTATTTGGGTCTTTAGCACTTCTTTTTTGTTCAGCAGAACAGCAAGCATGGTCGCTAACTATCCAATCTACTTGATGCTTGAGTACTGCTTGCCATAAGTATTCCACATCAGCACGGGGACGAATAGGAGGATTTACTTTTGCCCAAGTCGCCGCAGTAGTATTAGTATCTAATAGTAAATGTCCGACGGTAACTTCCCGCCGAAAATTGATATGGGGAAAAGCAGTTTGCATCGTCAAAGCTGCTTCCATAGCCTTACGCGAACTCAAATGCAATAAATTGATATTTGCACAGTTAGTTTCGTGTGCCAAATAGGAAGCAATAGAAATTGCTAACCCTTCCGAATGCGGGGGACGCGCTGCACTGTAGGCGTGCAGTCCAGTTAGGCTAGAATCATTTTGCACAATTTTAGTATATGCGTTGAGAATTTCTGCAACTTCGCAGTGCAAACTCAAGCTAATATAATCTTGCACTTCTGGATGTTCTGCCATCAAGCGAGTTATACCGCGCATAATAAACTCAAAATGGGCAAAGTCGTAACGTTCCTCTTTATTTATCATCAAAAAGAGGTTTTGCTGGTCTGACAAACCATGCAACCCATAGCCGCCATAAAACATGAAGATTTTAAACGAAGTTACGCCATGTTCTGTAAACATTAGAGGTATTTCGTCAATATGCTGACTGGCTATAGGTGCGATGTGATAGCCATAATCCACAAAAAAATTCCCTGCGGATAACTCTAAAACTTCTGGAAAAAAATCGCGGTAGGAACCACCTTTATTTAAATAATATTGTCCTGTACGAATGTAGTTGAGACTAGATGTTACTCCCCCCATTGCAGCAGCTTTGCTTTCTGTGACTGCATCTTGATTAAGTGGTTGATAAATACCGATGTGCATATGGGCATCCACAACCCCAGGAAAACCTAGCAGGTTTTTGGCATCAAATATTTGTTTGCCTTTCTCTGGGGTAATATTAGGAGCAATCTGAGCAAATTTTCCATCTTTAATTCCTAAATCCAGTAGTTCAACAGTATCCTCATGGGGACGAACTACCCGCACATTTTTGATAATTTTATCTAATACAAGAGGTTCAGCCATAGTAGACCTCACACTAAAATGATTACAGAAGCAAAAGTTCTGGTTTGGTCAGGAATTTCAACATCGTACCGGAACGCCAACTAAATCCCCTTACTATGTAACAGTTTTTTATTTAGATTCAGGAGAAAAACTAATGGAAAGTTTTAATGAGTATCATCTAAATCCCCAAGACTTCCCGTTCCTCAACCGATTTCAGGATAATTGGCAAGTGATTAGAGATGAGTTTACAAGTTTTATTAAACAGGCATCTGATGAGGAATTAAAATTTACTTATGATGTTTTAGGGCCTAAAAGTAAAACGATAAAAACTAAAGGTAATTCAAAATACAGCGCTTTTGGGATCTTATTTCAAGGTTTATTTATTGAAGAATACATTCAATTTCATCAAATAAAATATTCAAATTATGGTACAAAAGAAGCATTAGAAACAGCATTAGAATTAAGAAATAAATATTTTTCTAATTTGGCTAAAGTAATAGAAAATGTCAATTTACTTGATGATAATATCATCAGGAATGTATATTTTGGAACATTCCATCCTGGATTAGATATTAAGCTTCACGTCAACTATAACCCTCACATGAATCGTGGTTATTTAGGTTTGATTGTTCCTGAGGGGGATGTGGCAATGAAGATATGTCATGAGCAACTTTATTGGCATCAAGGAGAAATTCTGATTTTAGATCACACTTATCCGCACTGTCCGCATAATTACACTAATTATGACAGAACTGTCTTAGTTATAGACTTTTTCAAACCGGATCAACCTAGAGAGGAAGTAATACGTTTTGAAAAAGAACAAGTTGCACAACGTATGCAGGATAATCCTTACAGCTTGGGTGTTTTTGGTAAAAGCGATAAAGCTAAAGCAGAAGATTTTATTAAGTATGGTTTAGCCCATCAGTTAGAGTGGGATAAAACTTTGTAATTTTAGCTTCTTAATCAGGCCAGATGTAGTCAGTGCGTAAAGGCCCGTCGGTGCGGAAGAAAATCAGCGTACCAGTGCTAGTAGCAAAAGGCCCGTGAGGGATATGTGCTGGTCGCCAGAAATAGCTACCTGGGGTCATAGTACCTAAGGGAGTGTTCATTTCACCCATGACAAGGTAAGCCTCTTCGACAACCGGATGAATTTCTACTCGGTTATCACGCCACTGAGGTAACACCCCAAGCAACCAAGTACTTGCTCCTGTATCTGGGTCTGTTCGGAGAACTTTTCGCATCGCTCCAGGTGGGAATCCTGGTGTAATAGTTCCACTCCAAGGAAGTGCAGACGTATCAATACTGGGGATGTAGCAATTCAGGTGTATGGGATGTGAATGCTCAGTAGTCGCAGTGAACAGAGAAGATGCTGACGGCATCCACAGAGCATTAGTTAAACCCTGTGCTTTCCAAGGCCCACAACAAACACCAGCAGGAATATAGGCATAGGAATGTTGTTTCAGGCGGTAAGGGCCAATTTGTAGTTGTCCGTCCAAGACAAATATCTCAATATCCGCAGAGAAAGAACCCATAGGTACAGACCAACCGGATGGAAAACTCACCAACTCAGTTGCTGCTCCATTCTGAGGATTATGACTCAGTGTGCGCGCACAAGCATCGTTTTCAATGCCATCTATATGCCAGATATGTTGCTCTACTTCGCTCGACAGAATGAATTCTATATGTGAACGTGTCATAGCTATTTTTATAAAAGAAAATGTAGAGTGAGTGTCTATGTCTAATAGATAATTAAATTTAGTATATTTCCAGTTAAGAATGATGACAAAAAATTCAGAAAACACCCTAAAAGTTGCTCATCAAGCATTTGAATACTTTATAAATGGTCTAGGAACGGGAGAATGGCAAACTTTCCTGGATATGCTAACGGAAGATTTTACTTTTTGGTTTCCAATGGGGAAATTTCACGGTTTGAATGTTGGGAAAGAAAGAGCTAAAGAATTTTTTACCTATGTTTCTGAATCTTTTAACCCCGGATTACAACTAACATCCTTAGACCACGTTACTAGCAATGAAAAGACTGTAGTTTTTGAGTTTCGAGATGAAGGATTATTATTAGGGAAACCTTATAAAAATCGTGTAGCGGTTGCTTTTGATGTGCGTGGTGAAAAGATTTGTAGTTATCGAGAGTATTTCGGTAGCGATGGTAAATCCAATTAATTATTTTGGGCTTGAATTGTTTGCAGTTCTTTACATTTTGCTTCTGCGGCTTGATAAGCGTTGAGGTATTCTTTTCCACCCAGCATGACATCACCATAATATTCATAAGGTGCTGCACCATAGATGGGTAATGGGTCATCTTCGGGATAATCTTCTTTTGATTCTTCTATAATTGCTTTTAACTGTTTAATACTCCAGCTTTCTGCTAAAAAATACCATAATTCTTCAGGTTTTTTGCGGAGATGAGGTAGTGTAGGATCGACAATAATATCTCCTATTTCAATCCAACTGTGTTCTCTGGGTTTGTATGGCTTGCCTGCACAAACTAGAAAACCTTGGACATAAGTTGCTCCCTGTGTTGCTAATGCGGCTTTATAAGCATTATCAAAGGGTTTATTGGACTTGCTTTTAATGCTTTCACCAATTTTTATGGAAAGCGTTTCATCTAATACTTTATTCATTGACAGCCCTAATGAGAGCGCCGACTACAATATAAATATACAATGAAATGACTTTTGACTTCCGCCTGACGATACTAGTCCCGAATCTGGCTGATCACTTCAGCATAGTTGAGATTAGCGATCGCCTGATTATGGCAATGAAAAAATCATTGAGTCGCTGATACCCAATCTAATGGATAATTCTGCCAGCATTTTGCAGTAAAATTAGTCCTTTAGATAGAGGAGGGCAAGACGGATGACTCGTGTCATTATTGTGCGTCACGGCCAAAGTACTTATAATACCGAACGGCGCATCCAAGGGCGTGCTGATGTTTCAACATTAACAGATCAAGGTCGTAGTGATGCTAGTAAGGTAGGCAAAGCCCTCACTAACATTTCCTTTAATGGGATTTACTGTAGCCCACTCCAGCGAGCCAAACAAACAGCAGAAATTATTCATAGTGAGTTAGCAAATCAGTCTGTCCCCGTTGCTGATGTGCAAACTTCCGAACTGCTACTAGAAATAGACTTGCCCTTATGGGAAAAAATGTTGACAGCCGATGTCAGACAGAAGTTTCCAGAAGATTACCGCATTTGGCATGAAAAGCCCCAAGAACTACAGATGCTAGTTAACGACAATGGGGTGACAAGAGAACATTTTCCGGTTCTATCTTTATACGAGCAGGCGCAGCAGTTTTGGCAAGAAATTTTGTCTCGCCATCGCGGTGAAACCATCCTCATAGTAGGACACAACGGCATTAACCGCGCCCTGATTAGTACAGCCTTGGGAATTCATCCTAGTCGTTACCATTCCATACAGCAATCTAACTGTGGAATCAGTGTATTAAATTTTGCTGGGGGATTGGAGGAACCAGTACAGTTAGAGTCAATGAATCAAACCCAACATATAGGGGAAACTCTCCCTTCCTTACGTCCCAATCATCAGGGAGTAAGACTGTTGTTGGTGCGTCATGGCGAAACTGAATGGAATCGCCAAACTAGGTTTCAAGGACAAATTGACATTCCCCTCAATGATAATGGCAGACAGCAGGCGCAAAAAGCCGGGGCATTTCTGCAAAATGTCGCTATTGATTTCGCTGTGAGTAGTTCTATGGCGCGTCCCAAGGAAACAGCCGAGATTATTTTGCGTCACCACCCAAGTATCAATTTGGAACTGCAAGACGGTTTAAGAGAAATCAGCCACGGACTTTGGGAAGGAAAATTAGAAGCAGAAATAGAACAGGAATTTCCTGGTGAGTTGCACCGTTGGCGGACAACACCTGGTGAAGTGCAAATGCCGGAAGGGGAAAATTTACAGCAGGTATGGGAACGTAGCGTCACAACTTGGCAAAATATCATCCAAACAGCATTAAATAATCAATGCCAAACAGGGTTGATAGTGGCTCATGATGCCACAAATAAAACTTTGTTGTGTCATGTTCTGGGTTTACCTACAGACAATTTCTGGAATTTTCGTCAAGGTAATGGGGCAGTTAGTGTAATTGACTACCCATCAGGATTAGATGGCGCTCCAGTCCTGCAAGCTATGAATATTACTACTCATCTGGGTGGTGTATTGGATAAAACCGCAGCTGGAGCATTATAGGCAAAAGATAAATCACAATAGACGAGCAGTCCCAGCGCTGATAGGTTACATGACAACTGAACTTCTGCAACAAGTAAGGGTAATTGACCCGGTTTCGGGAATTGACACTATCACAGATGTGTTAATTGCTGACGGTATAATCCAAGGGAAAACCGACGGTGGGCTAAAGGCCAATGTCCCAGATATTTCTGATATCAGTCCTGATACTCAAATCAGAGATTGTCAGGGATTAGTTCTTGGGCCTGGTTTAGTGGATTTATATAGCCACTCTGGAGAGCCTGGATTTGAAGAGCGAGAAACACTTTCATCTTTCTTGCAAGCGGCGGCGGCTGGTGGTTTTACCAGAGTCAGCATTTTACCCGATACATCCCCGGCGATTGATCAGCCGGCGCTTGTGGCACAGTTGCAGAAGAAGGTAAAGGGGGTAGGGAACAGGGGAGAAGAAAGCCATTCTTTTTTGTCTCCTCTCCCCCTGCTCCATATTTGGGGTGCTATCACCCTGGATGTGGCTGGTAAACAGATGACAGAATTGGCAGATTTAGCGGCGGCGGGTGTTGTTGGTTTTACTGATGGGCTACCTTTAGACAATTTCAACCTGATGCGGCGAGTGTTGGAATATGTCCAACCATTGGCAAAACCCCTGGCATTTTGGCCATGCGATCGCCAACTCATGTCTAATGGTGTAATGAGAGAAGGTGCAAACGCCATTCGCTTTGGTTTACCTCCCGTCCCCGCTAGTGCAGAAACAACCGCGATCGCTGCTTTACTCGAGTTAGTTGCAGCTACAGGTAATACTCAAGTACACATCATGCGTGTGTCTACAGCCCGCAGTGTGGAACTTATAGCCACTGCCAAGGCTAATGGTTTGCCCATCACCGCCAGCACTACTTGGCTACACTTATTGCTAGATACCAAAGCAGTTAAAAACTATCACACTAGCCTCCGTTTAGATCCGCCTTTGGGTAATTCCAGTGATGTCAAAGCATTACGGGAGGGAGTCCGCACAGGAGTGATAGATGCGATCGCTATTGATCATGCACCCTATACCTACGAAGAAAAAGTCCAAGCCTTCGCGGAAGCACCACCAGGAGCGATCGGTTTCGAGTTAGCCTTACCCTTACTCTGGCAGCATCTTGTAGAAACTGGAGAATTTACAGCTTTAGAATTATGGCAGGCTTTGAGTAGTCGTCCGGCTGAGTGCATACAACAAAAAGTTAGTGTGCTTGCTCCTGATCACAAGGCAGAACTAACTTTATTTGACCCCCAAAAAAGCTGGAGAGTTGAAAAGAAAAATCTTTGTACACTTTCTAGCAATACATCTTGGTTAGGGCAAGAATTGCTAGGTCGCGTAGTCAAGATTTGGGTGTAAGAGGATGTTTGAACAGTATTATTGCTAACTTAATACTTATAGAGCAGGGAGGGTTCAAAGCCTCTCCCTGACATGGGGCTACGGTGTACACACATCTTTGTGCTGGGTTCAGAATGTGGTTTGATCCCCCTAAATCCACGCCACTTGCTACAAGTCGGGAAACCCGCCCAACGCAGTGGCTTCCCTTCAAAAGGGGGACTTTGATTCTAGTTCCCCCCTTTTTTAAGGGGAGCCAGCGCGGTCTTGGGGTCTCCCCAAGTGGAGCGACTGGCGTGGGTTAGGGGGGATCAAAACGTTATGGAACAAGGTTTACAGACTTGTGTGTACACCGTAGCCGTCATGGGGAGTGAGGTACTCTACGAGAAGCGCCTCGCTCTATGGAAAGGGGTTTTCAATCCGTTTAACTGAGGTTGATCAAGCTTTCAGGAACTCACTAGCGAGACTTACCGGATTTTGAACCACCTGCTGATTGAGCTTCTTGCATTAACTGCGGTAAATGCTGCTCTAGTTTTTGGGCTGTTTGTTCTTCCTGTTGCAAGTTTTGTTGTAGCAATTGTACGATTTGATCCTGTCCCATTTGTTGGGCAGCTTTAATCAAACCACGGTAGCAGGCGATTTCTAACTGTTCCACCTTAGCTTGACCACCAGCCAATCCCAAGTTGAGAATTTGTTGGTTCTCAGAAGCTAACAGCATTAATTTTTGACCGTCACTTACAAGACCAGCCGCAGCATCACAAGTAACCCGCCTTGGTTGCTGTCCTAAAGCATTGAATACCTGTTCTAGATTCTGAATTTGTTGTTCTGTTTCCCGAATGTGAGTTTCAATCAAAGACTTGAGTTGATTATTTTGGCAACACTGCAACATTGTCTGCTGGGCTTCCCAGAAGCGATGTTCTGCATCATAAATCGCACAAACTTCGTAGATAAACTTTTCTTGGAAGTTGTTGATTCTGGCAGTCCCTGGACGTTCGCTTAGTTGAACCATTGTTCTTCTCCTGAACTTCGGTTTGTCCCTCTAACCTACGTTCCTCACTCAAGGCTTCTCGTCATACCTGAGACACAACTGACTCTTAATACTGTTAATTCTCAATGCTAAAACAAATACATAAAACTCTATTCAGGTGGAAAACACTCTACCCTAATTCCTGAATACCTCACAAACCAACATGAGACATCAGGTAAAGTAAAGTAAAGATACATTAAGAATGCGTTGACAAATGACTATTTCACAATTGCAGGAAATTTCTACTCAGTTAGAAAGTCCAGATTTGCGCGATCGCATGGTAGCCCTGGCCAATTTGCGAAATATCCCTGCTGAGGATGCTGTACCTCTAATTAAAAAGGTATTGGATGACGAATCTTTGCAGCTGCGATCGATGGCAATATTTGCTTTAGGCATCAAACAAACAGCAGAATGTTACCCAATTTTGGCAACTATTCTGGAAAATGACCCAGACTATGGGATTCGGGCTGATGCGGCTGGAGCATTGGGATATCTGGGTGATATTAGAGCTTTTGAAGTTCTATCACGAGCCTTTTATGAAGACACAGACTGGTTAGTACGTTTTAGTGCGGCTGTTTCCCTTGGTAATCTTAAAGATCCACGCGCCCATCAAGTACTCATGCAGGCGTTAGACAGCAAAGAAGGAGTTATTCAACAAGCTGCTATCTCTGCTTTAGGAGAAATTAGAGACATTGAATCTGTCGATAGTATTCTCCGCTTTGCTCAATCAGACGATTGGTTAGTACGGCAACGCCTAGCAGAATCCTTAGGCAATCTTCCCACTCCCAAGAGCGTATCAGCTTTAAAATACTTAGAAAAAGATAGTCATCCTAATGTTGCCGAAGCCGCGAGGATTGGTCTTAAGAGACTTGAAGAAATGGATAATCAAGCTTAATATCAAGCCCCATATTAGCTTTTAATAATAATAAGTGGGATTTTTAGAATTTAGACTCAGGTAATTTCATTCATGAATATTGAAGAATTTTTTGAATTGAGTGCAGGCAAATGGTTTTCTCATCGTACCAGTCATCATTTAGCTTTTAAGCAATCTGAAGACGGCAAATCTGATCTGGTGATTGAGTCACTAGCAGCAGATCATCCAGAGGTCATCAAGTTGTGCGAATTGTACGAAATTCCTGCTAGTGCTGCTTCCTGTGGTGCGAGAGTCACTTGGAACGGCACAATGGAATGGGATGAAGAAAAACACACAGGTTCTACAGTATTAGCCACTGTACCAGATACAGATAATCCCAGCGAAGGTAGACTACTACGAGAAATGGGTTATGCCGAAAAAGCTCCTGTAGCTGGACGTTACAAGATGGGTGACGATGGGGCTTTAACTCTCACCACAGAGTATGAAACCATGTGGTCTGAAGAACGCTTATGGTTTGCTAGTCCCAATTTACGGATGCGCGTCAGTGTCCTCAAGCGGTTTGGTGGCTTTAGTATGGCTTCTTTTACTTCGGAAATTCGCATGGGTGGAAGTCCGGCGGCGGCGAAAGCTGAGGAAGCGGCTAATTCTGCATCAAGTTAAGAAGAAGCAGGGGAGCAGGGAGCAGGGAGCAGGGAGCAGGGGGCATGGGGAAAAGATAATATTTGCTCTCCACTAAGTAAGAGCTTATGCTCCCACTCTTCACTCGCCTTTCTAAGCAACGCTACGCTAAGTGCGATCGCTCTTTCGGTGTTGTCCAGGTAGTATAGAAGGAGCGAAACCTTGAATTTACCATCGTTTGGCGTTTTCAGATCACGCTAATTATGCAGGCCTCCCTAGAACAGCTTTCACAGATTATTGTGTTTGGGGGTTTAGAAACCTCAGACAAAGCAAATTTGCAACCTCACACCCAGGTGCAAAGCTACAGTAAAGGAGAGATTATTCTGCATGAAGGCGATCGCCTGTCTGCTAAGTTATATGCTGTAGTCAGTGGCTCAATTCAAGTTACCAAAACAGCAAACACGGGAAAAGAAACTATTTTGCGGGGATTGAACACTGGGGAAATTTTTGCCGCCCCTGCTTTATTAGGAAATGGCATTTCACCTGCAACTGTGACGGCTGAATCTGATTGTGAAATTCTCACCGTCCAACGTGATGCTTTATTAAAAGCCATCCAAAATAATCCAGAAATTGCCTTACGAATGTTGATGGTTTTTAATACTCGGATTCAACAATTGCATGAAACAGTGCATGGGTTAGTTTCGGAAAGAGCAATTGTTCGCCTGGCTAGATTAATTCAATATTTTGCTACTGAATCGGGAACTGAAGCCAGTTCACAAGGTAAGATTTTAAAAATCAAGTTATCTTACTATCGGATGGCTCGCAGCATTGGTATTACTTATGAAGAATGCGTGCGGTTAATTAAAAGGCTAAATCCAGTCGTTGCGTATAGTCGAGGCGGCAAAATTATTATATTGGATAGTGAGAAATTAGATGCGATCGCGTCTGGGAATATCGAAGAAGTTTGACAGTGTTCAGGAGGCTAATAAAGTTACTCCATTTAATCTATCTTGTTCACGAGATGCGACAACTAGAATTAAACACAATGCTGCAACGGCTTTTTGCCATTCTTGTCTGATTTGCTTATCTTCCACACCTGCGAACACTCCTACTAAGCGAGGAACAGAAGCTTCTAACGCGGGACGAGGAACGGGACGGTGTAACTCAACTAAATGAGTGAGACTTTCCTGATTATTCACAAAACCAACTACCCATTTTGTTGTATGGTCTGGACTATCAGGAACCCGCTTGATTCCTAACTCATTTTTTAACCAGTTGTAAAAAGGTGGTAGTTCCTTAGCTAAAACTGCTCCGGCTGTGGGTAAGGTTTCTTTGAGTAAATCGATATCTAAACTATTTAATTCTTGTTGTAAAATCGGTGAATTGAGAACCTCATTGAGTGTTTTTGAAAGGATAAGTTCTAATTGAACAGAGGTAATATTTAAGTGTTGAGTGAAGGTGGAATACAAAGATGACATTGTAAAAAACTCCCAAGTATTATTGATTATTTATCTGTATTTTTTTCAGAAAGTGTGAGCAGAAAAGTTAAATTTTCTTCAGCCTTTAAAGCATGGGGTGCATTAGCCGATATCAAGATGAAAACACCAGGAACAAGAGTAATATCTTGACCTGATAAATTCAGGATTCCTTTGCCTTCTAAAACATGAATAGTGGCGTTACGAGTGGAAGTATGCTCGGAAATCTCTGTTGTAGCTGCCAGACAAAACAGAGTGTATTGGCAAACTTTATCTTGAAAGATGACTTGACTCTTAACTCCAGCACGGGGATATTCAATTTGTTCTCGTAGTTGGATGACAAGAGATTGGTTGTTTATTGTTTGGTTGGACATGGTTGATAAATTCCGATTATTCTGTAAATTTGTTGGTGCAGTTATCGGCAGTAATTACGAGAAGAATTAATAACAAATCTAGTCTTGTTGAGCAATAGCATACAGAATGATATAGCCTAATTCATGGCGGTATTTGTTAAATATATGGCGCATTGCTAAAACCCGTTGACGAATAGATTTCTGCATCAAAATATTCACTAAAATCTGCATGGTGTTGAAAACACCTTCATCTTGAAACATCCGCCATAAGTTTAATAAATTCATCGAGCCGATTTGATGTTTCTGTACTTTTAATCCTGCTGTTTCACAAGCTGCAATCCAGTTGACTTCTGAAAGTGGTGTAGAATTTACTCGAATTACTGTTGCTAAATCAGCACGAATTTGTTCTTCTTTGTCATTAGCTAATAGTTCATGGGAGAGAAACTTACCCCCCGGTTTGAGTCGATTGTGAATTTCCGCCAAAAGCTTGGCTTTTCCTGATGGAGACTGCATTGTGAGAATGGCTTCAGCTAAAACATAATCAAACTTTCCTGATATTTCATCCAGATGAAAAATATCACCTTCAATGATTTCAATTTGATTTTCTAACCCAGCCGCACGGACATTCTCACGCGCACGAACTACACTATCAGGATTTTTTTCTACGCCTACTACTTTCACATGGTAGCGTTGAGCAAGGGATATCGCACTGTAACCGAAGCTAGAAGCTAACTCTAAAACTGTTTCATGAGGATGAAAATTTGCCCACTCGCATAATTTTTCTGTAGCTATTCGTCCACCGGGGCGTAGATATTTCTTGCCTGCTGCTGCTAGAATTTGGTGTCCAGAAGCGTTTTGGAGATTGAGGTTTGTACTGGTCATCTCTGTGACCCTCTGAATTTGTTATACCCTCAATTTGCCAGAAATTTATGATGCTGTCTCTGAGGTAGCTCAAAGAAGCTGGTAAGCTGAAACTGATCTAAATTAAATATTCGGATGAGCAAGGATGCCCACTCCACAAGAGTTAGAATAATTTAAGTTTGAACCTGCGGAATATATAAGGCAACTCGGTATAAAATAAAGTAACCTCACCAAAAAACTCGCAGAACTATAAATGGACTGGATTACGCTACTGCGATCGCTACAGTCTGATTTTATTAAAAGGTTATCATCTGGTTGTCTGCTGCATTGCGAAATAGAAGGTCAATATAGCGAATTAACGGTTATCTCTGGCGAAAGATTAACAACACTACGAGACTTTTGCTGGCTGATGGCTGAAAAATACAAGCGGGTTTCACCAGTCCGTGACGTTTTTATTAGCTACCTCAAGGGTAAATTGGGTGAGGAGGTTGTTAAAGAACGTTTAGCTGATTTGATTACTGAAGTAGATTATGAGAAGCGACTTGGTGGTGATGGCAAGATAGATTTTACTTTAACTGCTAACCCGGCTATTGGCATTGAAGTTAAATCGCGTCACGGTAGTATTGATCGAGTGAGATGGTCAGTTAGTGCCGAAGAAGTCGAAAAAAATGCAGTGATAGTTTGCATTTTTATCAAGGAAGATGTTAACGAAGCACAAGCGGCATATCATCTATTATTAGCTGGCTTTTTGCCTACTCAAATGATTAAATTGAAGACAGGTAAAATCTCATTTGGGATAGAGCAATTACTTTATGGTGGTGGTTTATGGGGATACTTGGAACAGTTGCAAGCTTCCGTAAATTATCATCGTTTCAGACAAACACCACCAATTTATCAATATCAGTCTCAGCAAGAATTATCATCTAAGATAAATAAACATAATTCAATCAAATCAGCTTTATTTACTGACATTAAAAATGTTTTACCTGATAGACGAGAAGAAGAGATAAATTTAGATTATACAAAACTGGGTGATCAATGTTTTACCCAAGGAGAATATACTGCATCTATTGATAATTATAACCAAGCATTAAAACTAACTTCGAGTGATGCTGAACTATATTATAAACGGGGTTTAGCTTATTATCAGTTGGGAGATTATGAGGCAGCGATCGCCGATTATTCCCAAGCTATAAATATTAACTTTCATGATGCTAAATCATATCATAAACGCGGTTTAGCTTTATCTCAAATAGCAGCTTATGAAGCCGCCATTGCAGATTATACTCAGGCAATTAGAATTAATCCTCATGCTGCTGTTGTTTATAAAAACCGTGCAGAAGCACGTTCTCATTTAGGAGATAATCAAGGAGCAATTGAAGATTATACCCAGGCTATCAAAATTAATCCTCAGTATGCAGATACATATAAAAATCGAGGAATTTCTCGTTATTTATTAGGCATACAACCAGGATTTACTCAAGCAATTAAGATTAATCCCAACGATGCCAATGCTTACAAAAATCGTGGTAATGCTCGTGCAGATATTGGTGATTATGCAGGAGCAATTGAAGATTACACCCAGGCAATACAAATTAATCCCCACGCTGCGGATACCTACTATAACCGTGGTAACGCTCGTTATGATTTAGGGGATGAAGAGAGCGCGATTGAAGATTATACTCAGGCAATACAAATTAATTCTAATTATGCCGATGCTTATTACAACCGTGGTAATGTTCGTGCCGCCATCAAATATAAGCAAGCAGCAATTGAAGACTTTCAAAAAGCAGCAGATATATATCGTAAAGAAGGTCAATTAGAAGAACTTCAAGATACAAAAGAAAGAATTTTAGAGTTAGAGATAGAGGAATCAATAGATATTTTAAACTTTTAAAGATGTCATCTAAGTCCTAATGCACCGAAAATATCGAATGGTGCGTTGCGCTATAGGACAACACACCCTACAAAAAATGATTGGCAATGATTTAAATTAAATTGATTGACAAGAAGCAGGGGAAAAGGTAGAAACAAAGCCGAATTGTGGGCAAAAGCCCCCTTGCTTCTCTACGTTCCCTGCTCCCTGCTCCCTGCTCCCCTGCTTTTTCACTTAGGTGTGAAATATCACAGTTAGTAACGGCAGAAGTGCCAACAGGAAACCATGCCAAGACAGTAAATCAGCGTCTGAGGTTTGGTTTGGTGGTGCTAGTAGGGCTTCTATTCTCTGTTCTAAGCGATCGCCTACACCATCACCCAAAGCAGCACAGCAAATTTCTGATTGTGAGAATACAGAAGCATTACTTACTACTAATAAGAGTGATTCTGCTAACAACAAGGGATCTACTTGGGATGCGGCGTAACTGTCAGCACGGAGTTCGCGCAATACTAAAAGTTCTTGCCACAAAGCATCTGTATTGGGCAGCCAAGCAGTGCAAGAACGCACCCAACCGAGCCAGAAAAACCAAAATGTATCCCTATAATGGAAATGTCCTTGCTCATGGGCTAAAACGCTTTCTACGTGGTTTGGGGACAGTGTTTGTAGTAATCCTTGGCTGACTACTAATTCAGGTTGCCAAAAACCAATTTGACCGGCAAATAGTGCTTCTGTGCTGAGTAATCTGACTTGTTTACCCTCAAAATTAACTAAAGGGCAATGGCGGGCAGATTGTAGCGATCGCCAGCCTTGTATAGCCAGTTTGACGCACAAAAAAGAGAAAATTCCCAGAAAAATTAATGCTAGTGCGTAGCTCAACCAACCTGTGTATACTCCTCCCATTTTGCCTTGCGGCCCCATACACAAAAGAGCGATCGCCGTCATCAAAATTAACAAAGGTGGAAAGAGAAAGAAAAACAAAGCTCTTTGCCACCGTGCATCCCAATTACCTTGGGGATTAGTCCCAGAACTTCTGAAAATCCACGAAACTGCCAAAACAGTCAAAATCATCAGCAAGTGCATTATTGTTCCTCCCTGGCTTGGCGTGCAGCTTGAATGCGTTTGGCGATCGCTTCTATTTGTTCGCTGGCTGCTTCATCAAGACTATCAGCAAAGGCTGCCACTACATCAGGGTTGCCCACTGCCAAAAAGCGATGCAATTGATCGTGGGCTTTAATGACCTGTGCTTGTTGCTGAGAAAGTAATGGTCGCCAGTAAAACGCCCGTCCTTTTTTATCACAAGCCAACCAACCTTTGTCTGTGAGGCGACGCAAAACAGTAGTTACAGAGGTGTAAGCTAATTCGCGGTTAGGGTCAGCCAGAATGCGATCGTGGACATCTTTAACTGTAGCTGAACCCACTTCCCAGACAATATTTAAGATTTCTGCTTCCAGAGGGCCTACAGACATTTGTTTAGGACGATAGTCGGGTAAAGGAGCCATATTAGTTGCCAGTTGCCAGTTGTCAGTTGTCAGTTGCCAGTTGTCAGTTGCCAGTTGTCAGTTGTCAGTTGTCAGTTGTCAGTTGTCAGTTATTATTATCCCTTGCTCCTCAACTCCCTGTCTTTTTCTGGATTATCTTTAAGTTAGTCAGCGATCGCATAAATCCCATAATAAGAAATAATCTTGCCTAACCATAAGAAATAAGGTCAATTCAGTTGTCATTATGGGTAATGACACCAATTAGAATGTAATCTCGACAGTAGTATTTAGAGCAGGTGTATCCCGCGCGTGAAGCTATTTGTATACCATACTCCGGAATTAACCCCCAAAGATCAGGTTCCAGACTGCGCGATCGCAGTCGATGTCCTACGAGCCACTAGCACAATTGCCACCGTCCTTTCTGCTGGCGGTGAAGCGGTGCAGGTCTTCAGCGATTTGGATGAACTAATTGCAGTTAGTGAAACATGGCCTCCACAAAAACGGCTCAGAGCCGGAGAACGTGGTGGCGGGAAAGTCGTTGGTTTTGATCTGGGTAACTCTCCCCTTGACTGCACACCAGAATTAGTGGAGGGACGACGCTTGTTTATTAGTACTACTAATGGTACTCGTGCTTTAAAACGGGTACAAGACTCTGCCACTGTATTGACAGCTGCTTTTATTAACCGAGCTACCGTAGTCCAATATCTTTTGGAAAAACAACCAGAGATAGTCTGGATTGTCGGCTCAGGTTGGGAAGGTAGTTATTCTTTAGAAGATACCGCTTGTGCAGGAGCGATCGCTCACAGCGTTGTCGAAAAATCCCAGTTACCCCCAGAGGAATTAGCTGGTAATGATGAAGTAATTAGTGCGATCGCTCTTTACTCACAATGGCAAAACAATTTATTAGGATTGTTCCATCATGCTAGTCACGGCAAACGTTTGTTACGCCTTGAATGTCATGAAGACCTAAAATATTGTTCTCAAACCGATGTTTTAACTGTTTTGCCTATCCAGAAAGAACCAGGAGTATTTAAAAGTTAAAACTAAATATGCAAAATCAATAACTTAAGAAATTTTTGTTTTTTAGATTTAGCATTTTTTAGGGCTGTCGCATTGGCAATGACAACTAGAGTTTGAGTCAGAAATTTAGGGGTGTAAGTATTTTCAACACTTACGCCCTTTTCTTGAAAATAATTCGTGTTTCTTTGCTTTAGTAGTAAAAAATATTGAGTCACAGCAGCACTAATACCAATTAAAAATAAAAAATTAAAACGCCAGGCATAACAAGACTTGAGGAATGCGTGTCTGTCGCCTTCTTTTTCCCAATTGGTATAAGACACAGAGAAAAAGATGTGCTTGTAATTTCATTTACTTCTATCAAAAGTATTACTTTCCCATATCAAAATACTAATCATTACTATTTGTATTTTGAATTCAAATGTGATTTTCTTAACACTAGATAAAATCAATGTTAAAAATTACTCACTACAATGTGAAGTCTGTTAACCTTTCAGGGGAGCGAGCAACAGAATTTCTTTACTTTTATTGAGATTGGCGAAAATGGATGAAATTGGCTAATCAAGCCTAAAGTTCCAGTCTGCCAGTGGAAACATTCGTCATAAGTAAGATGACTCGCATACCTGAGAACACTAGACTGGCATACTAACGAATCCAGCAAATTTATTGTTTAATTGGAGATTCAGATGACTTTAGCAAGTCCTCCACAGATAAAGCCTTTAAAAGATGAAGAATTGCAAAAAATAAACGCCTACTGGCGTGCAGCCAACTATTTATCAGTTGGACAAATATATTTACTCGACAATCCCTTACTCAGAGAACCACTTAACAAAGAACACGTTAAACCACGTCTTTTAGGTCACTGGGGAACCACCCCAGGACTAAACTTCATATACGTCCATCTCAACCGGATTATCAAAAAGTACGACCAAAGTATGATTTACATTGCCGGGCCTGGTCATGGCGGGCCTGGATTAGTAGCAAATACTTACTTAGAAGGTACTTACAGCGAGTATTACCCGAACATCTCCCAAGATGCTGGAGGGATGCAAAAACTCTTCAAACAGTTCTCCTTCCCTGGTGGGATTCCCAGCCACGTTGCACCGGAAACCCCTGGTTCAATTCATGAAGGTGGTGAACTTGGTTATGCTCTTGTTCATGCCTTTGGTGCAGCTTTTGATAACCCAGACTTAATTGTAGCGGCGGTTGTTGGTGATGGGGAAGCTGAAACTGGTGCCTTAGCTACCAGTTGGCATTCCAACAAATTTCTTAATCCTGTAAATGATGGTGCTGTATTGCCTATTCTCCACCTGAATGGGTATAAAATTGCCAATCCCACAGTTTTGGCACGGTTAAGCCACGAAGAATTAGAAAGCTTATTTGTCGGCTATGGTTATAAACCTTACTTCGTTGAAGGTGCTGATCCCGCAGTTGTGCATCAACAAATGGCAGCAACTTTAGATACAGTGATTGCGGAGATTCACAGTATCCAAAGAGAAGCCCGTGTACATGGATTTACCAAGCGTCCCCAGTGGCCAATGATCGTCCTGAGAACCCCCAAAGGATGGACAGGGCCAAAAGAAGTAGATGGGAAAAAAACAGAAGATTACTGGCGATCGCACCAAGTACCCTTTGGCAATGTATCAGGTAATCCAGAACACCTGAAACTCCTGGAAGAGTGGATGAAGAGTTACAAACAAGAAGAACTCTTCGACACTAACGGCAAACTTCTACCAGAATTAGCAGAATTGGCACCGAAAGGCGATCGGCGTATGGGAGACAATCCCCACGCCAACGGCGGTATCCTGTTGCGTGACCTGGTGATGCCAGACTTTAAAAACTATGCCGTTGACGTTCCCAAACCAGGTAGAATCATTGCCGAAGCTACCCAAGTCACAGGCAAATTCCTCCGGGATGTGATGAAACTCAACCTAGACAGCCGGAACTTCCGGGTCTTCGGCCCTGATGAAACAGCATCAAACCGCATCAACGCAGTGCTAGAAGTCACAGACCGGACATGGGTTGCTGAAACTCTCCCAGAAGACGACCACCTCGATCCTAGTGGTCGGGTCATGGAAATCCTCAGTGAAACTTGCTGTCAAGGATGGTTAGAAGGATATCTGCTAACAGGTCGTCACGGTTTCTTCTCCTGTTACGAGGCATTTATTCACATCATCGACTCCATGTTCAACCAGCACGCCAAATGGTTGAAAACCACCCGCCACATTTCTTGGCGCAGACCAGTAGCCTCTCTCAACTACTTGTTAACTTCCCATGTTTGGCGACAAGACCACAATGGCTTCTCTCACCAAGACCCTGGTTTTATTGATCATGTAGTTAACAAAAAATCGGAAATTATTCGGGTATATCTTCCCCCCGATGCCAACACCTTATTATCAGTGACAGACCACTGTTTAAGAAGCCGTAATTATGTCAACGTCATTGTTGCAGGCAAACAACCAGCCCTACAATTCCTAGATATGGATGCAGCAATTAAGCACTGTACCAAAGGCATTAGTATTTGGGAATGGGCAAGCAACGACCAAGGCGGTGAACCAGATGTAGTCATGGCTTGCGCTGGAGATGTTCCCACCTTAGAAACCTTGGCAGCTGTAGACATTTTACGCCGCCACTTCCCTGACTTAAAAGTGCGGGTAGTCAACGTTGTCGATTTGATGACATTACAGCCCAACACAGAACACCCCCACGGTTTAAGTCCCAAAGACTTCGATACAATTTTCACCACCGACAAACCCATCATTTTCGCCTTTCACGGCTACCCTTGGCTCATCCATCGCTTAACATATCGTCAAACCAACCACAATAACCTCCATGTACGCGGTTACAAGGAAGAAGGAACTACTACCACTCCCTTTGATATGGTTGTGCTGAACGACCTTGACCGCTTCCATCTAGTAATGGACGTAATTGATCGCGTACCAAAACTAGGCTACAAAGCAGCTTATGTCAAACAACAACTACAAGACAAGCTCATCGAACACAAACACTACATTTCCAAATACGGCGAAGATATGCCAGAAATTAGTGACTGGCAATGGCCGTATTAGAGAGTAGAGGGTAGGAGAGATGAGGGAGAAAGGGGGTCTTTTTTCTTCTTGTTTGATCCAGATCCCCTCCAGATCCCCGACTTCTTGCAGAAGTCGGGGATCTTGCAACTTAGCAAAATGAACTCTCCAAACCTTAAAAGATGCCAAGTAATTGGGCTTTAAGCGTCTGGGGCTGTCACGATCAGCTCAGTCAGACTAAAATTTCCCTGGCTATTTGCACTGTTAAAGCTAGGGTAAAAGCCCAGATTGATTTGACGAAAATGTAGGAGGTTAGTTTTGACGAAGTTAAAAGTTGGCATCAATGGATTTGGTCGTATCGGGCGACTTGTGCTTCGCGCTGGCATTAATAACCCTAACATCGAGTTTGTGGGAATTAACGACCTCGTACCACCCGATAACCTTGCTTATCTCTTAAAATACGACTCTACACACGGTAAGCTAGGAAACCAAATTGAAGCCAAAGATGACGGTATTGTGATCGATGGACATTTTATTCCCTGTGTATCAGTCAGAAATCCAGCAGAATTACCTTGGGGAAAATTAGGTGCTGATTATGTCGTAGAATCGACTGGATTATTTACCGACTATGAAGGCGCATCTAAGCACCTACAAGCAGGAGCAAAGCGTGTAGTAATTTCTGCCCCTACCAAAGACCCAGATAGAGTGCGGACACTTTTAGTTGGTGTTAACCACGATTTATTTGATCCCAGCAAAGATTTGATTGTCTCCAATGCTAGCTGTACCACCAACTGTCTAGCACCCATCGCTAAGGTGATTAATGACAACTTTGGTCTAACCGAAGGGTTAATGACCACAGTTCACGCTATGACTGCGACTCAACCCACGGTAGACGGCCCCAGCAAGAAAGACTGGCGCGGTGGTCGAGGTGCAGCCCAAAATATTATTCCCTCTTCCACAGGTGCAGCCAAAGCGGTGGCATTGGTTTTACCAGAGTTGAAAGGTAAGTTAACTGGTATGGCTTTCCGCGTCCCTACTCCAGATGTTTCCGTTGTGGATTTGACCTTCAAGACTGCCAAAGCCACCAGTTACAAAGACATCTGTGCAGCAATGAAGCAAGCATCTGAAGGTTCACTAGCAGGTGTTTTAGGTTACACCGATGAAGAAGTAGTTTCCACAGATTTTCAGGGTGATACTCATTCCAGCATCTTCGACGCAGGCGCGGGAATTGAGCTAAATTCCAACTTCTTCAAGGTAGTTGCTTGGTATGACAACGAGTGGGGCTACTCCAATCGTGTAGTTGACCTAATGTTGTCAATGGTAAAAAAAGAACAACTGGCTGCTGTTTAAGAAAATGGGAAGCGGGGAGTCAAAAGTGCTGAGTACAACTTTCTTTCAAACCTAACCCCCAACCCCTTCCCTTGCAGGGAAGGGGAGTAATAATTAAAGCCTCTCTCCTCGCAGGGGAGAGGTTTGGAGAGGGGTTTCAAGAATAAGTCGCACATCACGTGAGTTCTTAATTTTGAATTTTGACTTGATTTCCCTTGCGCCCCAATCTCCAGTCCCCTATCCCCAATATCTATGCGTCGGACTAAAATTATCTGTACTGTAGGCCCTGCTACATCTGCACCAGAACGGTTAGAAGCGTTGGTAGAAGCTGGGATGAATGTAGCGCGGTTGAATTTTTCTCATGGGGCTTATGACTTTCATGCCCAAACGGCTCAGTATTTGCGGCAAATCAGCGCTGACAAGCAAAGACCGATCGCTATTATGCAAGACCTTTGCGGCCCCAAGATTCGCTTGGGAACTTTACCGCCGGAAGGGTTAATGGTAGAGGCTGGCAAGGAAGTCACTTTTGTCTTGCAAGAAAAGGGTGATAGTCTCGATGAATTGCCTTTACCTTTGCCGACTTTGTTTGCAATGGTAAGACCGGGGGAACCCATCTTAATTAATGATGGTCGTGTCAAGTTGATTGTCACCGATCGCGATGCCGATCACATTCGGGCTGTGGCGAAAATTGGTGGTGTGATTTCTACTCGTAAGGGTGTTAACCTCCCAGCGACTCGTTTACCTGTCAGTTCCATCACCGAAAAGGACTTACAGGATTTACGTTTTGGTATCCAGTTGGATGTGGATTGGGTGGCGGTTTCCTTTGTGCGATCGCCTTATGACTTAGAACCAGCTCAACGGATGATTGAAGCGGCTGGGAAAACGATTCGGGTGATTGCCAAAATTGAACGCCCAGAAGCCGTTGAGCAAATTGATTCTATCATCGCCGTCGCTGACGCAATTATGATTGCCCGTGGTGATTTGGGGGTAGAAATGCCGATCCATGAAGTCCCCCTGATTCAGAAGGACATCATTCGCCGTTGCAACCAAGCGGGTAAGCCCGTGATTACCGCAACGCAAATGCTAGAGTCGATGATTAGCGCCCCCGACCCCACCCGCGCCGAAGCTACCGACGTTGCTAACTCCATTTTTGATGGTACAGATGCGGTCATGCTCTCTGGGGAAACGGCTGTGGGAGAGTATCCCATCGCCGCCGTCCAGATTATGCACGATATCGCTATCACCACAGAAAAATCCTTAGAAGAGGGTAGCAAACATTGCTGGACACATGAAGCGGGTAGTCTTAGCGTTACCGAATCCGTAGCCGAAGCCGTTTGTCGCATCGCCTACGAAACAGGTGCAAAAGCGATCCTCTGCAACACCACATCGGGGAGTACAGCAAAACTTGTGTCGAAATATCGTCCGAGTACACCCATTTTTGCTTTGACTCCCGATGAAACAGCCTACCATCAGTTAGCACTTTCTTGGGGTGTGGAACCGTTGCTGACTCCACCAGTCCACAATGCGGAGGAAATGTTTATAAATCTTATAAACACTGCCGTCAGAACGGGTTTGGTGCATGAAGGTGACAAGGTTGTAATTACTTCTGGAGTACCAATTGGTAAATCAGGCACAACTAGTTTAATCAAAGTGCATTCTATTGGACAACCGATCACAGCCTAATATTCCTAGAATAAGTCTGGGGCTTTTGCCATTTAACCAAATTGGGCAATGGTTAAGAAAAATTGCCAAAATCAGAATTATAAGGAATAAGCAAGGGTGTGGAGAAGAGGGGATAGGGTAAATCCTAAACAAAAGGGACTTACTAGTCCAAAGCAAGGTCAGATCCCCGACTTCTTGAAGAAGTCGGGGATCTAGCAACCCAGCAAGTAAGTCTTAACAAACTAAAATCATGGAGTATTTTATGACTAAAAATCTACTAGAACAATTGCGAGAAATGACTGTTGTAGTTGCAGACACAGGTGATATTCAAGCAATTGAAAAGTTTACACCCCGCGACGCGACCACCAATCCTTCACTGATTACGGCAGCTGCTAAAATGCCAGAATATCAGGAAATTGTAGATCAAACCTTACTCCAAGCTAAAAAAGATGCAGGCGCAGGTGCAAGCAAAACTCAAATTGTCTCCTTAGCTTTTGACCGTCTGGCGGTTGCTTTTGGATTAAAGATTTTACAAATTATCCCTGGTCGCGTTTCTACAGAAGTAGATGCTCGCTTATCTTACGATACTGAAGCTACTATTACCAAAGCACGGGAATTAATCGCTCAATATAAAGCAGCTGGTATTGGCACAGAGCGTGTTTTGATTAAAATTGCTTCTACTTGGGAAGGTATCAAAGCGGCGGAAATTCTGGAAAAAGAAGGTATCCACTGTAACTTAACATTACTATTTGGATTGCATCAGGCGATCGCCTGTGCAGAAGCCGGTATCACCTTAATTTCTCCTTTCGTTGGTCGGATTCTTGACTGGTACAAAAAAGAAACCGGACGTGATAGCTACCCCTCTGCGGAAGACCCAGGTGTATTATCTGTCACCACAATCTACAACTATTACAAGAAGTTCGGCTATACAACCGAAGTTATGGGAGCTAGTTTCCGTAACATTGGCGAAATTACTGAGCTTGCGGGTAGCGACTTGCTGACAATTTCCCCAGGTTTGTTGGGTGAATTACAAGCTACCATTGGTGAGCTACCCCGCAAACTTGACCCAGCGAAAGCAGCTACTTTGGATATTGAAAAGATTTCCATCGACAAAGCTACTTTCGACAAGATGCACGCGGCTGACCGCATGGCTTATGACAAACTAGACGAAGGTATCAAAGGCTTTACTAAAGCGCTGGAAGAGTTAGAAACACTACTAGCCGAGAGATTAGCTCGTTTAGAAGTAGTCGCAAGTCACTAAGTTTAGATTGCTTCATTCGGTGGTTAGTGGCTTATTGGTTGATGGAACCCAGCCACTAACCATTAAATCCCCTGTTTCCATAAAGTCTTAGTGTTAGCGACGGATATATTGTCTGCGAACACCAGGACGAATATATCTTCTACCGACTGGACGACGGATATATTGTCTGCGGACACCACGACGTAAATATCTTCTACCGACTGGACGACGGATATATTGTCTGCGGACACCACGACGTAAATATCTTCTACCGACTGGACGACGAATATATCGTCTGCGGACATCACGACGTTGAGCAAGTAAAGTAATTCCAGGCTCACCATTAATCAGGTTGGCTCCTGGTTCAATACTTTGTTGATCAATGTTATTACTGATGTTGGTAGCTTTTGCCTCAGCCAAAAAAGGTGGATAAACTAAGCCACAAAGTAATATGGCGAGGGAAGATAATTTTGCAAAACTTTTCATGTTTTTCATTGTTAGTAAAAAAGGATATCAGTGAAAAACATATAGTCTTATTAAATAGGGTTATATCTATCCTGAGAGTGATATTTTGAATACTAAGAAATTTATTCAGGAATGAGGAGATAGCTTCAACTACACAAAATTATGGATATGCGGTATGAGGATAACAGACAACAAATAATAGTTCTAACCCAAGCCAATTATAGTTTTCAGATGTTCTGTACAATGAATGATTTATGTTAATTGGCAATTAAATGAGGTACATTCTAGCCCCTAAAATAAGTGAGATGTACCTCACTAAAACGAGAAAATTTATCTGGTCAATCGTTAATGATGACGTCGCCACTCGTATACTAATCGCCCATAGCGATCGCGGACAAGTTCCCATCCTCCATTACGATAGTATTGACCGTGATAACGCGCTCTGCGATAGTATCTACCGTGAGATCGTCTATGGCGATAGTATTGCCGATAATAATGTCTGTTATGATTGCGCCGTCTGTAATAATGACCTCTACGCCGCCGTCCATGATAATACCGTCTAGCCCTTCTTCGCCCGTAATAATGTTGTCTACGGTGGTGGTGAGCTAGCAAAAGTTCTCCACTTTCACCTGCAACTAAGTTTGTTTCTGCTTCAATACTCTGCTCATTGAGAACATTATTTTGAGTACTTTCTTTAGCCTCAACCAATGTAGGCGGATAGAGAAAGGCTAATAACAGAAACACGATTGAGGATAGCTTCTGGAAACGGTTCACGTCTTTGCTTTTCCTAAAATATCGGTAATAAGTTTAATAAATACTTGAAATTAAGCAACGATATAGCTCACACTTCACAAACCTGAATTAAGCAAAAGTAATGAAAGTACTAATTTTGAATGCTGGTTCAAGTAGCCAAAAAAGTTGTTTGTATGAAATCCCAGATGATGCTCTCCTGAGTGAAGCACCCCAGCCGCTTTGGGAAGGGAAAGTTAACTGGACTCAAGATAGGGGTGTGGCGGAAATTGAAGTGAAAACAGCCACGGGTGAAACGCTTCATGAATCTATTTATGGCGACTCCCGTCAAGCACACGTCACTTATATGCTTTATACCCTCAGTCGTGGCGCGACTAAGGTTATCGGTCAATTATCAGAAATTGATGTAGTGGGACATCGAGTAGTACATGGTGGGCAAAATTACCGCAGTAGTGTAATTATTACAGAAGAAGTTAAACAGGCGATCGCTAAGTTATCAAACCTAGCTCCAGCACATAACCCAGCCGCTTTGGAAGGTATAGAAGCTATCGAAAAAAGCTTGGGAGATGTCCCCCAAATAGCAGTATTTGATACTGGCTTTCATGCCACCTTACCTGATGCCGCAGCCATCTATCCCGGCCCCTATGAATGGGTGGAACAAGGTATCCGCCGCTATGGATTTCATGGCATTAGTCACCAATACTGTTCTGCTCGCGCAGCCCAAGTTCTCGGTCAAGATGTGGCATCTCTGCGGATAATTACCTGTCATTTGGGGAACGGTTGCTCTTTGGCTGCAATTAAAAATGGTCGCAGTGTTGACACTACAATGGGATTCACGCCCTTAGATGGGTTGATGATGGGTAGCCGTTCCGGTTCCATCGATCCAGGGATTATTATTCACTTAATGCGACAATCTGATTATTCTGCCGAAAGATTAGACTATGTTTTAAACAAAGCCTCCGGCTTACGGGGTATCTCTGGTGTTTCCAGCGATTTACCCCAGGTAATAGAAGCCATTACTCAAGGTAACTACCGCGCCCAACTGGCATGGGATATGTATGTCCACCGTCTGCGTTCTGGTATTGGTTCCATGCTGGCGAGTCTGGGAGGTTTGGATGTGTTAGTGTTCACCGCAGGCGCAGGGGAAAAATCCGCAGGTATTCGTCAAGCAGCCTGTGAAGCCTTTGGATTTTTGGGATTAAAAATTGACCCGGAGAAAAATCAAAACAAACCAGTGGATATAGATATCGCCACTGCTGATTCTACAGTACGAGTGTTAGTAATTCACACTCAAGAAGATTGGGCGATCGCCCAACAATGTTGGCATCTATTGAAAAGGTAAAATTATTATTGATGACTTCTATGTCTTAGTGATAGAAAATATTGAACCACATAGACACAAAAAGAAAAAGATGGTTCATGTTTTTTCATTTTCGTAGTTGATGATAACTACTTAAATTCTCACACAGACAATAAGCGGCGTATCATCAACTTACCAAGCAGTGGCAAGATAAAATTTAGACTGCGTTTGGCTACTAGAGGTATAAGTGGTGGGATAAATGGTAATAACACAGTACTTGTATGAATCATTCCTTTGCTCATACTAAAAATTGTCAATGAAAGTATGGGAATAATACAAGTTATTCCCCAGGATAACCAATTTAAATATTGGTATTTGATAGTAGTATTTTTCTGTAATTGTTTAACAAATACATAACGAACAGAGATAAATACTACAGTTATCACTAACCATAATATGATAAGAAATATAATATTACTTCCTAAGTATAGTAAATCCAATTTAGATATATTCCATGTCAAAAAACCGCTAGTAACTAGCGAAGATATCTCCCAAACTAACAAGTTCAACTTACTCCTCAAAGCACTCAAAATTTGTTCTGTTAGCCAATAGTGAGCAGCAATAATTTTTTGACAATCCAAATTATTTTGGATAAAGTCCCATTTAATTTTGTGCAATATATCACCATGAAATAAAACAACGCTTTGCAAAACACGGTCTTGTTTATAATCATTAACAGATGGTAATTGCTCTAACTGATAGTAAGAAGTGAAAGTAAATCCAGGTTGTAAAGTTGTGTTTTTCTGTAAAGATTTATTACCAAAGGCTTTGAGAATATTTACTAGAAAAATAATGTAAGACTTCGTTACAACTTTACTAGTAATTTCTGCTTCATCTGTTGGCACAACGTTATGGCTAAAACAAGTATAGTACCACAGAGGAATTAAAACTTTGGGCGGAATATCAAGAGGAATACCCGTATTTTTTGCTTGTTGAATTTGTTCTACAACTTGCTGATTTAGATAAAAACTATAATGAGTTTGATTAACCTGAAGCTGTAAACTAGTACCTTGGGGAATTTGCAAGGCAATAGCAACTGTAAGATCAGCAAGATTATTTGTTTGTATGTTATCGTCGTCCATTTAAAGATAAATTCGCCAAACTTCTTACCAAATTAATTACAAAATCCAGCACTCCATGCCATTGTTTTTCCCCAGCAACCACTCCTTCATTGTGAACTTGCAGAATTAAGCTTTTTGTTTCCTCTGGCAAACTAAACAAGTCTTTATGGTATCGAGTGATGATATCTCCGTCTAACTGCATAACCGTTTGAGCATAAATAGTATCAGTTTTAATATTTGTCACATCTCCACCATCAAGAGCAGCTTTCAGTTCAGCAACCTTTCGCAGAGTACGCACAAATTTATCATTACTCAAGAGCGTCTGAATTTCTCGATGATTTTGTTCCCACGTTTGTTTCCAATTTTCATTTTGATCTTCTAAATTTACCCCATCTAAAACAGGAGTCGGAGCCGGTAATATAGGACGAGCTAATTCCATATACCGGGGATCAGATTCAACTATATTTCCTTTCTTAATTTCTTTTAAAAATTGTAATCTTTGATGGTATTGTGCTACTTTTTCATTGTGTAGTTGCTCATGCTCAATAATTATATAAAAATACTCTCTTTCAAGCTGAGAAAATAGACCTTGATAACGCTCTCGTAATGAGATATCTTCAGGAATTTTGTTTACATTAAAATAATCTTTATCCTGTATAGAATAAATTTCTTGATAAGCTTCCCAAGCACTAAATTTAGCACCAGTGATATTAGAAACAACCATAGTATTAACTTCTAAGGCTGTAATATCATCAACTAATACTTGGACAGACGAAACAAACTTGTTTAATAAATCTCTAGACTTAAACTGAATAGCATCTCTGGGTTGATTACCATTTTTTAATGATACATCATTAGAAAATATACTCCCATTTACATCTGGAGTCTGAAGACTGTCTGTTGCTTGAGTTCTATTCTGCATAGCAATTACCTCTTATAATCCTGGTAAATACTGTCGTTATATGATGCCTTTAAGTAGAGGTAGAGGCAAAAAAAATTAACAGGTAAATATAATATTTACCTTATAGTTGAGATGTCTTCCGCGAGTTATACATCTCCATCAAAATCTTATATATTTTTTGGACACTTTCTATATTCTTCTGCATAATTTCTCGACTATCTTTAACTTGAACCAAGTGAAAATTGAGGAGTTCTGAGTAAGGGCCACTAGCTAAAAATTGACTTCCAACTTCATTTTCTATATCCCCACTGATCAAATTAATTTTTGTGTAAATTCGGTTGCCTGGTTTAGCCGGTTCCGTACTATTTGCTAATTCTTCCTCTGATTGTGTTGATGGCTCTACCACCCAAGTTGTGATTTCGAGTTCTACAACTTCAGCGATAGCCGACTTAATAGCATCAATAATTCTATTAGCATCCAAATTATTAGAGTCAAGATCCGTGATGATTGATTGGAAATCATCTTTTTCTGATTTCACAATTTTACTTTTATTTACCGATGCCTCTGTGAGAGTAATTTCCATGATGTTATGAAAAATTAAGGGTTTAAATGCAGACAATAGCCCATTTTAAGTGATGTTAGAAATTTTACTAACTTTCATTAAATAAAGTTAAGTAAATTTAACAAATGAGTTCAGCACATATTCGATAATGGCTGCTCGGTAGGAGTATAACATAACACTTAAAATATTCAGCTTTACTCTGCTTGTTTATTTATACTCCATAGCTTTTAATATTGTGGCAATGTATGTGAATCTTCCTCAAGCACAATATATTGACCTTAAATGGATAAAACTGCTTAAAGTCCTTACCTGGGAAGACTTCAAGATTTTTTAGTTTAAAGTGTTACCGTACTTTAGAGGATGAATGCTTTACAGATGTTTCAAGTTGAGTGATAAAGTTAGATATTTTTACGGGCAGACTACTTATATAAAATAAGGCTAGAAATCTTATGCTAATGTCTCGTCACAGGATACTTGCTCCTTGTGTAGTCTGCCTATGCGCCTTAAGCATTGGCTGGATACAATCTCCCCGACTACAAAATTTATTGAAGAATCAACAAGATATTTCTTTAGCAAGTTTAGAAAAAGATATTCAAGCAGAGAGCCTGAGATTAAATTTACTCAAAAAAACACCCAGTTTTGGTTACGATAACTTAATGGCTAATTGGGTATATTTGAATTTTTTGCAATATTTTGGTGACGAAGAAATTAGAGCTAAAACTGGTTATGGTCTGAGTCCAGAATATTTTGAAGTGATTATAGAACGTGATCCAAGATTTTTGGAAGTCTATATTAGTCTTTCAACCAGTATTTCTCTCTATGCTGCTATGCCAGAACGTTCTATAGTATTGATGGACAAAGCTTTAAAGTCATTAAAACCGAAAGTACCTGAAAAGTCATATTACGTTTGGCGTTATAAAGGAATTGATGAGTTATTATTTTTAGGAAATTATCAAGCTGCTCAACAATCGTTTACAACAGCAGCTAACTGGGCTACTAACTATACAGATGAGGAAAGTAAATATGTAGCTGTTACTTCTTTAAGAACAGCTAATTTTCTCAGGCAAAATCCTGATAGTAAATATGCACAAATTTCTACTTGGGCAATGATATTAAGTAATCAAGTAGATGAAATAACTCAGAAAAGAGCAATTAATGAAATTGAAAAGTTGGGAGGCAGAATTGTTACGACTCCTGAGGGTGTGAATCAAATTATATTTCCACCACAAGATTAGTCATTAGTCAGTTAGTTTCCCAATCATCAATATGTTCTGGTATAACGGTAAGTTAATTGAGTCGCAAACTTTGGAATTAGATATCTATGAGCCAGGGTTACTCTATGGGGCAACGGTGTTTACAACGCTGCGGATATATGGTGAATCGCTAGATAGTAGTTTAACAAATTGGCAGGCGCACTGCGATCGCCTCCACACTTCCATCCAAGCTTTCGCCTGGGAACAACCAGACTGGAACCTTGTCCGCCGAGGTGCAGAATTACTCTTGGCCCAATTCCCCGTTCTCAGAATCACCATCTTTCCTGATGGTAGGGAGTGGATAATTGGTAGGTATTTACCCCAAAATTTATTAGAACTTCAAAAACAGGGTGTAGCTTGTACCATTGCCGAACCAGAAATATCTCGAAGTTTGCCTTCTCATAAAACTGGTAACTACCTGAGTGCGTGGATGGCAAAAACTAACGCTACAAAGATGAATGCCCAAGAAGCTATTTTCGTGAATACCGTCGGAAATTGGCTAGAAACCACCACAGGAAACCTTTGGGGGTGGCAAAATGGGAGTTGGTGGACACCACCTTTAACAGATGGCATCTTACCAGGAATTGGGCGACAGCAGTTAATTGACTGGCTGCAAATTCATCAACAGAAGGTGCGGGAGGAACCTTGGACACCTGAGTTAGTCAACGGCTTTGAAGCGATCGCCTACACTAATAGTGTGGTGGAAGTTATTCCCATACATACCGTTTACCAGCCTAGAGAATCGTTACAATATGATTCCTACCATCCACGTTTACAGGAACTCAGGGAACTATTCTTAGCATGACAGATGTATCATTTTGGTATACGTTAAGATAAGTTAACATAATTCTAATAATGCCCTACGCACAAAAATACGGGAGGATAAACCTCGGTGAATAAAAGATGGAGAAATGCGGGGCTGTACGCGCTGCTATTTATTGTTGTAATTGCGCTTGGCACAGCTTTTTTTGATAAGCAACCCCAAAATCGGGAATCATGGCGCTATAGCCAGTTTATTCAAGAAGTTGAAAAAGGCAGAGTAGAAAGAGTCAGCTTGAGTGCAGACCGTTCTACAGCCTTGGTTACACCCAAATATGACCCTAGTAAAAAACTTGTTACTTTAGTCAACGATCCTGAACTAATTAATACTCTGACTGCAAGAGGCGTTGATATTACTGTTCTGCCCCAAACCGACGAGGGATTTTGGTTTAAGGCACTAAGCAGCTTATTTTTCCCCGTATTGCTTCTGGTAGGCTTATTCTTCTTACTCCGTCGCGCTCAAAGTGGCCCTGGTAGCCAAGCTATGAACTTTGGTAAATCCAAAGCCAGAGTGCAGATGGAACCACAAACCCAAGTAACTTTTGGTGATGTTGCTGGGATTGACCAAGCCAAATTAGAACTAAACGAAGTTGTAGACTTCCTCAAAAATGCCGATCGCTTTACCGCCGTCGGTGCAAAAATTCCTAAAGGTGTATTGTTAGTAGGCCCTCCAGGTACAGGTAAAACCCTTCTAGCCCGTGCAGTAGCAGGGGAAGCTGGCGTACCTTTCTTCTCCATCTCCGGGTCTGAGTTTGTGGAAATGTTCGTCGGTGTGGGTGCTTCCCGCGTCCGCGATTTATTTGAACAAGCTAAAACCAATGCTCCCTGTATCGTCTTCATCGATGAAATTGACGCTGTAGGTCGTCAACGGGGTGCAGGTTTAGGTGGTGGTAACGATGAACGGGAACAAACCCTCAACCAGTTACTCACCGAAATGGATGGTTTTGAAGGTAACACCGGCATCATTATTATTGCCGCTACCAACCGTCCCGATGTACTTGATGCAGCTTTGTTGCGTCCTGGTCGTTTTGACCGTCAAGTCGTCGTTGACCGTCCCGACTACGCAGGACGTAGTGAAATTCTCAAAGTTCACGCCCGTGGTAAAACCTTGGCCAAGGATGTGGACTTAGATAAAATCGCTCGTCGTACCCCTGGCTTTACCGGTGCAGATTTATCTAACCTGCTAAACGAAGCCGCAATCCTAGCAGCACGGCGTAACTTGACTGAAATTTCGATGGACGAAATCAACGACGCAATTGACCGCGTGTTGGCTGGGCCAGAGAAGAAAGACCGAGTAATGAGCGAAAAACGCAAAGTTTTAGTAGCTTATCACGAAGCTGGTCACGCCTTAGTTGGTGCATTGATGCCCGACTATGACCCAGTACAAAAAATCAGCATTATTCCTCGCGGACGAGCAGGTGGTTTGACTTGGTTCACCCCCAGTGAAGACCGCATGGATACTGGCTTATATAGCCGCGCTTATCTGGAAAATCAGATGGCTGTAGCTTTGGGTGGTCGGATTGCTGAAGAAATCATCTTTGGTGAAGAAGAAGTAACAACAGGTGCTTCCAACGACTTACAACAAGTAGCTCGTGTGGCGCGTCAAATGATTACTCGATTTGGTATGAGTGATAAACTCGGCCCTGTCGCCCTCGGTCGTCAACAAGGCAATATGTTCCTCGGTCGTGACATCATGTCAGAGCGCGATTTCTCGGAAGAGACAGCTGCTGCTATTGATGAAGAAGTCCACAAACTAGTAGAAACAGCCTACACCCGCGCCAAGGAAGTGTTGGTAAATAACCGTCACATCCTCGACCAAATCGCGCAAATGCTCGTTGATAAAGAAACTGTAGATGCCGATGAATTGCAAGAAATTCTTGTTAATAACGACGTGACAACTGCTGCTTTTGCCTAGTTTTACGGGTTTTTATAAGTACTAAAATGCTTATAAAAAGCATAAATTTAAAGGGAGTAATTTATCATGAAAATTACTCCCTTTTTTATATCAAAAATTATCAGGATCTATACCCAAAGATAAAAGTTTTTCTGCTAATGGATTTTGTAGAATCGCTAAAAAGTTAGGGTAATTCTGAAAATTCCAGAACTACCCCGACTTTGCGAATATAATCGCCGTACTCTAAGCGCACTCCCGTTTTCATAAAAGTTCTACCTGTGAAGCACTTCCACTTAATTAAACTCTAGAAGTTGGCTTCAAAAATAGCCAAGCTACAAAGAATGTAGCTGCTGTAAATAGTTGCGTTAAATCCAATGCAGATAGATAGCCATCGGCAAAGGAAGCAATGCTGCGGTCAGTAATACCAAATACCCAAGAAGAGAGGCCAAATAGCCATATCCCATTCTTGAGATTGCCTACAAATTCTTTAGAGTCTGACTGTGGTTGGTCTTTCATAATTTTCTATTCTGTTGCTATTAAAGTTCGTGACTGTTGACAAAATACTTACTGTGTGGATTTCTGAGTTCGGGTGATACATTTATATTAATAAATATTTCACAAACTTGACAGCGCCACCGAAAGGTACATCTAATTATCTTGACATTCACTCTTTGGTTCTGTGGTGATGAATCGCCTGTCGGGCTGAGGTTTTACAACTTGTGAATCTTGCTGGTTTATCAAAAAAATATATCCGACTAGTTAAAAACTGATTTGTATAGAAATGCTTTCTATCCACAGCTAGATGTTTTGCCTCTGCTGGGACAAAATTTATATCTCATAGCCTCTCCAACCTGAGGCTTTAGATACTGCCCACACATCTAGAAAAATAAGTTTAATAAAACAGTGGTAACAATAGATAATTCAATGGCTGCAACCCAGTTAAACAACCTGCCTCAGATAGCGCAGTTACAAAAAAACGCTCAACCAGAGTTAGGACTGGTTTGCATCACATTTGATAAACAAGTGCGCTTTCGGACGATGACGCGCACACGTTATTTAAAACTTTCTCTAGCTGAACGTGAAAGCAGCTTACGAGAAATATATCTGCATAACTTGCAGCGATTACATGATGCCCTAACATTGTGTCAGGAAAATAATCTTCGCCTGTATCGCATTTCCTCAGCCTTATTTCCCCTCAGCGATATGGAAGACCAAATAGGAACCAATATATTAGAGGAAATCAGCACTGATTTAGGTAAGATTGGTGAGCGATCGCAAGCTCTCAATATCAGAATGGTACTACACCCAGATCAATATGTAGTCCTCAGTTCCGACTCTCCTGAAATCGTACAAACTAGTATCAAAATATTAGAACGACACGCCCGTACTTTCGACTTACTCGGTCTACCCCGTTCCCCTTGGTCATTGATGAATATTCACGGCGGTAAATCCCAACGTAGTGAACAACTAGTCAAAGTCATCTCCAAACTGCCAGAAAACATCAAAAACCGTTTGACTTTAGAAAACGACGAATACGCCTACAGCGCCGAAGAAATATTCGACGTGTGCCAACAAGCTCAGATCCCAATGGTATTCGATGCCCATCATCATATTTGCCATGAAAACCTAGATAGCTACGATCATCCCAGCGTCGCCGTCATGTTTTACGCCTCCAGAGAAACCTGGACAAACCCAGCATGGCAACTAGTCCATATTTCCAATGGCGAACAAGCATTCAAGGATCGAAAACACAGCAACCTCATCACCGATATGCCCAACATCTATCGACAAGCTCCGTGGATAGAAGTCGAAGCGAAACAAAAAGAAGTAGCGATCGCCCATTTGCGGTCATGGTGGCTTATGGGACAATAGTTCTTTGATAGAAAAGCACTTTGTGACTTTGCGCCTTTGCGCGAACATAATAAAAGAATATGGCGATCGCGATTGACTTTGGTACAAGTAACACAGTAATTGCTCGTTGGAACCCAGTCACCCAACAGCCCCAAACCCTCACCTTACCAGGCTTATCCATCCAACAAAGCCTCAATCCCCCACTTATTCCCAGCTTGGTTTATGTAGAAGATGCCAACCAAGCTAAAATTTTATTAGGGCAACAAGTACGCGATCGCGGTCTTGATCTCAAAGGTGATACCCGATTCTTCCGTAGCTTCAAAAGGGGAATTGGGGCAGATATCCAAGGCTTCCTACCAGAACTAGACGGACAAGTTGTCACCTTTGAACAAGTAGGACAATGGTTCCTCACCGAAGTCATTCAACAACTCGCACCCCTAGAAGGTGGCTTAGACTCTCTAGTATTAACCGTACCTGTGGATAGCTTTGAAATTTACCGCCATTGGTTAGGTAAAGTCTGCCAAGCTCTCCCTGTGGAACAAGTGCGGATGTTAGACGAACCCACAGCCGCCGCCTTGGGTTATGGTTTAGCAGACCAAGAAATTTTGTTAGTAGTTGATTTTGGTGGTGGGACATTAGATTTATCCCTCGTTCAATTAAATAAAAGCGCCCAAACAAACACCAAACCTGTAGGATTTTTACTCAAATGGGGTAATAAATCCTTAGCCGAAGATTCCAAACAAAAAACCAAAACTGCCCGTGTATTAGCAAAAGCTGGGCAGAATTTAGGGGGTACAGACATTGATAATTGGTTAGTTGATTACTTTGCCAAAACTCAAGGACTAGCGGTAAATTCTTTGACAACAAGACTAGCGGAACGGGTAAAAATTCAACTATCCAGTCAAAACCAAGCCAGTGAAGTTTATTTTGATGATGAAAACTTTGAAAGCTACGAATTGGAATTAAACCGTGACACACTAGAAAGCATCCTCAAAGAACACGGCTTTTTTGAGCAGTTAGATGATGCAATAGCTAATTTATTGCAGCAAGCACGCCGCCAAGGAATTGAACTCACAGATATTAATGCCGTTTTATTGGTTGGTGGAACGGTGCAACTACCCGCAGTGCAGACATGGGTGAAGCAATATTTTCAGCCAGAAAAAATACGTTGCGAAAAACCCTTTGAGGCGATCGCTCAAGGTGCATTGCAACTATCCCAGGGCGTAGAAATCAAAGATTTTCTCTATCATAGTTATGGTGTGCGCTATTGGGATCGCCGTAACCAACGCCACAGTTGGCATCCCATTATTAAGGATGGGCAAGGCTACCCCATGAGCCAGCCAGTAGAATTAGTCTTAGGTGCTTCCTTGGAGAATCAACCAAGCATTGAATTAATATTAGGAGAATTAGGTGCAGAAACAGGCGGTACAGAAGTTTACTTTGATGGCGATCGCTTGATTACCCGCCGCCTGGATAATGGTGTTACTAGCGTCAAGCCCCTAAACGACAAAGAAGGTGCGAGAACCATAGCCCAACTCACACCACCAGGATTTCCAGGGAGCGATCGCATTAAAATTTTATTTCAAGTTGATGAACAACGCTTTTTACGCATCACAGTCGAGGATTTATTAACTAATAACATTTTGTTAGAAAATCAAGTGGTAGCGCAATTAAGTTGAATTTTGCAGCTTGCTTTCCTCGATCTGTGCAAGTCTACCCGCAGGTATTCCCATAGTAGTTACTAAACCCCACTTGTTTACATTTACATTCATAAATAAATGGATTTTTATGGTTGTTCAATAAAGATTACACTTGATATAGAATATAAAATCCCTGAATAAAGAAATTTAGTTTTTAAAGCTTATGGATTTGATAGTTGAAGATTTAGCTGCCATTGATAACAAAATTTCTCAGCGCCATATTGACCTTGACCCTAACGGATATTTTATTATCTACTTAGATAGAACCTCCGGCTTAATTTATGCCAAGCATTTTACAAATGTAATTGACGAACGTGGTTTAGCTGTAGATCCAGAAACAGGAAAAGTAATTCCGGCTAGGGGTAAAGTTGAAAGAACTCACACAACTGTTTTCAGTGGAAGAACAGCAAAAGAACTGTGTGTGAAAATTTTTGAAGAAACTCATTCCTGTCCTGTAACTCAGTTGGATCATGCTGCCTATTTAGGTCGTGAATTTGTTCGTGCTGAAGTCGCTTTAGTCACAGGACAAGAGTACGTGCAGGACTAATCAGAGGGGCAGAGGGCAGGGGGAAAAGGGAAATTTCTCCTCTCTGCTCCTCTTTCTACCTCCTAAACCTAACCCTCAGATGATGGTTGAACCGCTAAATAAATGTAGTAAGTTGCCATAGGGATGACAGTAGCGGCAATTAAGAGTCCTACTACCCAAGCAGTGGCGTTACCTTTATCGGTTTCTTCTGCTTTTTTGAATGTGCCTTCTACTTGCACATTGTCAACAATTTGTGGTGGGCCGGGATCAGGCTGACCGGAGAGAACAGTAACTAGGCGATCGCTAGCATCTAAAAATGCCTGATTATATTTATTACCATCTCGTAAGGGTGCAGCTAATGTTTCCTCAGCCACGCTTTTGGCAATGGCATCTGTGAGCAAAGGCTTGACTTGCTCTCCAGTAATAATGGCAGTACCGTTAGTAACTGTATCCAGTACTAACAAAATTTGGTTTGCTTGGGCTTCTTTGCTAGGAAACCATTTTTCCAGTAGGGCTTGAGCAAAACTTTCTGGTGTTTCTCCATAGTCTAGGCGACGGATAGTGACGAATCTCACTTCGTTACCCGTTTGTTTTGCCAAGTCCTCGAAACTGCTACTAATTGTACCTTCATTAATCCGGCTGATTACATCGCCCTGATCTATCACCCAGGTAGAATCGCCTGCTGTTAGGTTGGGTACTTGATATACTCCTGTAGCTAGTGCAGGGGCAGTAAATAGGGAAGAAGCCAGAATTACCGCCAATAAAGGTAAAATCATCTGGATGAGGAGCTTTCTCATCCTAAAAACTTGGTTGAGGGTATGTGTCATTGGATAATTTCATAAGATCAACTAGCACCAAAAATACTACACAACTAAGGTCAAAATCATCAGGTTCACACATTTATCAAACTAATCAGTATTTTTGGAAGTTGAGTGATTGAATATATTCTAGTGTCATCTACATAAATCTCTCCGTAGTAGGTTGCAAAATATCGATGGCAAGAAAACAATTCCCAGGGCTAAAAACAGAAGTTTATGAGCATCCATTTGACCACAAAGCATTGGTGTCTTTAGAACGCACTCCAGTACTACCCCTGTTGCTCAAAAAAGTTAATGAATACGGCATCGATAAATTGCTACGGTTGCAAACACTTGGTAGTGAGTTTAAAGTTACACAACGTAATTTTCCACAACTTTATGAACCTTTTGTTGAAGCTTGTACGATTTTAGATGTTGCTCCTCTCCCAGAACTATATCTGTTTCGTGGTACGGGATATATTCAATCTTATGTAATAGGGGTAGAGAACCCATTAATTGGGATCAATTTGGAAGGGATGGAATGGCTATCTGGTGAAGAATTATTGTTTGTTTTTGGGTATGAAGTCGCGCGAATTAAAGGTAAGTATTTGGCTTATCAACAAATAGCTCATGTTATGCCGGCGTTGAAGAACTTGATCAGCAACACGACTCTGGGTATAGGTGGACTGGCGATTAACGGTATAGAAATTGCATTATACAACTGGATAATTATGGCAAAATTTACTGGCGATCGCGCCGGTCTATTAGCTTGTCAGGATGCAAATATTGCTACTACTGCCTTGATGAAATTAGGGGGCTTACCGAGTGAATACTTGAATGAGGACACAATCAACGATTTTGTCCTGCAAGCTCGTTCTTTTGATATGCAAAATTTGGATGCTTTAGATAAATTCACCAAGGCTTTTAGCTTCATGGAACATCGTCTACCCTGGAATGTGATGCGAGCATCTGAACTTTTAAAGTGGGTTGATTCTGGCAATTATGACAATTTGATTCAGGGAAAAAACCCCACTAATGAGCAAGTCGACACCCATGAAAACGATGAGGACTGGAATTTTCTGACTGCTTGGAATCCCTCTGATCAAAGTTAGGTTTTGAGGAGAAGGTAGAGGCTGCGAATTACGAACTACAAATTACTATGACCATAATCTTAACTAACGATGACGGTATTGATGCACCTGGCATCAAAGCTTTAGCTCAAGCTATCAGTAGCAAAAACTTTATCGTTGCTGCTCCTAAAGACCACCAATCAGGTTGTGGTCATCAAGTTACTACCACTCACCCGATTAACCTCCAAAGACGTTCTCAGACTGAATATGCGATCGCTGGTACTCCCGCAGATTGTGTCAGGATTGCGATAACACAAATATCACAAGATGTCAAGTTTGTCTTGTCGGGGATTAATGCTGGGGGTAACTTGGGGGTTGATGCTTATATTTCTGGAACCGTTGCGGCTGTCCGAGAAGCAGCCATGCACGGTATTGCAGGAATTGCTATTTCTCACTATCGTAAAGCCAAGCTAAATTTTGACTGGGAACTAGCTGCTAACTTGACGGCTGAAGTTTTAGCTGAGTTACTCCACCGTCCTCTAGAGCCAGGATACTTTTGGAATGTGAACTTACCGCATTTACAACCAGGAGAACCCAAACCAGAGTTAGTATTTTGTCAGCCTTGTACCAAACCTTTACCAGTCAACTATCGCATTGATGGCGACGATTTTTATTATGTGGGTGAATACGGCAAGCGTGAACGTACTCCAGGGAGTGATGTCGATGTCTGTTTTGCAGGCAACATTGCTGTCACGCAATTAAGAGTATGATTTTACACTATAACTTACGTATAAAACGAAAAAAATCAAGGGTACAAATAATCGTCACAATCTGTTTGCGTCTCCGTCATATCCAACTGCTAGGTTAAAAATATACAGCCTACATCTTCATTATGGAGACTTTGCGGATGGTTGGTATGTTGGCTTTTGTTATGGCTACATTTTTGGTTAGTTTACTCACTGTATCTGGTTGGGCGGCGATCGCCTGCTTGTTTCCTCAGAATCATTCTCAGGATTAATTATCACTTAATTAATCTTCTCTTACCCAAGCGCCATATATTGACGCTTATTTTTTTGCTTTTTAGTCAAATCTGACGAAAAAATTGCATTTAACTTGCAATTTCTTTAAAGTAGATGGTAGATTTTCTTAGCTTTAGAGTTTAGAGACGAGTGTTTTTACTTAGCACTCAGTACTCATTTCATGTTTTAAACAAGTCCATTTCTTTAATCAGTATTTGGATTTGCTGTTAATTTTTGATTTACTGCTATTTAATCCATTGTGTAATTAATTCGCTCAAGTTATTTTGGTGGAATAATCAACTGTGTATTCAAGAGGTTTGGTTATGAGTCAAATACAATTAACTTTAGTTATCAGTTACTTACTAATGACTTGTTATTTTTTTAGTAACTGGGTGAGATTTTCTCTGCGCCATCCGACTTCTTCCCCAGAAGATAAATTTTTAACTTTTGTGATGTGTTTAATTACAACTGTCTTCTGGCCTTTAATTGTACCAATGTCCTTAATTGAAATATTAAAGCGACGAAAACTAGAGATTAGCACTATAATTCCTGTTCTGTTAGCGATGTTTGCGGTCACTATTTCTTACCTAATATCTGAATTATCTGCCTAAGAGAATCATCCATAGCAAGCCTTTGCTTACGCAACGCTACCGCGTTGGCGTTAGCCTCTTGTAGAGAAGCCGTAGGCTATTTTGAATTTTGAATTGATTCATCCAGGGAAAACCTTTACCGCATCACTGGCTATGGATATCTGCACCTTTGTACCCACAGGTAACGCGGTATTTGTCATTGTCCGTGCGTGAAGTTCTTTACCAGAGGGAGTTTGCAAACAATATTGATACTCCCGCCCTAAAAATCTGCGTGTGCGAATGACTACGGGAGCATCAGTAGTAGGTTTTAATATCAAGTCTTCTTGGCGAATCATAATTTCGCCTGTATCGTTGTTATGGTGTACGGGGATTTCAAAACTACCAACTTCGGTTTCCCATAAATTACCTTGACGACGGGCGGGAAGGAAATTAGCTTGAGTGACAAACTCCGCGACGAATCTTGAGGCTGGATGTGTGTATATTTCTTCTGGTGTGCCTAGCTGTTCTAAATGCCCTTGCTGCATCACACCTACTATATCAGAGATGGCTAATGCTTCTTCTTGGTCGTGGGTGACGAAAATTGCTGATGTGCCGGCTGCTTTGAGAATTTCTCGTACTTCTTCACGCAAGCGTAACCTAACTTGAATATCTAAATTGCTTAAAGGTTCATCTAAAAGCATGATTTGTGGTTGGGGTGCTAAGGCGCGGGCGAGGGCTACCCGTTGCTGCTGTCCACCAGAAAGTTCGTAGGGGTAGCGTTTTTCTAAACCTTTTAGGCTAACTAATTCTATAACTTCGGCTACACGTTTTTGTATTTGTTGTTTACTAATATTTCTCAAGCCAAATGCTACGTTTTCTGCCACATTCAAATGGGGAAACAGTGCATAATCTTGAAAGACAACACCAATATCACGCTGTTCTGCTGGTATATATTTAGAGGTATTGCAAACAACCTGTCCACCAATTTCAATTGTTCCTGATTCTAAGCGCTCAAAGCCTGCAATCATTCGCAACAGGGTAGTTTTACCACAACCAGAGGGGCCAAGCAATCCTAATACATCGCCTTGTTGCAATGTTAAAGATACATTGTCCACCGCCGGATAAGTACTTTCTGAAAATTGCTTGGTGACGTTTTGTAGGTGTAGGATTGCTTGTTGCATAAGTAGATAAGGAGATAGTAAAGCAGAAAATGGAGATATCTATCTCCAAACTAGAGCTTTGTTGGCACTGGAAGTTTATTTGCTACTTTGTCTTTTTTGATGTTTTCTTGAGATAGCAGCAATAAAGTTGAACCCATCGAAACCAATAGCATGGCTAAGGAAGCTGAGGCTGCATCGGCAAAATCTACGTTTTCTGTGGCTTGCCAAATCTGCACTGCTAAAGTGTTAAAACCTATGGGCGCTAGCAGCATGGTTGCAGGTAGTTCTTTAATGGCGGTGAGGAAGACTAACACCGCACCGCTCAAAATTCCTGACCTGACTAGAGGTAAGGTAATTTCTTGTAATGCTTGCCAAGGTGTTCTACCTAAGCTGCGGGCTGATTCTTCTAGTTGGGGATTTACTTGTAGAAGTGAACTGCGTACTGTGCCTACGGATTGGGGTAAGAATAAAACTAAATATGCAAATATCAGCATGGGTAAGGTTTGGTATAGCCAAGGCAAGTAATTTGCCCCAAAAAATACCAGTGATAAGGCAATAACAATACCGGGAACACCAAAACTTATATAAGAAAATCGTTCTATGATGGCTGAGATTTTAGTAGGAAATCTCACTGATAATATGGCTACTGGTAAAGCAAAGATGGTAGTGGCTAAAGCTGCGAGTCCAGCCGCCCACACTGAGTTAGAAATAGACGGGAGCAAATTGGGAAAGGTATAACCTGTATTGAATCCGCGAATCAGCCAAAATATGGTTATGCTGACTGGTAAGACTACCCCCAAGCTAGTGATGAGGAGACAAAAGCCGACAGCCGGCCATTTCCAAATACCTAATTTGACAATTTTGGGTGGACGTAGGGAAGCGGAACCACGACTATAATAAGCAGCCCGCGATCGCATCCGATACTCTAGCCATAAAATCAGTAATACTAGGGTGACTAACATTAATGATAAAACTGCGGCTGAGTTGCGATTGAAACTGGCTTTGTATTGCAGAAAAATTGCCCGTGTAAAGGCATCGAACCGCATTAAGGAAGGTGTACCGAAGTCCCGCAAGGAATACAGAGCGACCAATAAGCTACCTGCAACTAGTGAAGGTTTTAATTGGGGTAAAACTACTTTAAAGAAGGTTTCTCGGCTGTTATAACCCAAACTAAGGGCAGCTTCTTCTATGGATGGATCGATACCTTGTAAGCCAGAACGGACACTCAGCAGTAAGTAAGGATAAGTAAATAAGGTAATTGCTAAAACTGCCCCAGGAAAACCATAAATGGAAGGTATTTCTTCTACCCCCAATGGTTCTAACAACAACTGTAAAAAGCCTCCCCTTGGGGCTAAGGTGGCTATCAGGGCAAAACTACCTACATAGCTGGGGACTGCTAAGGGTAATGTGGTGGCTACTAACCAAAAGCTGCGTCCTGGTAAGTCTGTCCGCACGGTTAAAAATGCCAATGGTACGGCAATTAGGGCGGAAAATAAGGTGACTGTTGCCGCCATTGCGGCACTGTTGAAGAAAATAGAGACATTGCGGGGACGAGAGATTAATTGCCAAAACTCTTCCCCACCAATACCCAAGGCACGAATCACCAGGTAAAGTAATGGCAGGGCAATAGCGATCGCTACTACTCCTGCTGCTATGGTAAGAAATAATGGAGGGCGAACGGAAGATTTCAAGTTTTACAAAACTCCTGCCTGTTGTAGTAGTTCCAATGTTCCGGGTAAGTCGTTTAAGTTGGTGAGGTTGACACTGGCGGGATTCAGTTTGTTCAGAGGTACTTGGTTTGCTGGTGCTGCTACACCTTTGACTAGGGGATATTCATTAGTCTGTTGAGCAAAGTAAGTTTGTGAACTGGAGTTGAGGAGATAGCCAATCAATTTTTCTACGTCTGCTTTTTGATCTGTAGAATTTAAAATTGCGACACCGGCGATGTTAATCATTGAGCCTGGATCTTTGCTGGTGTAGTGTGCTGCTACTGGTAAATTGGGATTAGTTTTCTTCAGGTTGGGTAGGTAGTAGTTATTCACTAAACCCAGATGTGCTTCTCCTCGTCCCAAAGCTTCCACGATCGCTGTATTATTTCGGTAATCTTTTACACCGTTGGCTTTCATGGCTCGTAGCCATTGTAGAGTCTTTGGTTCTCCCTCTAGCACTCTCATGGCGGTAACAAATGACTGGAATGAACCGTTGGTTGGGGCCCAAGCAACTTTACCGCGCCATTTTGGTTGGGTTAACTGCCAAACTGTATTCGGTAATTCGTTTTGTTTAACTAACTTAGTGTTGTAGTTAATTACACGGGCGCGTCCAGAAATCCCTAACCATTGTCCTTGGGGGGAGCGATAACGACTATCTACTTGGTTGAGTAAGTTAGAGGAAATTGGCAATGTCCGCTTGAGTCTTTCTAGAGTGCCTAACGCTCCGGCATCTTGAGCAAAAAACAAGTCTGCACGACTATTTTTTCCTTCTTCTACGAGGGCGATCGCTAATTCTGATGTATCGCCATAACGTACCTGAATATCTAATTTTAAGTCTTTTTTCGCTCTCTCAATCAACGGTGCAATCAGTTTTTCTCCTCTCCCTGAGTAAATAGTTAGGGTTTTTGTTTGAGCATTGGTACTCAAACCGATTCCCCAAGTGAGCATAAAAGCTAAAGCACCAGCTGAAACTTTTTTCAATGGCAAAGTCTTCAATCTCTTGTCCTCCACCTTTCCTTAGTAGGAAGTTTTTGCAGTATTCTTGGCATTTCCACCATTACCATTAAGTATCAACAGTAAGCAAGAATTTTTCTCAAAAACTTTAAATTGTTCTTGACTTACCCCTTACTATGCAGCTAATAACTACTTAAATGATTTGGACTTGCTGTAAAAGCTTCAGTGTTGCTTCCAAATCATTGAGATTAGTCAAATCAATTTTTTGAGTTTCTGTTTTAATTTGTTTGAGAGATTTTAAATTACCTTTAGGAGAAATTCCCGAAGTCAGGGGATATTCGTAGGTTTGATTAGCAAAGTAGTTTTGGCTATCTTCATTCAGCATAAATTCCCCAAATCTTTGGGCAATATTGGGATTTTTGGCAGTATTAAGAATTGCTATACCCGCTACATTCACCAAAGAACCAACATCTTCTGTAAAGTGGTGTTCTACAGGTACTTGGGGATTTTCCTGTTTGATGCGTTCCAAATAATAGTGATTAACAAATCCTACTGCTACTTCACCGCGAGTCAGTGCGTCTAATATGGCTGTGTTATTGGAATAAACCCTAGCATTGTTAGCTTTGATACCTTCCAACCATTGTTTAGCTCTCCCTTCTCCTTCCGCTACTCGCAAGGCTGTGACAAATGATTGAAATGAACCGTTAGTGGGGGCCCAGCCAATTCTACCTTTCCATTTCGGCTCAGTAAAACCAAAAATAGACGACGGTAATTCCCCTGCTTTAACCAAGTTTGTGTTGTAATCTACTGTCCGGACTCTACCAGTAATTCCCACCCATTTCCCCTCTGGTGAACGGTAGGCGCTATCTACTCGGTTGAGGATTGCGGTTGGTAACTGGACGACTTTATCTGCTTTTTGAATAGCGCCTAAAGCACCAGCATCTTGAGCGAAGAAAATATCAGCCGGACTATTAGCACCTTCTTCTAAAATGGCTGAGGCTAATTCTGCTGTATCACCATAACGGACTTGTAATTTAGCACCGGTTTCTTGCTCAAACTTTTTAATTAGCTCTCCAATCAGTTTTTCGTTACGTCCTGAGTAAACTACTAACTCTTTTTCCAATTCTCCAGTAGTTACACTCGCAGTTGTTGCTTGTGATGTTGATTCTACCGTATCTGTTGGGTTTGTATCGCAGGCGATCGCTAACCCACCGCTAACTGTTGCTAGTCCCACTAAATAGATAAACTGGCGGCGCTGCATAATTTTCCCCTGATTAAACAAAAGTTTTAGTAGTTTTGTTGAATATCTTTTTTAAAGTTTTTAAGTATATACTTACGTCTCTGATAGATTATATATAAACTTTCTCACTAAAATAATTAACTTTTTTGGATGATTTTTCTAAAATTAGTTTATCTAGACTAAAATTTATTGATATTTAATCTTAGTAAATGTCAAATAAACAATTGAGAGCAATTTTTATTAAATCAAAGATTTTGTCTAAAAGCAACAGTAGACAAATGGGAATAGTTCTCGTGTGGTTATTTGGTGTTGAGATAGAAAAATGCAGTTAAATAAGATTTCTTTGTCCCTTGTGGCTACTGCCAGCTTGATAATACCAGCATTCTTTGGACAAGCGGCAAATGCTACTGAGGACACATTTGTCAACAATTCTAATGATGAGCAAGCCCAAGTCACCAATATCTCCCAACTTTCAGATGTACAACCAACAGACTGGGCATTTCCAGCTTTGCAGTCTCTCGTGGAACGCTAAGGTTGTATCACTGGTTATCCCAGCACATTTCGCAGTAACCGGGCGATGACCTTCAGTGATACGAGCGAAATTAACTTGCAGTCTCATGTAGGAAGGTTGAAAGCAAAGGGTGTAGGTGTAGCAGGAAACAACAAAGATGTAGGATTTTATATTCATCCGACACTAGTATTAGATGCAGAGAATCTATTTCTGATAACAATGACGAGCTAGACATCAGGAATTTAAGATTTATTACTTAAGAGCATTTGCTCATGCTCAAAATACTTATACTCACTGCTTTTATGATTTTTAGTCTAAAATTCAGTAGATTTACGGGGATAATTTATTGAGTATTCAGATAAACTCTATTAACTCCTAAGTTATTACTTACTTAGTTTTACATACTACTACTTCTGAAATTGCCTAATCATTGCACCTACTCGTTAGGTGCATTTATTTTTTCAGTAATTTTTCTGAATTTTTAATTGTATTACAAGCTTAGAGAGGGTGCTAAGGCTAAATTTTTCGTAATATCAGCAAGAAGAAAGCGATCGCACAGATTAAACAGTTCTACCTCAGTCTGCGTGTGTCGCATCAGCCGCAGGAAATGACCTTCGGTGTCCACGAAAAGGGCAATGTAGTTAAGGAACATTTTGAGATAACCTACCCGCGCGCGCTCTGGCATCGTTGCTGCTCTGGGAGTTTGCCATAAACGATCAATATAGCTACGTACTTCTACTAAAGGAACAGGCGTGATTGGTTCACAGCGCAAAGCTTGACGAATTTGATTAAAAAGCCAAGGATTAGCGATCGCCCAGCGTCCCACCATGACACCAGCCGCACCCGTTTGAGAAAGTACTTCTAGGGCCATTGTCGCCGAGTGGATATTGCCATTGGCAAGCACTGGACAATCAACCCGTCTGACCGCTTCCGCGATCAAATCATATTTCACTGCCCCGTGGTACATATCTTTTACCGTGCGACCATGCAAACTCAGTAAATCAATGCTGTGGCGATTGATGATATCTAGAATGGAATAAAAGTTATCGGTATTTTCAAAGCCTACGCGCATCTTGACAGTCAAAGGGCGATCGTTGACAGCCTGCCGCAATTCTCCCAAAATTCGCTCCACTTTTTCTGGTGAGAGCAGCAATCCACCCCCAACATTTTTGCGATAAATTCTCGGTGCTGGACAACCCATATTCAAGTCAACTCCAGCGATGTTATAACCACAAAGTTCTCGTGCTGTTCTTACTAAGTCGGGAATGCTTTCGCCAATCATTTGCGCAAAAACGGGGCGACCAGTGTCGTTTTCGGTGATTGCTGCCAGAATGTGACGATTGAGCCGTGAGGTCTCATTTACACGGAAATACTCGGTGAAGAAGTAGTCAGGACTGCCATAGTGGGCAATGACCTTCATAAACCAGAGATTTGTCACATCCTGCATGGGCGCAAGCGCAGTCAGGGGTAGGTCTTTGTAGAGTGATTGAGGGAGCGATATCTGGGACATAGAGATGCCAGCGATCGGCAAAGCATTACTCTATCAAAAAACTAGCAATAAAATAAGACTCATCCCCGACATCTTTTGAGTAAAATCGCTTTAAAAGCAATCGGAGAGCAAAATGGTAGAAGGGTTACAACAAAAGCGAGTGGTAGTTGTAGGGGCTGGTTGGGCTGGTTTAGGAGCAACCTACCATCTAGCAAAGCAAGGTTATGATGTGACACTTCTAGAAGCAGGCCCCTATCCTGGTGGACTGGTGGCTGGTTGGCAAACTACGGGTGGTAAATCGGTAGAAGCGGGGATTCATGGATTTTGGTATCCTTACAGAAATATATTTGCCCTGATTAACGAATTAGATATTCATCCCTTCACCACCTGGACTCGTTCCGCCCAATATTCCCCTGCGGGGTTGGAAGTAGAATCACCAATTTTTCAAGATTTACCAAGGCTTCCCACACCTTTAGGCACTTTTATTTACACTCAATTTCAACGTCTGCCATTAATTGACCGTCTCAGTGCCTTACCTTTACTGTATTCTGTGGTTGACTTTGATAATTCTGATGCAGCTTGGCGGCGTTATGACAGTGTAACTGCGCGGGAATTATTCAAAGATTTTGGTGTTTCAGCGCGACTTTATAAAGAAGCTTTTGAACCAATGTTATTGGTGGGTTTATTTGCTCCTGGTGAACAATGTTCCGCCGCCGCTACATTAGGTATGCTTTACTTTTTCATTTTGGCTCACCAAGCTGATTTTGACGTAGTTTGGTGCCGAGGAACTGTAGGGGAAAAAATATTTCGTCCTTGGGTGGAACGTATCGAAAAATTAGGTGCAAAGGTGCTACCCAAACATCGAGTTACCGACTTAATTATTGATAGTAATAATCGGGCAACAGGTGTAGTTTGTGGAAATGAAGTATTTGCTGCTGATGCTGTAATTTTTGCAGTTGGTATCACTGGGATGAAAAAAATTGTCTCCAATAGTCCCAGCTTACAAAGCCGAGCCGAATTTCGTAATTTGCATAATTTAGGGGCAATTGATGTTTTAGCAACACGACTTTGGTTTGACCGCAAAATTGATATTCCCCGCCCTTCTAATGCTTGTTTTGGTTTTGATAATACTACCGGATGGACATTCTTTGATTTGAATGCCTTACATGATGAATATAAAAATGAGGCAGGGGCGGTAATTGAAGCTGATTTTTATCACGCCAATCAGTTTCTAAATTGGAGTGATGCGGAAATTGTGTCCACAGTTCAGCGTTATTTAACAACTTGTGTACCAGGATTTCGAGAAGCAGAAGTAATTGATAGTAGTGTGATTCGCCTACCACAGGCGGTAACACATTTTGCCCCTGGTAGCTATCCTTATATGTTGCCAGCCCAGACTAGTTTTACCAATGTCTTTATGAGTGGTGATTGGATTGTTAACCGTCATGGTTCTTGGTCGCAAGAAAAAGCTTATGTTACAGGTTTGGAAGCGGCGAATTTAGTCGTATCGCATTTGGGAGAAGGTACGCCTACGGAGATTTTACCTGTAGAAGCAGATGAAGCACATATCCAAGTAGCGCGATCGCTCAACCAGTCAGTACGCAAATTAAGCAAATCTCTCTTACCTGATTTTTGGCTGCCATAGTATAGGTAACAAGAGCGTAAAATTTTTCAAGTTAGAGGACGGCAGATAAAGATTGATAACGATATTTTCGTGTTAATAGTGCTAAACACGTCGTTAAGCATATTTTATCCCAAAAAAAAACCCCTTTTGGGGGATAGGGTAATAGACGTTTGTTTGTAGTAGAATCAAGTTTGTATAGTTAATTCGTCTACGATCACGGTAATCACTGTGGTCGTTTTTTTCTATTTTAAGTTGTACAACCACAAAACGGGGTGAGGGGTCATAGCTCTCACTGCACAGTACACTTAAAATGTTTAACCCAAGTCACCGCTACGTCACGAATCCTGAGTAAGCTACATTCACCTGAAGCAGAGCATTTCCGGCTCCGCTCTTATTGATTTACTACGTACAAGCCCAACAAATCTTGCGTGGTGGGTTGTGAGATTAACCAACACGCTCAACTAAAGGAGGTGCGCTAGTAGACTGTCAAGTTAGTTTTGAAGGTTCGTAGTAAGGACTTTAGTCCTTAGAAAAATCAGGACTAAAGTCCTTACTACAAACTTACTTATCCATCAATTCAAACTTGATGATCTACTAGAACCATTACCTTGTTGGGGAGATAGAGTTTGTGATGTACTGTGCAGTTGTGGGTCTGGCTGTGGTGGTTGTGGCTCTAGTCCTCAGGTTTGGGGGTTAGCAACATACTGGAACTCGCTTTTACCATCCATTGGAGGGCCTTTTGACCTTTTTTTAATTAAATATTCAGTGGTCTACAATCAGTGGTGGGTTCAAGCCCCCACTAATTGCAATTTTTAATTAATAATTTTTAATTTTTAATTGGAGCAAAGCGACTTGACTACAAACCTTTGATTATTCACGCCGTGCTACTTACTTATCTTTGTGGATTAGAGCAGTAAAGTTGCATTCCTTGGTTCTTGGAGAGCATTAAGCAATTACTATTGTTAATATCCATGAAAACATTTTCTTGATTTGTGTTTGTTATCCTCAAGAAAATATCAAATAATAATATTGTAGATACAGTAATACCTAGCATAGATGAGAATACTATTATTCTCTTTTTTAAAGTAGTTTTTTGATCAGGGTTTTGTGTTGGTTTTTGAAGGCAGACTGTTTTTGGCGACCAGAAATGGTCGTTGAAGTTGTAGTAACTCATTTATTATCCTTGTCTCAGCTAGAAAATGTTAAACAGTAAGGGTTATAACTAATAAAATTTATAAAAATAGGAAAAGTTAACAAATCTATTTATTTATGGACACCAATTAAGTGGCTATCCTTGTAAAGGAAAGCAAGAAAATAGATTGTAGTTTTAGTCTTTCCCTTAAATATTAAATATCTACTCAATTAACGGTATTAAGTAGCAATAGCTTTTAGCTCACTTGGTTGCTTCATGAACTTATTAAATCTGTTTTTTCGGAAAAATACTTCCGACAAAAGTCATAAATGAATCCATGACTTTCGTCATAATTATGGACGTGAGAGAACAGTACTAGGTGAAAACACCTGATGCTTCCTTAAATTACTTTGCCCAAAACATGAAAGCGGCTCATATATGTAAACTTTTTGTTGAGCCAAAACCTCAGTCTTAAGGGAGATCCTGATGAGATAGTGACTCAGGTTCAATATAAGAAACCGTGTATGTATACGGATGAATCCTCATGAAGCGTGACACCACTGGTAAGTTTGTTAGTAATTGGGACTCGGAAACAAAACACCGATATAGTGTATCTCTTACCAGTACAGCGTGGCGATCGCTTGATGAAGAGGCACACAAGCAAGGTATTTCTCGTTCGGAATTAATTGAACACTTTGCCCGCAGCCTGAGAAGTGAACAAAATATCGCCGCCGATGAAATTGGCGCAAATGGTGTCAGCATTGGAAAACCGCAAATAATCGCTACATTGCAGCGTCAAAAACAGGAATTAGAAGCCTTACTAGAAAATGCTCCAGATGCGATCGCTCGTTTCGATTCTCATCTGCGTTACTTATATGTCAACCGGATAGTCGAGCAAGTCTTGGGATGGTCACGGGATGAGCTTTTGGGCAAACCTATGTCCGAATTTATCTCAGATTCCATTTACCTGTTCTGGGAAGAACATTTACGCCAAGTATTTACAACGACTCAAGCACAGGAGATTGAATTTGAATTTACTGGCCAGTTTGGTGTGCGGTTCTATCAAGCTCGGTTAGTTCCCGAATTGAATAGTGAGGGAACACCGATATCAGTTATAGTCATCAGTCGGGACGTTACCGAAAGCAAACAAGCCCAACAGCAGCACACCCAACTCATCGCATCTCAAGAGACTGAGCGCCAGGTGACAAAGATTCTGGAAAGTATGACAGATGCTTTTGTGGCTTTTGATGACAATTGGCATTACACATACGTAAATCAGGCGGCTGCAAAAATTTTGGTAAAAACGCCAGCAGAACTTATTGGTAAACACGTTTGGCATGAGATTTTTCCAGAACTTGTAGGCGGTATGGCTTACCAGAAACTACATCAGGCAGTAGCAGAACAACTTCCTGTGTCATGGGAAGAATTTGGGGAACCCGTTCAGCGTTGGTTAGAGGCTAATGCCTATCCATTTGCTAAAGGTGTGGCAGTTTATTTCCGTGATATCACAGAGCGCAAACAAGCTGAGGCAGAAAGAGAAAGATTGCTGCACGTACTGGAAACCGAACGCGCCCAGTTTGAAGCGGTTTTGCGACAAATGCCTGCTGGCGTCATGATTGCTGATGCTGCTTCTGGCAAATTAGTCTTGACTAATGAACAAGCTAAACAGATTCTTGGGTATAACTTTGAACAGTCACTAGAACTGGAAGAATATGCACCCATTACTCCTTTTACGGCTTGGCGCTGTGACGGACGGCCATATGCTCCTACGGATTATCCACTGGCGCGATCACTCTCGACGGGTGAAGTGATCTCTAACGAAGAAATGCACTTACACTGGGAAGACCGTAGCCCTATTTTCATTAGTACTAATTCAGCACCAATTTTAGATCACCAGGGGCAAATTGTTGCAGGTGTTGTCATTTTTCAAGATGTCACAGAACGCAAACGCTTAGAATCAGAACTGCAACAGCGAGAGCAAGAATTCAAAATGGTGGCGGAAAATGCCCCAGATATTATTAGCCGCATTGATCGGGATTTTCGCCATCTTTATGTCAGTCCTGCGATAGAAGCAGCTACAGGTATTCCAGCAGACCAATTTATTGGTAAAACCAATGCCGATCTAGGAATGCCAGAAGAGGTTTACAGCTTTTGGTATGAAACTTTGGGACGGGTGTTTGAAACAGCGCAAAAACAAATTATTGAATTTAGTTTTCCCAGTCCAGGCGGTATTCGCTGGTATCAGTCACATATCGCCCCAGAGCTTGACCTTGATGGTTCGGTGGCAACGGTACTGAATATTGCTCGTGATGTTACCGATTACAAACAAGTCGAGCAGGCATTACGAGACAGTGAAGAGCGCTTGCAGTTAGCATTAGCAACGGCAGAAGCAGCACAACGTCAACTAGCAAATATTTTTGAAACCTCTCCAGTAGGAATTGCCTTGTTAGATGGCGAACAGCGATTTATCGCCATTAATGAAGCATTAGCCCAAATCAACGGACTAACCCGTCAACAACATTTGGGGCATTCAATTACAGAAATTTTTGGTGAATCCTCTCCCCAATTAGTCCAAGTATTTCACGAAATTTACGCCACAGGTAATCCCTTCATTTCACCTAACTTTGCCGTCCGTGTACCCGGACACAGCGATGGTCTCCGAGCGACCGTAGGTCATCGCCAACCCGGTTACTACAATGTTTACTATCTGCCCACAACGAACTCAAACAATCAAGTAGAGGAAGTTTCAGCTTATGTTTTAGATGTGACAGAGCAAGTACGCTTAGAGCGTGGTCAACGCTTTCTTTCGGAGGCGAGTAAAGTTCTAGCTTCTTCCCTCGATTATCAAACCACCCTAGAGCGAGTAGCACAACTAGCAGTACCTGAGTTAGCAGATTGGTGTACAGTCCACATGGTTGCAGAAGATGGTAATATCGAGCAGATTGCAGTAGCTCACATCGACCCAGTGAAACTGGAATGGGCTGAACAAATCAGACACAAATATCCCCTGAATCCAAATGAACCTAGAGGGGCTGCATTAACATTGCGGACTGGGCAATCAGATTTATTAGCAGATATTGCCGATGAGTTACTTGTACAAGCAGCCCGTGACCCAGAACATTTAGAAATTTTACGACAAGTTGGGTTCAAATCTGCAATGACAGTGGCACTAAGAACCCAAAGACGCATTCTTGGCGTAATTTCCTTTATCTCTGCCGAGTCTGGTCATCGATATGATCAAGGCGATGTGCAACTAGCCGAGGAACTAGCTTACCGTGCTTCCTTGGCAATTGATAATGCCCAATTGTATCGAATAGCTCAACGCGATCGCACCAAAGCAGAAACTGCTAACCGAGTTAAAGACGAATTTCTCGCGGTACTGTCCCATGAACTGCGATCGCCTCTCAATCCAATTCTCGGCTGGACAAAAATGTTACGTAGTAAGCGGGTAGCTGCCACAAAAGTTGAGCAAGCCTTAGAAACTATCGAACGCAACGCCAAGCTACAAGCCCAACTAATTGAAGATTTATTGGATGTCTCCCGCATCCTCCAAGGAAAAATGACGTTAAACGTCGCCCCAGTTAATTTAGCTGCCACCATTGAAGCCGCTTTGGAAACTGTACAATTGGCAGCAGAAGCCAAAAATATTCAAGTCAAGACTACACTCAACCCAATTTCCGGAAATGTTTCCGGCGATCAGAACCGCTTGCAACAAGTTTTTTGGAACCTCCTTTCTAATGCTGTGAAATTCACACCCTCTGGAGGACAAATTGAGGTACGACTGGAACAGATGAATATGTATGCTCAGATTCAAGTCAAGGATAGCGGCAAAGGTATCGCTCCAGAGTTTCTACCCCATGTCTTTGAATATTTCCGCCAGGAAGATGGGGCAACAACACGAAAATTCGGCGGACTGGGATTAGGACTGGCGATCGTTCGCCATTTCACTGAACTGCATGGGGGAACAGTTCAAGCCAGCAGCCTGGGACAGGACTTAGGCGCGACATTTAGCGTCCGGCTACCTTTAAATGTTGTTGAACAAGAATTATCTGTTGATGATCACCATTTAAACAGTATGACAGACCTGACAAATGTGCAGATATTGGTTGTGGATGATGATGCAGATATGCGGGAATTAGCAGAATTTATCCTGATGCAATCTGGCGCACAAGTAACAACAGCCGCCTCAGCATTACAGGCCTTGACCATCTTGAGTCAGTCTGTCCCCGACCTGCTTTTATGTGACATCGGGATGCCAGAAATGGATGGCTATTCCCTGATGCGGCAAATTAGACAATGGTCGCCCCAAGAAGGAGGAACAATCCCAGCGATCGCTCTGACGGCTTATGCAGGAGAAATCAACCAACAACAAGCCTTAGCAGCCGGATTTCACAAGCATATCTCTAAGCCTGTGGAACCTGAGGAGTTAGTGCAGACAATTTTTCACTTACTTCATCCCCTCAAGTAAGTCGGCAAGAATAATTAAAGGTTTGTAATTAGGGCTTTAGCCCTGAAAATATGAGCCAATTTAATTAAAACAATATGGGACATTGCTATATAATTTTTTCCACTTTTCACTCTATAGTTATTAATTGACAGACATTAATCTCATTCTTGGGAAAGAAGGAGAAAAAATTTATATTTTTAACATAGTAAATATAGATGTTGAAGCAGAAAAAAATATGGCTTTATATAAAATGGAAGAGTTCGCTGCCAGCTATGGTAGTGCAGATTTTGATAACTATGATGCTAGAAATTTTGATGTCTATTCAGACATAGATGATGATAAAGTTGGCAATGTCAAACATATTTTAGTGGATGATTCTGGTCGTGTCCGCTATTTAGTTGTTGACACAGGTTTTTGGTTTTTTGGTAGACAAGTATTGTTACCAATTGGGCGTTCCCGCATAGACTACACTAATCGACGCGTGTATGCTATCGGACTGACGAAAGGGCAAGTAGAAAGCTTGCCAGATTTTCATAATTTGGAACAGATTGATTACGACTATGAAGAACAGGTGCGTGGGGTTTATCGTACTCCAGTTACACAAACACCTTTAGAGACATCAACACCTGTAGATGCTCATGATCGTAACACCTATAGCTATGAAAATGAACCAAATCTTTACGATATGAATGAGCGGGATCACCAAAACCTCAAACTATACGAAGAACGTTTAGTTGCCAATAAATCCCGTGTAAAAACAGGAGAAGTATCTGTTGGTAAGCACGTTGAAACGGAAACGGCCAGAGTTTCTGTACCAGTCGAAAAAGAGCGTGTCGTGATTGAACGCACTACACCAAAAGAAGGTACTAGAACTGTATCGCCTGCTGAGGCCAACTTCCGTGAAGGAGAAGTTACTCGCATGGATGTTTACGAAGAAACTCCTGATATTCAAAAGGAAGCAGTTTTGCGTGAGGAAGTGAAAATTAAGAAAGTAGTTGAACAGGATACAGTTGAAGCCGAAGATACCCTTCGTCGTGAAGAATTAGACATTAATAGAGATGATGAACGATCTCGTGGTACAAGAACCTAAGTGACTGAAGGTAGCAATTATTAAACAATACCTCCGCCCCTTTTCCTCTTCTTGACCGGAAGAGGCAGGGGGGAAGGGAGCAGGGAGCAGGGGGAACAAGCCCTTCCCCTCTGCGTGGAGCGGAGCGGAACATGGGTACAAGCCCCGTCCTTCTAGGACGCTTATACGGGGCGGAGTCCAAGCTCCGTCCCGGTCTTCCCCCTTGCCCCCTGCAAGAGCAGCCCCTTTTCCTCTTCTTGACTGGATTTTTTGGCGGAGGTATTGTTTATAGACAAACTTTGATTTTTAGCAGAGAAATTCTATAACCAATGATGATTAATATTCATCTCTCGACTTGCCATAGCTTCTAGAAATAAATCGGTTGATAGCGCTTCTTCTACAGGCCAAACCCCTGGTTTTCTTAACTTACCTTCTAGCAAGAATTGGGCAATACTCCCCGCCCCACAACCAGAAGCACCTGCCGTATTGTTATGTACTAAAGTTGAACAATATACTGCTTGTTTACCCTGTTTTATCCCAGTAACTTCTGAACGGACTGCCACACCAATACCACTAAAATTATTGGTGACATCTGTCATTAAATGGCTGACATGAGATAAAAATTCAATCATGTTACGACGCTGCATTAACCATTTGGGAAAAATATGGGCAGCAATCCAAGTCAGATGATTATAGAAATCAGGAACTGAGCCAAACTTGGTAATAACTGTTTTCACACCAGGAAAAGCTTCAGGTAGGGTAAAAGTTTCTGGCATATCAAACCAGTAAACTCCACTATTGTTATAAGGAGATGGAAAGTTAACCACTTCTCTTTCACTATATGGTTTAACTATCTGCCATTTTCCATCTAGCCAAGCTTGAAAAGGATACTGCAATCCTAAAAAAGTGGTTCGCATAACTGTTATGCCAGCACCACCAGAACCAGCAACCAAATAACTTAAATGTATCTTCTCCGCTTCGTCGAATTGCTCAACATCATGACGTACCATGCTGTTAGAAATACCAGGAAAAATTCCAGTATTAACAATAGCCGTCACCCCAGCAGCAACAGCTTCTTCACGATACTTGAAAGCCTTACTGGTAAAAGAACGGTGGTCACTAACGTCTAAATAGTTAACCCCTTGTTCAATACAGATTTTCAGAACATTAGCATCCCGGTAGTGAAACGGCCCAGCACAGTGGATTACTAAATCAGAGTGGGCGATCGCCTCTCGCAACTTGTCAACTTCTGCCAAGTCCAGCACCAAAAACTGCATTCGTTTCCCCGACGGTAAGATAATATCCTTCTCTTTCCCTGGGGAACGTCCAGTGATTGTAATTTGAGCTTGGGTATGGGTGGCGATATCTTGAGCAACACTACTACCAATCCGCCCCCGTCCTCCCAGAATTAATACTCGGTCTGTCATTACTCCAGTATGGGTAACTATACTTCTATTTGACCAGTTTTTGGTAATCTTGGCATCAGTTGCAAGTATGACTTACATACTGAGAGGGAATAGGGAATAGGGAATAGGACTATTACAGATGTAGGTTTTCATGACTTGTTAATTCCAGAAATTGGATAATTTATTTTTTGGAGTTCCCTAAAACTTCAAATGGCTTTGGAAAACCCAGTACCTGAACGCTCTTGTAAATAGGCATCAAATACAGCAGCGATATTGCGGATGAGTAATCTACCAACAGGTGTAACTTCAATATGATTGGGAGAAAGTCTAATTAAGCCATCAGCTTCTAGTAATTGCAATTGCCGTCTCTCTTTTAAAAAGTACTCGGAAAAATCATCATCAAAACTCAAATTATATTTTTCTTGAATGTTATCTGGTGAAAGTTGGAATTGACACATCAACTCCATAATTATTGTGCGGCGAATAATGTCACTTTGACGAAGTTTAATTCCTTTTTCAATGGGTAGTTCATCACTATCAATCCTCTGATAATAGTTTTGTAACCGTTTATGATTCTGCACATATACATTATGCAGCATACTAATTGAACTCATCCCAAACCCAAGTAAATCAGATTCTGGTTTGGTAGTATATCCTTGAAAGTTGCGATGTAGTTTACCGTTTTGCTGGGCGATCGCTAATTCATCATTGGGTTTAGCAAAATGATCCATGCCAATGAAAACATAGCCATTGCTGGTTAATTCCTCTATTGTCATCCGCAAAATATCTAGTTTTTCTGGCGGTGATGGCAATGCTGTTGGAGGAATTAGGCGCTGAATTGGTTTTAACCAAGGTACATAAGCAAAGTTAAAAACGGCGATGCGATCGGGATTAAGTTTAATGGTTTTTTGGATAGTGCTTTTAAAAGTCTCTAGGGTTTGATATGGCAACCCATAGATCAAATCAACATTCACGCTGGTAAAGCCAGCGTTTCGCATCCATTCCATCACCTGAAACAACATTTCTTCTGGTTGAATCCGGTTGACTGCTTGCTGTACTTGGAAATTGAAATCCTGAATGCCAAAACTAATCCGATTAAAACCCAAATCTTTGAGAAAACATAAATAGTCCCTAGCCAAGTAACGCGGATTAACTTCAATGGAAATTTCTGCATTCTCATCAAATTGGAAACAATCATTGAGCGTCTGCCAAAGACTCTCCACCTGATAAAGAGATAAATAGTTAGGAGTTCCGCCACCCCAGTGTAATTGCTGAACATTGCGTTGATTATTAATTTTATCTGCTACTTGTTGAATGTTGCGTGTTAGGTAATTTAAGTAAGGTTCTACTATTGATTTTTTTCGTGTAATCACAGTATTGCAACCACAGAAGTAGCAGGCACTTTCACAAAAGGGGATATGACAATACAGTGAAAGTGGTGTTTTTTTATAATTACCGATAGCGATCGCATCTGTAAAATCCGCTTGGGCAAAATTCTCTCTGAACTCCGTGGCTGGTGGGTAGCTGGTGTAGCGAGGTAAAGACTGATCATATTTTCTGAGCAAATCAGCATCAAATTTGACATTTGTAGCTACTTGAAGACGATTATCTAAATGACGAACCATGTTGAAATTTTGATTATGAGTGATTTCTAACAGTTAATCACTGTATAACCATCGAGTTATTAAAGCAAAACAGCGTTACGAAACTTAACAACCTACTTATAAGAGACTTTCAAGTAAAAAAACATCCTATCCCTGCGGGAACGTAGAGAAAGCTTTGATGACAAGGGATCAGGGGGAAAGAACGCCGTTTTTATTCCCGAAATTGGCTAATTTATTTTTTAGAGTTCCCTATTTGAATTTTGAATTCTGCCTTGCGTTACTAGTTCCTTCACCGATTTTTCATCCTTAAGTTTCTAGTTTTGCAGAGTGAATTCTTTCATAATAACAACAGTTGAAAACAAAGGGAGAAAATACTTATGGGGCTATTTGACCAAATTCTCAGTGCTGTTAGCAATCCCAATCAACAAGCCAGTTTAGGTCAATTGGGAAGTATCATCAACACAGTAAATCAGTTGAGTAATAGGAGCAACACAAATTCTTCAACAATGCAATCTGTTGTAGGTATAGTAGGTAACTATGTACGTTCTGCTTTGCAACAGAAACAAGCCACAGAAGGTAATGAAGCAGCCCAAGCATTGGTTAATCAATATGCTGGAACCTCTTCTAACCCCCAAGCCGTGAATTCTCTCTTTTCTCCTAACATACAACAGCAGGTAGCACAGGTAGCTGCCCAACATACAGGTTTAGATGTTGGTACAATTCAGCAAATGTTGCCAGTCATCGTACCGTTAGTGTTAAACTTTTTGCAATCAGGCGCTAACGCACAAAATCCTCAAGCTGGTGGAAATTCTGTTTTAAATTCTTTCTTAGATGCAGACAGAGATGGCGATGTAGATATCGCTGATGTTATGCAATTGATGAGTCAGTATGTTGGTAGGTAATCTATGGTAATCCTATTTGATTAATGGAAAAAGCTAGGGCGTATTATCAATTAAGTCAAATAATAGAAGCAGCAAGATAAATTGCACTGAGAAAGTTGACGGGACGATGCTTATCTCCTACGTCCCTAAAGGAACGTAGGAGATAAACTGCGTTGATCTTCTACAGATATTTCAAAGGGCAAACAAGATACTTACCCTAAAAGAATCATTTCTTGATTCAGAAATGCCTATTAGTGTTCAAACAGACACGATCCGATTAAACCTACTTTGTTGCCGATAAGTAAGTAGGAATAGTTTTTTGGCGACTTCTTTTTAGTACAATACTAACGACAGCACAACTAATCAGTAAACCTATACAAGTTGAAGGTTCCGGTATAGAAACGCTAGCTTGATTTCTATTAACTGCTACTAAAGCTAAACTTGTTCTGTTCGTAAAATAACGTTGTACAGAACCATCAAAATAAGCCGTAGTGAATTTTTGATTGTCACCTAAATACTCATTAACTCCAGTCAATTCATCATTCAAAGTGACATTGCCAATTGTTTGATAATTTAGGAAATCTTCATCGTCTTGCGTTGATAGACTTCCTACAACATTGAAAAAGTCTAAAGTGCTTTTAGTTGAGAGATCAACTAATGCAAAAAATATTTCTCCGCTTGTGTTGGCATTTCCCCAAGTAGGAGGAGAAGTTAATGCGTTTAAATTGAGATTGGCTGCAAAGTTAAACGAAAAAGTAGTCTTTTCTGGTATATCAAAAATACCTCTGATTATAGACTCACTTTCTGCTAGACCTGAGTAATCTTTATTCTCACCTGTAGCAAAACTAGAAGTAAAGTTAAATCCTGTTGTGGGAATATTTCCTAAATATGCGTTCGCATTACCTTCACTAACGACACTACCACCTTGAGAAAGAGATGTGGTATTACCAGTGGTGCGAGTAAAATTACTCACCGGAGCGTGACTAAAATCTGTCAACAATAATACTGCTTCTGAAGCAGCAAGAGTAGCTCCTCGACTAGGGGTTGTTAATAACAACGAACTAGCTAAGAATGTTGTTCCAAGTAGTAAAAAGCGCTGTGCAAATTCTAGGTATGGTTTCATAATAATCCTTGATATGAACTTTTATGGATATGCAATTATAAAAATTCCTGATGTTAAGATAGGATTCATCTTTGATTTTTGGTATTTGCTGAATTAGGTATAAATGATAATGTTTTTAAAATCTAAAATTTAGATTTTTTTCAATAATCAAATCGGATTCCTATAAAAGACGTAGTCATGATGCTTTTTAGAGGGCAATAACTTCTGACATAAGACCCATTGTATTGAGCATCTGCTGAATTTCTTGACAGTAAATTGAGTTCATCACAATTACATGATCTGGTTGATAGTCTCGAAGAAATTCTGGAGACACAATTTCTTTGCCAACCCCCGGTATAAATTTACCTTGACGATGAGGATTGATATCGACGACATACTGAACCTGATCAACAGCATCCAAGGTTGTCAAAAAAGCAACACACTTTGACCCAGAACCCCAAATCACAGTCCGCTTACCTTGGGATTGCAATTTTTGTAAGTAGCGCTTCCATCGCTCCAAATGCTTCTGGATTTTACTAGCAAAGGCTTGGACATTACTAGCTGTTTGTTCAATGCTTTCCTCTAGAGGATGAATTTTATCCGAAGTTACAGCTACTGGACGAGCTTCAATTAAAAGGTACTGGTTACCATAAGACCGATGTAAATCTGTCACCGCAAATCCGTTATTGCGAAATAAACGGGATAGAGAACCAGGGGTGAAGTAAGAACAGTGTTCGTAGTAAATATCTTCAAATGCTGAGTCTTTCAGTACGCGATGGGTGTCAGGAACTTCAAAAAAAACTGTCGTTTGGGTACGTGTCCCAATGGAATGGCGAAGTTTTTGCAAAAATTCTGCGGTGGGTTGAATATGTTCTAAGGTATGACGACAGCAGATAAAATCGCCTACGTACTGGGCATGATGCTGATCATAATACTCTGGGATAAATATAACGCGATCGCCTGCAACACTTTCCACCCTTCCTGGTACTACACTGGGGTCGATTCCCACACCACGATTGTTACCTAACTCACATAGCAGCAGTAGAAAATCTCCCTTACTACAGCCAATCTCCATAATGTCTTTGTTATGCAAATCATGTTTCTTAATTAAGTGATTGGCTAAATCAAGAGCAAACTTATTAAAAGTAGGTGAAAAGCTTTGTTGGTCTTCGTAATTGGGGGCATAAGCTGACCATTTAGGGTCATAAGCTAAGTTAGTAATAAAGCCACAATGATGGCAATAACCCAGAAGTATATCCCCACGAGGAAAGTCTAGAGCTTCCTGCTGGTTCGACAGCATGAGGCAACTATGAACAGGGACGTTATGTACTTCGTAAAATATCGATAATCCTTGATGACTACAGTTGGGACAGATAGATTCTTCTGGAGTCTGTATTTGCTCAAGGTTTTGTGTGAGATGCTGTTGTATCATTTTTGTTTCCTGACGCACTATCCATAACTACATAATTCTTGGTTGAGGAATGGGGATAATAAACTTACCTCCTTGTTGTCGATAGGTGGCTTGTTGCTGCATGATTTCATCCGCAAAATTCCAAGCCAAAATCAACACATAATCTGGCTGATCCTCTAAAAGTTTAGCGGGCGGAAAAATCGGCAGATGATTACCACCCATGTAGCGTCCATGCTTATGGGGATTGAGATCGACAACATAATCTAATAATTGTTGATCAATCCCGACATAGCTCAACAAAGTTGTGGCTTTGGCGGCTGCACCATAACCAACTATTCGTTTTCCTTCCCCTTTGAATTTCCAGAGTAGAGAGTGCAAAACTTGCTTGATAGCACGGACGCGATCGCCAAAATCTAAGTAAAAATCAATACTATCTACACCCCGCTTCGCTTCTTGTTGTAAAAGCTGAATTACCGATTTATCTGCTGCATCATGATGTTCTACAAATAACCGCAACGAACCTCCATGTATAGGAGTACGCTGCACACGATTGAGAAATAATCCATGTTTTCTAAACAGGCGATCAAGAGCAGTCACGGAGAAGTAACATAAATGCTGATGATAAATCGTGTCAAACTCACAGTGATCAACCAAGTCAACCACATAAGGGACTTCAATTACCGCCACACCCGTTGACTTCAAGACTATACTTATACCTGCGACAAAACCATTTAAATCAGGTACATGAGCTAAAACATTATTAGCTAGAAACACATCCGCCAGTTTGCCTTCCTCAAGTAACGTGTGAGCCAGTTCCTGAGTAAAAAAGGTACAAAGGGTAGGAATGCCAGCATTTTTGGCAGCCTGAGCAGGTTGATCCGCAGGGTCGATGCCTAATACAGGAATACCTCTCTCAACAAAATGCTTAAGCATATAGCCATCATTGCTAGCTGCTTCCAGCACCAAACTATGACTATCTAATTGCCGTGACTCCATAATTGCCATAGCACTCTTGCGGAAATGGGCCATGAGAGAAGGAGAGACGGAAGAAAAATAAGGATAATTTCGGCAAAATAGAATCTCTGGTGGTACTGTTTCCGTAATTTGTAACAGCCCACTGCTAGGAGAGAAAGCCAAATCAAGAGAAGCAAAATATTCTGGTTGATCTAGTTGCTCCTCAGTCAGTAGAGCATCGGCTAGAGGTGTATGACCGAAGGAAATGATTAATTTTAAGTCATCCTCACCACTGGCGCGACAAGGTGGTAGGGTGTTGCGGGTAATGGAAAGCATATTTAATTCGCAATTCATAATTCGTCATCAATACTTGGGAAGATGGGAAAATTTTTATTTAGGGACTTCCAGAAAATAAAATATTCAATGGGTAAGAGCAAATATTATCGTTGGATTTTTCCTCCCCTGCTTCCCCTGCTTCCCCTGCCCCCCCTGCTCACCAAAGCAGTGGTATATTTTTTTAGTTGGAAGTCCCTTATCTCATCTCTCTTCTCCCCTGCTACGCTGACTTACTTAGAGGTAGTTGTTGCCAACGTAAAGTCTTGTCAATTTTTCCAGTACTCAAAAGTTGTTGGAGATGGGCAATTCGTTTGTAACGAGGGCCTTCAAACTCATCTAGGGTTAGACCGATGGTTCGATAAGCTTCGTAGAGTTGTTTTGCTCCCTTACGGGCATTCCATTGAGGACGAAAGTTTGGTAGAATTTGCGTGATTTTACTGCAATCAACTCGGTAGCAACGCTTATCTGGGGCTGCATTTGGTGCATATTCAATTTGACAACCGGGAACTGTTTGTTGAGCGATCGCCGCCAAGTCTCGGATCCGATAGTTATCCTCGTTACGCCCCACATTGAAGACTTGATTATGAATTACTTGTCGTGGAGCTTGTAAGACGGCGATAAAAGCACGAGAAATATCTTCAATGTGGACAATCGGCCGCCAAGGAGTACCATCACTTTTAATGTAAACTTGACCTGTGGTAAAGGCCCAAGCAATTAGATTGTTTAGGACTAAATCAAATCGCAGACGTGGCGATACTCCATAGGCGGTAGCATTACGCAAAAATGTCGGGCTGAAATCATCATCTGCTAATTGGCTGACATCCTGTTCGGTTTTTACTTTGGAAATACCGTAAGGAGTAACGGGATTCAAGGGAGAGTCTTCAGTTAACCAGTCTTGTCCACCTGCACCATAATTGCTACAAGAAGATGAGAAAATAAATCTCTTAACTCCTACCTGTTTAGCTAGGGTTGCTAAACGCACCGCAGCACCATGATTGATTTCATAGGTGATAGCAGGTTGTAAATCTCCCAAAGGATCATTAGATAGCGCCGCTAAATGAATAATGGCATCGAAGCCTTTTAAATCAAAAGCTTCTATATCCCGAATATCTTTCTGAAGTTCGGGAATTTGCTGAATCCCGTGACCAAAGGTACTCCCTTGGAATAAATAACTATCTAAGCCAAATACCTCATACCCGTCTGACAAGAGCATGGGTATCATGACCGTTCCAATGTATCCTTGGTGTCCCGTTACTAATACTCGCATCTCGTTCTTCCTCCCAAATTTTCCAAGGTGCGTTACCACTGTCCCAAAGGCTTTGTAAACGGCATTTATCTCGTAGAGTGTCCATGCACTGCCAAAAGCCAGTGTAGCGATAAGCCATGAGCTGTCCGTCTTTAGCTAATTGCTCTAGAGGTTCTTTTTCCCACTGGGTGCGATCGCTTTCTATGTAGTCAAAAATTCCTGGTTCTAAAACAAAGAAAGCACCGTTAATCCAACCTTCGTGGACTTGTGGCTTTTCGGAAAACTCGACTACGCGATCGCCATCCAGTGTGGGTAAGCCAAAACGGGTTGGCGGACGCACTACTGTCATGGTTGCTAATTTGCCATGTCTGCGATGAAAGTCCAGTAAATCGCGTAAATTCAAATCAGAAACACCATCCCCCCAGGTGAGCATGAAAGTTTCATTACCCATGTAAGGCGCTAGACGCTTGATGCGACCACCAGTATTTGTATGCAATCCAGTATCGATTAATTCAACTGTCCATGCGGGTTTTTCTCCCCCGTGCATTTTTACTTCGCCACTTTGTAAATCCACAGTGAGATTACTATTTAATGAACAGTAATCTACCATATATTTCTTGATTATCTCACCTTTATAGCCGAGAGCAATAACAAAGTTTTTAAAATTATAATAATAATAATGTTTCATAATATGCCAAAGGATTGGCTGATCACCAATAGATACCATTGGCTTTGGTTTTGTTTCTGTCTCTTCGGCAAGTCGTGTACCCAATCCTCCAGCCAGAATGCCCACTTTCATACTTTCCTGCTCCTAAAATATCTGAATTAAGTTTCATCATTCTTAATACATTCAGTCATGAATTTAGCAATAATCTCATGACGTAAGGGCGCCGTTTCATTGGCAGTTAACCATATAAATAATTTCTTCAATGCTTCAGATGAACTATCAAGTTTCAAAGCTTCTTTGACTAATTCCCAAGCACCATCTAAATTACCAAATTTGATAGGAATAATTGCTGTACTTAGACACCAATTAAAGTGATATGCACGGGATTTAGCTGTAATTTCTGCACAATATTCAGCAGGAAGATAACTCTTGGAAATTTCAATTGCCTGGCGATGTGCTGCTCCCGAAGATCCATCTACGTGCAGTGCGACTGTTACACTATTGGAGTGTTCACGATAATGGGCAAGAATTCCTGGTTCGTACCACCAATCATAAAAAGAGGCTATGCGTTTATAGAGTTCCCAGTCACAGGTAAATAGAATGTCTAATTTATAACCACCGAGATGTTCATAAACAGCCCGGCGAATTACGACAGAAGGCGGACTAAGTGGGCAGGAAACTCCAATCTTTTGCACCCAATCCTTCACAATACCCCTATAATTTCCTAAGCCATGTTGTTGAGAGAAGATAATCTGCTGTTTTTCATTAATATTTTCATAGCCAGTAAAGGCTGCTCCCACCGATTCTGGACATATTTCTAAACTGGCTTGGAGACGAGGATAAAACCCAGGCAGGACATAATCGTCATGGTGAAGTAAGTGAATCCACTGCCCTCGACTAAGAGCAACAACCGTATTCCAATTTTGCTGTAGTGGTACGGTTTCTGGAAATCGATAGTAGCGAATAATACCTTTTCCTAAAAAATTGACAATCTCACATAAGGATGGATTACTGCCATTATCTAAAACCAGAATTTCCATGTCCTCTGGCCCTGTCCATTGAGCTAGGACACTGGCAAGGCATTCTGGGAAAGATTCTGGACGATTCAAGGCGGGAATGACTACACTCCAGAACGGTCGTTGGCTGTCGCTGGCTGATACTGGTGAAATGGCGGGAAAGATATGTCCACCGATGACAATCTCGTCAAACTGGATTTGGGGTGGTGTTTGGCTTTCTTGGTTGGGAGTAGAATCTTGATCAATGGTTTTGGCATAGAGGGGATTGCTCAGATACACGGCTTGGCGAAAAGCAAAAACGGCTTTGTCTATCAATCTTTGCATCTGGTAGGTACGACCAATATGCAGATAAACTTCACACCAGTCTGGTTGAAGTTCCAAAGCTTTGTAAAAATGAATGAGAGCTTCATCTAGTTGATCAAATTCATTGCGAAGGATAACTCCCAAATCTAGATGTGCTTCTGCCAACTCTGGGTTTAAGACGATCGCCTGTTGATAATAAGCGATCGCATTCTGCCAATCCTTTGCTTGTTTGCGGGCATTACCCAACTGATAATTTAATGTTGCATAGTCACTTTGTTGTTCTATAGAAAGTTTCCCTTGGTTGTGCAGTGCGTTACCTAGATTGGCATCGGCTTCTAGGCAATTGGGCTGCAATTCCAGAGCTTTTTGATAATGAGCGATCGCCTCATTAATCTTGCTATTCTGGTATAATGTATAACCAAAATTATTATGTAATGATGCTGAATTTGGTTGCAGAGATAAGGCTTGCTGGTAAGCGGCTGTTGCTGCTAGCAATTGTCCTTGAGCTTGATGCAAATTACCTAAACTAAACCAAGCCTTGGCTGACTTTGGTTGAACCTGAAGGACTGCATTGAATAACTTTTCTGCTTCTTGAGGATAATTGCTCTGTTGTGCCAATACACCTAACCCGTATAAGGCTTCAGGGTGTTCAGGTTGGTGTGCCAGAACCTGACGATAACACTGTTCAGCTTTAGTTAAACGATTGTCTCGATGATATTTAACAGCACATTCAAGAATTTTGGAAACTGTGGTCATGCCCAAACTACTCTATCGCTTAATAAGATTTGATAGCAGTATGTGGGTAGTGATAATTGTCTTACCAATAGTCAATGACTATATGTTGACCACTACCCTTCTAGAAAAAGTATCTGTGTACTTGAGAAATTTATTACACAATCTGTAAGGCTGGAGCTACTTCCGCAGGAGTTGCTCCCACCACGACACCAATTATGTCGGATATAGAGCTATTCAACCTAGCAATAATCACAGTATCTGTGGGAGTAAAGATACTAGCTTGTCCGAGAGAATAAGGCAAACCTGACTGCAATTGGATAATATCACCACTGGCTGCATCAAATTGTCTCTCTAGTCCTCCTCCCTCTACTTGCTGACCAATAATAGCGGCATCAGCAAGACTAAACCCGGCAGTGCTAAGGTAGTAAAATTGACCGTTACCTCCCAGAACAAAACGATCTGCCCCGTCTCCCCCCGTTAAGATATCAGTCTCCCCAACACCCAAAGACAATCCTCCAAACAGTGTAGAACTACCCCGACCAACACCAATTAGGACATCATTGCCAGGTCCACCATTGAGGACATCATCACCACCACCCCCTTCGAGGATATCATTACCACTGCCGCCATTCAGGGTATCTTGGCCAAGGTCTCCCAACAAGATGTCATTGCCTAAGCCTCCTTCGAGAATATCATCACCATTGCCGCCCTCCAGCCGATCATTGCCACTACCACCATCTAGGTAGTCATTACCGTCTTCTCCGAAGAGCTGATCGTCACCTGATAGCCCAAATATCCGGTCATTGCCATCACCGCCTCGCAGGATATCTTTTCCTGTACCGAGAAAGTTACTCCCACTGGCTCCTTGGATAAAGTCATCACCAGACCCACCATTGATATAGTTATTGCCACTAATCCCATAAAGTCGGTCATCTCCTGCCCCGCCCACGAGAATGTCATTACCACTTCCGCCTATAAGAGTGTCATTACCTAGCCCACCATCTAGATAGTCATTACCTGACCCACCATCTAGGTAGTCATCACCATTACCGCCAAAGAGTCCAATATCTGGTCTACCATCGCCATTACGGTCAATAGCTGTATCTGGAATGCCATCTCCGTTAGTGTCTATGACTTCACCATCATCGCCACTACCACCAAATAGGCGATCATTACCATCACCACCTTCTAGAAGATCCTGTCCTTGATCTCCACTCAAGAAGTCATCTCCAAGCAAACCTCTGAGAATATCATTTCCAAATCCGCCAAATAGCTGATCGCTAGTATCTGTACCTTCGAGCAGATCATTACCACTAGTTCCACGTCTAAAAACCATGACTTTTTCTCCTTAATTTCCAATGTGTATAAAAACTAGAACTGGATTTTACTGTCGTCAGATGCTGCAAATGTGCTTTTTGTGTTTAACCACAACTTGATAATGGTCATCATTGTGCAACCTTGAATTTGTCTTGGTTTTGTTCAAGATGTTTTAAATTCGTGTAGGCTTCTTCGTGTTGAGGATTGAGTTCCACTGCTTTTTGATAACAAGCGATCGCCTCTGCTAATTGACCTTGTGCTTGCAGTCCCATTCCCAAGTAATAATGAGCGTTGACAAAATCTGGTTTGAGGGCGATCGCCTGTCGATAGTAAACAATAGCCGTTTCTTCATCCCCTGCTTGTTTGCGAGCAATGCCCAGGCGGTAATTCAATTCGGCATAGTACTTCTGTTTCTCTGTCGAGAGCTTCCTTTGGGCGTAAAGGGCATTACCCAAGTTGACCTCTGCTTCAACGCAGTTGGGCTGAAATTCCAAAGCTTTTTGATAGGAGATTATTGCTTCTTCCCATTTGCCTTGTTGTTGTTGGGTGTAGCCCAGATTGTTGTAAATTGTGCCTGCATCTGGTCGTAGAGTAATCGCTTGTAGATAAGCTGCCTCTGCTGTTGTTAATTGCCCTTGAGCCTGACGCAAATTACCCAAACTGAACCAAGCTTTGACAGAATCTGGCTGTACTCGCACAGATGCACTCAATAACTGTTCTGCTTCCTGGGGCTGTCCCATCTGCTGTGCCACCATACCTAAACCATATAAAGCCTCTGGGTGTTCAGGTTGTTGGGAAAGAACTTGGCGATAACCTTGTTCAGCTTCAGCTAGGCGATTAGCTCGATGATGTTGCATTGCTAATCGCAGGACTTCTGCTTCTTCTGCTTTAGCAAATCTCCTGGGTTTATTCACCACCTCAAAGAAAAAATCTTCTAGATATCTGACTGGTGTTAAATCGCCATATAACTTATGTTTATTTTCAGCAACTAATCGAGAGATGTGTTGGCGATATTCGGCATCTTTACCCAAACGGATGGCAATTTTCACATAGTCTTCTTTAGTGGTGGCGATCGTTTCTTCAATACCCATCATTTTTAAGATTGCCATACTATGCCGTCCCCGCATTAACTCTCCTGGTAAAGTGACAACGGGAATGTTATGAGCAACAGATTCTAAGGCAGAGTTACATCCTGACCAAGCAATGCTATCTAAGAAGATATCAGCAATAGCTGCTGTACCGGCAAACATCTCGACAGCCATGCCAGTTAAAAATATACAGTGGTCTTGATAATTAAGTCCAAATTCTGCAAAAGCACAGCTTAAACGTTGGCAAAATACTTCTGTTATTCGCTCACTATTATGTTTAATAAAAACAAACTTAGAATTGCTTAAATCTTTAGCAATTCTAGGAAAGACATCATCATGTTGAGGTAAATATTTGAATAATGATTGACAACACCAAAACATGATTTCATCATCTTTGATGCCAAGTTCTTTTTTGGTTCTGGCTTGAGGCTGAATCGCCAAAGGCGTGTAATGAATCGAGAGGTTGGGTAATTTGACCAATTTCTCAGTGTAATGCTCTTGTGCATTTTGAGTTTCCATCAACTCACTACTTAAGAAATAGTCAATTGTTGGTAGCCCGCTAGTCTCTGGGTGTCCCCAAGAAGTCATCTGAATGGGAGCCAATCTCAAGCAACCCAACTGCACTGTCATCGGAACCATCCCAAATTCTGGAAAAATCAAGATGTGTAAATTGTCTTGGCGAATTAACTCACACCATTGTTCCAGTAGCAGTGGCTCTTGAATAAATTTGTCACATACTTTCGCCGCTATTAAAGTATTCTCATCTCGTCTGGAACCAGTATGATACCCAAATAATTCAAACTCGCTTCTGTCCAGGTTTTCTAACCAACCTTTCATGGGAATTTTCCAATTAGAATGATGGTGAAAAAATCCAGAAACAAAACCGACGCGAATTTTTTCTTTGACTTTTAAAATCGGAGGGGAAATTGGCTGGCTCCACTGAGGATAGCGACTTGCCATAATTTGGCAAATCATTTCTCCATAAATTTGCTGTAATTCCCGATCATTCAAGCCTTGGTAGGTCAGAAAAAAAGGCTGTAATGAACCAATAGCATCAGCTGCCTTGGCTCGCTCCTGTTGTTCAACTACCTGATAATTATGTGCTAATTTTTGTAAATATTGATGATAATTATTACGTCTAAATTTGATTTCTTCAACATTTTCATAGATGATGGGCAGCTGACTCATCAGAATGCCAAATTTGGCATGATCAAAGTCTGATTCGATTTTTAAAGCTTGTTCGTATGATGCTACGGCTGCCTCTAATTGTCCTAGTGCTTTGAGGGTATTTGCCAAATTGTAATGAAAATAACTACTATCTGGTTCCAGCTTTAAAGCTTGCTTGTAGGACTCGACAGCTAACTCTAACTTGCCCAGTTTTTTCAGGACATTTCCTAAATTGTTATGTATTAATGCCAAGTCCGGTTTAAGTCTCAAAGCTTCTTGGTAAGCCGCTACAGCTTTCTTTAGTTGACCCTTTTGCTTGAGAATATTGCCTAGATTGTTATAAGCAGGAGCATCATCAGGTTTAATGCTAATAGCTTGACGGTAAGATTTGAGAGCTAAATCTAACTGTCCCTGCTGTTGGAGTGCATCTCCTAAATTGTTGTGCGCTTCCACTAAATCTGGTTGCAGGGCGATCGCTTGTTGGTAGTAAACTACGGCATTCTTCAAATCACCTGCGTTTTTGTAATTTGTAGCTAATTGGTAGCTCAAGGCCGCATAGTTTGCTCGTTCCTCTGGGGATATCTGATCTTGGTTGCAGAGGGCATAGCTTAATTCTTGGCGATCGCACTCCATCGATATTTCTTCTCTTGCTTACAATTATTGATATGTTTGTATGTCTGCACATCATTGCTTTAGCATCATGCAAACATCAGTGTTATTGTTGCTAAATTTCTCAAGCCAAAAGAGCCTTGTAACCAGAGCTAAAACCCTTGTATTACTTAAGGCAATGGGAATGTTTTTCTAGAAGAAGAGCAGGATTTTGACCAATATTTTATCAATTACTAACTAGCACAACTTGACTAGAATGCTAGAAACGAGTATATATTAAATGGATTGCCGAAGACTCGACTAGCCAGAAGGCCTTCGGCAAATCCTGAATGTCTTTGGCAGAATGACGGGAAGATCAAGGAGAGATTCGTGAAGGTAGGAACGTAGTTTTCCCATCTTCCTTTCCTCCTTTATCTTGCCTTAATGACATTCACCGTTGACTGAAAAGCTAACTTTACTCGCAGTCCTCAACGATAACTGCGTCTCCAGTTTTAGAATTAGTAGGTAGCAGAAACTGAGAAAGCGTTAGCATGAGATTCGTTTTCATTTGTATATGTGAAACCGAAAGCTTCAGCCAAGGTGTTGTTACCGAATGCGTTAGCACTAGCTTCAGCACTAGCTAGGTTGCCATCGATGAAAACAAAAGCGTCAACATTCTTGTCGATATTGAAATCTTCATCAACATTAACATCAATGTCAACATCTTTGCTGACGAAGTAGTTAAAATCACCACCGAAAACACCGTTGGCTTCAACAGCTTCCAAGTAAGACAAATCAGAAATAATCATTGTTTTGTTCCTGAGAAAGTTTTATTTTTTCTGTGTGCAATATCTTGTTTATTGCTCACAGTTATAAACATAAGACCATACTTTTAAAAAGTCAATGCCTTTTTGGCAGATTACTGATTCAAAAAACTAACTTTATTTCTTCTTTAACATAGGAATTTATCTAATAGTTTCAAATAAAAATAAAATGCAGAAACCGACAAAAATAAATCATTCTTGTCGTTATTTCATAATCTATTTAATTTGATTTTAATTACCTAATCAAGATTAAAAGCCTTGCTATGCAAAGATTTTTCCGAACAAAGGTATATTTTTTATGCACAAAGTTTCTAGATTAAAGTTTCTTTTTGCATTTATTTAAATACAAAAAAATAACAACTATTCTAGACGTTTGAATGCAAAAATTGTTGTATATTTTAGTGGCTTCAGTCAGATTTAAAAGCTATCTTTAAAGAATCATTTTCTTTCTTTAACCAAACAGAAAATAATTCAGAAATAATTTTCTCACGTAACTTTTCATCTAATTTTGGTTGTAAAATTTCTTCTAACCAAATTAAATGTACTCCCTTTGAAGTCACAATCGGCTTGAGGATTTGGGGTGGAGTTGCAGCAAAGACAGATGCAGCAATTTCTGGACAAAAATCTTTACGATTTTTGGAACCTTGATAACCGTAAACACAGCGAAGTTCTGGTTCTGGGATATACATCCGAGCAATGTCGGGAAAACAAATTTCACCTTCTTCAACTGCATAAAACATTTCTAGAGCCACGTCTTTATCATTGAATATGACTTCATAAGTGACAGCAGTAACATAATCTAGTTGGTTTTGATAAAAAAATTGTTCGACTTGAGACGCAAATAAATGATGAGCTAACTTCTGAGCCAGGATCTGATTGCAGACTGATGCTTCAAAATCATGCTCAGAAAGACTATGTTTTTCTAGCCAGATTAATGTGTCTTGAGCTTTTACCAATTTCTGAGTTAAGCGGAATGTATCTCCTTGTTGTTGTATTTCTTCTGGTGTTACTGTAATTTTTGCTTCTTGGGCTGCTTCCTGGATAATTTTTTGAGATGCGATCGCCTCGATAATCTCAGGTACTTGGTAAGATAACTTCAGGTGATGAACAATATCTGAACTAGTAATATTTAATGTGCGAGTCATCAAATAATCCTTTTATGTTGTCGTTTTCAGGACTAAGATTCTAAATTGTCTTTTTGCAGTTTCTTAAACGGATCTAGAACAAAGTCAATCACCCGTCTCTGGCGAATAATTATTTCAGCAGTTGCTGTCTGACCGGCAGTTAAAGGAATAAGTTTTTCACTGCTTTGGATATGTTGCTGGTCTAAAGCGATGTCTAATTCAAAGGTTTCTGCATTACCTTGGGCTGTTTGACTAACTTTGGAATCGGGAGCAATCCAAGTCACGCTGCCTGGAACAATGCCATACTCCTGAAAAGGATAAGCATCGAACTTGATTTTGACTGGCATTCCCATTTCTAAAAAGCCGCTATCCTGAATAGGGATCTGAGCTTTGAGAATGTATTTAGTATCTTTAGGTGCAATTTGAACAATTCTTTGACCAGGTTGGACTACAGATCCTGGCTTAGTGAATAACAACTCAAAAATCACCCCATCAATAGGCGATCGCACCACTCTTTGCTGCATCTGCAACTTTAAGGATTGAATTTGGCTTCTAGTTTGAGCAATTTGCGATCGCAGTGTCACAACTTGTTTTTCCAAGTCTTTAAGTTGTTCCTGAATTTTCAAAATGGCGAGTTTACCAGTTTGCAGTAAGCTTTGATAACTGTTTTCTTCTTGTTGCAGTCGCAGTTTGGCTTGTTTAATATCAGACTGCAACTGATTGATAGTTGACTCATAACGACTCACCTCTTCAGTTAGGCGCAATTGTGCCTGTTTGACATCAGATTGCGCTGTTTTGTAAAGCCGCTTGCTTTCTTGCTCTTCTTTTTTGAGTTGATCAACTTGATTTGCCGAAACTGCACCATCGTTCACAAGTTGGTCAAAGCGATTGACTTGTCTAGAATCTATATTCAACCGTTCCTGAGCCGAGCTTTGATTATTCAAAGCATTGTAAATCTGCTGTCGTGCCTGATTGACTAGTGCTTGTCTTTCTAAATTTTGCAGGTTATAAATACTCTGTTTTACCTCCAAGTTTTGTTGAGCCTGGTTCACCTGGGAAATTTTTTCTAAGGCTTGAGATTGGTTTTGTTGTTCCTGAACGTTCAGCGTTAACTGTAATTGGTTGATAAGTATGTCCAATTGCGATTGTTGACTGAGTAGCCCAGAGAGCCTTTCTTGTGTTTCTTGTAATTCAGTGCGTAGGATATCAGACTCAAGTTCTAGGAGAATTTGCCCGGCTTTTACAGTGTCACCTTCTTTAACCATGACAAGTTTGACACTTCCGCCAGCTTGAGAGTCCAATTTTTGCGTTGCACCTTGAGGTTCTATCCGTCCTCTGGCGCTTCCAGTCTCATCCACCTTGGAGAAAGTAGCCCAAGGTAAGACAAGGAAAACAAAGCCTATGAGTGTATATAAAACACCTCTTGTCCATAGTCTTGGTAAAGCATCTAACAATGCTTCAGTGCCATGATACAAATCTTTGGTATAGCTGGGGGTTTCTGTCTGCTCCTGAAATTCAGTAAGTTCTTGAGTTTGTTGATAACTTACATACTCAGGCTGTTCATTGGGCAGTATTTTTACAGAATCGGAAGATTGATATGTCATAATTCTGTTGGGAAAAAAGCTAGAGTTTAAAAGCTAGGGAATAGGAAGAGACAAGGAATAGGGAAGAAAAAATTTACCTAATTCCTAATGCCCAGTCCCCAATCCCAAGCTGAAATCAACCGACTTTTGAGAGTTGTTGTTGATTGAGATAGTAATAATGGCCTTGTTTGGCAATTAATTCTTCGTGAGTACCGCTTTCCACTAATAAGCCCCGATCTAAAACTAGAATCAAGTCTGCATTGCGGATAGTAGATAGGCGGTGGGCAATGATGATACTGGTGCGCCCCTGGAGAATTGTTTTGAGGTTGTTTTGAATGATACGTTCTGATTCTGAGTCTAAGTGACTAGTGGCTTCATCAAACAGTAACAAACGAGGATTTCCCATGAGCGCACGGGCAATTGCTAGGCGTTGGCGTTGTCCACCGGAGAGCATACCGCCGCCTTCACCAATTTTGGATTCGTAACCCATTGGCATTTGCTGAATAAATTCATCTGCGCCAGCTAATTTTGCAGCTTGAATAATTTCATCTAAAGAAGCTTCTGGATGGGCGATGGAGATATTGTCCCGAATGGTACCACCAAAGAGAAATGTATCTTGATCCACAACCCCTATTTGAGAACGGAGCGATCGCAAGGAGACACCTGTGACATCACACCCATCAATGAACACTTTGCCTTTTGTAGGTGGGTATAAGCCCAAAATTAATTTGCTGAGGGTAGTTTTTCCAGAACCACTACGCCCTACCACTGCTACCATTTGCTCAGGCTGGATTTCAAAGTTCATATTTTCCAGCACATTAGTCTCACTTTCTTGGTGATAGCGGAAGGTGACATTCTGAAAATGAATGTGACCGCGAATTCTATCTAAATGCCTGCGAGATTGATTTTGTAAGTCTTCTTCCGGTTCTGCCTCGAGAACATCATTAATCCGTTCTGTAGAAATCAGGATTTCCTGAAATTGGTTCCAAAGTTGTGACAGTCGTTGGAAAGGACTCAAAACATGACCCACCAACATATTGAAAGCAACTAATTGACCAATGGTGAGTTCTCCTTGAATTACTTGCCAAGCGCCAAACCACATTAATGAGGTACTGACAAAGGTGTTAATTGCACCACTGATAATGGAGAGGCGGATACCAATTATCTGAGCATTGAAAGCTTTTTTCACCAAATTATTCAGCAATTCCTCCCAACGCCATCGTACAGTTTGTTCAATTGCTAATGAACGGACTGTACGAATTCCTGTGAGAGATTGGATGACATAGCTGTTTTCTTCGGCTCCAGCATTAAACACTTCTCTAGAGATGCGACGTAGAATACTTGTGCTAGCTAGCGCCAGAATAAAAAATGGTGGCACGGTAATTAGCACGAATAATGCCATCCGCCAGCTATACCAGAACATCAAGGTCAGATAGACTACTAATGTCAACATATCCAAGATGACAGATAGTGTCTGTCCGGTTAGGAATCGCTGAATTTTCTGGTTTTCTTGAATGCGCGAGACAATATCCCCAACATAGCGTGACTCGAAATAGGAAAGGGGGAGGCGGAAGGTATGTTGAATAAAACCTACTAGTAGAGAGATGCTGATACGGTTGGCAGTGTGACTGAGCAGATATGCCCGCACTCCGTTCATGGTAATACTGAATAGACCAAAAACGATCATCCCCAAACCAATAGCATTTAAGGTGACAACACTGCGTTGTACAAGCACTCGATCTAGCAATAATTGAGTAAATACTGGTGTTATCAACCCAAATAATTGCATTAATACCGAAGCTATGAATACTTCTATCAGTACGCCATAGTGAGGCTTGATTAACTCAAAAAATTTCCAGACACTTGTAGTTTCGTCTTGAGTCTCGTTGAGTAGGGCTGTAGGTTGGAGTAACAAGGCGAAACCAGTCCAACCCGCTAGAAATTCTCTCCTGGTAAGACTACGTTGACCAAGGCCGGGATCGCAGACAATCACTCGCTGTTTGGTGATTTCATAAACAACGATGAAGTGTTTTCCTTCCCAATGAGCGATCGCAGGCAGAGATTGTTCTGCTAATTTATCCAGACTGGCTTTTACGGGACGCGTAGCAAAACCCAGACTTTCTGCGGCGGCTGCAAGAGCAGTGAGAGAAGCGCCATGACGGTTGACGTTGGTCATTTCCCGCAAGCGATTGAGATTGAAGTGCTTACCCCAATAATTACAGATCATTACAAGGCAAGTAGCACCACAGTCAGAGGCACTTTGTTGAGCATAGAAGGGATAGCGTCGAGATAGGTGTCTCCACCAATGCCCTATTCTGACTTTCGGGCTAGGAAAGTAATGACGTGGTTTTTCTGGCTTTGGTTGTGGTGCAGTTTGGGTAGGAAAAGGAATAATTTTCCTACCCAAACTTATTTGAGGTGCTTGCAGCCGACTCTGGCGGATTTTCCGCTCAGTATTTGTGGTGGGAGTCACATCCAAGTTAATAGACAATCCCAATTCTGGCCAGTGCTGCACGGCTGTTTGCCAATGAGAATTTTTCAGTACGTAGACAACTGAAGGTTGTGTTACTTGCCAACCTTGCTCTTGGGGTACGTGCATTTGGGCGGCTATCAGCTTGCGCCCTTGTGAATTTACCAGTTCGCCTTGATATAGTAGCCACAACTGAGAATCTTGAGAAAATTCTGGCGGTAAAAGCCCAGCATCAAGCTCATGGCGCTCGAATAAAGATAATGCTTGTAGAATCCCTGGTACAGCTATGGGGCGTTGGGGTGTTTTGGCACAATAAGTCAGTAATAAATCCCAAACTTCCGCACGAGCGAATAGGCGATCGCCTATAGTGGGATACTTAACCATTAAGGTTTGTAGTATTTTCCCTGGGACATAGCACAGCTTTAGCCCATCAGAAGCCCTAGCTGTATAAGTTTGCCAAACTCTGTCTGGAAATAGAGTTCCTTCACCAAATGAAGCTCCTTTTGTCAGAGTTGTAATCAGATTTTCAGCACCATCTAACAACCTGACTTTACCTGCCAATACTATGTAACTACCGGATATTACACTTGTTGATTGCCAAAACTGTTTTGCGGTGGGTGGTTCTACAATCTCTACCATCGTTAAGCAGTTTTCTAAGTCTGCTTCTGAAAGTTGTTCACCACAAAACGCCGTAAGGTTTTCACGTAACTGATACTTGGAAAACGTGGTTAGCACTTGTTTACCTCTATATAAAGTACCAGGGGTTTAGAAATGAATGTCACTAAGAAAAGCTGAAACCCTTGCTAGGGTAAGGTCTAGAGGAGGTAGTTGATTTTTTGGTCTTTCCCTTATAGCCTGACACCCAAAAACCAGTCATATTAGGGGTTTGCGCTTAACTGAGAGCCATTCGGTTTAGAAATCTTGATTTGTGCCTTAATAATTTTTATTTCCACCTTTGATAACAGTGGAAGAGAAACTTAAAATCTGGGAAAAATAGCCATAAAATCTACGTCAAAATCAACTTCATTAGCCTAAAACAGCAGTTTTCAGCTATTAAGCATCAAGCCAATTTGAATTAGTAAATTATGTTATCAAAATTAAATTTTATCGCTACAGATCATAGAAGGAATTCTATATATTTTGTCTACACAAGCAACATTGTTGCATAAGCATTGTTAGAGTTAGCTTCCGTAAAGACAATACAATATTTTTGAATGTAGTCAAGATGTTTTGGGTAAATCAATGCCATTTTGGCTTAAAAGCCGGATCATGTGTTGGGAATTAGAAATTTCCCCAGCTTTCAATAAAATAATTTGTATAAAATAAACGTGCCATTTTGGCAATTAAATTTACATTTAATTGGTTATATCTAACTTTGTATAGATGGCAAACAAAAAAGTCTAACTACTTTAAATATAGGGAATCATCCGTCATTATCCAGCTATGTTTAATTAAGGCATTTTAAACAACATCATGATAAATATCTCTTGCAGGCATATCCAAATATATTTATGACAACAAAGCTTGTTTCTCCAATTTAGCCAAAGCATCCTCAGCAGCCACTTTCTCAGCCTCTTTTTTATTGCGTCCTATACCTTCTCCGTACTCTTCTTCTCCCACCAAAACTTTAGCTTTAAACTCTGGTGCATGAGAAAAACCACCTATTTGTTCTGTCAAGTATCTGGGAGGAGTCGGACCAATGTTACGCTGTACCCATTCCTGAAAACGATTTTTGGAATCTACATTAGAGCGAACAACCACAACTTGTTCTGGTACAGATTCAAATAAAGGTTCTACAATTGCCCGAACAGCTTCAATATCTGAACTATGATCTAGATAATAAGCCCCAATCACCGCTTCAAAAGTGCTGCTAAGTAAATTAGGATTTTGGTAGCCGCCATCTCGAATAGCACCTTTACCTAGCAACATCTTCACATCTAAACCTACCTCAAGAGCAAATTTAGCCAGTTGTTTTTCATCTACCAACGCCGAACGCCGCCGGGTTAATTCATCTTCTCCCCTTTCTGGGTGAAGACGATAGAGATATTCACCACTTAGAAAATTTAATATAGCATCACCAAGAAATTCTAAGCGTTCATTATGTTCGCCTTCCTCTGGGTTTTCATTGACATAAGAACGGTGAGTCAGCGCACGGCGTAAAAGTTTTTCATCGTGGAATATGAGAATTTTGTGCATTTTTATGTTTGTATTATTGCCGAAAACCTGGAAATACTCTACTTAAATCAAGGGACGAATTAGGAAAACAAGGTAAAGATATTACCTGATTCGGTAAGACAATTCACCGTTAATTAATTCAATGCGGTCATTCTCGTGGAAAAAGCCCAACTCCGTTAGTTGATGGTACTCATCCAATGTGAAGCGTTTAGCTTGAGCGATACTTTGCTCTCAAGGATAACTCAAAGCCCTAATTCCTCTAACCCTTATTCTAAATGTGCCAGAAATTGATATGCTAAAAGCCGAGACTAGCTATTTTGCAAACCAATGCCTGCGCCTACTATTAATCCCACAATTACTGCTTTTCCCTTGACGGCTGTAGTCGGTCAAGAAGCCATCAAACTAGCCTTGCTGTTAGCAGCAGTTGATCCTGGTTTGGGGGGAGTAGCGATCGCAGGTCGTCGCGGTACGGCAAAATCTGTCATGGCCCGTGCTATCCACGCCTTACTCCCGCCGATTGAGGTTGTCCAAGGTTCATTGAGCAATTGCGACCCCAACCACCCAGAAGAATGGGATGATTATCTATTAGCAGAGTACGCCGATAAAGATATTCAAGATGTCCCCAAGGAAATTGTCCCCTCACCTTTTGTACAAATCCCCCTTGGTGTGACGGAAGATAGGCTTCTCGGTTCTGTGGATGTGGAACAGTCAGTTAAGCAAGGAGACACCATATTTCAGCCAGGGTTACTCGCCACAGCTAACCGGGGTGTGCTGTATGTGGATGAAATCAATTTATTAGATGACCAAATATCAAACCAGCTATTAAGTGTACTTTCCGAAGGACGCAACCAAATCGAGCGCGAGGGTATTAGTTTTCAACATCCTTGCAAATCCCTGTTTATCGCTACATATAACCCAGAAGAAGGCGCATTACGGGAGCATTTATTAGATAGGATTGCGATCGCTCTTTCTGCTGACGGTGTTCTCGGACTAGATCAAAGAGTAGAAGCAGTAGAACAAGCGATCGCCTACTCCAAATCTCCCCAAGATTTCCTCCAGCAATATAACGAAGACTTAGACTCACTCAAAACCCAAATCATCTTGGCGCGGGAGTGGTTGAAGGAAGTCACTATCACTCAAGAACAAATAGCTTACTTAGTAGATGAAGCCCTTCGTGGCGCTGTGCAAGGACATCGCGCCGAATTATTTGCCGTGCGGGTTGCTAAAGCGGCGGCGGCTTTAGAGGGGCGCACAACCGTAAATGCAGAAGATTTACGTCGGGCTGTAGAGTTGGTAATTGTACCACGGGCAACAGTTATCCAGACACCACCACCAGACCAACCACCCCCACCACCCCCACCACCACCTCAAAGCCAGGATGAATCTGATGAACAACAAGAGGAAGAAGAACAGGAAGACAACGAAGATAAACCAGAAGAACAAGAACAGCAAGAACCCCCTAGCATCCCCGAAGAATTTATTTTTGACCCGGAAGGGGTAATTTTAGATAACAGCGTCCTGTATTTTGCTCAGATGGCACAACGGCAAGGTAAATCTGGTAGTCGTAGTATCATCTTTTCTGACGATCGCGGGCGCTATATTAAACCCATGTTACCCAAGGGGAAAGTCCGGCGCATTGCCGTAGATGCTACCCTGAGGGCGGCTGCACCATACCAAAAAGCACGGCGAGAAAGACAGCCAGACAGAAAAGTGATTGTTGAGCAAGGTGACATTCGCTCAAAACGTTTAGTACGGAAAGCCGGGGCGTTGGTGGTGTTTGTGGTAGATGCTTCTGGCTCAATGGCGCTAAATCGGATGCAGTCAGCCAAAGGTGCGGTCATGCAGCTACTAACTGAAGCTTATCAAAACCGTGACCAAGTAGCTTTGATTCCCTTCCGGGGAGAACAAGCAGAGGTATTATTACCCCCGACCCGTTCTATAGCCTTAGCCCGGAACCGTTTGGAAAGATTACCCTGTGGCGGTGGTTCACCCCTAGCTCATGGTCTAACCCAAGCTGTCCGCATCGGTGTTAATGCCCAAATGGGTGGTGATATTGGGCAAGTCGTAATTGTAGCTATCACTGATGGCCGGGGGAATATTCCCTTAGCCCGTTCCTTAGGGGAACCCCAAGAACCAGGAGAAAAACCCGATATCAAAGCGGAATTATTAGACATTGCTGCCAGAATCAGGGCTTTGGGGATGCAGTTATTAGTTATCGATACAGAGAGTAAATTTGTCTCCACTGGCTTTGCCAAAGAATTAGCCAAAACATCAGGAGGTAAATATTATCACTTACCCAAAGCCACTGATAAAGCGATCGCTGCCATGACTAGAGGTGCGATCGCTGATCTAAAATCTAGGTAGTTAACCCGTCCCACACATTTAAACACCTATGGTTCAGTCTTCTAATAAACGCCTCACCTTGGAGGAATTTTTCGCACTTCCCGGAGGTGACATTACATACGAATTTGTGAACGGTGAAGCTGTTCCCAAATATAAAGAAGATGAAGTGTCACCAAAATTTTTTCATGGCTCAACTATAGGTGCTTTATTTATACTATTATCTGCGTGGGCGCAAGAAAAGGGTCGGGTTGTCATTGAATGGGCAATCAAACTAACACGCAATCAACAAGATTGGATACCTATACCTGATTTGACTTATGTTTCCTATGACCGTCTCGCTGCTAATTGGCTGCAAGATGAAGCTTGTCCGGTTGCACCCGAATTAGTAATTGAAATTATCTCACCCGGTCAAACTTTTGGAGAGATGATCGAAAAAGCTACAAATTATCTCAAAGCTGGTGTATCCCGTGTTTGGGTAGTCGATACAAAAGCTAGAACCATAACTGTATTTGCTCTCTCTTGTTTCCCTATTACTTATCGAGATCATGAAGTAGTAACTGATGATTTGTTGCCACAATTAGAAATTACCCCTCATGCCATCTTTCAACGGGCAGGCTTAAATCCCTAAAATTTATTGCGCTGCGCGTGTCAGTTGTTATTTGTTATTTGTCAGTTGTTGAAAGAATCTGGTTTAATACTCCATCCCAAGAGTGGGTGGTTTTTAGGCGATATAGGTAATTGCATCTTGAAAATCCATAAATATTAAGGACTTGTTGCCACTACTTGCGGTTGCAAATAACAAACTAAATCTTGAATTCCCTTTTGCAAATATCGTGTCACCGTCATGGGACTAGTACCAATATTCTTAGCCGCATCTTTACGAGAAAGTTCTTTTAAAAATACCATTTCCACAGCTTGACGGGGCTTGTCTTCTAACATATTAATAGCCCCTTGGAGTTGTTGCCGTTCTTCCTCTTGTTGTTGTTGAACAATTGTCCGGGGACAAGGGAGGGCTTCACCTAAGGTAATTTGACAATCAACATAGTGGACTGCGGTAGCATCCAAACTTAGAGGCATCCGATTTTGAGCAGCCAATTTAGTTTCTTGCCATTCTTGCACAGATACCTTGAGGTACTTAGCAATCTCTGCATCTTTGGGAGGACGACCTAGAGATATTGATAATTCTTTACGAACTTTTTGTCCTTCATTATATAGTTCTTGCCAACGACGGGGAATTTTTAATAGAGTACTGCGATCGCGGAGAAAATGCAGCATTTCACCTCTAATATATGGCACCGCAAAGGAACTAAAAGCATATCCTTGGCTAGGATCAAAGCGTTCTATAGCTCTAATTAAACCAAAATAACCAATTTGTTCTAAATCTTCATAAGGTTCATTACACTGATGGCTAAATTTATGAGCCATCTTTCTCACTAAACCAGTATGTAATTGAACCAGTCTATTACGAAGTTTAATAGAAGGATTTTGGTGGTATAAACGCAATAACTCCATACCATCAGTTTGCATAGAAGACTCACTTGCTGCCATATAAAAGTTCCTTTGTAGTAACTCCTTTTTTCACCAAATTGGAGTTGCGTAATATGTTCTTCAAAGCTGTCATTATTTTCCTTAGTAGAGCCTGAATAAACCATCGTCGATTCACTGAACTTGTTGGGGGGCTGACTCTAGCATTCAGTGTTTGTACGCACGATTTCTTGGTTGTCTCTGTTATAGGTAATTTTATTTATTCAATGAAAAATAATCTGTGTACAATCTTTATTTTTTGCAACAAACTCAGTTATTTCTGCTGAAAAATACATACACAACTACGTTCTTAGTCAGGACTAGAGTCCTGAATGTAAACTAAGTAGTCTCATATCAGTAATGAAATAGTTCACTGTCTACGGTCTTTTCTCTTCCCGGAGTTAGTTTCCCAATATCTCGAAAATAATCAGGATTGTAGGCGGATATTGTATAGCTTTATATGTAATTTTGCTAATTATTTTAAGAAATTTAATAATTATGGCTTTTGCGAATTAGAAGCATTTTAACCATTAGTTCTGTTGAGCTTATTTTCTTCTTAATCTTCAAATTCAAATATCTTCTGTATTAATCAAGTTTTCTGATTGTTCTGGGTGATGAGTTAAAAATTCTAGCCTCTAGTAGTCATAAAACAGGGCTTTAGCCTGACTAAGAACCTCTAATTACCCAGTAATTTTGGTTGTCACACTACTAGCGTAAACGTCACACTTTCCTTTTTTCTTGTGTACGGAGTTCATGACGACTACTTAAAAATTTGAGGGTTAAATATCATGTCAAATGTTCAATTAGTAGGCTTTGCATCTCTCCCGGCTGATACTTACGCTGAGGGGCCACCATCTGGTGAAGGTATTTCTGGTAATGGTAGAACAGGCCCCTTCCCTGGACAACCAGTACAAGGCTTTAGTGGTGTACAGTTTGCCAATAGTGACACCTTATACTTTCTGTCAGATAATGGCTACGGTAGCCAAGATAATAGTGCAGATTACCTACTCCGTATCTACCGTGCAAATCCGAATTTTCGCGGTGTAGAAAATGGAGATGGCAGTGTTCAGATTTTAGATTTCATTCAACTTTCAGACCCCAACAACAAAGTTCCTTTCTCCATTGTGAACGAAGGAACCACCGAGAGATTACTGACTGGTGCAGACTTTGATGTCGAGTCAATAGTTATAGACAAAGACGGTAGTATTTGGATTGGGGAAGAATTTGGCCCATACTTACTACACTTTGATGCCAACGGTGTACTAATTGATGCACCCATTGCCACCCCCAACATCTCGCTGGAAGATAGTATTGTTGGTGGACCTGAAGTGCGATCGCCCCAAAATCCAACTTTGACCCCATTCAACACCCTCAGAGGTCAGACCCCCCTAGTTATCGGTCACAGAGGTGCAAGTGGCGATCGCCCAGAACATACTTTAGAAGCTTACAGGGTAGCGATCGCTCAAGGTGCAGACTTTATTGAACCTGACCTAGTAATCACTAAAGACGGTGTTTTAATCGCTCGTCATGAACCCATCTTAGATGACACTACCAACGTAGCATCAGTATTTGGTGAAGATCGTAAGTCTACCAAAATGCTCGATGGGGTAGAAGTCACTGCTTACTTTGCAGAAGACTTTACTCTGGCAGAAATCAAACAACTACGCGCTGTTCAACCTTTGAGCTTCCGTGATCAAAGCTTCAATGGTCTGTATGAAATTCCTACCTTCAGAGAAGTTATTGAACTCGTACAGCAAGTAGAAGCTGAAACTGGTAGAAGAGTTGGTATCTATCCTGAAACTAAGCATCCTACCTTCTTTGATGAACAAGGTTTATCTCTAGAAGAACCTCTAGTGCAAACTCTGGTAGAAACTGGTTTCACTAATCCCAATCGCATCTTTATCCAGTCTTTCGAGTTTGCTAACCTCATCGATTTACAGAACAATATCCTACCTGCGGCTGGCTTAGAAAACATCCCCCTAGTACAACTCTACGGCGATGTAGAAGCAGCTAACTCTGATTCTGGTGATGGTTTCTCAGTTCCCTACGACATCATTCATAATTTCAGCAATCCTAACTTTGATGAAGCCGCAGCCCGCGCTATCTATGGTGATTTAGTTGATATCGTGCCAGATTTTGGTAGAGATATCACCGGCGACGGTGTACCTGATACTAACTACCAAGATTTAGCCACTAGAGAAGTCTTTGATTATCTTGGCAGAGCTTATGCTGAAGGTATAGGCCCTTGGAAAAACAGCTTCATCTTGAGAAGACCTGTAGCGGCTGTAGATGGTAATGGGGATGGCGTAGCGGAAATCACAACTCAACTCACCGGAGAAGTTCGTCCTTTCATTGAATGGGCCCATGATGCGGGAATGCAGGTTCATCCATACACCCTACGTAACGAAGAACGTTATCTTACCCTCAATCCTGATGGTACTCCTCAAACCCCTGAAGACGAATACCGACAATTGATTGATTTGGGAGTAGATGGCTTCTTCACCGACTTCCCCGGAACTGGACGGGCTGTAGTTAGTGAATACCGACCCAATCTTGCTGGTTCCCGTGGCTTTGAGGGTATGGCTTATAACCCAGACCGCACCATACTATATCCTTTATTGGAAGGTGCAGTTGCCGGAGATCCAGCTAATGCTTTACGCATCTATGAGTTTAACGTTGCCCAAAATCAGTATATAGGCTTAGTCGGTTATTATCCTACTTCAGTTCCTGGCCACGCCATTGGCGACTTTACTCCCATCAATGACACAGAATTTTTGGTCATAGAAAGAGATGGCCGTCAAGGAAGTGCGGCTCAATTCAAGAAAGTTTTCAAAATTGACATCTCCAAAATAGATGCTAACGGTTTTGTTGAGAAAGTGGAAATTGCTGACCTACTCAACATCCAAGACCCCAACGACTTGAATGGAGATGGTAGCACTGTATTTACTTTCCCCTTCGTCACTATTGAAAATGTGATTGTGGTTGACGCAAACACTATTTTGGTTGCTAATGATAACAACTATCCATTTTCTGTTGGTCGTCCTCCAGCTATAGATAATAATGAAATTATCTTGCTGAGATTAGAGCAACCTTTGAACCTAGCTCCTGGTGTGGGACAACCTAGTGCTACAGAAATCACCTTTGGTTCTCCTGTAAGTGATGAAATTACACCTCAAGCAGGTCAAATCTTATTTACTGGTGATGGTGCAGATACGGTAGATTCTCTGGGCGGTAATACTATCATTACAGGCAACGGTGAAGATACAGTGTTTGTTGGTAGTAACGCTACTGTATCTACTGGAGACGGCGATGATCAAGTCTTTATCGGTGTCAATGGCCCAGCCAGTAATACTACTGCTAATGCTGGTAGTGGTGATGATGAAATCACTGTAGTAGAAGCAGGTGGGACTAATAACCTATTTGGTGCAGCAGGTAATGATAGCTTGCAAGTAATTGAAGGTTCTCGCCAATTCGTTTTTGGTGGTTCTGGTAACGACACTCTCACCAGTAACGGTAACTATAACCGTCTCAATGGTGGTTCGGGAGATGACATCCTCTTTTCCAATGTCAATGACTCTTTGTTCGGTGGCGATGGTGATGATATCCTGTTCGCTGGACAAGGTGGTAATAACCGTCTGAGTGGTGGCGCTGGTGTTGATCAGTTCTGGATTGCGAATGGTAGTTTACCTACTAGCAAGAATACTATTACTGACTTCGCAATCGGTATTGACAAAATCGGCTTGGGTGGAATTGAGGTAACTCAATTTAGTGGTTTGAGCTTGGTACAGCAAGGTGGTGATACTTTGGTAAAACTAGGCGCAACTGAGCTGGTTTCTTTACAAGGAATTACCTCAACTAGTTTGACTGCTGGTGATTTTGTTTTTGCTGCTAGTGTGGTTGGTTAATAGTGTTTTAGTGTGAGCGAGGGAGTTAAATTCTCTCGCTTTTTTTATTTTGGAACGCGGAGGGGCGCTGAGGTTTACGCGGAGGGGCGCTGAGTTTTTTATTGTGTTAATTGGATTTTGGGTATAACTTAATTTTTTGATAATCTTTTGATAATTTTTTTTTAATTTTTATATGGGTTGATATTGTTGGGTGTTTTATATCAGTATTTTTTTGTTTATTAGTATTACTAATTTGAGCAATAAAAGCAGACGGCTTTATTAGGAATTAAGTACATTTTTATTTAGGTGAAAATATAAAACAATGATTATTAATGGTACTCCTGGTGTAGATGAATTATTTGCTAATAAGGATGAAGAAGTTTTTGGTCTGGATGGCGATGATATTCTAGATGCTTCTAATGGTGAGGGGAATAATTTATTGGATGGTGGAGCAGGGAGCGATCGCTTATTTGCCAACAACAATGATATCCTCAGAGGTGGTGCTGGAGAGGACAGTTTATACGCCTTGGGTAGTCTCGGTTCTAATATCCTCGAAGGTGGTGATGGTGATGATCAGCTTTTTGTTGTGGAGGGTGGAAATAACATCCTGGATGGAGGCGCAGGAAGCGATCGCCTGATAGTTTTAGATGGTAGTGGTGATAACATCCTCTCTGGGGGGTTTGATGATGATTTTCTAGATGTCTCCAATGGTACGGGGAATAATATCCTCTATGGTAATGAGGGTGATGATATCCTCATTGGGGGAGTCAATACTGATCAATTATTCGGTGGTGCTGGTGATGATTTACTCTTTGGTGGTGTTAGAGGAAGCCAACTAACTGGCGGTACAGGTGCAGATAGATTTTTTCTGACAAGCGCAGCAGTCCCAGAAGTTCCAGTTGAAGTATTAGATTTTACCAAGGATGAAGATAAAGTTATCGTTCGTGGTATCCCTGAGGTGCAGACATTCGCAGATTTGCAATTACAGCAAACAGGTGCTGATACCGTCGTCAAAGCTAGGATAAATAGTGTTGTACGAGACTTAGGTATTTTAAGAAACGTCCAAGCCAACAGTCTCACACCAGATGATTTTGACTATAAAACTACTATTTTTGCCATTACTAGCTCATCTGCTACAGAAGGAAATCCCATTACCTTCATCATCACCCGCACAGGGGATACCCAAACTGAGCAAAGTGTGACTGTTTCTACATCCTTAGTTACGGGAGACACAGCTAGTAACACTGATTTTGTAGCCAAAACTCAAACTCTAACTTTTCAACAGGGAGAAACCCAAAAAAGCTTTACTGTAGAAACCACTCAAGATTTTGTAGTCGAGGAAAACGAAACCTTTACCGTTACCTTGAGTAATCCTACAAATGGCGCTATTCTCAGTCCTACAGATGCCACAGCTAAGGGTACTATCAATGATGATGATAATGCAGGCGTCATCATTACCCAAACTGATGGTAATACTACAGTTATAGAAGGTGAAACAACTGACAATTACTTTGTTGTACTGACTAGCCAACCAACATCTGATGTCATTATCACTATCAATAGCAGTCACCAGATTACTACTAACCGCAGGAATCTCACCTTTACTCCTGAAAATTGGGATATACCCCAAGAAGTGATAGTCACAACCGTAGACAATTTCTTAGTAGAAGGCGATCGCACTGATACAATTAGTCATACCGCTACAAGTGGCGATGGCAACTATGATGATATCCTCATCACTCCCGTAGAAGTTGCCATTACGGACAACGATATCCCGCTATTCCAGAATCCTAACAATGATGTCTTCACCATCAAAGGTAATGAAAATCAAGTAAATCTCCAAGTCACTCTTGCAGGACGTAATTCTAATTTTACTAATGAGTTGGGTGTATTTACTGTAGATGATGCTAATGGCAATATTGATGGTATTGCTCCTGGTACAGCCGGTTACGCTGAAGCAGCATTACAACGTGCTAGAGTCATATTCTCAGCCATAGCCAATAACCCCAACGGTTTTAACTCTAATAATTTAGCCAGTCTGCTGGAATTTAATTCTGGTGATAACTTGAGATTCTACCTCGTGAGAAATAGTAGCACTGATGCTGTACTAGCAGGAATCACTCCCATCACAAATGTAGTATTTGCTAATGCTTCCACGCAAAGAATTACCAACTTGGGAAATGGTGGGTTTTCTTTAGCCTGGGAAGATGGATTTGGTAATCCTAATAACTTCCGAGATTTAGTAGTCAATATTCAAACAACAAATCAAGCCTTACCCTTGGGTACAAATTTGCAAAGTCAACCACAGGGAGAACTGATTGATTTGCGTGGTATGACACAACTAGTAAAAGCTGATTTTATTGTCAACAGAGACGCTGCTTTCAACAACTTTATTGGCTTCTATCAGATAACTGATGATAATGGTGGGATTGATACCAATGGTGATGGTACAGCAGATATCCTTCCAGGACAAGCTGGTTATACCCAAGCTGCTATTCGTGGCCGTGTTCCGGGGATTGATTTATTTGTGAATAACCGAGGAACAGCAACTTATACGGGAATTTTTCAACCTGGTTCATTATTTGCACCATTTATTATTGCTAATGGTAGACCGAATGCAATTTTAGATAGCAATCCCAATAATGACCCAGCAGTGTATTTTCCATTCTTAGGTGCAAATCCTAATCGAGTTGATCATATTCGTTTATTAGCAAATAACGTCTTTGGCTTTGAAGATTTACCAAATGGTGGCGATCAAGATTTCAACGATATGATAGTACAGGTCAATTTAAGTATTGCCTAATTTTCATATAAGAGTCCGTCAATATCACTCTGTTCAAATTTTGCTAGGATGCGGAATTGAATCTGATTTATCATGACAATCTGGAAAAGTTAATTTTAAGCTGCGTAATTGCTGCCCTAAAACTCAAGCCATTGTTTGAAAGCCAATAAAATCAGAGTCATTTTTGGCACAGTAATTACATAAATTTCCTGAGGAAAATTGACGATTTATTTTGTGTAAGTAGAAACCCACTGAGTTCAACAGACTGCCTTACTTCTCTATCACATCGCCGCCACATTTACAAAGCCCTCTAGAATTGTGACAATTACGCTAGAATTATTAAAGCTTCTTTACAGAATTCGCAGATCATCCCCAATTCTGTTAAAACAGCCTAGACCTAAATGTAAATCGTAAAATTCCCTTTAGCTAAAAGCCTCTATGACGCTCCCAATTCGCAACGTCGCCATCATCGCCCACGTTGACCACGGTAAAACCACCCTGGTTGATGCACTCCTCAAACAATCCGGCATTTTCCGCGAAGGCGAAGACGTTCCGGATTGTGTCATGGACTCCAACGCTTTAGAGCGGGAGCGGGGCATTACTATTCTGTCGAAAAATACAGCTGTTCGCTACAAAGAAACACTGATTAATATTGTTGATACTCCCGGACACGCCGACTTTGGTGGGGAAGTAGAACGAGTACTCGGCATGGTTGACGGATGTCTGCTGATTGTCGATGCCAATGAAGGCCCCATGCCCCAAACACGCTTTGTGTTGAAAAAAGCTTTGGAAAAAGGCTTACGTCCCATCGTTGTCATCAACAAAATCGACCGTGCCAAAGCAGACCCCCACGTTGCTGTAGATAAAGTGTTGGATCTGTTCTTGGAATTAGGAGCAGACGAAGACCAGTGTGATTTTACCTATCTGTTTGCTTCCGGTATGGGTGGTTATGCCAAAGAAAGCATGGAAGCAGAAGCAGTAGATATGCAGCCTCTGTTCAATGCGATTCTACATCACGTTCCACCACCAGTAGGCGACATCAACAAGCCCCTACAGCTGCAAGTCACAACCCTAGATTATTCTGAATATCTCGGACGGATTGTAATTGGCAGAATTCACAACGGTACAATCCGCGCTGGACAGCAAGCTGCTCTGGTTACAGAAGATGGCTCTATTGTCAAGGGTAAAATTACCAAATTGATGGGATTTGAAGGGCTGAAGCGGGTAGAGATGGAAGAAGCAACCGCAGGTTATATTGTCGCGGTAGCTGGTTTCGCTGATGCTTATATTGGCGAAACAATTACTGACCCCAACGAACCCCAAGCTTTACCACTAATTAAAGTGGATGAGCCTACCTTACAAATGACCTTCTGGGTAAATGATTCACCCTTTGCTGGTCAAGAAGGTAAGTTGGTGACATCAAGACAAGTACGCGATCGCCTATTCCGCGAACTAGAAACCAACGTTGCTCTACGTGTCGAAGAAACTGATTCTCCTGACAAATTCCTAGTTTCCGGTCGTGGAGAACTACACCTGGGCATCTTAATCGAAACCATGCGCCGGGAAGGTTTCGAGTTCCAAGTATCCCAACCACAAGTAATTTACCGAGAAATCAACGGTCAACCTTGCGAACCTTATGAACTCTTGGTGTTAGACATTCCTGCTGATGCTGTTGGTAGCTGTATCGAACGCTTGGGACAACGCAAAGGCGAAATGCAAGATATGCAGCCTGGAAGTGGCGATCGCACCCAGTTAGAGTTCGTCATTCCCGCCCGTGGTTTGATTGGTTTCCGTGGTGAATTCATGCGGATGACCCGTGGTGAAGGTATCATGAACCACAGCTTCTTAGATTATCGTCAACTCAGTGGTGATATTGAAGCCCGTAACAAAGGTGTTCTCATCTCCTTTGAAGAAGGTGTTTCTACTTTCTACGCTATGAAGAACGCTGAAGATAGAGGCTCATTCTTCATTACTCCTGGTACTAAAGTTTACAGAGGCATGATTGTCGGTGAACACAACCGTCCTCAAGACTTAGAATTAAATGTCTGCAAAACCAAACAGTTAACCAACCACCGTGCTGCTGGTGGTGATGAACTAGTGCAGTTGCAAGCGCCAATAGACATGAGTTTAGAGCGTGCATTAGAGTACATCGGCCCTGATGAGTTGGTGGAAGTTACACCCCAATCTATTCGTCTACGGAAGATGTCCAAGAAGTTGGCAAAACGGTAAGTAAAGCGATCGTTTAATTAATTTAGAAAGCCCGCAGATGCGGGCTTTTTAGTTTGATATTTGCGTTTTGTTACTTAGATACCTACAATATCAAAGCTCTTGCCCTCTTTCCAGTCCTTTTTGAACTGTTAAGCTAGGATAGAGCAGAAAATTAAAAATTTGCAAAACACCCTGTGAACGAAAGCAAAGGCATTCCGGTATATCTCGATCAAACCAAGCGTAAATTTGCTAACTTAGCTGCGGAGAAGATCGATGTTACAGATTGGCATCCATCAAACACTCCTGCTCAAAACCTTTGGCGATGCTTTGAAGCTTTACAAGATATTAAGAACTTGCTACAGGGGAGCAGTATCCTCAGTAGTGAAGACGAACGTCGCAGACGTGTCAAAATTCTTATTAATTCTCTTTACTCACTCTGTTTAGCTATACGTGATCTCTTAAATTACTTAAATTCTGGGACTGAAATGAAAAGCCGATTTAATAAGAAGGAGAGAGCAGAGATAAATAAACTGCTGAGTGAGTTTTCGAGAGTCGTTCCACTTGATAAGACAAGTGCGATTCGAGGTATTCGAGATCAATTATCAGCACATATAGATAAGTTGATGCCCTACGAAGCTCAAAGTATTTTTGATAAGGCTCAAAATCATGAAGTTGGTGCTTGGTTGCATCAATGTATTATTACTCTAAATCAGGTACTAACACTCGACGTTTTTGGCTGGACTACCGACGATTGCCCTGAAGGTTATTTTCGCTTGATGGCGATAGAGCCTTGGTTAGTGACCTGGAAGCTTGAAAATGGTGAGCCACCTATATTTGCTGGAGTTCATATTGCAGATTCACCGAAGAAGTTAATCAGAGAGGACTGTGAACAAATTATACGAAGTTCACAGTGGATGTTTCGATCTGAAGATTCACGTATTGTGTTACTTCAAGAGAAGGCTAGTGAGACTTCAAAACCTTTACAACAGCATAACCACTAGTAGTTACTGCAACATAAATACTAGTTATCAGTATTCTTCCGCAGACCTTTAAACTATTGAGGGAAAAGCTGAAAGATTTGTACATGGAATTTGAATGGAATCCAGACAAAGCGATACTCAACCTTGAGAATCATGGCGTTTCTTTTCAGGAAGCCGCAACCGTATTTAATGATCCGCTATCTGTAACTTTCCCTGATCCTGACCACTCCATAGGAGAAAGTCGCTACGTTATTATTGGCCTATCTGGCTTTGGGCAAATCTTAGTTATTGCTCATACTGATAGAGGGGAAAACATTAGAATTATCAGCGCCCGAAAAGCTACCCGCAAAGAGAGGAAGTTTTATGAAGAAGGAAGTTGAAAACGAAATGGAAGATGAATTACGTTCTGAGTATGACTTTTCCCAAATGGAAGGAGGGGTTAGGGGTAAATATGTTGAGCGATATCGGACACAAACAAACTTAGTGCGTTTAGATCACGATGTTGCTCAAGCTTTTCCCAACGACGAAGCAGTGAATAACGCATTAAGATTACTAATAGAGATTGCCCAGCGCCAGCAAACTAACACTACTGTACAGCGAACAGAATAACCGTTTTTGGTAGGATTTAAGACTTTGAGTGGAGTGTTTTTTGTTTGTGAATGATGGCAAGATCAAATTATAAAGATTAGCGATCGCTACGGCGGCAAGCTACTTTCAAGACTAGTTAAGGCTTGAGCCTATACTAAATAGGGAAGGCTAGAACAATTATGATCTCAAAATACCAGTGGTTCCAACAGATCACCTGATTCCGTTTGTAACTTTTATGTAAATTAAAAACCTAATTATGAAAAATATTGGGTTAACGCAAGGAAAAATTACAGTTCCAGAAAGTACAACTCTAAACGAGTTCTTAAAACTTCCATACATTGAGGAGTCACCAGCTTGGGAATATATTAACGGAGAGGCAATTCAGAAACCAATGGGAGGAGGTAAACACAGCTTATTGCAAAAACGGTTAGTTGCAGTAATTGATGGGTTAGGAAGTAACTACGAAGCTTTTCCTGAATTACGTTGTACCTGTGGTAATCGTTCAGTAGTTCCTGATGTGGTTGTTATCTCCACCAATCAACTACCACTAGATGAAAGCGGTGAGATTATTAGCAGTGGTATTGATTTTGCGCCCGCTTGGGTAATAGAAATTCTTTCGCCTGCTCAAAATCAAACTAAAGTCACTGGCAACATTTTACACTGTTTGAGAAATGGCAGTCAGCTAGGATGGTTAATTGACTCAAGTGAACGCTCTATTTTGGTTTATCAGCCTAATTCCTTGCCAGAGTTATTAGCTGGAAAAGATATATTACCAGTTTTAGAAGATTTGAATTTAACACTCTCTGTTGATGAAATTTTCGCTTGGTTACAGAAGAAAAATTGACTTTTTTGAATTCTCCGTACTTCTGCCGTGAAGCAAGCTACACGTAGCGTCCCGTAGGGAAGTGGTTGACTCCACTTAAATGTTTTTGAAATCGACACAAGCCAAGTGCGATCGCACCTGTACTTTCCTATCGTTATAGTGTGAATTTCCATCAGTGTTGGGTTAAAAAAGAAACATGAAAATCATTAAACCCATCACTAACTGGTTAGAAATCCGCGCTAGCGCCCCTGCATACACCGGCTGGGTACTAGTGGGAGTTGCTGTTTGTTTTTTTGGTGCGGCGGTTAATACAATGGCTGGCTGGTTGTATGCCATTAGCGGTGTGAGTTTTGCCCTATTGGGTATAGCTGCATTTTTGCCACCGCGATCGCTCACAGGTCTATCCGTGACTCGTCGTCCCATCCAACCTGTATCAGCCGGGGACGACTTAATTTTAGAATTAGAAATTCACAACCAGACAAAGCGGGCTGTTAGTTTATTGCAAGTTGAGGATATATTACCTTTTGTTTTAGGTAAACCCATAAAACAAGGGGTGGAAACAATTGCTAGTCAAGATAGTTACCGTTGGGTACATTACCAACCTACCCAGCGCCGGGGCATCTATCGCTGGCATACTGTGGAATTGGGTACGGGTGCGCCTTTAGGATTGTTTTGGTGTCGTCGCCAGCGTCAGTGTGATGCCTCAGCCATTGTTTATCCGACCGTATTACCTTTAGCGGCTTGCCCCTTAGTCGATGAATTGGGACAAGAAGAGAGTCAAAGGAGCGAATATCGCGGTAAACCATTGCAGACAGCCACATCTGGATTGGTGCGATCGCTCCGTCCCTATCGTGTTGGCGACCCCACCCGTTTGATTCACTGGCGGACTAGCGCCCGTTATGGTGAATTACGGGTACGGGAGTTAGAAATGGTGACGAGTGGACAGGAGATTATTATCGCCCTTGATAGTGGTAACAATTGGGAAACAGAAAATTTTGAACAAGCCGTAATTGCCGCAGCGTCATTGTACTTTTATGCACAACATCAACAGTTACAAGTGCAGATATGGACTGCATCAACAGGGTTAGTGAAAGGCGATCGCGTCGTTTTGGAAACACTAGCAGCAACTAAATTCTTAGAAGAACCTACCAATCCAGAACCGCAAAACTCTCCTTGGATTTGGTTGACACAAAACTCTCTCAGCCTTTCTACTCTGCCTCAAGGTAGTCGTTGGGTCTTATGGCAGGACGTATCATCGTTAAAAGAACAAGTAATAATTAACCAAGATTACCCAGGCATCATCCTAGAGCAAGAAAAACCATTGCAACTTCAGTTACAACGACCCTTGCATTCATTATGAAATTGTATTTCAACTATTCAAAATTTCAATGAATGCTGACAATTTAAATATCTTTGATGCCTAACTTTTCTTTGATCCCATCCATTTTAGCAATACCCATGTTTGAGAAACTAGAATGAATATCTCAAAACTAAACTTGGGGAAAACTCCCTAGCAATACCCTAGTGAGGCTGAGGTACAATGCAAAGAAATATTTAAATAATGAACCGCCGATCCCCATGATTTCATCAGAAGCTAACACAAAATCCAGCGATAAAAGTCTAGAGGCAATGCGCCATTTTTCAGAACAATATGCTAAACGTACTGGGACTTACTTCTGTTCTGAACCATCTGTTACCGCAGTCGTCATAGAAGGATTAGCCAAACATAAGGATGAATTAGGTGCGCCTTTGTGTCCTTGTCGTCATTACGAAGATAAAGAAGCTGAAGTAAAAGCTACATACTGGAACTGTCCTTGCGTGCCAATGAGAGAACGTAAAGAGTGCCATTGTATGCTGTTTCTTACACAGGAGAATGAATTTGCAGGAGAAAGCCAAGACATTTCTTTAGAAACGATTAAAGAAGTACGAGACAGTATGGGATGAGTGAAACCATGCCCGCAGAGTTTTGGCAAGGTGTAGAGCAATTTAACGCTGGACAGTTCTACGCCTGTCATGACACCCTAGAAGCTTTATGGATTGAAGCTAGCGAACCAGAAAAAACCTTTTATCAAGGGATTTTACAAATTGCCGTAGGTCTTTATCATTTGGGTAATCGTAACTGGCGAGGAGCAGTAATTTTACTAGGGGAAGGCAGCAATCGCCTACGACGTTACCCTTCAATTTACGGCAATATTGATGTAGATGAATTACTAAACCAGAGCGTAGGTTTGTTAAAAGTACTACAAGAACTTGGAGCAGACAAGATAAACGCCAGCAACCCCAGCGAACATCCTATCCTGTCCTTACCAACAATTGTGGTGACAAATGATTAGTTAATTAGCTTGACTCAATTTATCAGGCGTAAGGCTTTGGGGAATGAGAAACTTCTTCTTGTTCCCTAGTTTTTTATGTAGACTAACGGAAAAACCAGGGAAGCAAGAGGAAAATAACCAAGGACTAATGACTATTGACGAAACTTTAAACTTTAGCGAAGCGTCAAGATTTCAGCCAGCGATTATCTCATGTTACTCCCCATAGGAGATTATATTTTTGGAGAAAGTACTTGAGATAATTAGTATACAAGCAACAATCCCCAATATTAACTTACTATGATGCCTTGCTATAAATTGCCTCTATCAACAATGCGCCGCCTGGGATTAGCTTTGCTACTACCTGTGGCTTTTTTGGGTAGTGTAGCCTTGCCCAACCAATTGTCAAGCGTGACAGCACAAACACCGGGGGGAAATCGCCCGCTTACCATTCGCTCTGATATTCAAGAATATGATGCCAAAAATCAGGTGATCACTGCTCGTGGTAATGTGCAGATGTTGTATCCTGCTCGTCAAATTCAGGCAACCTCTGCTCAAGCGCAATACTTCAGCAAGGAACGCCGGATTGATTTCAGTGGCAATGTCTACATTTTGCAGCAAGGCGGTAACAGTATGCGCGCTGAGAGGGTAACATATTTGATTGATGAAGGACGATTTGTTGCCTTACCCCAATCCAATCGTCAGGTAGAATCCATTTATATGGTGGAAGACTCAGAGCAAGGTGGTCAATCTAATACACCTGCTCCGACAACACCGGCATTACGGCGTTCTAATTAGCATCAACCAACAAGACAGCACAGGCATAGTGAAAATTGTTTTAGAAAATATTCACAAGTCTTACGGCAAGCGAGTAATTGTGAATCGCGTTAATCTTTCCGTAGCACAGGGTGAAATCGTTGGTTTACTAGGCCCCAATGGGGCTGGTAAAACGACGACATTCTACATTGCTACAGGTTTAGAAAAACCGAATCAGGGACGAGTCTGGCTAGATAGTTTAGATATTACTGGTTTACCAATGCACAAAAGGGCAAGGTTAGGCATTGGTTATTTAGCACAGGAAGCCAGTATTTTTCGCCAACTTTCAGTACAAGATAATATTCTTTTGGTGTTTGAGCAAACCAATGTGCCACGCTGGGAGTGGTCAAAGCGACTCAACACTTTACTGCGGGAGTTCCGCTTAGAAAAGGTCGCTAGAAGTAAAGGAATTCAACTTTCTGGGGGAGAAAGACGACGGACAGAATTAGCGAGGGCTTTGGCGGCTGGGCGAGAAGGGCCAAAATTCTTGTTTTTGGATGAACCATTTGCTGGTGTTGACCCGATCGCTGTATTTGAGATTCAACAAATTGTCGCACAACTGCGCGATCGCGGCATGGGTATCTTAATTACAGACCACAATGTTCGAGAAACTCTAGCCATTACTGACCGCGCCTATATCTTGCGTGAAGGTCAAATACTGGCTTACGGCAATGCTGACGAACTTTATAATAATCCTCTTGTACGCCAGTATTACTTGGGTGATAATTTTCAAGTTTAACGGAGGACTTTTGCCGATTGACCGTTGACTAATGACTATTTGACTGTTGACTAATGACTAATTAAATCTATGGTAGCTAAGAAATTCCCGTCTTTTTATAGCCTCAATTCGCTGCTGCCTTTTACAATCATGGATCGCTACCTGACTAGCGAACTGCTGCCAACATTTTTATTTGGTGTTGGGGCTTTTTCATCAATTGGCGTGACGATTGATGCTGTATTTGAGCTAGTCAGAAGAGTTGTAGAATCTGGACTACCCATTAGTATTGCAGTGCAGGTTTTTTTATTAAAGCTGCCTAATTTTATTGTGTTAGCCTTCCCCATGTCTACGCTATTGGCGACTTTGATGACTTACAGTCGTCTATCTAGCGAAAGTGAACTGATTGCTTTACGTGGTTGTGGAGTCAGTGTCTATCGCATGGTAATGACTGCGGTGATGTTGAGTTTTGTCGTTACAGGAATGACATTCCTATTTAACGAAGAAATTGCTCCAGCAGCAAACTACCAAGCAACTCTGACTTTAGACAAAGCGCTGAAATCAGACAAACCTATGCTTCAGCAACAAAATATTTTTTACCCTGAATATCGGGATATTCAACAACCAGATGGTAGCAAGAACAGAATACTAGCACGTCTGTTTTACGCTGACCAGTTTGATGGAAAGCGGATGCAAGGGTTAACAATTATAGATCGTTCTACAGAAGGTTTAAATCAAATTGTGGTGGCAGAATCTGCCGAGTGGAATGGCGCTCAAAGCATCTGGGATTTTTATAACGGCACAATCTATTTAGTAGCTCCCGATCGCTCTTATCGTAATATTTTGCGTTTTGAACAGCAACAGCTAAAACTACCCCGTACACCTTTAAGCTTGGTAGAACAAAGCCGCGACTACGGAGAAATGAATATTTCCCAAGCTTTAGAACAGCTAAATATTGAACGTCTTGGTGGCGATCGCCAAAAAATTCGTAAACTCGAAGTGAGGATTCAACAAAAATTTGCGTTGCCTTTTGTCTGTGTAGTATTCGGTTTGGTAGGCGCAGCTATGGGAACCATACCCCAACGCACAGGCAAAGGCACCAGTTTTGGTATTAGTGTCATAGTGATTTTCTCATACTACTTACTAGGCTTTGTTACTGGCGCTTTAGGACAGGCTGGGATTTTTTCCCCCTTCATCGGAGCATGGCTACCAAACTTTATTGGTCTAGGAACAGGAATCTTGTTATTAATGCGGGTTGCTCAACGGTAATTAGTCATTAGTCATTAATCATTAGTTTTCCCCCTGCTCCCTATTTAGGTAGAGGTTGACCAAACTCAATTACTGGATAGTTGGGTAGAGTCGGAATTGGGGGGGTAGAAGAAGTAGCGTTGTTAAAATTACTGGGTTGCTTGGGAGAATTTGATATTGGAGTCGGATTAGGAGAATTGAGGGGAGGTACACTGACAAAAGGCTGCTGTTGAAGACCAGTTATGGGAGATAGAGTATTAGGTAATTGTATATAGTTGGGCGTTGTTGGGAGTTGGTTATTTGGCGATCGCGTTCTCACCGGAGATATTCCCTGCACGTTGCTTGGTTTTGTAGCGGCTTTCACAATTGCAGGACGTAAAACCCAGCGAGTGGGGTTTTGTTTAGAAATAGGTTGTAATTGTACTTTGTTAGCGTCTACTGCCGAATCTGGGGCTAAATCTAAGACAATGCGAGTAACATTAGCGTTTAATTGGGAGACGCGGACTCTTTGAACAGACCCAGTATAATTTTGCTGGGTGGAAATATTACCTAACTTGGTATCGGGAATATCTACAACCAGCCTTGGAGGTTCACTTAAGTAAAAGTATTGTGGTGTTTTACCAGATGAAAGAGTAATTTCCAGCTTTTTTGTGTCTGGGTAGAAGCGCCAATTATTCAGCTTTGCCATCTGCACTTGAGCCGCAACACTACTAGTTGTGACTAAAGTTATAGCAGTGAACAAACTAGCACCAAATAATTGCTGAATCCCCTGAATGTTGTTACTCATTATTGTCTTCCCTTATGTATTCAGCCATCAGGCATTTTTCAGTTATGAGAAATCATTGATTACCCATTGATTCTTCGCCATAGGTTTTTATACTAATGGCATAGAAATCTACCGATTTGACCTGGACTGCTTCAGGTGTAGCATTAAAATCTCAAGTTTGAGAGATGTTACTGATAATTAAGTTCCCTTGTCGATTAGCTCTATCAGCCAGATGAATTGCGCGTGAGTTGACGACAGTTTTCCGACCTTGCTGTTTCAGCTAAAAGCTTGCAGGTATAAACTCAGCGTACCTCTGCGTTAGCCTTGTGTCCCTTTGCGTTAACAAACAAGATCAGGATAATGTGATGGAGGAGGGTTCGCCATTGGGTAAAAGTAGCATGAAATTGAAATTAAAGAAATTAAGCGATCGCACACTGGTTTCTCTGTCAGACTTAACCATAACTCTATTCGGGCTAGAGCGTAAAAAATATCAACAACTTTGCCTCTGTACACTTAGCTTATTATTTTGGGGAATACTCGGCATAATCACAATTGCCGGTTTCACCCCCCCAGCTTTAGCACTTGATTACAACAAAGAAATTTTAATTGAAGCCGACTTCTCAGGACGTGATTTAACAGACTCTAGTTTTACAAAAGCTAACTTGCGTCAGAGTAACTTTAGTAAATCTAATCTAAGTGGTGTCAGTTTTTTTGCCGCCAACTTAGAGTCAGCAAATTTAGAGGGAACAAACCTCTCAAATGCAACTTTGGACTCTGCTCGTCTCATCAGAGCCAACTTAACAAATGCAGTGTTGGAAGGAGCCTTTGCTGCTAGCACCAAATTTGACGGAGCAATAATTGAAGGAGCAGACTTCACCGATGTACTCTTACGTCCAGACGAGCAGAAAAAATTATGTAAAGTTGCCAAAGGTACTAATCCCACCACAGGACGCGACACCCGCGATACTTTATTTTGTCCATAGCCTATAATCAGTAATAAGTAATGAGTAATGAGTAGTGAGTAATGAGTAATGAGTAATGAGTAATGAGTAATGAGTAATGAGTAGTGAGTAGTGAGTAATGAGTAATGAGTAATGAGTAAATACTCCCTGCTCTCCTGCTCCCATGCTTTTTCACCACTGCCTCACTATCTCCCTGAGTTCATCCATATCTAAATAATCATCAGCAAAAGCTTTCCGTAAAAGCGGATGAGGAATAAACTCATCATATTTTTGCATTTCTGGCGCTTCCGCAGAACTTACCAAATCTTCGCTCATAATTCTCTGCTCACACAAAGAAACAATTGTTTGCTGAAGATATTTAAATTTACCTTTCCCTAACTTCATTGTGAAATAATAGGGATTGACTCCACCAATACTACTAATTTCCAACGATTCTCGACACAAAGTATTGAGTAACCTTTCTAAAGTGCGGTAAGCCACAGTACCCATCCAAGGAAAGATACAGCATCTACCTTGTTCTAATTGCAAAATAGGCTGCTCATCTAATCCAGCATCTCGTACTAATTTCCGAACTTTTTGTAAACGTCGGAGAGCATTTTTTTGCAAATAGCTATATTCTGTATCTTCCAGTAAAACCCGACGCATCCTTTGCAAAACCTTAGTATGAACCGTACCGCTACCACCTCTCCAATAACTAGTAGCTTTACCTTCTACTTGCTTAACTATCACTACTCTTTTTTTAAAGTCAATTTCTATAACTTCCCATGTTACCCCTGCTAAAGTGAATTGTTTACCAACAACGGGTGGGGTAACGATACTACCAATTTCTTTTGTACCTTGCTTAACAGTATATTCTTTAGTATCTGCAAAGACCGCATAAAACTGAAATTTACCTACTATTCTTTCCCCTGCCAAACCCAGAATTAATTTATTTTGCTCAGTATGCTGAATATGACCAATATCAATTAAATAGCGCAACATTAACTTAAAATCTTCCTGAGAAATAGCAGCAAAGGGAGGTAAACTCAAAACTTGTCTAGCTAAAGCAGCAGGAGAAATTTCTTGCACTGCTACTAAAATACTCATTGTCTGGTGATATAACAAACTCAAAGGATATTTAATTGGCTTAATCGTTTCAATCCAACGTTCTTCCAAATAAAGTTGAATAATTGCTATACATTGTAAAAGCTGCCAAGGAATTTGCTCTGGTAAATATGCTTCTGGTGAGATTTCATCTTCAGCGCAAACAAAGCGCATATCAGCAGCTTCGCCTCTTCTACCCGCACGTCCCAAGCGTTGTAAAAAACTTGCTACAGACAGAGGTGATTCTAATTGAATGACGCGTTCCAAATGACCAATATCTATACCTAACTCTAAAGTAAGAGTAGCCGCAGTTACCGCCGGATTATGGGGTTCGCGCATGGCATTTTCTGCCACTTGTCGTAAGCTGGCTGATATACTCCCATGATGTACATGATATATATCTGGTTGTCCTTGTTGGGCAGCAATTTGTCGCAAAGAAGCAATTATTGATTCAGTTTGTGTACGATTGTTTGCAAAGATTAAACATTTACGAGATTGACTCAGATTAAAAATATATTGTTCGTAAGCTGTCGCTGCTGATTCATCGACATCATTCGCAATATAAAAGTGTTCTAACGCCAATTTGATTTGGCGTTTTGTGGCCTCTACCTTTGGTGTAATCACTTGTTTATCAGTTCCCGAACGCAGCCACTCTTCCGCTATTGAATAATCACCTAAAGTTGCAGATAAACCAATACGGCGGGGTTGGTTTTTGGTGAGGTTTGCTAAACGTTGTAATTGGCAAATAATCTGACAACCGCGTTCAGAACCCATAAAGGCATGAATTTCATCAATAATCACAAACCTTAAATCGCCAAATAAACGTAATATTTCTTTATGTTTATTGACTAATAAACTTTCTAAAGATTCTGGTGTAATTTGCAGAATGCCTTGAGGATTTTGTAAAAGTTTATTTTTCCGACTTTGGGCGACATCACCATGCCAATGGTAAACAGGAATGTTCGCTGATTTTAATAAATCGTTGAGCCGTGCAAATTGGTCATTAATTAAGGCTTTAATAGGGCCTATATATAATGCACCAATAGTGGTTGATGGATTGTTATATAACTGAGTTAAAACAGGTAAAAATGCTGCTTCTGTTTTTCCCGCAGCAGTAGTGGCGGCAATTAATAGATGAGCATTGGTGTCAAACACCACTTCACAAGCGGCTGTTTGAACTGGTCTTAATTCAGTCCACTGATGATGATAAATATATTCTTGAATAAAAGGTGCAAGTCTTTTAAAGTCATTGGTCATTGATCATTAGTCAACAGTCAATATTTCTCCTAATTTAAACATGAAAAAACCCGGCTTGACCGGGCAGATGTACTGTTTGTCGAATTTGTGGTTAGAATTATAGCTTGACATCGCAGGTCAGAGGGCAAGAAGCGTAGATGCTACTTTGCATTTGCTCTTCTTCTCCGTGCAACCAGCTTAACCATTTCATGTCTGTGGGGTGTACACCTTTGAAGGTCAATACACCAGCAGCAATCAAAACTGCCATGACATTAAACATAATCAAGCTGCCTGCTACGAATAAAACCGCACTAACAGGCATTACAGATTGCAACACAATCGACAACAAACATCCGACCGTAGCCATCAACACCACTAACGGAAAACCCACAACCAACAAGCACACTGCCAATGTAAAAGTCCATATCAAAAAGCTTTTGATAACCAACAAGGAGTAGGTCTTTCCGAAATTAGATTTCTGAGCCGAAACCATGACTTTTCCTCCTAAAATACACAGCAAATTTTCAATTCAGTATTATTTCGCTTTTATGAAACAAACTGAATACTTTAATGAAGTTTCAGTATATAAAACTCATCTAGGAAAATGAGCATTTATTTATTAAACTTTACAATTAATTTTTTTGAATGATGAATGTAAAGCCGGATTTACATTTCAGGATTAATCTAGCTTTCGGTATCTGTCTTGAGGAGTAGAACACAAAAGCCGTGACTCAAAAAGTTCACTGCAAACTCTTGGCTTAGATTTTGCTTAACATTTCTTATGTAAAATGGCTTTGTCTCTCATAATTCTGTAGTGCGGCTAAACAAATTATCTACAGATGATTTTGCTATTAATTACTAGCCAGTTACGGCTGAGTTAGCCATAACTTTCTCATTTATGCTGATTCAACCTATTTCGTGAAAGTTTTTTGTATTCCGTAATACTAATAAACCTAAATATTTCTACTGATGTGATTATTGAAATGCTTAGGTTAAACCAGTTTATATAGAGGGAGATTTTCTTTTTTATTTCATGGTTAAAAAAAATACAAAAATAAAAAAGTATTGTCATGAAATGTTACTTAGAAGTTTTCAGTAAACAGACATCTGTGATGCCGTTTTTTAGGGCTATCAGAACCCTTGAGAGATTTGTTTGCTGTTTCCAGTTAATAACTCCAAAATTATAAAGATATATGACGGAATCTCAACCCCCATCAACTTCTCATCCTGTGGCTTCGCGGAATATCCCACCAGTACCACCTCCGCCGCCACCATCGGTAATCACCCAACGCCAACATACACAAACGTTGGATATGTCGTCAGTGAATAGGAGCGCTCATCAACCTACACCACCTCCACCACCTAGTGCTGCTCATCGTCCTGGGACACCACCACCAATCTCAACCCCAGCTAGCGATTCGCCTTTAACTTTGGCGCAGATTATTAAAGAAGCTTTTGATAATGGCTATTCTGATATTCACTTAGGGGTTGGTGAAATACCTCGATTCCGTAACCGAGGTGAAATTAACCCAACTGATTATCCCGAAACAGACAAACCGACTTTTATGGGTTGGTTGCGGGAAATCATGACAGAGACGGAAATTCAACGATTTCACGAACATTTAGAATTTGATGGTGCAACTCAGTATGAATTTGCCCGTGTACGGATTAATGTCTTTGACTCTCTCAAAGGCTATTCGATGGTGCTGCGGTTGATTCCACTGAAAATCTTATCTATTGATCAATTGAGACTACCCCCCGTATTTCGGGATGTTTGCCACACTCACAAGGGTTTAATTTTGGTGACAGGCCCTACTGGTTCTGGTAAATCAACGACGATGGCGGCGATGATTGATTACATCAATCGAGAGATGCCTAAGCACATTATCACCATTGAAGACCCGGTGGAATTTGTTCACCAAAGTCGCAAGTCACTGATTAAGCAACGGGAAGTGGGAATGCATACCCGCAAATTTGATAATGCTTTAAAAGCGGCTTTGCGGGAAGACCCAGACTTGATTCTGGTGGGGGAAATGCGGGATAAAGAAACGGTTAACACTGCACTAAAAGCGGCTCAAACTGGTCACTTGGTCATGGGAACTCTGCACACCAATAGTGCGGTGAAAACTATTGAACGGATTCTCAATTTGTATTCAGGTGAAGAACAGGATGCTATGCGAATAGCGATAGCTGAGTCTTTGGTGGCTGTAATTGCTCAAGGCTTGTGTCGGACCACTGATGGTAAGCGGGCAGCTTTCCACGATATTCTGATCAATACTGAAGCAATCAAGGAATGGATTAAAGATGGTAAGTATGATGAAATTAGCGAACTGATGAAGCAAGCTAGTTTTGATGGGATGATTACCATGAATCAGTCTTTGCTCAATCTCTATCAAGAAGGTCGCATTACTGAAGAAACCGCTTTGGAAATGTCACCAACTCCTAACGAAATGGCTCAGTTTCTCCGAGGACGGGTTTAGATACAGTAAAAGGTAAAAGGTTAGGAATTACGCAACTGGTAAACTCAAACATAAGTGAGAGTGGTCAATAGTCATTAGTGAAGGATTGTGGACTTTGCACTATTGACAGCCCTAGCGAAAAATCTATGACACTTGTGTAAACCTTTTACTTAATTACTGTTCAGTTTTGGGATCTTGTGACTAAATCGACTCCAGATAACTTACCTATACCTCGGTTATATAAGGGTATTGCCCTGTTTACACCGGGAGGCGATTTAATTTACTGCATCGACCCTCATAAGCAGGGTCGATGGCATTCCCATTTATGTGCTGCATTGCAGGAAATTTTAGACTTACCTGAACCGCCTCACTTTTTAGCTCCTTGCTACACAGCAACGGTTGACCATTGGTTAGATCCTCAGTCTCAACAGGTAAAAACTTTTGCGGAAGCTTCTCCCGCAGTACTTAAACATCAAGCAGTTCTGAACGCTATTTTTAACACAGGTAATTTAGTTTGGCAACCTGCTCCTTGGCAAGAGGGTTTGTGCGATCGCATGGTCTTAGCAACTTATCATTCTTCGTTTCCCCAACTCTGGGAAGACCATGACTTAATAGTAAACTTAGACTTGTCTGAACAGGCTCCTAAGTATTATCCACCAGCTATCACAGTACAAAAAGCGCCACTCAAAACTTATGTTCTGCGTTTATTTGTGGTGGGACACAGTGCTAACACTGAACGGATATTGAAAAATCTGCATGAACTATTGGAGCGATCGCTGGGATATCCTTACACCATGAAGGTGATTGATGTCTTGACTAATCCTGAACAGGCAGAAATTGATCAGGTTTCCGCAACTCCGACTTTAGTTAAAGTTTGGCCTTTGCCAATTCGGCGGATGGTGGGTGATTTGGACAACGCCGCCAAAATTTTACAAATGTTGGGAGCTATGGACAATCTTTGACGATGTCTATTTTAGATTTTGGATTGAAAACTGCTTGGGGTATACGGGTGTAGGTGTTAAAAACCCTTACACCCCCATACCCTTACACTCTCCTAACACAGAGAGTCACATTTCGTGCTGAGTGAGAAATTGTTCCCCAACTCTATTGATGGCGCTGCTGATGCCATTGCCAGGCATGAGCAACAATATCTTTAATGGATGAGTATTGGGGTTGCCAGCCGAGGATTTTTCTGGCTTTCTCGCCACTACCAATGAGACTTGGGGGATCTCCGGGGCGGCGATCGCATTCTTCGATGGCTATGGGCAATCCTGTTACTTGTTCGGCAGCTGCAATGACTTCTCTAACTGAGAAGCCTTGGCCATTACCTAAATTGAAAACTTCGCTATCCTCACCTTTTAATAAATACTCCAATCCCAAAACATGGGCATCGGCTAAGTCGTTGACGTGAATATAATCTCGAATACAAGTGCCGTCGGGTGTAGGATAATCAGTGCCGAAAATTGAGATAGATTTGCGTTTACCCAAGGCTGTGAGGAGTACTAAGGGGATGAGATGAGTTTCGGGGTTGTGATCCTCACCTAGCAAACCATCGGGATTGGCACCAGCCGCATTAAAATAACGGAAACGTACTGATTTCAAACCGTAAGCCACATCAAAATCTGCCAAAATCCTCTCTACCATGAGCTTAGTAGCCCCATAAGGATTAATGGGGTTTTGGGGATGATCTTCAGGAATTGGTACAACTGTCGGGACTCCATAGGTAGCACAAGTGGAGGAGAAGACAAATTTATGAATAGAAGCAGCCAGCATCGCTTCCAATAGGGTCAATGTACCTAAAACGTTATTGCGGTAGTATTTAGCAGGATCGCTCACCGATTCGCCTACATAGGCATAGGCAGAAAAGTGCATCACTGCGTCAAAATTGCGGGATTTGAATAATTCATCCAACAAAGGGCGATCGCCTGTATCACCCACCACAAGTTCTACTTGCAAAACCTTTTCTACTAGATCACGATGTCCATAGACCAAGTTATCTAGTATTACCACGTCATAACCTGCTTGCTTGAGAGCTAGTACGGTGTGCGAACCGATATATCCTGCTCCCCCCGTTACCAAAATGCTCGGTTTTCCAGGCGACATAGTTTTTCCTTTTGAGTGACAACTACTGAATTAATTTAGTTTAATGGTGGTCACATTACTAATCTCGAAAATTATAAATATTAGGCGCAGTGTGGAAAAATTGCACTAAAATCACTACGACGGTGGTCTTTTGTGTGAGGGTTGAGTATTTTATGTCAAATACTGCAATTACAGTTGACGCTAAAATAAATCCACTTCGCAAAACCTCTAGGCTCACTGCAAAAGGAGATTTGAGAATAAATCTATGTTTTTACTGTTAAGCCGGGTACTGCTGTGGTTACTGATTGGTACTATCGTATTCTCACTGTTTCAGAGATTTTATCCTAAAGGCACTTTTGTCGGTAGATTAGTCTTAGTCATTGTGTTGGTAGTCATAGCTTTGTCGTTCGTTAATCCCAACGAACCAGCTGTAGCGTCTTTGTGGAGGTTAATATCTTTTCCACTCAAACCTTTGGGAGCATCAGTTTTGCTATTGATGTTTGCAGCTCAAAAAATTAAAGGCGGTGGCATAGATCAACCAGGAGGATATCTAGCGGGCTGGGCATTGACAATTTTACTTTTGTCGAGTACACCAGCGATCGCCTACTTCTTAATTAGAGCGCCATTGGCAACCGGAGCCGTTGTTCCCACCTATCAGCTATTGTCTGCTTCCCCATCGGAAACATTAGTAGCATTAGGACAAGCAACTCACCTAACGCCAACGGCCGATATCCTGGGAGACACGATTTTACCCAGCCCAGAACTAGGACAAGTAACCTTAGCTTTCAATCCTTTGAATAGCAAAATTCCCCCCTATCTGTTACAAAATCCTCAACAGATTCAGGAGCGAGGACTACGTATCGAGGACTTTGTACCCAGTGCCGCAACCCTGCAACTGACAACACAAGTCTGGGAAAGTTACCTCAATCAAGTTTACTTTTTCTTACGTGGTCGCCAGACATAAGGGTAAAATAAGTATCTTGAACAAGAGCATAGGGACTAGGGACTAGAAACAAGCAGAGAAGCAAGGGAGCAGAGGTGAAGAAATTCTGACTCAGCACTCATAACTCAGCACTTACTATTCCCTAATCCCCCATCCCTAATCCCCAGTCCCTAACCCCCATTTCATGGCACAATCTCAACGAATTGCTAAACTTGCTGCTTATATGCGTCCCCATTGGCGGGAGGCGACATTGGGCATCCTGGCTTTGTTGTCTGTCAATGGGCTGGGTGTTTATATTCCTTGGTTGATTCGGGCTTGTGTTGACCTACTTTCTACCAACTTTAGCTGGAATCAAATATTACGTTATGTAATAATTATCATTTTGCTGAGTTCAGCTATGCTGCTTATCCGCATGGCTTCGCGGATTTGGTTATTTGGAGTGGGAAGACAGGTAGAATTTGACCTCAAACAACGCATTTTTACACATTTACTAAAGTTAGAGCCTGCTTATTTTGCTAACAATACAATTGGGGATTTAATTAGCAGGGCTACCAGTGATGTAGAGAATGTCAGACGATTGCTAGGTTTTGCGGTCTTGAGTTTGGCAAATACCCTATTTGCCTATGCTCTCACCCTACCCGTCATGCTGACAATTAGTGTGGATTTGACACTAGCAGCTTTGGCAGTGTATCCCTTCATGTTTGTTTTAGTAAATTTATTTAGCAATCGGTTACGTCGCCAACAGGGGATAGTTCAAGAACAACTCTCTGACATTAGTGAACTAATTCAAGAAGATATTAGTGGCATTGCTTTAATTAAAATTTACGCCCAAGAAGAAAACGAGCGTCGCGCTTTCGCCCAACAAAATCAAAAATTATTAGGGGCTAACTTGGAACTAGCCAAAAGTAGAAATATTTTGTTTCCTATGATTGGGGGTCTAGCTAGTCTGAGTTCACTGGTGATTATTTGGTTGGGAACATCACAAATTGCGGCGGGAACTTTGGCTATTGGTGATTTTTTGGCGCTTCTCATCTACATAGAACGTCTAGTTTTTCCTACAGCGCTGTTGGGTTTTACGATTTCTGCTTACCAACGAGGTGAGGTGAGTGTGGATCGTTTGGAATCTATTCTCAGTGTCAAAGCTAAAATTCAAGATGCCGACGAAGCAATCCACCTACCATTAGCTGAGGTAAAAGGAGAATTAACTGCCAAAAATCTCAGTTATATCTATCCGGGTGCTACTACTCCAGCATTAGACAAGGTTAACTTTACCATTACCTCTGGGGAAACAGTGGCGATTGTGGGAGCAATTGGTTCTGGTAAGTCCACTTTAGCCAATGCCTTACCAAGATTGCTGGAAATTGAACCAGAACAGTTATTTTTGGATGGGCTGGATATTACTAAGATCGCTTTGGCAGATTTACGTCATGCGATCGCCTACGTTCCTCAAGATAGTTTCTTGTTTAGTACCACAATTAAAAATAACATTCGCTACGGTGATCCAGTTAGCCCACCAGAAAATGTAGAGTACGTTGCTAAACTAGCTCAGATTCATCCCGAAATTATTAATTTTCCTCAACAGTATGAAACTCTTGTTGGTGAGCGTGGTATCACCCTTTCTGGTGGTCAAAGGCAACGCACTGCCTTAGCTAGAGCCATGTTGGTTAATGCTCCAGTCTTAATTTTAGATGATGCCCTCTCTAGTGTGGATAATCAAACAGCTACCCAAATTCTCAACAACCTTTCTACTGGTACTGTACGCAAAACAGTAATTTTTATCACTCATCAACTTTCGGCGGCGGCGGCGGCTGACAGAATTTTTGTGATGGACAAAGGCAAAATTGTTCAGGTAGGTAATCACTTGGAATTGGTGCAGCGAGATGGTCTTTACAGAAACCTGTGGAGCCAGCATCAAGTAGAAGAATTACTACGTTAGTATTTTTCATCTGGGCATCTTGTGATTGTGTGAATATAATTTATCCTGTATACAGACTCGGCAATATTCATACTGCAAGAAATTTATGATGGAATTAATACATCAATTCCTGGGAGATGGCTTCTTTATCCCTCATGGACATTGTTATCTTTGGAAGCCTGGGTTGGTGTGGTTAAACATCATATCAGACTCTTTAATTGCTCTTGCTTATTATTCAATACCCATTAGTCTGGTCTATTTTGTTCAAAAGCGAGATGATTTACCTTTCAAAGGCATACTGCTATTATTTGGAGCCTTCATTGTCTCCTGTGGTACAACCCATTTAATGGAAATTTGGACACTTTGGCATCCAACTTACTGGTTATCTGGAAGTCTCAAAGCTATTACTGCTTTGATTTCAGTGTATACCGCTAGTGTGTTAGTGCCGATAATTCCTCAAGCACTAGCTTTGCCGAGTCCTGCTCAATTGGAGGCTACTAACACTCAACTCACAACAGCTTTAAAAAAACTGGAAAATACACAAGCGCAATTAATTCAAACTGAAAGAATCTCTTCTATGGGGCAATTAGTTTCTGCTATTGCCTACGAAATTAATAACCCAATTAACTTTATTTATGGCAACATTCATTTTGCTAAGGAATATTTCCAAAATTTATTAGTCTTACTTTCTCTGTACAAAGAACAATATCCCCAACCACCATCAGCTATTCAAAGTTATATTCAAGAAGTTGATATTGATTTTGTTCAAGAAGATTTACAAAAAATGTTATCTTCGATGAAACTTGGAGCAGAACGCATTCGTGAGTTAATTTTATCTTTACGGAAATTTTCCCGCTTAGATGAAGCCGAAATCAAACAAGTAGATATTCACCAAGGGATTGATTGTATACTCTTACTATTACAAAATCGCTTAAAAGGTCAAGGTAAATATCCAGAAATTGAAGTAATTAAGGAATATGGCAACTTGCCGAAAATTAATTGCTATCCTAGACAACTCAACCAAGTATTTATGAATATATTAACTAATGCTATCGATGCGTTAGAGGAGTCCTTAGTTAAGGGTCAAAAGTCAAAACTGCAAGACTTTGAAGTTTTAGCTAGACCAAAAATTCATATTTACACTGAAGTTTTAAATGGCGAGCAAGTAATGGTAAGAATTACTGACAATGGTGATGGGATGACACAAGAAGTCATGCAAAAAGTTTTTGATCCGTTCTTTACAACTAAACCTATTGCTTCCGGTACAGGTTTAGGGATGTCAATTAGCCACCAAATTATCGACAAGCACAGTGGTAAGATAGAGTGCATTTCATCACCATTCAAAGGAACTGAATTTATCATTCAACTCCCCATACAAATGACATCTTCTAGAACAGATGTTTTACATAACTTCAAATAATTAGCATCATGCAGATTTACTTGCGACGTTAGTTTTTCTATCTACTAGGGTAGTATAAATTACCACAAAAACTAATCGTGCATAATCATGTTTACTATTTCTCAGTCTGTTGCTGTCGGGAAGTTACAGTATCGTCATGTAGGAGCGATCGCATCTCTTGTATTAATTAGTCTTTTAAGCTCTTTGAGTGGATTGTCACTTCACCATACTATCTCTAATGCCTGGGATGGCTTGTTATGGGGTGTTGCTGATCCGGTACTGCACTTAGATAGTTTAGTTAATATCTTGGGTATTGGCTTGATCTCTACTGGTATGCTTCATGGTGCAATCATTACTATCTCTTTTGTATTAGCAACCATCTTAGGTTTAAGCACACATTTATTACAGTTCAGCTTACCAGGTGCAGAGATAGCAATCGCCATTTTTTGTATTGCCTTTGGTGCTATGTTAGTCATGCGCTATCAGGTTAACTGGGTGGTTGTAGGAATATTAGGTGCGATCGCTGGCTTATTTCAAGGTTACATTGCCAGCCAAGCAATAAATGGAGTAGAGCCTATATCACTCCTTGCCTATGCCTTAGGCATGGCTTTAACTCAGTATACAGTTGCTAGTAGCACTAGAGAAATTGGTAAAAATATCAGCAGAGAAACAATTTTCGCTCATATACCTACAATTATCCGTTTTTTAGGCTTCGCTATTGTGGCGATCGGCATTGTATTGTGCGGTAACTTGATCAACGCTTATAGCATTTTGGATTTTGGATTTTAGATTTTGGATAGACAACGACTTGGTTTCCTGTCTCCATCTGTCGCCATCATTTTATAAATTGGTATTAGTTACTACCAATTTTTATTAGCCTAAATAAACAAGCGATCGCGCTTCTGGAGTTGTGGGTCAAAGAGCGATCGCTTATTATATAGCCAATAATCGGGCTGTATTAGTATTTGTCTAATTAGTTCTGGAAAAAAGTAAGTTGGTTAATTTTAGTGTGAGTTCGATGACCTGCTGATTTAAAAAGCTCCAACTCTACCAACAATGACGTAAATTGTTTTGCCAATCAGTAGCAAATCATATAACGGATGCCAATTGTTTTGATACTGCAAATCTAAATCTACTATTTGTTCAAAGTCCTTTACATGAGAACGCCCGTTAACTTGCCATTCACCGGTTAAACCAGGCTTGACATTTAAACGTTGCCAGTGGTGATCGTTATACTTGGCTACTTCATCACCAGTGGGTGGACGTGTTCCAACTAAACTCATGTCACCCATAAGGACGTTCCAGAATTGAGGTAGTTCGTCTAAGCTGGTGCTACGCAAAAAGCGCCCCACTCTAGTTACACGAAAATCGTTTTTATTTTTAAAGATAAGTCCGTCTGCTTCGTTATCTACTAAGGTTTTTAATCTCTCCGCATCATTCACCATTGAGCGAAACTTCCAAATGTGGAAGGGACGACCCCGGAGGCCGTAGCGTTCCTGAGAGAAAAAGATCGGGCCGGGACTATCCAACTTGATGGCGATCGCAATTGGTACGAAGGCGATCGCTAAAATCAAAAACCCCACCAAGCTCCCTAAAATATCCAAAAAACGCTTGAACTTTGATTGAACTGAGGGATGGGGCATAAGTTCAAATTCCCAATCTTTATAAGTAGTACCTTGCAAGACGCTTTCTAATTGTGTTTGATACATGGTACGTTTTCTAGCCGAATGCCTAGCAACAAGGGTAAAATCACTGAGTTTCACTCAAAATATAAACTTACCTTCATTAAAAACTTTATATTTTACGGTATATTTACGTAATCTTCATCAATAATCTGGGGATCATGTAGTTTTATGAATTTAAAATAAAGATAAATAAATATTCCATAAGGAAGATGGTCAGGACACAATAGTATGTATCAAAAAATGCTTATAGTTGCAAAATTGTTATCAACTGATAAAGTAAGTGAAAAAGCTCAATTGCATCTGATAAAACTCTAGTCTGGAGAGGCATTCTTCAATAGAGATTTTCTGCTCAAAATATCATGCAGGTGGCAGATGCAAGGTACAGTACTTAAACTAGCGAAACTATAAGTGAAGTTGTAAAAATGTTTCTATCATTTGCCAGAAGCAGCAAGCAACAAAATCATTAATAGTATGAAAGCAGTCTTTAGATAGGGTTGTATTTATTGAATTAAATTATTCAATTATTAACATCAATAAATTACTAAAAAGCTCTTTTACAATCAGGGTGGTGAAGAAATGATTGCAGGTGGAGTCGAAGTAAAAATTAGTCGCTTGGAATCCATTGTTGAGCAAATTGGAGAAGCAGTACTGTCTACTACTGAAACCATTGAACGTCTTGCAGAAAGAGTGGAAAACCTGAGTTACCAAGTTGAAGCACAAGGAAAGCAATTACAGCAACAGGGATATCAAATTTTTGCTTTGTGTGATGCAGTACAAAGTCTTGCTGAATCTCAAGATGATTCACTACAAAAACTAACACAACTAACACAAACTTTAGATAAGCTGACTTCTTTAATTCAAGGAGTAGATGACGAAATTTGAAGAATAAGTATTAAATTTTCCAAAGTAAATAAAAAGAGACATAATATATTATGTCTCTTTTTATTTATATTTATATCAGCCAAAACTTTCTAGCGAAAATTAGCATTGTGTCTCACTAAATTCATAAACTCTTCACGAGTGCGTCCATCTTCCGCAAACACACCACGCATTGCACTAGTAACAGTCCAAGAACCAGGTTTTTGTACACCACGCATCACCATGCACATATGAGTTGCTTCTATAACCACCGCTACCCCTTGGGGTTTGAGTAACCCTTGCAGTGCATCAGCAATTTGTAGAGTGAGACGTTCTTGCACTTGTAAACGTCGAGCATACATCTCACAAATGCGCGCAATTTTCGATAATCCTATCACCTTACCATTGGGAATATAGGCAACATGAGCGCGACCAATAATTGGTAGGATATGATGCTCGCAAGAACTGAAAATATCGATATCCCGAATTAATACCATTTCATTGGCATCTTCTGTAAATACTGCTCCATTTAGCAGTTCATCTAAAGACTCTTGATATCCCTTAGTCAGAAACTGTAAAGCTTTTACAACTCTCTTAGGGGTATCTAGCAAACCTTCCCTATCAGGATTTTCTCCTAATCCAATTAATAAAGTCCGCACAGCCTGCACCATTTCTGCTTCTGTGACAGTTGGTGGCTGCTGAGTAGATAAAGATGACACCACCTGAGCAGCAGAATTTATATCGGAACGAATCGATAGAGTCATGTTATTTTGTTTAGTTGGTATAGATTCTGAGTTAGTTAATAGTTCAACAGCCATGAATAACTATTAACTAAATTCGCTAATTGCTTAACACTTCTTTATCATACCAAACATTTGTTAAGTTGTGTATAAATTTGACTGGTATCTAATTTTCTCCCAATAAAAACTACTTGATTTTTAGGTAATGTATGCCATTCATCAGCGTGTAAGTTATAACGAAGTCCACTCAGTTGAAATATATGGCGTAATTCACTATCACTAAACCACAAAATGCCCTTAGCTCTAAATACATTCTGTGGTATTTTTTCAGTAAGAAAATTTTCAAACTTATGAACATCAAATGGTCTATCAGCCTGGAAAGAAACCGAAACAAATCCATCATTTTCTAAATGATGAGAGTGATGTTCATGATGATGATGTTTATGGTCATGATGTTCATGATGATGTTCATGAGTATCTTCGACCTCATTAGCAACATACTTATCTGTTGGTGTTAAACCCACATCTAAAATTAATGGTAATGCCACCTCACCATGTTTGGTGTGTAAAATCTTTGCACTAGCTTTCACATCATGAACATAATTTTCTAATTCTTGAATTTTTTCTGGAGTCACGAGGTCTGTTTTATTGAGAAGAATAATGTCTCCATAGGTAAGCTGTTTCAAAGCTGCTTCACTTTCAAAATGGTGAGAATTAAATGCTTCTGCATCTACCATTGTGAGAATTGAATCAAGGTTAGTTAAATCTCTCAGTTCTGTACCCAAAAAAGTTAAAATAATTGGCAACGGGTCAGCAACACCAGTGGTTTCAATAACTAAATAATCAATACGTTCTTCTCGTTCTAAAACTCGATAAACAGCATCAACAAGACCATCATTGATGGTACAGCAGATGCAGCCATTACTCAGTTCGACCATATCTTGGTCTACAGAAACTAACAATTGGCTGTCGATATTAATATCGCCAAACTCATTGACAAGAACAGCAACTTTTAAATCTTGTTTATTCTTGAGAATTTGATTGAGTAGTGTAGTTTTACCACTACCTAAAAATCCAGTAATGATTGTAACAGGCATTCCCCGTTTAGGAAATTCAGGAATTATATTCGTAGTGGGTGTGGTTATAGTATCCATATTGCAGTGAGATTTTGGTAAACTATTGAATCAAGGATGCGGCCGAACAATTTTAGATATATCTGTATATTCAATTTCAGCAATTGGCTTATGGATTTTGTCCTGTTTCAATTGGCGAACAATTAGCTTCTTAACAATGTAATTGACTAAGAGCAATATGAACTTGCTCATCAATATCTAAGGAGTTATATACCCATTATTTTACTTGCAATTTTTTCTCTATATTAACTTTAAACATTCCACCACCAAATGAAAAACTCATCTTTATTATCTGCGTCAGTAAAAAATATTGGCATCAGACAAGCAATTTTTAAATTCCCCTTTTGGTGATGATAGCTTCTTGTAATTGATGCGTCATGTCATTTGCATTCATCACTCCTAAATCACCATTTTGTCTACTTCTCACACTCAAAGTTTGATTCTCTACCTCTTTTTTACCCACAACAGCAACCACGGGAATTTTTTCTAACTCTGCTATCCGAATTTGCTTACCTAAACGCTCACCAATGAAGTCTATTTCCACTCTAAATCCCTTTTTTTGTAAATCGGGGGCTATTGATTGTGTATATTCTCTAACTTCATCGCTTACAGATAATACTCGCAGTTGTATTGGTGCTAATCACAAGGGAAAATCACCAGCATAATTCTCAATTAAAATGCCAAAAAATCGTTCCAGAGAACCAAAAATAGCTCGATGAATCATAATTGGTCTTTGGCGACTACCATCAGTAGCAATATATTCCATATCAAAGCGTTCTGGTAAATTAAAATCTACCTGAATAGTGGAACATTGCCAGAGACGACCAATAGCATCCTGAATTTTGATATCAATTTTAGGCCCATAAAAAGCACCGCCGCCTTCATCAACAACATAATTCCAACCTTTAGCATCTAAGGCTTGTCTTAAGGCTGATGTTGCTAACTCCCAAACTTCATCAGTTCCTACGGATTTATCAGGACGGGTTGAAAGATTCACTTCATAATTTTTAAACCCAAAATCTGACAAAATCCGCTCTGTGAGATTTAAAACCCTTAAAATTTCATCGGTGATTTGATGAGGTAAACAAAAGATATGAGCATCATCTTGGGTAAATCCCCTGACTCTCATCAAACCATGTAGCGCCCCCGAACGTTCATAACGATAAACTGTGCCTAGTTCCGCCCATCTGAGGGGTAATTCTCGATAAGAATGTAATTGATGTTTATAAGTGAGGACATGAAAGGGACAATTCATTGGCTTGATTTGATAAGCCTGATTTTCCACTTCCATCGAGTCAAACATATTCTCTTGATAGAAATCAAAATGACCAGATGTTTTCCATAAATCAAGGTTTGCTACATGAGGTGTGTAAAGTAGTTGATAACCTGATTCTAGATGGGCTTTGCGCCAATAATCTTCAATAATGTAGCGAATACTCGCACCTTTGGGATGCCAAAAAACTAAACCACCGCCAGCTTTTTCTTGAATACTAAATAAGTTAAGTTCTTGTCCTAACTTTCTATGGTCGCGGCGTAAAGCTTCTTCTCTTTGTTTGAGGTATGCTTGTAGTTCTTCTTTGCTTTCCCAAGCGTTACCATAAATTCGTTGTAGTTGGGGTTTGCTTTCATCCCCTTGCCAATAAGCACCCGCAATGTTCAACAATGTAAAAGCATCAGCCGCAATGTCACCAGTAAAGTTAATGTGAGGCCCTGCACACAAATCCCACCAATAGTTACTGGCTGGTTGAACATCGGCAACAAACAAGGAAGATTCTGGTTTACCAGTATCAGGACTGCCAATGAAGTAGCGGGTAATGGTTTCTCTTGCGGGGATACGGTCTAATATTTCTAACTTATAAGGTTCGTTTAGTTGGGCAATTTCCGCGCCAATTTCTTCTCTTTGCACCTCTTCGCGGATAATTGGTAAGTTTTTTGTAATAATCCGCCGCATTTCTGCTTCAATTTTGCCCAAGTCATCGGGAGTGATGCTGACTTGACAATCAAAGTCGTAGTAAAATCCGTTCTCTGTGACTGGGCCAGTTGCTACTTTAGTCCCTGGAAATAGCTTCTGCACTGCCATCGCCATTATATGGGCGCAGGTGTGACGGATCCGCACAAGTTTCTCGCTGTCGTGCTGGTCTAAGTTTTTCTGGGACTGGGTTAGAGAACTGACCATATTAATAAGGAATGAGAATCGTTATCATGTTAGCGCAAAAGAGGCGGAATTGGGAATTGGGTTTTGACTCGAAGAATGAGTGATGACTGTAAAACCAACCTCAAAATGATTATTTTTTCCAACCCTATACCTCTACAGCCTTAAACTTTCAGCTTGCTTTGATTCCAGTGGCGCTGCGGGAAAAGGCTACGCTCGGTTTGACAATAGCTGGGACGATTTTCTCACAAGCCATTCTTGCACCTGATAAATTCCGTGCTGTTGGGCCTACTTGTAAAGCGGCTAGACCACCCATGATGAATAATTCACAACCAGGCCAACGTAGACAACTATCTAAAACTGGCAAACCTTTCACTATAGGAATGGGGTGAGCGGCTAGAACGTCTTTTAATAGCGGTTCAGTGGTGACATCAAATTTAGTGCCAGTCGAAAGCCAAATATAATCACACTCATTTTGGCTACCATCACTACATTCGACACGCCAATTTTCGTCTAGCCATTGGGCTTTGAGTATTTGACAGTTTTCATCAATTTTCATGTTACCACTACGGACTTGTCTCCGTAATTGGGTGGCGATCGCCGGAGTCATGGAACCACCATTTCTAGCTTGCTGAATCATTGTCAAGCGTTGTTCCCAATCAGATTGGGCAAAAAAATCTTTCAGATACTTTGGCCCCAACCATCCTGGTTCCGCATCAAATAACTTTTCTGATAACTGTCGCCGAATCATTAACTGAACTTTAGCACCACGAGCGATCGCACCCACAGCCAAATGCCCACTCGTTAACCCACCACCCACAATCAAAACTCTCTTACCCATCAACTGTAATTTTCGTAAATCAATTGTTTGTGAGTGGCAAAGTCTATCTTGTGGGTATGCTGTGTGAATTTCCTTCACCCAATCAGGTATCTGACGTTGAGCGCTACCATTAGCCAACACTACCCGCCTTACTGTCACCTCTTGTCCGTCTTGCAAACTAAGGCGAAATTGGGGACGCAGATGATGAGATATGGGTTCAATACTCTTGACGGCTAGAGGAGTTACTAGCTCTTGTAACTGCCAAACTCGAATCACATCCTGGCAAAAATCCTCAAATAGTTGTGTCCCTGGTAAATCATAGGGCGCAAATAATTCATCAGGACGAGATTCAGCGAATTTCCTCAAAGCAAAATGGTTGGGGTCTGGATGATGAACTGCGGGGGAACGCAAATGCGGGATTTCCAAAGCTGCAAATTGCTGATTCCAGCCACTCATCCACCCACCGCTAGGGTCAAACACTAAAAATTTACCCCTAATAGACTGCCGTTTTTGCAGCAAATGGGTAGTCAAAGTCAGAGCATGAGGCCCTGCACCAACAATAGCCAAGTCAATTTTTTTAGTCATGGGTAATGGGTAATTGGTAATTGGTCAATAGTTATTCCTCTTTTGCTCCTGCTCCCATTCCTAAAGCAACATCAACGCTACTTCTTTGGCAAAGTAAGTGAGGATTAAATCTGCACCTGCACGTTTCATGCTGGTTAAGGATTCCAAAATTACTTGTTTTTCATCAATCCATCCCCTTTGAGCGGCAGCTTTTATCATGGCGTATTCGCCACTGACGTTGTAGGCTGCGATTGGTAGCTGGGTGGCTTGGCGGACTTGGTGAATGATATCTAGGTAAGCTAGGGCAGGTTTTACCATGACAATATCTGCACCTTCGGCAATATCTAGTTCTACTTCTTTGATTGCTTCTCTGGCGTTAGCTGCGTCCATTTGATAGGTCTTTTTGTCGCCAAATTTGGGGGCGGAATCTAAGGCATCCCGAAAGGGGCCATAGTAAGCGGAGGCATATTTGGCGGAGTATGCCAAAATCCCTACATTAATGTAACCTTCCGCATCTAAAGCTTGACGAATTGCGCCGATTCTGCCATCCATCATGTCGGAAGGTGCTACAAAATCTGTGCCGACTGCGGCTTGAGAAAGTGCCATTTTGACTAACACTTCCACTGTAGGGTCATTTAAGATAGTGCCGTTTTCATCGACCAAACCATCGTGTCCATGTGTGGTGAAGGGATCAAGGGCTACATCGGTAATAACAACAATTTCTGGGATTGCTTGTTTGATGGCTTTGACGGTTTGCTGGACTAACCCTTCTGGGTTGTAGCTTTCTGTGCCTGTGTTGTCTTTTTTATTTTCGGATATAACGGGAAAAAGAGCGATCGCATTAATTCCTAACTGTGATACTTCGGCTATTTCTTTCAGTAATAAATCTAGCGAGTATCGATAACATCCTGGCATGGAAGCAATTTCTACTTTCTGTCCCTCTCCTTCCATGACAAACATCGGATAAATCAAATCATCCACTGTCAGAGTCGTTTCCCGCATCATCCGCCGCAGCGTTGCAGTCCGACGTAGCCGACGGGGACGTTGAAACAGGTTCGATGGTTTGGTGGTAGATGGATTTTCAAGTGACATAAGGCTTCATAAAATTGATAATCATTATCATAAATGAAGCTAGTCATTTTGTGTGGAAAATAGAAATTGGGAACCCGGCTTTTCCCCCTACTTTTTACGCTAGGGGCAAGCAAAACTCAAATGTACTACCAATACCTAGTTCGCTTTCTACCTGAATTTTGCCGCCCTGTAATTCTACTAAGTGCTTAGTAATAGTTAATCCAATACCTGTACCTCCAGAGTGGCGATCGCGTGATTGATCAGCCCGCCAAAAGCGCTCAAATACATGGGGTATATCTTCTGGCGCAATACCAATACCTGTATCAATAACAGCAATCCAGAGTTTTTTATGTTTAGTCCATGTACTGATGGTAATTGAACCTTTAATAGTATAACGGATGGCATTGCCCAAGAGATTTACTAATATTTGTTCTGTGCGATCAATATCTGCTAGCACAAGGGGGATTTGAGGGGTAAATTCTCCCAGTAGTACTGGCCCATCTTCTAATAATTGGTCGCTAAATCTTTCTACTAAAGACTCTAACAAAGGATATAGATTGACTGGTTGTATTTTAATCGGCAAATAACCAGCTTCTGCTTTAGATAATTCTTGTAAATCGTTAACCAAACGTTCTAAACGTCTAGTTTCTTTGGCTAGTCGGCGGTAAACTTCTGGAGATGGAGCAATTTCTCCATCTGCGAGTTCTTCTAAATAACCACGCACCACTGTTAACGGTGTGCGTAATTCATGGGTCATATCTCCTATTAGTTCCCGTCGCCGTGCTTCCACTCCTTCCAAACTAGCAGCCATGCGATTAAAACTCGTCCCCAAACGATTCAGTTCGGGGATGTCAGACAAAGGTAGTCGTGCTTCTAGATGACCGGCTGCAAACTGTTGGGTGATTTGTTCCATCTCTGTTAGTCGCTGCATAATCCGTTTGGAAACCCAGTAACTCAATCCCCCCGCAGCTGTACCACCGACAAACACAGACCAAATAGTGCTACTGCGCCAAGCAATCTCAAATCCTTGTACTAAATCTGCACGAATATTAATTAAATTTATCCCTTCGCTTTCTAATCTTTCTAAGTGCAGGACAAAAAAGCGGGGAGAAGAAACTTTACTAATAATGACCAAACTAATTAAGCCCACCATCATCACTACTAAGTGTGAGAAAAACAGGCGGGATGCTAAAGGTAGGGATTTTGTCCAATGCCAACTTTTGTTGATTATGCTCATCAGAAAAATGGGTTTAAAATCCCTTCTACGACGGCTTTAAAGTAATAAGGAATAAGTAATAAGTAATGAGTAATAAGTAACACCTTATGTGAATTAAAAATGCCCTACAGATAGCAAGGTTTTTAGGTTGTGGTTTAGCCAAGATGTTTAGCGATATTAAAGTATTTACGCCTTTCCCGACTCCAAATCACATGAGCCGTAAGTAATAAATACTCTTTTCTCATTACTCCTTACTCATTACTCACTACTCATTTATACTACAGGGGAGTCTTCAAATTTATAACCAACACCTACTACAGTTTTAATAAAAGTAGGATTAGCAGGATCAGGCTCAATCTTTTTTCTTAACCTGGCTACATGAGTATCCACAACACGCTCATCACCGAAAAAATTATCTCCCCATAGTTTTTCAATTATTTGAGTCCGGTTCCATACTCTCCCAGGATTACTAACAAAAGTATTTAATAAATTAAATTCTAGAGTGGTTAAATCTAACGCTTCTGGTTGCGGGGAATTTATTTGACGGCTGGCGGTGCGTTGATCTAAATCTACTATAAAGTGTTGAGTCCGAGTTATTTGACCTTGACCACCTTGACGCAGACTGCGCCGTAGTAGCGCCCGCACTCTCGCTACCAACTCTCTGGGACTAAAGGGTTTAACCATGTAGTCATCCGCGCCAGTAGATAAGCCAATTACCCTGTCTATTTCTTCACCTTTGGCTGTGAGCATTAGTATATAAGGGTCTTTTATACCGGGTTTTTGGCGAATTCTCACGCAAACTTCCAACCCATCTAACCCAGGAATCATTAAGTCTAGGATAATTAAATCTGGTGGTTGCTCTTGAAACATTCGTAAAGCATTAATACCATCGCGGCTAATGCGACAGGAAAATCCTTCTTTTTCCAGAGAATGTTGGATTAACTGGGCAATTTCTGATTCATCCTCAACAATTAAAATATCCATTGTGAAGTATGGTATGCAGGTTTATGAAACTTTTCCTGGTAAGTCTTGCTTTCGTAGCTGCTGACAGTTATAGAAACCAAACATCAACCAAAATGCCAGGATAAATGATGTTAATAGCAAAACTGGTATGGGGCCAAACTTAACAATTAAGGGGGGTGCAGCAGCCGTAAATAAGCCCCCACCAACGATAGGTTCAAAAAGTAATTGTTTGTAAGCAAAACTCTCAAATGCACCAGAACGATTATCTGGGTCTACCATTCGCATTAACAATAATCCTGTGGAAGTGACACCCATTGATTGTCCTAAGTCGCCAAGTCCACGTTCAAACCAATAAAAAGGTAGTAGACGAGGACTTAAAAATACGAAAGCACATACATTCCAGACGATGCCGGCAATTGATAAAATAATGAAAGGAGCTAGGTTATTACCTAGTACAGTCAGGGAAATACTGGCTAGGGCTGTGACAATTGTAATGTCTAATGCTAGTCCGCCGATACGCTCCATGAGGGGACGACTAATTAAGTAGGTTCGTCCTGTACGGATGAGTATGTACTGCACAATAATGCCACCAATCAAAGCTATGGGGAATAACGGCACGTAGGTCATCAATTGCAAACCACCTCTACCCCAAGTCATGGATTCAATCCAGCGCAACGCTTCTAAGATGAGCCAGCCGAAAGCGATCGCTAGTCCGACAAAACCAAAATTGAGAGACAATGGATCAATCAGTAATTCGCGGAATAAATTTTCTCTGGCAATAGTAATACTTGGGTGTTCGTCTGGTGAATGACTATCTATCTTTTCTGATTCAACCAGTGGTTCACGACTAACTTGGATGCGTCCTGTACTACGTCCCCAGTGAATCAACATCGTCCCCGCAACGACTCCCGAAATCAGTCCCACTGTTGCTAAAGCTAAAGATAAATCAGCCCCGGCGGGAAATCCCAATTCTGCAAAAGTTCCCGCCATCCCTGCGGCTGTTCCGTGTCCCCCTTCAAAGGCGACTTCAATTAAACAAGCGGCGATGGGTGGTAAACCAAAAATTGGTGTTAATATGGTTATTCCTAGTAGCAATCCTACTACGTATTGCCCCCAGGCGATCGCTTGACCAAATGCTACTTGTGGTGCAGCTTTACGCCAAAATTCCCTTAGACCCGGAACATAATGTCCGAGAAATAAGGTAGCAAAAACAACGTTAATAAAAATACTAGGAGACTGTGACCATACTACCTGTATGTTTTCGGGAAATATGCCTTTTACAAGGGGAGATTGTGGATTTACAACTCTCACAACAGCACCAAAAGCACCCCCTCCCAGTAATAAGGCCATGATACCAGCAACAATTGAACTAGGTATGTATAGCGATCGCAATACCCATAGGCGTTGTCTGATCAACCTTCCCACCAGGATTAATATAGCGATAATTATATAAGCCCAAAATACGTCTATGAGTTTGAACATGGTAGTTGTTTGCTGTTGTCTTTAGCAGTAGAGGCAAAATTAGCCGATAACATTCCAAATTTAACCACAATGACTATTGCAGTATTTATACATAAAGTTTTCTGTGATAGTGCATAAATGCTCATTCAGGTGAGACAGGGTTTGTTGGGCAATTGCTTTTGGTACGCCTCCATAATATGCTTGAGCGATCGCCCCTGCAATACAGGCTATGGTATCGCTATCACCACCAAGGGAAACTGCATTGCGAATCGCGTCTTCAAAGTTGGTGGATTCTAAAAAGGCAATAATTGCTGGGGGAATGGAACCTGGACAGGTAGCATCGTATTGATAGGTAGGTCTGATTTGCTCTAAGGTTTGGTCTAGGTTGTAACCGAAGGTAGTCTGAATGTAGGATTTAATCTCTGCTTTATCAAGACCTGTTCTGGCGAGAAAAATGGCAGATGCTGTCGCTTGTGCGCCTTTGATGCCTTCTGGGTGATTATGGGTGACTTCCGCACTACCTCTGGCTTGTTGTAATACAGTATTTAAGTCTTGAAAAGCAAAGGCAATGGGACTAACTCGCATAGCTGCACCATTGCCAAAACTGTTATATGGTTGATTGTTGTTAGATTTAGCCCAGTTGCTAAAGTTCCGTCCGTAGCCTGCATATAGGTAGCGACGATAGTACCATTTGAATTGGTCGATGTACCTGCTACTTCTAGGAAATTGGTCAGTATTGAGAATTACGTCCGCTACAGCCACGGTTAGCACTGTATCATCAGTAAACCGAGACTGCCTACTAAAGAGGGGAAAATCTTTAGTTTTGATACTGTTTCCCTCATAGACTGAACCAATTATGTCACCTGCGATCGCACCCAGCATATTTATCTTTTACTCGATAATCTTAGGCTTGTTTTGTAGGCGTACTACTGCGTTGTCAACTCGCCATGCCAAATCACCTAAGGATTCTTCAAAATTACTTTATCATCATCTTTCAAGGGGAACTTTATATTGACATCACAAAAATTTCCGACGTTTTACGGTTGTTAAAAAGATAACATTTTTAACATGGTAGAATAGCAAACTACTTATATTCAATAAGTATGGAACTTCTAGTGGTGCTTCTCATCATCAGCTTATCACTTGCTCTCATCAAACTGTTGTCATCAAAACCACGTGGCAAGGTTTCAACGTCATTCCTCACAAATCCCAAAAATAGACAACTGCAAAAACGGCTGCTGGTATTACTCTGTGGAGATGTAGCCACAGCTAAACGACTTTTGAGGCAACAGCGACAGTTACACCGGGGTAAGTCTGATAACTGGTATCTGGAAAAAGTAATCTACGACTTAGAACGGGACAGGTATCGCTAATACACTTGTCAGCTGCTGACTCTGGGACGCTAAATCGATTCACAATATCATCATCAGTTGCGAATAAAGTCTATGTCTGACAATTTGAAGGCAATGTCTTGAGTGGATATGGCTTGTGGTTCCAAGTTGATATCTTGAAAATCATGGACTTGCTGTGTTAACCATCTGTCCAAGTTACCACCATGAATTTCTGTTTTCTGTTTTCCCACTACTTCCAGATAGGCCAGGTCTTTAATTTTACTCAAACAACTTGATGGCATATTAGTACTAGACCGAGCAACAGCAGCAGGTTGAGCAATTTTGACATTATCGTTGTGTTGTTGTTGCGCTTTACTAGCTTCTGAGTTTTCTTTGAGTAAGCGGTTATATGTGCGGTAGGGGATGTAGTGTAAAGGATTATATCCAGCAAAGCGCAGCATTAAGACACACGCCCAAGAATATTTACCTGCAAGAATTGCTTCAACTACTTTGTCAAATTGCTGAGGATTGATGGCTTTATTGTAGTTGGTTAGGCCTGTGGTGTTTTGGTTCATAGTGGTTGTTGTCTTGGATGAAGGTATTTCAGCTATTTGGTGAATTGAATGAAGAAACTTTTATCGGCAGGAACTACTGCGCCAAGGTGATCTTTCCCAGTAGAGCCGGTAGCTTTCGGGAGTGGGAGCTAAAACTACATCTTCCCTTTGTGATGTTTAATTACTAGCTGGGGAATTATTTCTAGGACAGGTTTGATACTTGTAAATATTTTTGCTGAATTTGTGGATGATGCAGCAACATTTTTACTCTCAATTAATTCTATCTCTACGGCTAAATTTCTATCAGTATAATAATGTTTTATCTCCATATTTTCACCCTCCCTTATCATGTAATTGAATGGCAGATAACAGTCTGCGTCTTCCCTGGCTGTCGCTACAGCTTTTTGCTGTTTGCCTGGTGATATCTGTAATTTTTATCCCTGATCAATTTATTGGATTCTTTCATTACTTAAGTATGGAGATAACTTCAGTGTTGCTAGATGTATTTTATTCTTTAAAACTATCATTGCTTCTCCATACTCTATTCAGAGTTATATTCGTATTTATACTATCTTTTTTCATGAATGTCACCTGCTAATCAGAATTTTATTACTCAATTTTACTGAATATTTTTAATATTGACTTATACGCTATACTGCTAGGGATTTTGAGAGTCTTCGGCTAGGTGATGAGGGGTCAGACCCCTCGCCTACTCCGTGTTTGAGACTTTTAACTCACTAAGGAAATTTACCACTAAATAAGTTGATAAGCAATAATTTAATAGAAAAAAATCAGCCTTTGAAAATCTAAAAATATTTTTATATTGATGTGGAAATACTAGCGATCATTTCTAAATGGTATACGAATATAAATTGGCACTAAAATTCTGATACAGAGAATATGGTTGCATTTATATCTCCGGAAAAATATCTATAAAATGAGCATGATTTTTATTATAGAATTAGCGGATTTTCCCCAAATATTTTGTATATATTACACTTTTGTGCTATATTATTAATATTTGTTACTTTCGCTTTGGCACACCTCAAAAAATATCTCTATTTTTACCGCTCAAAAAAATACTTTGACATAGCAAACTCATCGCTACACCAAAATCTCAAGTAGGGACGCACAGCGTTACACTCCTATAGTTATCAATGTTTCATAAAGATGATTGAAACTGCTGTATATCTATAGTTGCAGTTGAGCTAAGTGGTGATAAAGACCAGCGATCGCCATCAGTTCTTGATGAGTTCCATGTTCAATCACCATACCTTGATCTAAAACAAATATATGGTCAGCATCGCGCACAGTAGCAAGGCGATGGGAAATAATAAAAGTAGTCCGTTCTTGGCTAATCTGAGCTAAATTATGTTGAAAGCGGCGTTCTGATTCGGCATCTAAACCGCTAGTGGCTTCATCTAAAATCAAAATTTTGGGATTTCTCACCAAAGCACGGGCGATCGCAATTTTCTGTCGTTGTCCGCCAGAAAGCATGAAACCACGTTCTCCCACCTGGGTATCGTAACCCAGAGGTAAGGCTTGGATAAAATCGTGTGCGCCGGTTAACTTGGCGGCAGCGATCGCTTGGATTAAACTTAATTCTTGATCATGCAAAGTAATGTTTTCTAAAATCGTGCCGGAAAACAAAAAACTTTCTTGTGCTACTAACCCTACCTGACTCCGCAAGGACTGGGGAGACACTCCAGCCATATCATGTCCATCAATCAAAATCTTTCCCGTATCGGGACGATACAAACCCGCTAATAAATTGGCTAAAGTACTTTTACCAGAACCACTTTGACCAATGATGCCGATAGTTTGTTGAGGTTTGACCCCAAAAGAAATATTTTGTAAGGCGTTGCGTTCTTGAAACGAGTTATAACGAAAGGATACATTTTCAAATCTTACCTCGCCACGAATCGGTGGCATCACTAGTAGAGTTGTTTGAGAACTTCCTTCAGGGATAGCTGCATAAACATCATTGAGTCGTTCCACCGAAATTAAGACTTCTTGAAACTCATCCCATAACCCGACTAATGCCAAAACTGGATTAGTAATACTCCCCGTCAGCAGATTAAAAGCTACAAACTGTCCCAGGGACATTTGCCCACCAATCACCAAAGTTGCCCCAAACCATAAAACTAGGGTGCTACCAACGTGATTAATTAAATTCCGCGCCACTTGCAAACGATGGGCTAACTTTTGTCCCCGCAACCGCGCCTTCAACATTTTTAAGAAACGTTCTTCCCAATACTTCTGCAAAGGACGTTCGGCGGTGGCAGTTTTGAGTGTAGCCACTCCAGTCATAATCTCTACCATTGATGAGTGTTGTCTGGCGGATTCCTGAAAAATTTCTCTCGATGCTTGTTTGAGATATGGACTGGCGACTACAGTCAAAATCACTACGGGAATAATCCAACTCAGAACTAAGAGAGTGAGTTGCCAACTGTAATAGGTCATCAACCCCAGGTAAGTCACCACCATCAAGATATCTACCGCCGCCGCAATTGCCCTACGGCTGATAAAAATTTGAATTTTGCGGTTTTCTTGAACCCGGCTAATAATATCTTCTACTTGGCGTGAGGCGAAAAATTGTAAGGGTAACTGCAACGTATAGTTAATAAAACCGCCAATCAAGTTCAAATCGATGCGGTTAGCAAAATAATCTAGTAAGTGTTGGTGCTGTGCAGTTAACACAGTCCGCCAGATACCCAAACATAAAAAACTAAATGCAAATATGTGCAAGTTTGACAAGTCTTTGATAGGCATTACTTGGTCGAGAATGACCTGAGTAAATAGAGGAGTTGCCAATCCAAAAACTTGTACTAATAAGGAGGCGAGAATGATTTGCCTGAGTAATGTTCGATAATGCCACAATGTTTGCCCATAACGACCCAAAGAAAATTTCTCACTTTTGAGCGCTTGAAAACGTTCTGTGGGGTCTAACAATAAGGCGTAGCCAGTCCAACTAGTTTCAAATTGCGGACGTGATAACCATTTCCTCCCGACAGCCGGGTCAGAAATCAAGATGCGGTCATCTTTAATCTGCCACACTACTACATAGTGATTTCCTTGCCAGTGGGCAATCCAGGGATTATAGTGCCACTCTAATTTAGGCAAACTACCCCGGACTGGTAGGACATCATAACCCAAGGTTTGGGCTGCTACCGTTAAACCCTCCAGAGATGCGCCAGTCCGGTCTACTTGTGCCAAGTTCCTGAGACTATACAGACTTAAGCGCTTACCCCAATATTGGCTAATCATTGCCAAACAGGCTGCACCGCAGTCCGAAGAACTCTGCTGTTGAATAAATGGATAGGAATAGGACGATCTCGATTTACGTTGCTTTACTCCCTTAGGAAAGTCGATATCGTCGATGTCGGATGTGGCTATGGCTGGTGCTTCCAACGCGCGCAAATTCTGCAACTTGGGCAGAGCTAACTGTGGTTTACTCTCAGCAGGGATAACATCAACCACCTCGGCTGGCGGTTCTACTGGTTGATAGTCCTCAGTAAAGAAATCAGGTGCGATGGCTCTTGCTGTATCCCAATTTTCCGGGGATAGTTGGTAAACTAGCAAATCTGTTTGAGCAGTCCCGTCTGGTAATGTGTGTTCAGGATATCCCCAACTATCACCCACCGCAGGCAAAAAACTGGCTATTGATATAGATTGGACTCGACCACTCGCTAACCAAAAGCGTCCTTTTTCTGGTGGTGTTACTTCTGATAAGGATGAACCTGTGGGGATATATTTAGCTGTTAAATAAGGTAATAATTCTTTGAGTTTTTTACTCTTAAGTGATTGTAATTTTGTATAGCTTTTAAAGAAGATGAGCGCTTGTCGTTCACGAGTTAAGCGCTGTAGATAATTTTTTAACTGGGGAATGGTTTGTAACCAGGGTTTCAGGTCAGAAATTGTGATTGATATAACAACGCCTGTACTAGCGGCGATCGCTCGATACGGTAATGGTTGACTACAAAAGAAATCATCTGCTCCAAAAGCTTGTTCAGCTAATACCAATTGAGATGAAACCTCTCGTCCAAGGTTTTGATTAAAACTTAGTAATCTGACTCTACCTTGACAAACTATGTAAATAGTATTACTACTATCTGTAGTTGCTTTATCTACAGCATAATTTGTCAGTTCATCACCTAATTGAAACTCACGAATTATCCAATTTTGGCTAAACTGTGAAACTAGACTCGTATCCCCTGCAACTAACCTCACAAGATTGAGGATAGCCGCTTCTGGAGTGGGAGATGGCTGATCATTAGGATCTTTTTGCAGCCCTCCCTGAACTCTTAACGACGAAGAGGGATTCATAGTTTAATTTCTGCTTGGTGTATAAACTTTTGGCTGAGTTTTGAGCAATATAGATGACAGTTGTAAACTCAAATTAGTATCACATCAGCATCTTAATTAACTGCTGATGTATATTTCTGATTCAAGATTGGATGAAAATTTATTCCCCTTTTTTATCAATTTTTACTAAATCTTTAACCAGTATTCATGAAATTTATGTTTAATTGCTGTTGATTATTCATGAGTACATTCACTTAAATGTAAAAAATCGATAATTGCCAACTAAAAAAATATATTTAATTTAAAACAACAGTATTTTTGTAAAACATCAGGAAAATTATTTTTCCATTTTCAAAAGGTTCTTAATGAACATAAGTTTGATATCTTACCTAACGTAGTAATAATTGGACAGAACCTAAGAAACATTGACACCTGCAAAAAGTAGTTTTAATTTATTTACATCCAAAGTTATTTAAACTTATTTACGTTTTCTTTTGATTCATTAAACACCCGGAAAATAAACCCAAGAATTGTTTACACTGATTTTTAAATTTGAGGCAGAATCCCACCCAAGAGAGAGATACTAAGGCATATATAACGGCTATTATGTATATCTCGTTACAGATTTTTCCTGGTATCCCTCTAAGAACAACGACAATCTTGACAAGATAGCTGTCACCCCCCACAGGTGCAGTAAATCTCGAAAATATAGACAAATAAAGCTAAAAAAGCTGAAATATTTTTTGGAAAATACCGAACTTATTAATTCTCAAGGTCGGTTTTTCCATTATTTACACTAAAAATTTAAGGAAAATTTTATATTTCCCCAAATATTTAGAAGGGAGCAGGGGAGCCACTGCGGTCTTCTCCTCCGCGTTGGCGCTCTCGTAGAGAAGGGGTCTCCCCAAGTGGAGCAAGTGGCTTAGCAGGGGGAGAAGAGAAATGTTGACTATGGACTAATAACCACATAAATTGCCCAAATTGCCATAGCGCGGAGATAGGTACTAGCACGGAAGGTTCCGGCGGCGGTGATGGCTTCAGGTGTGCGGAATTGCAAGCCATTGTTATAGATTTGCTCTACTACAGCTTGTGTCACTCTCCAGCCTTCATCTTTCATTCCCATTTGTACCAGAAACGCAGCTAAACCAAAGTTAATTCCTGTCCACACTTCTAACGGGTGAGTAGCTTTTGGGTTTTCTGGGGAACCATCGGGACGTACTCCATTAGCTGCACCAAATTGACCATTGTAGAATTTGAGGAAGCAAGCATCATAAACAGTTTGTAGTGCAGAAATTGCGCGATCGCTTGGTACAATATCCGGTAATTCTAGTAAGTTAGCGTAGAATTGACCACACAATTGGTCTGCCATGACAACATCAGAACCACTTTCACTGTCGAGTCGATAGTATTTACCATTCCAGAGTTTTTCCTGATAAATCGGTAGGGATTTTGTCAACCAAGTTTTGTATGTGGATTTTTGGGAAAGTAACTTTTCTTTGGTGGTGGAATCTTCGTGATTTTGTAATAAAATCTCACTGATAGCGATCGCTGCTTCTAATGCAGCCAACCACAAGCCACCACAATAGGCGCTAACCCCTTGCAAACGCCAATCATCAAAGGTTTGGTCAGGCGCACCAGAGTTTTCGGGAATGCCATCGTCGTCTAAATCAAAGGTTTTTACGTAGTCGAGGGTTTCTACAATTGCATTCCAGCAATCGGTTAGGAACTGGACATCATCAGCACCAGTAAAGAGAAAATCTCGGTACACTTGCAAGACAAAATCACAGCCTAAATCCTTCCACAAATTACAATCTTGATAGCTAGTGTAATTAGTTTTCTCCCACACGTGTTCATTGGGTGCGCCTAAATCGTGGGGTGTTGCACCTGCGGCTTTACGCACAGCCAGGGGACTTTCTGCCCCAATTGTATAGTAATAACCAATCACACGGGGGGTATCATCACCGTGGGGAATTGCCCGCGCAAAAGCTCGCATTACTGATTTCTCTAGTTCTGGGAACAGTTGCAACAACCCAAAAGAACCATACAATCGCACATCTAAACTTTCATACCAACGGTAATCTAAGCATTCCAACACTGCAAATTGACCGATGGGGTCGCCTTGGGTGGCTGCACTCCAGAGAGTTCCGCCACTGGTGAGGTCATAAAGCTCATTAAATAGTGCCATTTGGAACCAATTGGGCAAATCTTCCCGATTCAGAATTGGTTCTTGCCAAGCTTGGATTTGTTGTTGCCAAGCTTTATACTGTTCTAGAGCAGTAGTTGCGATCGCCCAAGCATGATTACCCGTTTTCCCAAAAAAGTCTGTATATCTGCGATAGTAATTCACTCCGGCGGCAAATTCTGTTACAGGTAAATCCCAACTCACAACAAAGGGGATTTCTAGGGTTTCTCCTGGCTGGAGAGTGAAACGGACGGCGATGCCTGCTCCTACCTGTTCATTTTCTGTAGCTGGCGTGGTATCTATATAATTGGGTAAGGAACCATCATTAGCAAACGTCTGCCATACTTCCTCACCTGTACCCACAGGATTCCATCTTGTCTGGTGAAAAACTTCCACTTGGGGATGTTTCAATGTGGCAATGCACCAACTCCCTTCACCTTCCTGTAAAGGTTCATTCATCCCATTTCTACCTAAAAAGCAACCAAGATGTTGGGGACTTTCGTCTAAATAATTGTAATTTCCCTGGCTTTCCCCCAAGCGTGGCTGATACTCATAAACTGGACTACCATCATCCCGTACCCGCACATTAGGAGATTTGAGCGCATTTGTAAACCAACCGACCATATTTTGCCAAGTCAGCATGATGCTGAGTGTAATAGGTGCATTAGTAGGATTACGAGCTTGCCAAACAAACACAGCTACAGGGTAACTAGTCTCTTGATAATTATTTGCCCAAATCGGGGAAAACTGCTCACAAGTTAACTCGGCTTGAAAAACATTCTCATACACAAACCAGCTGCGAGGGTATAAGGCGTGATATGTTCCTGTTTTTTGTGTAGCATTAGATTCTGGATACCATTGCCAACTTTTCAAGCTACCATCATCTGTTGGTTGAGTAGATAGAGCATAAGTCTGGGAAGATGAGCCATTGGACTCAAATACACTAAATTGGCAAGCCGGAAAATTTTGGAAAATATGCTCCCCACCATCAATGTGCCACAGGTTGAAATCTCCCCGCGAAGAGCGACCAATACAACCAGCACCAAAGCCACCCAATGGCATACCATGCCAAGGCCCATCATCAATATTACTGGCATAGCGGACAGTATAAGGTTTATCCCAACCTAAACCAATAGGACGGTTCCAAGTACAGGAGGGAATTTGCGGGGAGGATTGATTTGTCATTACCTAATGCCACAAGTATGCAGTTACGCTAAGGAAGCTTAACTCGATGTGTAACTTTTCTCAAGGGGCGTGTGGAGAGTGATGAGTGATGAGTTGCAAGTAGGGAATTATTATTTCTTCATTTTCAATTTTGGGCGTTGCTGAATTGAGGTATGAATATCAAAATTTTCATCTCTCAAACTCTTACTCTCTGCGAATCTGCGCGACGGACACTTTGCTCTCCTCATTTTGATAGGAGTTGTGCATTCTAGCTCTTCAATTTGTTAACTCACCTAACTTTTGTATTTGCTGTTGATCGTATCCTGCGGCTTGGAGTGGCTTGATGACATCTTGTTGCAAATCAGGCACGTAACAGGCTATGAGATTGGCTTGATGCTCTGGAACAACACGAACTTCTCCAATAGCTGCTGGCAAAATGCAAGATTCTCCTTGCTCCAAATGCTCGATACCAGAGTTAAATTCTAGCTGTACAACATTGCCGACATTGGAAAGAATTAGACAACGACGGGGATGAGATGGTTCTAAATGGGATTCATTTAAAATCCAGTGTTCAAGGGCGAAATATTGACTAGCACAGCCAAAAATCCGAACATTAGCTGCTGATTGTAACTTTAGCCCACTGTTGGGACGAGGTTGATAATGGTTTTTTAGCTCATCAAGGGCTGCATGAATATTGATGTACCACTCTTGTTGGCTGTACTTGTTTCCATACAAATCCGTCGGCATCACAGATTGAGCCAAATTGGAGGTTTGTTGAATTTCAAAAACAAGTGTGTCTGGGCCAAAAGAATGAAGGATACCAGCCGGCACATAGACAGTATCTCCGGCTTGAATTGAATGACGCACCAAGACAGAATCATAGTCACAGGCCACAAAAGCTTCAAATAACTGCTCTTTTGTAAACTCTGCCTTGAGTCCTGCCAAAACTGTTGCCCCTGGTGCTGCCCAAAGAATATGCCAAGCTTCGGTTTTACCATTGGGTTCGTTGTGCAAAATCCGAGCTGTTTCATCATCGGCGTGGAGATGTACGGGCAGCATAAGAGAAGCATCAATAAATTTGGACAGCAAAGGAAAATGTGACCCCTGCCAGCCCTGACCAACCAGTTCGTTAGGATAAGCTAATGTGAGTTCATGTAAGGTGCGACCAGCCAAAGAACCATTAACTACAGTCCCTGTTTTGTCTTTGTAGTCGCTCACTTCCCAAGTTTCGGCTATTCTTCCAGAAGGTAAGCCATGCTTGCCCAGACGTTCTGGAATCACTCGTTCGCCAAAGGTGTATCTTTGGATATTAGTAGTTAACTTCAGTGGATACCAATCCATGAAAATCTGACCCAATAATACATCTAGTTTCTATGCAGTGATAGGGCAACGCCTCTATCTACAGGCTAATAAAGACATGAAATTGGCATTGTCTCGGAAGCATGAAATTTCGCTGCACTCATTTCGATAACGTCCCGCAGGGAACGCAGAGATGGTCTTTGAGCAACTGGAGGTCATCGCTCTCTTGATTCAAGCGAGGAAAAAAGCCTTAGCGTTTAAAAATGATGTCGTACAGCGACAGCAGAATTTCCACCACAATTAGAATCACCACATACCACTCTACTCGCTGGCTACTGCTATGCTGCATGAACTCCAGTACGATTTGTGCGGTTTGGGAAATTAGCTCTAGTTTTCGTTCCAAGGCATTGTGACGCTCACGGATTTCGTATTCATCCTCCAAACGCAGATATAAGTTTTCTAGCTGTGGGGACTCCCAAAGCAATTCTGGCTTATCGATAATCTCTACTCGACCCACAATCTTATGTTGAACTAATAGGGTAGTCCCAAGTTGACGCAATAATTCCCGACTCTTGCGTTTACTCCTGTTGTCAGCCTGAAGACTAGCTGCAAACGGTTCAATTTGATCAAATACAGTTGCTAGGCTCGTTTCATAGTGAGACAGAACAACACTTTTAGCAAGAATATCAGCCACTATCTGTAAACGTTCTACACTAAATTCATGTAGGAAAATTTTTCCTTCCTTAACTCGCTCACTTTCCACAATATTGAGATGAACTTCTACTTCTTCTGTTTCGGGGTTGGGAAAAGAGTCACTAACTTGAGAGGATATTTTAGTTAAAAAAGCTACCTTCTCTACAGGCTCAAGGTTAAACAGAACAACTGCACCATAGCCCAGCAGCACCGCACATCCGTGTTCACCGATTGTAACCATTACTGGCATAGTGGCCAAGCAAACATAATTCTCTAATCTTTGTAGGTTAATCTTTTTACCAAGGAATAGGGCTTGCGCTCTAAAGCTATCTCTGTCATGAAAAAGAAGTTTTTGCATTGTCGCCAAATACTATATTTTGTCTATTAAGGGAACATCAGGAAATAAACTAGGGACTTCCAGCTAAAAAAATATCCTATCACTGGGTAGGCAGGGGAGCAGGGGAGGAAGTGGCGTAGCAGGGGGAAGACAACAAAATATTATTTGAGTAAATTGGATAATTTATTTTTGGCAAGTCCCTTATCTTCAGGCGTAAAATTAGCAATTTATTTTTTTGTACCGACCATACGCCAAATAATTTTTAGCAATAATAATAGTTAGTGAAGCGAGTTGAGATTTAGCTAAGTATGGATAACTTACCTCAAAGCAAGTCTAGCTCCCCTGCTGGGGGTGGTTTACCTGTAATTCAGTATTGGGTAGAACAAACTCTCTCACCGCAAGGATTAAAATTATGGCAAACTCTCAATCATAAAAGTGCGTGTTTATCCTGTGCTTGGGGTACGGGTGGACAAAAAGGGGGATTTGTTAATGAAGCGGGAGAATATTTACAACGCTGTGCTAAAAGTGTAGAGGCGATCGCTGCGGAATTGCAATCAGGAATTAAACAAGATTTTTTCCAAGAACATAGTATCAGTGAATTACAAAAACTGACTTCTCAAGAATGCGATCGCTTGGGTAGATTAAGTTATCCTCTTATTCTCAAATCGGGTTCATCCCATTATCAACGTATAAGCTGGCAAGAGGTTTACCACATCGCTACACAAGCCTTTAATTTACCACCAGCACGAATTGCTAGTTATAGTTCTGGACGTTCATCTAATGAAGCTGCTTATTTACTACAATTATTAATGCGATCGCTAGGTAGTAATAATCTAGCAGACTGTTCAGATTTGTGTCATGCACCTTCAACGGTGGGGTTAAAAAAAGTGTTTGGCTCAGGTACATCAATGGTCAGTTTAGAGAGCCTAAAACATAGTGATTGTATTGTTTTAATTGGTTCTAACGCCCCGGCAAATCATCCGCGACTAATGAACGAATTGATCAAATTGCGGGAAAGAGGTGGGAAAGTAATTATTATTAATCCCCAAATTGAAATCGGTTTAGTTAAATTTGCATCTCCTGCATTTCCCATCAAATCTTTACTCACAGGAGGTTCAGATATATCTTCTTTATATTTACAACCAATTCCTGGTAGTGATACCGCATTATTTGTAGGATTACAAAAATCTCTAATTGAACAAAATTTAATAAAAATAGAATATCTTAAATCCTATACACAAAATTGGCAAGAAGTTGTAAATTACGCTAATAATATATCTTGGGATAATATCACCAAAACCTGTGGTTTATCTCAAGAAGAAATTACAGCAACAGCTTATATAATTGGTAAATCAGCGTGTGTAGTTTTCGCCTGGGCAATGGGGATAACTCAACACGATAACGGTGTAGATAATATCTTGAGTATTGCTAATACAGCCTTAATTACAGGTAATGCTGGTAAAGTTGGTGCTGGGACAATGCCGATTCGAGGACATTCCAATGTGCAAGGATTTGGTTCAATGGGTGTCACTGTAAACTTGCGGGAAGAAATCAAACAAGCATTATCTCAACTATTAGGAAAACCACTAAATGAAACTCCTGGTTATCATACTCGTGACTTAATAACAGCAGCAGAATTAGGAAAGATAGATACACTATTTTGTTTAGGGGGAAATCTGTATGCAGCCAACCCAGACTTACCACAAGCAAAACAGGCATTATCGCAAATAGATACCATATTTTATGTAGCCACCAAACCGAATTTAGGACATTTTCACGGATTAGCTAAACAGCAAACTTTAATATTACCCGTATTCAATCGCTTTGAAAACCCTCATAAAACAACAACTGAATCAGGTAATAATTTTGTGCGGTTAAATGATGAAGGTAAAAGTCATTTAAGACCACCAAATGCTGACTTGATTTCGGAAATAGAATTAATTACAGAAATTGCTCATAGTTTACACGGTGAAACACCGATAAATTGGCGTAAACTACAAGATACAGTTTATGTAAGAGAATTAATTGCTAAAACCATCCCTGGCTATGAAAAAATTGGCACAATTGACCAAACAAAACAAGAATTTCTCATTAAAGGGCGGATTTTAGACGAACCGAAATTTCATACATCTCATGGCAAAGCGCAGATGTTTGTCACGCCTTTACCGCAATTATCGCTACCAACTAAAGCAGCATTTAATGTAGCAGAAAATCAACCAGGAATTGTGATAATTTTAGGAACAGGAAGAAGCTATGGTCAACACAATACTGTAGTTTATCGTAGTGAAGATAAATATCGAGGAATGCCCCATCGTCACTGTATTTTAATGAATATTCTGGATGTAAAAAAAGCGGGATTCCAGGAACATCAGCGAGTAACAGTGAAAGGAGATAGAGGAGAATTAGACAATATTGAAATTATTTGTGGGGCAATTCTTGAAGGTGTAGCTTTTATGTTCTATCCTGAAGCTAATGTTTTATTTAAAGCAAAAATTGACCCGCAAAGTGGTACACCTGCTTATAAAAGAGTTCCAGTTTGTATTACAGAATCCAGGCTTCCTTAAGACGATATTTTAACTGATTTGAAAAATAATAATAAAGAGACAAAAGGTTGAAAACCCTTTTGCCTCCTAAGCATTTAATCCGGCAGCAAATTCATAGCGAGTCATCGCCCTGACTTTTCACGGGATCTGGAAAACCCCTCTCCATAGAGCGTTCGCGTAGCGTGTGCTTTGCACTCAGCGCTTCTCGTAGAGTACCTCTCCCCGCGTCGGCTACGGTGTACACACAAGTTTGCCCAGAGCGAGTTTCCAGCCAAAAAAAGTGGATTCAAATTGCTCAAGACCGCGAACCAAAGTAGTAATACCAGGAGGTTTTTGAGACTTGTAACCAGACCAGCCACCAAGTCGAGCAATAATCCAAGTAACCCAAGCAAGAGAGGAAGGAGGATAGGGATTTTGTTGTAGTCGAGTTTTGCCATCTAATGTAGGAGCAAGAGGGAGAGAGGCTTTAATTTTTCCCCCTTCCCTGTCTTTGCTACGCAACGCTAACGCGAACGACACGCTGCGCGAACGCAGGGAAGGGGGTTAGGGGGTTAGGTTTTACGTTAGCTTTTCCACATAACGTGAAAAGTCAGGGTGGGAGATCCCGTTCAAAATTCCAAATTTTCGTGTAGTGTCTATCTGCGGGACGCTAGGGGGTTTCCCCTATGAGCAACTGGCGATCACCCAAAAGGACAGTTGTCACCCCTTCAGAAAATTGGCACTAATTTAAGTCAAAAATAATTTAGAATTAAGCTTTTATGAGTTATCGTGATCAGCCTGGACTTCTCACAAAGGGTATTTAGGCAAGAGATGAGGGATAAAAATCTACTTATTAATTGTTTCAGATTTAGGTAAGGAAAAATTTAACTATCTATGGCTAGGTTATCTAACGAACTACAACGCCACTTTTTTGAGGAAGAACGACCAGCAAAAGTAACCTTGGCAGAGATTTTGCTGCTGGCTGGGGAACGAATTTTTGGCTTTTTGCTGGTAATTTTATCTCTGCCATCAGCTTTGCCTGTGCCTGCACCTGGTTACTCTGTACCCTTTGGTATCCTGATTTTTCTGTTAGCAGTCCAGCTAATTGTTGGTGCTAAAACCCCTTGGCTACCCCAGAAAATGATGAATCACCCGATTGAACTGCAAACAGTCCAGAAGTTCTTGAAAGGCGGGATTCCTTGGTTAAAAAGAATTGAAGCGCTCGCTCGTCCCCGTTTATCATACATCTGTACTACTCTAGCAGGTAGGGTGACAATTGGTATTGCGATCGCCTTGATGGCAATTTCCATGATGATTCCCATCCCTGGAACTAACACCTTGCCAGCAATGGGTATTTTCGTGACTGGTTTTGGTTTACTAGAAGACGATGGCGCAATTAGTTTAGGTGGTTTAGTTCTTTGTGTGATGGGAGCAATTTTAACTACTTCCATTCTCATGGCCTTAGCTTGGGGTGGTTCCAGTCTGATAGATATCATCAAGACTTGGTTAGGGAGATGAAGAAATAGGGGAGTAGGGAGGAAGGGGGAGAAAGTTAGAGAAAGACTTCCTCTTTTCCCTCTACACCCCCACTTTACTTAACAAACTCAGTTAAGAACTTAAAGGCTTTGAGAATATAGGTAGCGCATTCTTTGGGGGAAGTATTGTAGAAAGATCGCCAGGCACTAGCTTTATCTTCATCATAGCGATCGCCACGTTCGGGATTGTGTTCTAACCACGCCAGGCGGACTGCATGACCGATCAATACATCTAATACTATGTATTCTTCGATTTGCAGTTTGGGATTGCTGGAAGCGATCGCCGCTAGTTCCATTAATGCTTCAATGTTAACTTGGCGATATTCTGGCGCGTCGATTTTATTTAACAGATGCTCAACACGGAGGGCAAAATTCTTTTCACCGGGAGTCATTTCTGATAGCATCACATCACTATCTAAACGATTCCGCCGTTCTAACTTATCGCCAATTACTAACCCTTTGCAATGTTCCATAATTAGCCAAACTTGCTGAAAGAAATTTTTCGGGACGCGGTTTAATGCGCCTTCGGCTTGGCGGAAGCGTCGCCAACCACCGAGAGGAATTTCCATTTCTTCGCTAATACCAGGTAGTATTACCCAATCAATATCACTTTCTTTTTGCTTGACGTGCAGTGATTCCTGCTGACGCAATAGGTTACTCATACCCGGATAAGCTGTTAATACTTGATTTAATCGCGTCTTGACTTCCACTGGTGCAAGTTCCATCAAGCGTTCGTAGGCTTCATCTTGGGTGACTTGTAACTCTTGGGCTAGTTCGCTGGTAATTAAGAGGATGAGATAGCCGACTCTCAGGGTGAGTAGTCCTTGAAAGGATTCGGGTTCTGATCTGATAAGGATACCGAGATAGATCAGGACTTCTTGCGTCAGGACGCGATCGCGGATATCCTCACGACAGAAGTTATTAATTTTCTCGGCAATTTCATAGTGGGGTATCGGCACTGAAATCAGCGACGCTTCACTATAAGCCCTACCTACTGCAATTTGCTTACCTCTAATCAAAATACTCGTCACTGCATCAGACAAGCCAATATCAACCATCTGACGCAAACCAGCCGCCCGCCGGACTACTGCCCAAAAACCAAACTCTCCGGCTTTGGTGTACACTTCATCAAGTAAATCGCCTACCGTAACTCGTTGATCTGGCTTGCCAAATCCTGTATCAAACTCCAATCCCTGCAAACGAGTCAAAGTCTGCAATAACTCAATTTGCTCATATAAATTTTCCGATGCACGCAAAGATGAAAGCAATAAACCCAAGTTAGTTTCATATTCCATCTGGAATTCTTGGATATGTTCCAAAGGCCAGTTTTTTCCTGGATGATAAGCTAGGTAATAACAACGTTTGGCGGCATCTTGGACTGCCGACTGGTAAAATTTCACATCCTGAAGAAAATCAATCCTCTGAATTGCCCCTGTCAGCATCAGTTGATTTAATCGTCCTAATTTTACTGCTACACCATTGCATACACCATCTTTCAGTTCCTGCATCAGTTCTAGTAATGCCTGAGAACCAGTATCCAACATGGTATGAGTCAACATTAAAGTGAGGATAGGACGACCTAAATCACTCCAATACTTTTGGATATACGCAAGTTCACTTCTGATTTGATCTAACAGAAAATGGTAATCAAGTGTTAAGTAGAATTGCTGAGAATCTAAAAATGAAGGTAAAAAGACAATTGTCTCACCCCGGAGGCGGAAAACTCTCGATGTAGTCAAACTCCGCAACCTTCGGACTGGACGACCTGTTAAACCAAGTTTATCATTGCGACCAATTTGAGTATAAATAGTTGAAAGTTCACCAGCTTGTCTGACTTGAATCGGTGCTAATTGTTTTGGTGTTTGGGTTTCAATCCCATGAACTGCTAATTCTGCTTGCAAATCCTCGTCTTCTGCTAACAAGGCAATTTGTACTAAAGCTTCGCGTTTTTTACCTACAGATAAGTGTCTACCTAAAGGGTCAATATCACCAACGGCTAATAACCCCTCACTCAACATTCGACCAAGATAATACAAACTCTGCGCCCACACTAAGGGGATATTTTCATTGGGTAAACGGGGTTGAGTTTGGGGGGCTAACTTTTCAGCTTCGACATTTTCCGCAGGGACATAATATAGTTCTGGTAAAAAATGTAGCCCATCACGCTCAATCAACAAGGCTTCTAAACGCTCTTGGTAAAATTGAGCTTGTTTTTGATCACCACTAAACAACCCATCTAGGGCTAAATAAGTAAAAAATAACGGCCATTCACATTCGATATGCTCAAATTGTTTCAGTTCCCAAGGTTCGTAATGCAGACGCTGAGTGTCTTCTAAAACCGTTTGGTGTCCATCACGCAAAAAGCGTTTGCAACCGTATTTACCTTGGAGTTTGTTAACAATCTCGTTGAGGGTGCGTTCTCTCAACTGCACATCTTCAACAGCAAAAGCCGGATAGCTAATAATACTTAACAATGCTGCGTCAATTTCCTTAGAAGCAGATTCTCTCGGTAATAATGATTCTAAAGTACTGCGAGTCCGAGCGATTTCATCTGGCAGTACGTGAATTACTGATGCTTGACTACCCCGCACGCCGAACAAATCCAGTTCGTTCATGGCTTCTAAGGCTGCTTTTGCCATCCCTACAGAACTGGCGTTTAACTCAGCATTACCATGATTGATTTTATTACCCCGTTCCCAAATACCATAATCGGGTGTACGGTAAGCCCGGCCGATGTAATAAACCAAATTCTGGACAAAGTTGACTTCATCAATACTGTAGATGATCTGCAATCCTGAAGCAGTCATCTGTGCCAGCATCAACAAAAATATGGATGTGGCATCTAGTTGCAAATGTCCCCATTCATCATCACCAACAACGATATCACCTGTGGCTGTGTTGTATTTGGCGTGTAAACCATCCAAAGGTGACTGAGTTTGTTTAAACTGTTCTACTTTGTGCGCCTGTCGCATCATCGCAAACAGCAACCCACGCATTAATTTGATAACGCTGTGTTCCAATTCATAAGTACGCCCCTGATCTTCATCAAGCTTGCGGTATGCCAGGGCTAAACCCCAAACTCCCAAAATGCTGTAAACATTATCTCTTACCCACGCATCTGTATAATCACCGTGAGCAGTGATTGCTGTACTTGCAGGTAGCAAACCAGTGATGGGATTTTGACGTGTCAAAATCACAGTTTTGATTTGCTGGTAGTAATGTTCCAGTCGAGCTTGTAATTCAGTGGCTGTTTTCATCATCTTAATTAAACGCAGCTTGCGGACTTACCCTGTGGCTGTGGTATCAATTATGTAAGCCAAGCCAAAGCATGAGCAATGGTATTACAGCTGAGGGTGGTAAGGATTTTTTATTATCTCGTGTTAGTGAGCATTTGGTTACAAAATCGTGAATAAATTCTCACGTAGCTCAGTAAGAATAGGATTTATTAGACTAAATTAGTCATGAGTATGAACTCTCAACCCCCATGATTTTCCAGTCATTAACTTTTCTACAAAATTTTAAATTTCGTGCTAAAATTTTAGAGGGTAAGAATAAAGTTTTGACGTAAATTTTGTTTTTATCGTCAGCAAGCTTTTACTTTTTTATTAATGCTAAAGCATTTGAATCAAGAAGTATTAAGTATCACCTCTGAATGCTTGGGATTAACCAAGAATAATTCTTTGGAAGAGATAGCTAGGAATCTATATTGCTAGATTTTTATGGTTTTTAGCTAAGTCAATTTATTGAAGAGGTTGGGTGAAAATTGAAAATTAAAGCGTTGGATATTAAAGCCGGCGATCGCATCGTTGCCTACTGCAAGAATAAAAGACAAATCTGCAAGGTGAAACAAATTCTAGATCCGGATCAGACCAATATCACGCTTTCAGTATTTACAACTGAATATTATCGTGGCTGTTTAGTGTCATGCGTAGTCAGGTTTCAAGGTGATGCTTTAGTTGAACTAGTCACACCAGTTCAAAATTAAGAAATCTAGTGTCAGTTGTCAGTTGCTTTGGATGAAAGTCTAATACTCTATCCCCTTATGAGTAGTTTTAAAACATCTTTACCACTGACCACTGACATAACTCCACCCCCTTTTGGATGGAGTTTTTATTCTCTGTGCGTCTCTGAGTGAGATAAATCATCAGAATTATCCCAGTCAATAAGCCAATAATGTTGGTATGTATTGCACCCAATTGAAAACCGCTACTATCTACATTACAACTTTTGCCCAGCATAAATAGATCGCACTTCACCATTACGCCTAACAATAGCTTCACCGTTATTGACATCAACAAGAGTCCAACCACTAGCGCCAATAGTTTCACCGACGCTGACGCGACGACTAGCACCATTCACTTGAAATAAAGCCACAGATTTATTACCTAATTCTAATAAACCTTCTAAGGTGTGGGTAGGAGCAGGTGCAGCCGAGTTAACTGTAAGTGATGCTACAGGTACAGCGTCTCCACCACTATTAAGTTGTTTTGGTAGGCTCGCACCAAATGGGACAACTGGCAATGTTGGGAGTAATTTAGGTGATGGCTGGACATTGATTGGTGCATTGCGTACAGCTACGGGTTTCATATCTGGGCGCACAGCCGCAGTTAACATATTCACAGTTGCTGGGTTGGCTGCTGGTTGCACCTGATTTAAGGTATTGTTCACTACATTGGATGGAGATGGTGAAGAATTAGGCGATGCAACCCCAGGAATTGGCGGCGGTGCATAGCGCATCGGCAAAGGCGCTTGATAAACGGGAATATAAATACGCTCAACAACGTTGGGACGGCTAGGCACTGGTGATGTATTGTTAGCTGTGAGGGGAGACGGTAGATTACCTAGAGGCTGCTGATTGTTATTTAATGTCTGGGCTGTGGGGTTATAACTCACCCTGTTGCTAACTTCTGAACGGACTTGTGGCTGATTCCTGATATTGGATTTATCTATAACTGCCAATGCTCCTAGCATATAGTTAGCTAACTCTCCCTTAACATCGGGTTGAGTCAGCAATGGAGTTTGCGGCACATAAATATTTGCTTGGGTGAGTCTAGAAGTGAGCAGAACTAATACACCAGACTGCACTATGTATAGTACACCTGCGATCGCCACACCAATACTTGTCCCTACAATCAGCAGTTTGCCCAACGTCATTTGAGCTTGCTGACGGATTCTCGTAACTGGTTTGAAAGATTGAGTATCAACTACAACTTTCCCCCCTTGTCTAGTTGTTAAGGGGCCTACAGTCTGTACAGTCCGGTTGAGTGTGTTTGGTAAAACAATCTGCTGTACATCTAATGTTTGCAGACGTTCATATTCTATAGTTTGTTGATGGGAAGGGTTGCTTGAATTATGGAACCAATCGCTGGCAACGGTTTCTTTCATCCTACTGACTGGAGATGCTTGGCGTATTTGTCTACCTCGTCTGTTAGTAAGGTGAGGCAGATTCACATCCAGAATCTCGTCGATATCAGCAAAAAGTTCATCCATCAAGCCATCGGCGTAAAATTCTATTGACCAAGGCTCGTTAACAATCAGGTCTTCTGATGGTTCTGGAATAATGAGATGGGTGCTAACTTCTTGTAACATAAGCATTTTGGGTAGTAGCTGCCAGGATGGGGCCACGCCGCCCCTACTACCTGGGAATCAGGATTTTTAAAATATGTGAGGATTTGCACAATGAGACTCTTCATTTCGGGAAGGTGTAAGAGTTTCAGGGTAGAAAGGTTTTGAACCCCTACACCCCTATACCCCTATACCCTTTGTCCAAATCATTGATTTTTGTTCTCATGGGAAAACCCTAATTGTATTAAATCCAACGTAAAACTGGGGATCAGTTGACGATGCCAGTTCTGGATTCTTGTCATCTATCATACCCATCTCCCCCTCTACTATACTCACCCTTGATGAAGATGAAGTTAAGGTAAAGCTGCTAACCCTGACTGGTGCTTGGTTTGACGTAATTCTAAATAAATTAATAAGGCGTTAATATCGGCTGGATTCACCCCACCAATGCGAGCAGCTTGACCAATGGTCAGGGGTTTGACTTTACTCAGTTTTTCCCGTGCTTCTTTGGATAGGGTATCAATTTTTGTGTAATCCAAATCTCCCGGTAACTGGCGGTTGGCTTGACGGGCAATTTGTTCGATTTGGCTTTGTTGTCTGGCGAGATAGCCAGAATATTTAATATCTATTTCTGCGCCTTCTCTTTCTGCTTTGGTCAGACTGGGATTGCCTAAGCCGTACTTGTCGAGGTCTAGGTAATGGAAACCAGGACGACGCAGTAAATCAGCCAAGGTAATTGAACCTTTGATGGCTTGTTGGGTATTAGATGCGATCGCTTTCCCTACTTCATCATTTTCTTTGACTCTAGTAGCGTGTAGGCGTTCTTTTTCACCTGTAATCTGTTCTTGTTTACGGGTAAACATTTGCCAACGGCGATCGTCTATTAAGCCAATTTCCCGTCCCAAGGGTGTCAATCTTTGGTCAGCATTATCGGAACGTAGTAGCAAACGATACTCGGAGCGACTAGTTAACATCCGGTAAGGTTCCCGTAAGTCTTTTGTACAAAGGTCGTCAACCAACGTCCCGATGTAACTTTGCTCACGGGGAAACACAATCATTTCCTGACCACTTACAAACCTCGCCGCGTTAATTCCTGCCACAATCCCTTGGGCTGCTGCTTCTTCATAACCAGTTGTTCCGTTCACTTGTCCTGCACAAAACAATCCAGCAATTTTTTTAGTCATCAGTGTGGGGTAACACTGAGTTGCTGGTAAGTAATCATATTCCACCGCATAAGCAGGACGTAACATTACGCAATTTTCTAGCCCAGGGAGACTACGTAACATCTGTAGTTGCAAATTTTCGGGCAATCCTGTAGAAAACCCTTGAATATATAATTCGGGAATATCCCGTCCCTCTGGTTCAATAAAGATTTGATGGCTTTCTTTATCCACAAAGCGGACAATCTTATCTTCGATACTGGGGCAATAACGGGGGCCTTTAGCTTCCACCCAGCCACCATACACAGGCGATAGGTGTAAGTTTTCTCTAATCAGGCGATGGGTTTCTGAAGTGGTACGGGTCATGTAACAAGGTAGTTGTTCCCGTTCCACCCATACATCTGGGTCAAAACTAAACCAACGGACTTCTGCATCCCCTGGCTGGAGTTCCATTTTGCTGTAATCTACTGACCGCTTATCTACCCGTGCAGGTGTCCCAGTTTTTAATCTACCGGTTTCAAATCCCAAACGATTGAGTGTTTGTGTTAATCCCTCAGCCGCGAATTCCCCGGCACGTCCTGCTGCCATTGATTTATTACCTACCCAAATCTTGCCACCGAGGAATGTACCCGTGGTCAAAATTACGGCTTTACACCCAAAAGCTACACCAAAATAGGTTTCTACCCCAATCACTTCATCGTTAGCACCAAGCACCAAGTCCGTCACCATACTTTCACGGATACTCAAGTTCTCTTGGTTTTCAACAATATTTTTCATCACCGCCGCATATTCCCGCTTGTCAGTTTGGGCGCGTAATGCCCACACCGCAGGTCCTCGTGAAGAGTTAAGGATGCGCTTTTGCAGATATGTGCGGTCTGCCATTTTACCAATTTCCCCACCCAAAGCGTCTACCTCATGGGTTAACTGGGATTTGGCAGGCCCACCCACAGCCGGGTTACAGGGTTGCCAAGCAATTTTATCCAAGTTGAGGGTCAGTAACAAGGTACGACAGCCGAGGCGGGCAGTAGCAAGCGCTGCTTCGCAACCGGAGTGACCTGCACCGACGACAATGACATCAAAATTATCTTGCCCAAAATTTTTTTCGGTCATTGAATTGTGCATGGTCTTATGTACAGGATTAAGAAGCTGAGATTTATTTCCAATTTTAACCCATCCCGCCAGTGATTTCATGTATGTTAATTTTTCAGAAAAAACTTATTCAATTAATCAACAATTTGTATTCATTTTTAGTTCAATTATTTTAAATAAATGCTGTGTGTTTAAAGGTTGATATTTCTCTAGAGATTGTTTCCTTGTATGAGAATTTTTGTTATAACTAGAAATATGTATGTGTATTTTTATATTTATCTATCATTCATAATCCCATGAAACGATTATTTAAGAGATTAAGATTTATTTGTATTGGCACTTTGATAGTTTTTACATTAGTTGCCAGCAATAAAACTAATTATCCTAATTTTTCCCACAATCATGAAATATTAAATGCTTGTGTAATAGAAAGTTCTGTAGCTTGTATTGGTATATATGAAAAACCAATAATACCTACACCCAACACGAACATTTCCAGTACTGAACAAGAGCGTTTCTTATCGGCGATCGCCTCTAATTTACTTGAAGTTCCCGAGCCTAATAGTTATGAATATATCTTGCTCCGTGCTTACGGTGCAGCTTTTGTAGATCCAGCCCCAAAAGTTCAATTCCCCTCTACAGTAGTTTTTATTAATGAGCAAGAAACTCAAGAATTTCAAACTACTTTAACTATGGATAAAATCACGGGTACAAACAATTGTTATTTACAAAAGTCAGCCGCAGCAGCTTTAAATAAAGCACGTTCTATACAAAATATCCCTCTTAAATCTGGTTATGGTGCTAGTGATTGTACTCGTAATTATGCCACTACTTTGAGATTTTGGCGAAAATATGCCAATAAATATACTTTAGATAAAATGCGAGAAGGGAAAGAAACAGGAATTCTCGGAGTAGTTGCACCACCAGGAGCATCACAACATCTTTGGGGATTAGCAATTGATTTACGAGTATCTAGTGCAAAACAAAGACAAGCTTTGTATGATAATGGTTGGTTTCAAACTGTAGAAAACGACGTTCCACACTGGACTTATCTTGGTGTAAATATAGATAGTTTGCCAGAGTTGGGGTTAAAAAAGAAAGTTATTAGAGGAATTACTTATTGGTTGACACCAATTTAACTGTTAAAAACTGTGCAAACTTGGGAATAATAAATTTACAATTGTATTCTCAAGGATGATTAATATGCTAAATGAATCTAATAACCAGTGTCAAACCTTCTTGATTGAACTATTGAAAGCAACCTCTAAAAAACATAATTTATACTCACTATTATCACAAAATATAGATAAAATTAATGAAGATTTGGCTTTAAAATTACGACAATGGTCATTAGAACAGTTTAAGCATCGACCAAGTACAGCTATTCCTCTAGCTAAAGTCATTTATGAATTTAGTAAGACTATTCAAGAGTCTGAATATGGTAATCCTTTTATTAATTTAGAAATTGCTATTGCTGGTTATGAAATATCTTTACAGGTTTATACTCGTGAGGATTTTCCAAACTATTGGTATGATATACAGCAAGCTTTGTTAGATGCTTACCAACAACGTCAGCACGTGTTGTCCGTCACTATTACTCAACTCAAGTACGAAGCTCATCAAAGTCTCGTTCATGTCAACACGATATTTGAGAGATTACCACAACAATTAAAACAAGCAGAACTACAACTTGAAGATTTGAGAACAGAACTAATAGAGTTAAAAGAAAAAGCTGTTAAATTTGTAAAAACAGATGAAATAAAATCTATAATCCTTGAATTTCAAGAAATCAAAGAAAAGCAAAATAGTTTACAAGAAATTAATTTACAAACGTATAACTCATTGAATGAATTTAACACAGCTATTTTTTATGATATTCAAAATTTAAATCTGGGAAGAAATAATTCCCATAACAATTTTTCTTTTAAAGAAATTCAATCTCATTTAAAAACAACGGATATATTTAAGAAAAGTGCTGTTCAATGTGCTTATGCAGATTGGAGTGATGTTAGGTTAAAGCTTCTTAAAGATGAAATTCAAGAACTTGGTGTTGAACCAATCCAGATTTTTGATTTTGGGCATAAAAAAAATGCAGCAGACATCCAACTATCTATTGATGCTATGGAGTTAGTGGTTATACGTCCTTTCATACAAGTATTTGTAATTGTATCAGGCGATGGTGGTTTTGCTTCTTTGGCAAAAAAACTACATGAGTATGGAAAGACAGTTATTGGTTGTGGTTATGAAGGAAAAATTAACCGATTTTTTCAGTCTATTTGTGATTATTTTATAATTTTGCCTTCTCTTAAAGAAAACATAGAAGATTTACAAATAAACCATTCAAACGATTTTGCTAAACATACAGATGATGATATTTTTCTCAAAACAAAACTAACCTTACAAAAACTACATAAAGAAAATAAAATTGGTAAAGATGGTATCTCTATTTCTCAAGTTCATATATTTCTCAAAGCAGAAATTCCTGATTTTGACGAAAAAAGGTCAAAAGAAGAAAACGGTCGTAAATTGTCAACTTTTTTAAAAAAATCTCTTGAAGGCACCAGAATGTGTATATCCAATAATAATAATAAGCTCATGTTGAAAACAGATTTAGCTACGAACACTATTGAATTAGCAAAAAATAATTGATAAACCATATTTTAGTAATTTACTTTTCGCCCACGATGATAATTACTACAATGAAGTGGTAACGCATCTAACCTCTGGAGTTCTGACAGTGGGACTATTTGACGATTTGAGTCGGTTTCTGGAAAACCGTTTAGAGGAATTCTTGCGAAATAATCCACATTTGGAGTTGGAGGCGCTGTTAGAACAACTGCGTCAGCAAGAGGAAGATACCTTAAAATTGATAGCAGATTTACAATTACAAGAGAAGCGATCGCAAGAAGATATTCTCGCCACAGCGCAAGAAATTCAACGTTGGCACATCCGCGTTCAAAAAGCCAAAAATGCTGGTAGACAAGATTTAGTGCGGCCAGCCGAAGAACGAGAAGCCGCCCTGTTGCGCGAAGGTAATCAGCTTTGGGGACAAATGCAAGGGTTGAAAGAACGTATAGAACAATCCAAAGAGCTACTCAGGAAAATACAAGCTCGGCGGCAGGAAGTGCAAACAAAAGCAACCGAAGCACAGACAACACGCGCTAAAGCTCAAACCCAACAGCGTATAGAAACCAATGGATGGTGGAATTCTACCACTAGTTCTAGTGGCGGGTTTGATGACTTAGAAGAAAAGTTCCTTCGTTGGGAAACTGAAGATGAGCTAGAGCAAATGAAGCGGAATCTAGGAAAATAATTTCTACATACTTGAGAAATAGGATGAAAGATTTTTTAAATACTTTCATCCTTTATTTGGGGAATTTATCTGTATTTTAGGTAACAAAACCATGCTGAAAAACGTTATTTAAAAATGTTTTTCTCTTTAGGAATTAAATATTGAGATTTTATTTATTTTTTTAATTTTAAATACATTTACTGATATATTGGAATCAACCTTTTAATTTATCCTGATTGTTTATTTGCATTTTTTGCTTGCCACAGTATTTTCTAGACGTTTCAAATAAGCACTGAGGCATGGATCAAAGTATATTTTTAGATGTTTTAACTAGCTTACAAAGATTATTTGTAGGTTACATTCCAGCAGCTATATTCGGCAGTTTCATGGGATATCTCATAGGTATCAATGTCACTGTATATCAATTAATGCGTCGGATATTTCAGATACCAAATAGTATTCCTCCGATTGCGATACTGCCAATTACACTGGTTATTTTTCAAGAGAATGAATCAGCAGTAGCAGTGGTAATTTTTCTGGCAAGTCTCTGGACAATTATTATTAATACTGCCATAGGAATACAACATTTTCGCAGACAAAATAATAACTTTAGGGCAGTTATTTTCCATACATCTCATGCCCTGAAAGTTGGTATTTGGGTAGCATGGTTTACAGTTATTGCCATAGAAATGTTGCTAGGTTCCAAAGGACTGGGCGCTCTGGTGTGGAATAGTTATAAATCGGGTAATAGCAACTACATTATTGAGGGAGTGCTTTACATTGGTATTATTGGCTTTTTACTAGACCAGTTTCTAGATTACACGGGTTATCTTCTTGCTCAGATGGTAACAGATAGTAAAAAGTCATCGTGAACTACCTGTATTAATTACAAATTAGTTTGTTCTCTTTTTACGAATTGTACCTTGCCAGCTAATCGTTTGCTTGGCAGAACGTTCTCCCAAAGAGCGAGTTGCTACTACTTCTATATCAACGTTTACCCCAGGACTGAGGGCTTCAGAAGGAATTTTTAGTTTACCTAAAGCCAAGGTAAAACGGTTATAGTCACGGGTGACAAATTGGCTGGGAATATCTCCTGCGTATACAGTTTTGTAGTCAGAGAAGCCACCATAATTGTCTCTAGCCCGAAACTTGACCTGAAACTGAGTCTGGAGTGCATCAGATTTCGCAGCCAAATCAACTATTTTTAAGTTGAGATTTTCTCCTGCATCGGCAAATTCTGCTACTGCTAACCGTGTGACATCTTTTTTGGGAATGGCATGGTTCACGGTAAATGTTGTCAAGTTAGCCTGGGTACTTGTACTACCTGCAAGCCACAAATCTTCGGGAAAACTTATTTCTACTTGCTTGTTATTATTTAAACTTACTTTTAAGGTTTGATTAGAAAAATTACCGTTAGGTTGCTTCTCTTGCCAAACTATTTGTAAAGTTTCTTCTAAACGTTGTGCAAATTCTCGGTACTCATCAGCAATAACAGAACCAGGAGCCAGTAAAGAACCTGCACCTTGGCGAATATTCCATTTATTTTTCGATAGATTTAACTTCTTACCTGCAAGTTCAGCCAAATTTATCGTCACAGTTGGAGTCTCAGGTGCTAAGGGTTCCTTACTATTGACAATACTGAGAATCCCTAAACGCCCTTTTTCTCCATCACGACCATCGCTACCATCACGCCCATCTTTGCCGTCGTAACACCTGTAGCGTTTCTTCGTACATTTATAGTCAGCATTACCAGGAGTTCCTTGACAAGTTTCTATCTCCCAACTGCGCCGCCGACACCTACAACCCACTGTACCATTGCCACCGCGACCGCCTCGCCCACCGTCTCCAGGAGTCCCACGCACGAAAATTTTTCGCAAGTCTGCCAAATTTGTGTAGTAGACAGTGAGTAGACCACCATTACCACCATCTCCACCCCTACCACCATCACCTCCTGCGCCACCATTGCGTGCATGAATGTCGTAGTTTGGGTTATTGGGTTGATTTCCGCAATAAGGTCTGTTACCTCGTGCGCCATCTTCACCGTCTTCGCCATCTTGACCAGATAGGTCAAGATTTACTGGTGAACCATCAGCAAAAAGAGTTTGGTTGTCACCATCGAGGCCATTTCTACCTGTTCGCCCATTAGTACTGTTACTACCTCCTGTCTCATATTTCTCATAGGCAACAGCAGAACATAAAACTGAACCGGAAGCAGGTAATAAGCTTGTAAATAAGCAGAATGTTAACAGCAGTAGTAGTTGACTTCTTAATCCTTTGTACATAGATGGTTAATCTAGATTTTTCTAAGTATTACTGACACTGATTTATAGTGTTTTGCTCCTGTTTATGGCACTGCGTATGTCAGTTGTGAGTTGTTTTGAATATGTGATCGGGTTTATAGACCTGATTTTAATCTTTTTTTAACACTGATTTCCTGAATATAAATTTTTAATAATTAACGGGAACTTTTAAATTATTTGAATTTTGGAAATTATCTGTAAATTTCCGGAATTATCCAGAGTCAATTTGGATTTAACACTGTTGAAAACACTCACAAGAGGCGAGTAATGAATAATCAAAACTTCAAGAAAACATCTATCAACTTTGTAAAATCTTCTTTAGCTACGGCTGCACTGATGACAGCTTTTATCAGCCCTGCCCTTGCTAACACCAAGGTAGAAATTTTAGGTGCAGAATATGGTGGTAACGGTTGCCCTGATGGGTCGGCTAGCGTCAGCGTCAGCCCTGATGGTCAAGAGCTAAGTATTCTATTTGATCAGTTTATGGCTTTGGGGAATAAGCCCGCAGAAAGTCGCAAAAACTGTAACTTGAGCATTCCCATTAAAGTACCCCAAGGCTTTCAAATTTCCCTCTATGATGCTGATTATCGGGGTTATGTTGCTCCAGCCACAACTGGGAGACTAAGAGCAGAGTACTTTTTTGCTGGTCAGCGTGGCCCTGTTTTTTCTAGAACATTTAGAGGTGAAACTGACTACAACGTTCGAGATAAATTAGCAACTGTGGCTAATGTCTGGTCACGCTGTGGGGACAGCCTAAATATGCGGGTGAATGCGGCGATGACTGCCAGTGGTCAAGGTATGGCAACTGTGGACTCCTTTGACTTAGCTCACCGTGGTTTGGTTTATCACGTCAAATATCGCCAGTGTCGTTAGATGTTTGCTACGCCACTAGTAGTTTGTTTCATTAGTTTTAAGGGTTAAATGTGTTTGTAGTAAAGAGTTTAGTTCTATTTCTCTAACCACTAAAGTCCTTACTATAGGACTCATGTTTGATGTTTGAAATATAGGTAGGGTGCTTGATGCTAAAGGCTAACGTACCATCCGAAGTCTTTCGTGCTGTACTGGCGGCGATAACGCACCTTACTTAATACTACTTATATTGAGAATTTTTCAAAAATCAAATCGGACTACCATCCCCATTCATAAAACTTAATGAAACAGAGAATAAGGGTAGGTTTCGTGACGCGAAACTTACCCTTTAGTGTTTTGTACTAAGTGCCAAGTCATGATGCCAAATCCCATCAGAATGGACGTTGTTTAGTCTGAAAGTTAAGTCCTGAATTTCAATTATTTCACACATAAAACAAGATGCTTAGTGTTATACCACTTTGAAAAAAGAATGCGACAGATACCCATAACCAAAGCTTTGTCATGCCTGGCTTTCTTGATTTTGAATTTTGCGGAAAGTTCTGTAGGCGGGTTTCCCGCCGTAGGAAACTTTTCAAGACGAATTTTGAATTGGTATTAGGTGGCTGTGGTAGTGCAGTTTTAGCCGCAGCGTATACAAAAGATAGTGTAATTATCAAAATTTTTACAATCAACCACTGGGGACTATCTTTGTACTTTGCTAATTTGAAATCTGCTGTATTACAAATTACCAACTACGTCAGTTTGCAACAACCAAATGCCAGTGTAAGTCATGCCAGAATCATCTGGTTGTACCAATAAGAAATGCAGTCCCTGGCTTTGTTGTTTGCGTTGTGCATAAACTTTTGCGGCAGCCGTTACTTCTGCATCTGCAAAAGTGACTAAAATCCACCTATCCGCCAAACCGGCTTCTAATACTAAACCATCGGGCGCACCAGCAATATAATTCAACTCTACAGGACGTGCTTGGGCAATCCATTTAGCTAAGTTGAGCGATCGCCTACCACCATAAATTACTACACCGGGAATGGCAATGGTTGATGCCAGTCCTAAATTGAGCGGTTGGAGGGATTCGGGTAAAGATAAAATGGGAATTGGGCGATCGCTAAACAAATCAACTAAATCACCAGCTTGGATACTAGCAAAGCGCCACTCATCACCCCACAAGTTATCTGGTAATGGTGTTGGTGGTGGTTTATCTACTGCTATGGGATATTGCTTTTCTTGTAACCATTGCTTCAACGCGATAGTTTGGCGCTGAGGTTCGATCTTAATTCCCAAATTGCGTCCAACCACTTCCATTAAACTCAATGACTGGGGACGAAAAACTTGAATTACATCTGGGAGTTTTGCACCTGCTGCTAATTGCAGTTGATCAGTCAACCAACTAGAATTAGCTACTGACTGGGGACAAGTCGCCGTATATTCAAAACTGCGAGTTGCATCACAAATTAACAACTCCCACAAGACTTGTCCATCTGCAACTTGCAAAGGACTGCGATAAAAATCTGCTTGCCAAACCAGACTCATGAGCTGCTCTCTTACTCAACGGCTAGATAATGCCTGCTTTTCAGTAGTACCATAAATGCTGCCACATATTTAACTGCGTCCGATGAGTTGAGCGATCGCCTGAGCTAATTCGACTGGATCGGCTGGTTTGGCTATATGCTTTTGAAAGCCTGCGGCTATGGCTTGATTTTGGTCAATTTCTCCTGCATAGGCGGTGAGAGCGATGGCGGGAATTTGTCCGCCTTGTTCTGGCGACCATTTTCTGATTTGGCGCAATAACATATAGCCATCGATTTGTGGCATTCCAATATCGCTTAACAGCACATCTGGCTTTGATCGAGCTATGGCTTCCAAGGCTTCTATTGCTGATGCTACCTCCGTCACAGTTGCCCCGCACTGTTGTAGCGCAAAGCTAAAAAACTCTCGCACATCTTCCTGATCATCAACTAAGAGAATCTGCACACCAGCCAACAAGGAGTCTTGATTTTCCAATTCTTCAACCGCAGATTTAGCACTCAGCAGTGAGTACTCAGCACTTTTATTCAACGGTAGCTTGACTGTAAAGGTTGCGCCTTGGTCTTCTCCGGCACTTTCTGCTTGCACTGTACCACCATGTAATTCTACAAGATGGTGGACAATTGCTAGCCCTAACCCCAAACCGCCAAATACTCTGGTTGTTTTGGCATCTCCTTGACGAAAGTATTCAAAGACGTGGGGTAAAAATTCTGGTGTAATGCCTTTACCTGTGTCAATTACCTGGATTTGGGCATCTCGTCCTACCTGTTCTAAACGCACTTCTACCCGTCCTTCTGGTGGCGTGAACTTAACAGCATTCGAGACTAAATTCCAGATTACTTGTTGCAAGCGATCGCCATCACCCATTACCTGGATTGGTTCATTACTTAATACTGTGTGAACTTCTATTGATTTAGCTTCTGCGGCTAAACGTACCGTTTCTAACCCGGCTTTAATTGTGTTTCTTAAATCTACTGCACATATATTCAAACTGAGTTTACCGCGTAAAATTCGGGAAACATCAAGTAAGTCGTCAATGAGTTGAGTTTGTAACTTGGCGTTGCGCTCGATTGTTTCCAAGCCTTGTTTGATAGTCTCTTCTTTATATGTGCGGGTGCGGAGTAATTTTGCCCAACCCATGATGGGATTGAGGGGAGTTCGCAATTCATGGGAAAGGACGGCGAGGAATTCATCTTTGATGCGGTTGGTTGACTCGGCTACAGCTCTTGCATTCTTTTCTGCTTCGTAAAGTTGGGCGCGGGCGATCGCTTGGGCGCATTGTTGCCCCAATGTCAACATAAATTTTTGTTCTTCTTCATTAAATTTTTGGGCTGTGGCAAAGCTTAATGCCATTACCCCAATGATCTGCTGTTCAACGATGAGGGGAATACAAGCAAAAGCGTTGTTACCTGTCAGGGAGGGAACATTGGCAATTTGAGGATATTTAGCGGCAAATATTTCTACATTTGCTAAAAAAATCGCCTCCCCGGTTCTGGCTGTTTCGGCAATTGGTACAGTCGCAGTTAGGGGGAAAGTCTCCCAAGCATCTCTCACAAATTTTGGGTAGCCAATTGCTTCGATGATTTTGAGGGCGTTACCGCTTTCAGTTAACAAAACGACAGAACCAGCAGACGCGCCCAAAGCAGCAAGCCCTTGGTTTACAACCACATCAGCCACTTGCTGGGGAGTTAGGGCTTCTGAGAGGGCGGAAGTGATAGTTTGCAAGCGTACTGTCCGACTCATTGCCAACTCGGCGGCTTGTTTTGCTTGTTGTGTTTCTTGATAAAGTCTGGCATTATCAATGGCTGTAGCTGCACGTCGGGCAATATCTTCTGCTAAAGCCAAGTCCGCTTGTGTCAATTGCCGACTTGAATTGCCTGTAACAAAAGAGATGACCCCAAATATTTGCCCCCGTGAGTGGAGGGGAATCACCATCAGCGATCGCATCCCTAAACTTTGCAATAATTGCAGATGCTGCTCATTGTTTGCTATCTCCAACAACAGAGAGTTTGACACTTGAGGATAAAAGGCGGATTCTCCCTTGAGGAGTTTTTCCCGAAACGGGTGTTTACCTTCAGTTCTGGGTGGATAAGACTGGTGAATTGTTTCTATTATCTCCAGTTTTGTCTGATCGGCACAAGCGATCGCTACACGTTTAATTGACCAATCTTCTTGGAGAATATCTACAGTACACCAGTCAGCGATCATCGGTACTGCCAAGTTAGCCACATTATTTAAGGTCACTTCATAATCTAAAGAAGCCGCTAGTAGAGTGCTGGCTTCGACTAAAAACTTTTGTGCAGCTTCCGCTTGTTTGCGTTCACTAATATCTTCAATAATCCCTAAAGCATATTTGGGGTTTCCCTGATCATCCCACAAGGCTGAGGCAGTCAGATTTACCCACACAATCGCCCCATCTTTGCGCATATAACGTTTTTCTAAGGAGTAACCATTAATCTCCCGTGCTAACACCCGCTTGGCATATACCCAATCAGCTTCTATGTCATCAGGGTGGGTAATTTCTTGGAAGTTCATTTGACTTAACTCTTCGGCGCTGTAGCCAGTAATGTCGCATAAAGCCGGATTAATTTGCAAAAATTTACCATCCAAAGTTACTAAGGTAATCCCTACTGCTGCTTGGTCAAACATTGCCCGGAAGCGTTCTTCACTTTCGCGCAAGGCAATTTCTACTTGCTTGGTGGTTGTCACATCGGCCAGGATAATCCCGATTCCCACTGTTTCGCCTACGCTGTTGTAGACTGGGTAATAATTACCTAACCAATAGCCGTAACTTCTCGGTGTCCCTAGTGTCTCACCACTAATTTCTACATTTAGGATAGGTTCTCCTGTATCTAATACCCGTTGTAACTGAGCTTCTAATTCTTCTGCCATCTTGGGTAGAACTTCCCGAAATTTCCGCCCCAGATGCTCCTCTATGCTCAAACCGTTAATATCTGCCAATACCTGATTGATCCGGATATATCGCAACTCTCGGTCTAAAAAGCAGACTGCTACAGGTGAGGCTGCTAACAAGGCATCTAGAAGTGACAGAGATTCAGCATAATGTTTTAAGGCCCGGTGAATATCTCGATAAAGTTGGGTATTTTCCACCGCTAGCGCCGCACGATAAGCAATATCCTTAGCTAAAGCTAAGTCTTTTTGATTGTAGCTACGACCTGATTCAGCCGTCACAAAGGTAATACATCCCAAAACTCGTTCATGTGCTATTAAGGGTAAAATCATCACCGATTTAATTCCTATCTGCCGCACCAATTCCAGGTGTTCCTGATTTTGAGCGCTGGCTACCAACAGAGAATCTGGTATTTCGGCAATTAATAATGCTTCACCAGTTTGTAGTACTTTGGTAACTAAACTGCCACTCCCTGCTTCTGGTACATACTGCTGAAATATCTTCGCCCACTCTGCTTTTTCGGGATCTACATGGGCAAGGGGTAAGCGGCGAATCGAGCCATCTTCGTTGATAATGTCAATGCTGCACCAATCAGCTAGTTGTGGTACTGAGATTTTGGTAATCTGTTCTAAGGTTTGCTCGTAATCGAGCGAACTAGATAATTTACTACTGGTTTCCGCCATGTAACGTAGTGCATCCTCAGCCCGCTTCCGTTCCGTAATATCCAGCCCAGTCACCCCCACCCCTAGCAGTTGCCCATCTGGTAAACATACTGGATAGTAGTTGACCAAGCTACAGCGATATACTCCAACTGGATAGGTTTCTCCAGATACTTCTTGATTGAGTAATGGTTGTTTGGTTTCCATTACTTGATGGAAAATAGGCTCAAGTTGTTCTGCCCATTCTGGTAATACTTCTCTCAAAGTGCGCCCAGTATGTTGACTTTGTGGTACACCGTTGATTGCTGCCAAAGCTTCGTTAGTATAAACGTAACGCATATGTGTATCTAGAAAAGCTAGTGCTACGGGTGAACTGGCCAGCCAAGCATTCAATAATGCTAGATATTCGTCTTGTTGCTGAATAGCTTTTTGGAGTCGGCTCTCTAATTTAACCTTCTCTAGTTCTGAGCGTTTGCGTTCGGTGATATTTACGCCTGCACAGGTAATACCCTGGATACGACCATTGATTTTCAGGGGTTCTGCTAATAAATCATAGTAAAAAACTTCTCCATGCAAGATTACAGAAACTTCTTCACGAGCAGAAACATCCTCCTCTAGTACTCTTTGCTTAATTGCTGTTAGTTGCTCTGCTACTGAAGCGGGGAATAGTTCATAGTCAGACTTACCAATAATTTCTTCAGCAGAGTCTACACCCTGCGGATTATGAATCCATTGATACCGTAAATCTCGATCCTGCTGAAAAACTACGATATCTGAACTGTTGAGTGCTAATCGAAATCTCTCGTTACTCTGTCTGAGTTGGAGTAAATTCACTTCATCTCTTTCCTTAGTATTCTTCAATGTTGCACATACAATACTGAAGAACAATCCTTGTACCGCAAATAACCCGATTCTTACTGTATTAGAGATATCAAAAGATATGTCATACCTTGGGTGCAGAAAGAAGTAATCACTCATGACCACAGATAAGCAAGTTGCTAACAATCCTGATCGCAACCCACCATACCAAGCACTAAATATAACAGCACTAAAGAATAACAAAAAAGGAGTACTGGTCATGCCTAGCCAAGGATCTAATAACAGCATCAGCACACAGGCAAATGCCACAGCAAATATAACAATTCCAAAACGTAGCAATACAGAAATAGGAATATATGGCATGAAAATTACTTGCGACAACTAAGACTTGTTGCAGAGCTTATACTTAACCTAAGCTAGTTTGCAAGTTTTAGGTACTTGTCTGGAGATAGATTATCGTATCAGTTTAAAAAACTTCTTTTAGTTAGATGCTAATTTTGTATTAATATAGTAATCAAGCTGAAAATATATAATTTTAGTCAAACAAATATATTTAAATTTGTAAATACATCATACAAACTTAATATTAATAAAAATTTTTAACAATTTAACTACAACAATTCTGTCAGGGAAAATGTCCGTTGTCGGTCTAGTTCTTGAAGTTTAATTTTTTCGGTGTAGAATGCCTGATAGTATGACTGCCATTTTTCTGGTTCAGCTTCAGGGTCAGTTTCTTGCCACAGTTCCAAAAAGTGACGATAACGCTTTTCTCTTAACACTCGTTCCATACAGGCGATCGCCGCCTGCACAACTTGGGGTGTACGTAATATTTCTTTCTTGGTTTTCTCATTCAGATGAAACAGATGAGAAATTGAACCGAGTTCTTCAGCTAATTCTAGATATATATCATGTAGCCGGGAAATTAAATCAATCTGCTCACCGATGAACTCTAAAATCTGTATCCACAAAAATCTATGGTGGGACAGGCTAAACTCTAAATCCCGTTCTTCCAAAGTTGTGAGGATGACTGGACGCTGTTCAGGACAATGGAGGTAAATTCGCAGTAGTAGCGCCTCGGCTTGTTCTAGAAGGTGGCGATCTGTGGGGGAGTTGGAAGGAGGGAGTGGGGAGTGGCTTCTATTACTCTTTGCTGAGGGGGGTTTAGAGGGGGTGGTAGTGGGAGCAATTTGAGTGAGGAGATTTTCTACTCGTAGAGGTATGAGTCTTGTATCCCCGAAGCTGAGGATTTCTGCACAGTAAGAGACGTAATAGTTACGGGTATCGCTGTTAACTATATTTTTGAGTAACTTAACAAATTGTTGGGTAACTTGCTGAAAATCAGTAGCTTGTTTTAAGTCGCGGTCTTTGATAATCTGCTGAATCTGCCAGTTTAACCATAATGGCGCATTTGCTAACAATTGCTCATAATCTGTTGATGTGTGACTACGCAAGTATTCATCAGCATCTTTGCCATCAGGGATATTGAGTATTTTTAATTGCACTTCACCTTTGTAAGCTAAATCAGCAATTTCCCCGATCGCTCGTTCTGTGGCGTTAGTTCCAGCTTTATCTGCATCAAAGTTGAGTATTAACTGTTTTGAGTCGGTGTAGCGCAATATCAACCGTACTTGTTCTAAACTCAAAGCCGTACCCAAGGAAGCAACAGCGTTATTAATCCCCGCAGCGTGGAGAGCGATCGCATCAAAATATCCCTCCACTACCACTGCTTGATCAAACTGGGAAATCCCCGCTTTTGCTTGATCGAGAGCAAATAGGGTTTTACCTTTATTAAATAACTCGGTTTCTGGAGAGTTTAAATACTTCGGTTGTTCGTCAGTTAAGGTTCTCCCACCAAAAGCAATCACCCGTCCTTGGATATCGCGGATGGGAATCATCAGGCGATCGCGGAACACATCATAATATCCAGCCCCTTCCTTGCGCGGTTTAATCAAACCCGCTTTTTCTACCAGATGCACTGGGTAATGTTTATCTTCCACCAAATAACGATGGAGAGTTTCCCAACCTGCGGGCGCATAACCCAAGCCAAACTGTTGAATTGTGGCTTCATTGAATTGGCGATCGCCCCGCAAATACTCAATAGCTTTTTGTCCTTGGGATTGTCTGAGGGCGTGTTGATAAAAGCTGGCTGTAGAAGCCATAACCTCATACAACTGTTCCCGCAAAGACAACTGACGCTGTAATTCTTGCCGTTGTTCTGGTTCCAGTGTTTGTACGGGAACTTGGTAACGCCTAGCTAAATCTAATACCACATCAGCAAATGATTGCTTGCCCAATTCCATCAAAAACTTAATAGAATTTCCCCCAGCTTGACACCCAAAGCAATAGTACATTTGCTTAGTTTGGCTGACAGTAAAACTAGGCGATTTTTCATCATGAAAAGGACACAAGCCGACAAAATCTTTACCACGCTTGCGTAAAACTACATACTCTGATACCACATCGACAATATCAGCCCGATGTTTAACTTCATCAATTGTGTCTGGGTGTAAGCGCGGAATTTGCATTTTGGTCAGTTGTCAGTTGTCAGTTGTCAGTTGTCAGTTGTCATTACTCATTACTCATTACTCATCACTCATTACTCATTACGGCTATTATATTCTTGTTGCCAAGCCCATAATATTGTGTAGAATTGCTTACGCTTAATCTTATCAGAGGAAATACGGGACATGGGGCGTATTTTTATTTCGGCAGCCCACGGAGGACGAGAAGCGGGAGGTACAGATCCAGGCTCAATCGCTGGGGGAACGACGGAAGCTAGAGAGATGATTCTGTTGCGAGATTTAATTGTCACAGAATTGCGATCGCGGAGTTTTGAGGTTTTGTCTGTTCCTGATGATTTGAGTGCTGCTGGTACTATCGCTTGGATCAATTCCCGTGGTCGTCGAGGTGATATTGCTTTAGAGATTCATGCTGATTCGGCGAGTAGTCCTAGTGTGCGTGGGGCTAGTGTGTTCTATATTGCAGGGAATAACGAGCGTAAGAGCAATAGTGAATTGCTTTTAGTCGGATTGTTGCGTCGTGTACCCCAACTACCAAATCGGGGAGTACAGCCAGATACAAATAGTGGGTTAGGTAGTTTAGCATTTTGTCGGCAGATTGCGATCGCTTCTTTGCTGATGCAAGTGGCTTTTCTCAGCAGTCCAGAGGATCGGGCTTTGCTGCAAAATCGTCGCCGAGATTTCGCTTTGGGTATTGCTGATGGCTTGGCTTCATGGAGTCGAGTGATTGATCCTACCCCCGGAACTCCAGCAGACCCAACTTATCCAGCCATCAACATCAACATTAACGGACAGAATTACGCAGAGCAAGGAATCTTAGTCAATGGTAACGCTTACATTCCAGTGGATTTAGTCGATCGTTTACGCATAGATTTGTCGCAAGCACCCAATGTCAATCGGATTACCTATCGCCGCGTTGTGTATGTCAAAGCAGTGGAACTGCGAGATTTCAATATATCAGTTAGTTGGGATGCCGCAACACGCACAGTCAACTTACGTTCTAATTTGATCGTTTGCCCTGGTCAAATTAACAGAATCATGTCGAATGGTAGTACATCCGAAGTACAGATGCAAATTTTCCTGAGAAATAATAACGAAAATGCTTTAAGCCAATTTCCAGACATTCCTAAACTCTATCGAGAAGAAGCCGGTATAGAGGGAGTAAATTATGATATTGCCTTTTGCCAAATGTGTGTAGAAACTGGATTTTTACGCTTTGGTGGTGATATTAGAGCAGAACAAAATAACTTTGCCGGTTTAGGTTCTATTGGTGGTGGTAGGGAAACTGCTTCTTTTCTTAGTGCGAGAATTGGTGTAAGGGCGCATATCCAACACCTCAAAGCTTACGCCAGTCTAGAACCTCTGGTAAATGAAGTAGTAGATCCGAGATTTCGCTTCGTCACCCGTGGCGTTGCTTCACTGATTGAGCAACTTTCAGGACGCTGGTCAGCTGATTTAGATTATGGAACAAAAATTACAGCTATGGTGAAGCGTTTATATGAGTCCGCAGGGTTGCTGTAGGGGAAAGTGGGGAGGAATGGCAGCATACATCTGTCGCTTACTCCCACTAATTAACTATTCAAAATTCAAAATTCAAAACAGTTGGAGTCGGGGATTTAAACTCCAACTCAACTGATACTACGTGTAGAAGTAGGGGTCTTAAACCCTTGAATTTACAGCGCATCCATAAACTGCTTGACTTTCTCCAGGATTGTCTGATCTGCGATTTGCTCTGCTAATTCTTGAGCATTGCGATAGCACAATAGCGCTAATTTTTTCCGTTTTGTGGTTACGTAAAGGTTGCCCATATTTAACAAAGTCGAAATTTCTCCAAGAGAATCTCCTAGTTGTTGATGAATGACAAGAGCTTGTTTGTAGAATTTCAGTGCTTTGCGGTGACTACCCAATTTGGAGTAAGTAAAGCCAATATTGTTGAGAGTTGTGGCTTCTCCTGGGCGATCGCTGATTGCCTGTCGTGTTAACAGAACTTGATGGTAGAGTAATAGGGCTTGTTTGGTTTGTCCTAAGTCGAGATAGATAGAGGCGATGTTGTTTAAGGTGATGGCTTCGCCAGCAAGATTCTTGACTGCTTTTTGAATTGGTAATGCTTGTTGAAGATAATGCAGCGCTATCTCAAACTCACCCAAAACACTATAAGCGAATCCAATGCCATTGAGTGTAGTAGCTTCACCAGAAAAGTCTCCTAGCAAACGCCGCATGGTTAAAATCTGATTTTGTAGCAGAAGCGATCGCTTGGGTTCACCCAATTTAATATAAATTAGCGCCATATCATTGAGAGTAGACACTTCACCTGGAATATCTTGCAATTCCCTAAAGATTTGCGCTGCTCCCTCAAAATTTTCCAACGCTTGGGCAAGTTTGCCCAGACGATTATAAGTAGAACCCAGATTGCTTAAAGCTGTGGCTTCTGCTTGTATGTTGCCAATTTCTACAGCCACAGCCAACGCCTGATGGAAACACTCTAATGCTTTTTGCGGTTGCCAGCATCCAAGATAGGCTAAACCAATATCGTTCAATGTCCGACCTTCTCTAGCTCGGTCGGGAATTGCTCTGGCTAATTGTAAATTTTCCGTTACCAAATCGAGATATTCTGGAAACTTTCCCTGCTTGTAGTAGGTATTAGCTTCATTACGACGTTCTTCCCAAACGTTGACTCGATTGCAAGATTGCGTCATTTGACCTCAGTTGCACTGTAGATAGATTGGCAGGTTACTCTTGAGCAGATCAAACCTTTATCAGGTTGCCTAACTTTAAGTTAACCTTTATTTTCTACCTTTAGATACAAGACGTAAAGATAGCTAGATGATATGTTAAATGCTTTATTAAAGCAATAGTAGGCTATTTTGTTAGCCAAAGATATTTTTTTGGCAATTATGTTGAATTTGCTTAGTTTTTCTCTAGCTTAACTAGGAACGGTATATTTTATTGCACTGCGAGTGTCAGTTGTTTTGCATTTAATCAAACCAATCTCGCCAATTCTTCTTTGACAGATAAAGGTTGATAACCTAATGTAAAAGCCTGAGAACTATCTAAAGAAACATCTGCTGGTCTTGGTGCTGCCATTTGTACATCTTGTTGACGACAGGCTTTAATTCCTGTAATTGGTAGTTGCAAAACTTCAGCTAATATATGCCCAAAATCATAACGAGAAATCCGTTCTTTACCTCCCAAGTGAAGAATCCCGTTGGCTTTTTCTAATGCTAATAATAGCCCTTTGGCTGCCGTTGTCCCACTGGCAGGAGTACGAAATTCATCTATAAATAATGTTAGTTCTCTACCAGCTTGTAAGGTCTGAATAAATGGTTGAATAAAGCTTTTCGCTGTGGGTGTAGCATTGCCAAACATCAATGGCATCCGACAAATTAATGCTTGGGGATAGCATTCTAATATACCTGTTTCAGCCAAGACTTTTTGTTCACCATAAATATTAATAGGACTTACAGAATCAGTTTCTTTATAAGGTGAATTTAAGCCATTAAATACTAATTCACTAGATGTAAAAACATAAGGAATAACATCGTCTGCACAAAGTCCTGCTAGATTACAGGATGCAGTGACATTCATTACAAATGACTCCTGGGGATGGATTTGACAAAAGTTAGGTTGTGATTGTGCAGCCGTATGAATTACTGCGTCTGGCTGAATTTCTCTAAATATCTGTTTGAGTTCTGTAAAATCTGTTAAATTAACTTTGACTAATTTGATACCCGCAATATCTAAAGGATGGGAATAATATGTCCCATAAACTTCCCATTCTGTTTGAGCTTGTTGGCAAAGATGCCATCCTAAAAAACCACTAGCACCAGTGATTAAAAGTTTTTTCATGTCGCAATCAGCCAGCATATCGAGAAAGGGAACGCAGAGATTATACCGCCCTCATCCCTCTTTGTGAAATCAACTCCTCTGGGGCAAAATAGAAAACATGACGATTGAATCCAATTCTCCAACTCCCACAACCCCAGAATCTACACCTGAACATGAATCAGAACCAAATGACTTTGACGGTGGTACAGGTGAAAATCACTTAACTCCAGAAACACTAGCAGCACAACAGGCCTTAGCTGCTATTTCGTCCTTGCAGTCACCGCAAAACACAGCCGTGCTGCAACAAGCTCGCTCTAATTTTTCACTACGTCCTCAGCCTCCAGTTATAGTTAAACCAAGAGCATTATTAATCATCGTGATAGGAATAGCTGTCACGCTCATCGGCTTACTCCTCAATAACTGGATAATTGGCATTGCGGGTACGCTGGTGACGTTGGTGTTGTCTTTGGCGATACTGTCGCCTTGGCTGTTATATGTAGTGAGTGAGTGGTTTTCATCCCAAGATAAAACCTTGTTTGTTGCCTTATTGGGGTTAATCGTTGCTTTTATTGGTTTTTTGAGGTTTAGTGGTGTGGGCGATCGCCTGCTACTATGGGGACGAAAAGTTAACTGGGAAGCTTCTGGTACTCTGGCGGAATGGTTTGGCGCTTTGGGACAAATTGCGATCGCGATCATTGCAGTTTATGTAGCGTGGCGACAATATGTTATTTCCAAAGACTTGACAATTCAACAAAACCTGCTAACAGTCCAGCAAAATATTATTACCCAACAACAAACCATCGATTCCTACTTCCAAGGTGTTTCTGACTTGGTACTAGACGAAGAGGGACTACTAGAAGACTGGCCGCAAGAAAGAGCGATCGCTGAAGGACGTACAGCCGCAATTTTTAGTAGTGTTGATGGTACTGGTAAAGCCAAAATCCTCCGTTTTCTTTCCCGTTCTAAGTTACTCACACCCTTAAAACGCGATCGCCGTTTGGGTAGAGCCATTCTCGATGGTATTGGTGGTTATGCTGAAGACCGCTTAGAAGGTGTGCGCGTCATCGATTTAGGCGTGATGTTAGCCGGATCTGACCTTTCCAACACAGATTTACGATGGACTGATCTAAGTGAAGCCAATCTCGTCCGCGCTAATCTAAGCGGCTGTGATTTAGTCAAAGCCAACTTTTCCCGCACTATCCTGTATTATGCTAACCTCCGTGGTGCTGACTTCAACGGAGTTCGTCTATTTTACGGCTCATGGGAACAAGCCTCACCCCGCAGTCGCACGGAACCACCAAACTACAGAACAGGCGAACATACGGGTGCGGTGATCGAAAATGCCGATTTTAGCGATGTCCAACGAATGTCGGAGGCTAACCGTTGTTACTGCTGCGCTTGGGGAGGGGAAAAAACTAGAGCGACAATTCCCGGTGGTTGTGAAGGTATAGCTAATAAATTGGGGAAATAGTACAGTAGTCTGACTCAAGAGCTATTCAGGGGATTAATTGCTCCAGAGTAAGGTTTTCCGCCGCTAAAGTTTGCGTCATAGGTTATTTACTCAAGTTCTGGTAGGGTAAGGACTTCTACACCATCATCTGTAACTACTATGGTATGTTCAAACTGGGCTGATAACTTGCGATCGCGTGTGACAGCAGTCCACCCATCAGCCAGCATCTCGACTTCATAAGTCCCTTCATTAATCATCGGCTCAATGGTAAATACCATTCCTGGCCGCAGGCGCTTACCTTTCCCCCTTGTACCGTAGTGGGGAACATCTGGTGCAGTATGGAAAATATTACTAATACCATGTCCCACAAAATCACGTACTACAGAGAAGCCCTGAGCCTCAGCATACTCTTGAATTGCTGCCCCAATATCACCGATCTTCGCCCCTGGCTTCACCTCCGCAATGCCTAAATTCAGGCACTCTTGGGTTACTTCCACCAGCTTCTTCACCTTGGGAGCAGCATTGCCCACAATAAAAGTCTTGGATGTGTCACCGTGGTAGCCTTCAACAATTGGTGTGACATCGATGTTAATGATGTCACCATCCCTCAGAATCTGCTTGGCATTAGGGATACCATGACAGATGACTTCATTCACACTGGTACAAATCGATTTAGGAAAGCCTTTATAGTTTAGAGGCGCGCTTTTGGCTCCATGTGCTTGTGTCCAACGTTCAGCTTCATCATTGAGTTCCAATGTAGTCACCCCTGGCTTCACCATTGGCTCAAGATGTTGCAGAAGTTTAGCAGCCAAGCGTCCCGCCTGCCGCATTTTTTCTATTTCTCGTTGGGATAAGATAACAATTAAGTCTGTTTTCATGAAATTTAATCTAGCGTATCTGGCAAAAATATAGTTATCCCTGTCTGTGCAGCTCTTTGAGCAGCATCAGCAACTTTCAGAGTATACAAGCTTTCCTCAGGGGTGACATACAAAGGATCGCCATCAAAAAGATGGTTTAACACCATACTTGTATCTTTGGCAAATAAACCCCGACGAGTACCCACTTCTATCGGTGTGCTTTCTCCTGGTTGGATGAAAAACCCTTTATCCCCATCAAAAATTAAACCACCGTTGTCACCATGAACTTCAAACTTTCGTTCTGGTTGCCACAAAGTTTCACCTTTGCCATAGATTACTTGGGCTAATAATCCACTAGTAAAGCACAGTTGAGTCATGCAAAAACAGGCTTGGTAATATTCTGGTTCTATTTCCCAATAGCGTTGATGGCAATTAACAGTGAAGACTTTGCCAAACAAATCTGTCAGACGATGGAGGCGGGAAAGTGCGCCGATTAAGGGAAAGCCAAACATTTGATGATTGTAAGTCCACTTACGGGGTGCAGGATTTTGAGGATTGATGGTGCTGTAGCGCACGTAGAAAAGATGACCTACTTTTTCTAAATTTTGCTTCAAGGCTTGATGTAAGCCACCTAAAAGTTCGATATGTTCGACATGAAGTAATTTATGTTGTGTTTTAGCTAAGGCAATTAGTTCTTCTGCTTCGCTCAAATCTACAGATAAGGGATATTCTACAATAACGTGTTTACCAGCAGTCAGAGCAGCACGGGCGATCGCACCATGATCACGATTGATTGTACAGATCACTACTAAATCTATGTCTTCCCGTTCTACTAACTGTTCCCAGCCAGTTAACGCCTCGGTCTGGTAATCTTGAGCAAAAGCCTGGGTTCTCTCTAGTGTACTTCCAGCTATAGCGACTAAGTGCGATCGCTCATCCTCTAAAAAAGCTTCTGCTCGTAGTTTTGCCGCATAACCAGTACCAACTATACCCACACCTATTTTTGCATTTGCCAAAGCTGCCTCCAATTCATATATATTACTCTCCTAAACTGCTACCAATCATAGTGATCAATTATCATTGATGCTCACTGTTCACTCACTTTTCGTTCGGGACTTCCAGATAAAAAAATATCCAAGTAGGTTGGGTGCGTCAACAAGAGGCAGGGGCGCGGGGAGCAGTTCTTGCTGGGAGAAAGATTCTGGAATTCCCCCTGCCATTGGGTCTCAAGCCCCTCCATTTATGGATGGAGAACAAATTTCAATGTATTTCAAGGCACGTAGTGCAAGAAATACTACGTCCTTATTTCAATCCCCTCCATACCCCTACGGGGAAGCAAGCTACATGGATGGGGTTTCCCCCTGCTCCCTTACCCCTGCCCCCTGCCTCTTGTTGACGCACCCTAATAACTGTCACTTGGGAATAATTTATTTTTTGGTGTTCCCTTCATTGATTCCATCTCCTTTAGGGGTAGCTTGTCCTGGTCGGCACAAGCCTAACCAAAAGCTATCTTAATTACTGGACTCTTTTTCCCTAATTTGGTCTTTTCGATGCAAATCATAAGTTTTTCTAATAACCGTGATTTTAGCGTCCCTAAAGCATAAAAAAAACTTATTGTTATCTGGTAACTAAATTTCATTACTAATCGTGATGGATTTCGAGTTACATACTTGACTTTTTCTCGTAGTATCAGAATTGAACTTAATTTGAATCTGTGGCTAATCCCCGAAGAATAGCCGCCAAGCTCTGCTTTAAGATAACTTATACTGCCGATCACAAAAGAGAGGATTACGGAAATGGCAACTTTCAAAGTTACATTGATCAACGAAGCCGAAGGAACCACCAATACAATTGAAGTTCCTGAAGATGAATATATTTTAGATGCTGCTGAAGAACAGGGTTTTGATCTTCCCTTCTCTTGCCGTGCTGGTGCTTGCTCCACCTGCGCTGGTAAATTAGTCTCTGGTACTGTTGACCAGTCTGACCAATCATTCTTGGATGACGATCAAATCGAAGCTGGATATGTACTGACCTGTGTTGCTTATCCCACCTCTGATGTAACCATTCAAACCCACAAAGAAGAAGACCTCTACTAAGAGTCAACCTAGCTGAAAAATAGAGGCTAGAGACTAGTTCCTAGCCTCTTAGTTTTTCTTCCTCTGTGTCTCTGTGTTTAAATAATTTTTACCACGGAGGCGCAGAAGCACAGAGAAACATCCATTTTTAGATACATCCAACTTCTCAACACAAGCCTTTTGCCTCAACGAGATTTACTTCACTAAAACAAGGAAACCTCGATTAAAACTTTATTTCCTCGCTCAGGCGTTGCAATTTTGTGCCAGGATAGTAAAATTCGAGGATTTTGGAGCTAGACCAGCCTAGCTTGGCTAAATTTTGAGCGCCAGTCTGGCTCAATCCGACTCCATGCCCTAAACCGCCACCAATGAAAGCAAATCCCCACAAATCTTCTTTGCCTTTATTAAGTGGCACTATGTAAAAAAGGGTACTCCGAGGCGCAGCAAAGGCGCTACGAACTTCGTCTTTGTGTAAGGTAAAAATGCCAATATCTGTTCTTACTGCTAGTTCCAGAATACGTCCGCTCTGACTGCGCTCGGTTATAGCCATTGCTTCAATGGTTTTAAATTTGGCATAAGGACTATTTTTCGCCCGTAAAAACTTTTGCAAGTCTTTAATGATGTCATTTAATGGTGTTTCTTTATACCATCGAAATATATTCCAGCTACTCTCATTGAATCCTTGTTGCAGGCTAATAAATTTTTGAAAGTTCTTTTCGTCTTTCAAGTTTTGCTTGGAAAAGTCCCAAATATTAGTAGGTGCATCCACTACTGGACGTAAATAAGGACGATCTGCCCCATTCCAAACATCACTAAAAGAGGCAGTAATTCCACCAGTAGTAGAAGAATAAAGTGCATCTATTAGTTCATTATTGTAGGTGAGTACCATCCCTTTGGTTGCGGCGATCGCTTTGTCTATTCTTGCATCTGTACCACCCAGCCCATAATAAACTTGGCAGTGAGTATCAGCACACAATTGATAGTTATCTATAGCAAATCTACGTAAGTTCCTCAGAGCATAAGTCCGAGCCAGAATTGCTTGTGCTTCTACAGCAGATGTGGGTGCATTGGTGCCAATTTCATGCGGCACAACACCACGTAAATAAGTTTCTAATGATACTTTATTTACAAATGTGTATGTACCATAGGCGTTGGGTTGAAACTTAATCCGCCCGGCGTAAAGCCGAGAAGTATTGAGTTTTTCGCCTTTTTTCAACCGAATTAAGTTTTTAACTGTGCTGATTTCTACATGATTTGGGGTGTAGCTCTTACCATTCACAACCCAACTCACTCGCGGTACTTTGGGCAAAATCCTTGTGTCAATGTAGGCTAAATCATTACCAGTGGCTTTGACGCTCTGGAATAACAAGCGTCGTAGTAAGGGAGTATTATATACGTCCCGTTTCGCCCAAACTTGCCAACGTTCTGGCTGGGCTATTTCTACCTGAATCCCCTGCTTGCGCCAATTTTCGGCACTGTCTTCTGCTGTTTCGTAAGTGCGATATGTACCTAAAACCACAACCTCTTCAATTGCTGGTTTGGGCAACGCTTGCATCACTGTTTCCAGTTTGACAGGTTTTTCCGTGACGAGAATTTGCTCTCTATCACCTTCGGCAAACTTGAGTTTTAAGCGATCGCCTATTGTTGGTTCTAATTGCAGCTTGGCTGTGGGCTGTTCCCCAAATCGCTGCACAATCCCAATTTTCAGTTCTAAATCCTTAATTTTATCTTCAGTGGCTGATGCACCTGTCAATCCCAATAAACAGAATGTCATCAGTACTGTGTACGAAAAACGCCAGAACGGATTTTTCATTGCTATCTGATTTTTTCCTTCTGTGCTTTGGCTCTGGGCTGGTGGCAATTGCTTTATAAAGTGGTGGTTTTGTCGCATGAACGCTCCAATAATACCCTTATCGGTTTTGCTCTAAAAAAAGTTGCAAAACGAAGTCATAATGACTATGATTTATATAAAGATACGAAACAGAACTAGTTGAGTTTACTCCTCATGGTTAGGGTACAAGAAATTCCATTAAATCAAATTAAGCGGCCATTGCCCCGTGGTAACGATCCCCATAAAGTACAAGCCCTGATGGAATCGATTGCGGCAATTGGACAACAAGAACCCATAGATGTTTTAGAAGTAGATGGACAGTATTATGGCTTTTCTGGTTGCCATCGGTATGAAGCCTGCCAACGTTTAGGTAAAGAAACTATTCTAGCTAGAGTTCGCAAAGCTCCACGTAGTGTTTTGAAGATGCACTTAGCGTAGAGAATAAGAAAGAGGCATGACAAGAAGCAGGAGACAGGGAGTAAGGAAGAAAAATTAGCAAAATTTCCTCTTTTTCCCAGTTCTCAGGTTCCCAATTAATAATAATTACTCAATTTGGAGAAACTCATGGCATCTCAAGGAACAATTAACAATGTAAATATCGGCATTGATGAAGCCAACCGGGCTAAAATCGCCGATGGATTGTCTCGCCTGTTGGCTGACACCTATACACTGTATTTGAAAACACATAATTTTCATTGGAATGTTACTGGGCCAATGTTCCAGACACTGCATCTCATGTTTGAGACTCAGTATACAGAATTAGCCTTAGCAGTAGACTTAGTTGCTGAAAGAATCAGGGCGCTTGGCTATCCAGCACCAGGAACTTACAGCGAATACGCCAAACTGAGTTCGATTCCCGAAACTCCAGGGGTTCCCAAAGCCAAAGAAATGATTCGCTTACTAGTGGAAGGACAAGAATCTGTAGTCAGAACAGCGCGTTCTATCTTTCCTGTAGTAGATGAAGTTAACGACGAACCCACCGCCGATTTACTAACTCAACGGATGCAGGTACATGAAAAAACTGCTTGGATGTTGAGAAGTTTACTGGAAGAATAAGAGGCAGGGGCAGGGGGCAGGGAGCAGGGGGAGGAGAGACAATTTACTCGGTTCTCAGCCCCTAATCCCTAATCCCCAGTAACCGATGTCTGATTTTACGCAAAAGTTGCAAAATTTAATACAACAAGTAGGTATTTCTAGTTTTAAAGCCCTAAGTCGCAATGCTGACGTTTCCGAGTATCAAGTATTGCGCTTGCGCCAGGGTAAGATAGAACAGATGCGCTTGGATGTACTGCTAAAGCTGTCAAAAGCGCTGCAAATACCCTTGAGTGAATTATTATCAACTTTTTTAGAATCAGATATTGAGTACCAAGCACCGCCCAATCCCCAAGAAATTGCTGATTTAAAAAGAGAGTATGAGCGATCGCAGCTACAACTACAACAGCAGCGAGAAATATTACAGCAAGAGTTCCAGCAGTCGAGTTTACAATTGCTGGAACCTTTATTATTGCAATGGCCGACAGCAGCCCAGAAAGCGCGAGATAATCCCGAACTAGCAGCCGTGAAAATCGTGCCTTTAGTCCAAAAACCTTTAGAAAAATTATTACAGGCGTGGGGTATAGAAGCGATCGCACCTGTAGGATCTGAAATACCTTATGATCCTCAATTGCAGCAATTAAAAGAGGGAACAGCGCAACCAGGCGAAATAGTCAAAGTCACCCACGCTGGTTATATTCAAGGTGCTAGACTGCTTTACAGAGCCACAGTCAGTTTGGTGGAAAAATTATAGTGGTGCTATGTGAGCGATCGTTAGGTCTTCTCTCCAGGGCTATTTTTTTCTGGTAACTCCCAAATATCTCGTCTCTGCTGTTGTTCATCAACTAATAACTGAATATGGGGTGGTAATTGGGGCTGTTTCCCGAATAACCAAGGTACTCCATCTAATAACTCTGTTTCCACTTGTCCATTAAACATTTACTCACCATTGATAGGTATAATCTATGGCTTTAGGTTGTAATTTTGAGTGCTGATTTCCCTAAAGACAAACAAATTGCATCATTTTGTGGTGTATGAATGCGACTACAAAGTACATCTCGATAATGTCTTTCCAGAGGATTTTTCTTGGATAAACCAGGATTACCAATCAGTTCAAGTCCAATTTCTACAGCGCGAATGGCATTATTTGTAGCTAGGTATTTCACTGTTTGCGCTTGTAAAGCAACTTTGGTATCATACTCACCTTGATCAATATCGTTCGCCAAACTGTAAATTAGTCGCTGATTGGCGTATAACAGGGCTTCGATTTCACCAACGGCTGTTTGAAATCTGGGTAGAGTTGCTAAACTATCACCCAAGTTAGCAGGCTGACGTTCATGCAAATACTCAACTAACCAATTTCGTGCTGCTGTTGCCACTCCTTGATACAATGCACTCAACCACAAACTACCACCCGCCAATTTTAGAGGGTCTGGTGCTAAAGAAGTGTTCAGGAAATGAAGATCCAACGCATATTCTTGGGGAATCAAGACATTTTCTAAAATTAAGTCGTGGCTACCAGTGGCTCGCATCCCTAAATGATCCCAAGTTTTCTCAATCCTCACACCAGGAAAGTCACGCGGGACAAGAAAACTACCTACCCGTGGTTCTGCTTCATCTGTCCGCGCCCAAACGATGAAATAACTTAAGATCGGACTACCTGTAGTGTATTGTTTATGACCAGTAATTAGCCAACCATCACTCGTTTTTTTGGCAATTGTGGCTGGTAGTCCCCCTCTGGCTGGTGTACCTAATTCTGGTTCTACACGGGCAGCATTGAGTAAAACAATACCTGTAACTGATTCTCGACACAGGCGCTCATACACGGTGGGATGCCAATTACGAGTCCGGGCTGCATTACTATGTTGTAGGTAGTGCATTGTCAACACCAAAGCCGTAGAAGCATCCCCACTAGCTATCTTTTCAATGACTTTACAAATAGTTGTATAGTTTGCTCCTTGACCACCAAATTCTTGAGGAACTGTGAGATTTAACAGTTGTGCTTGATGGAGAGCTTGAAAATTCTCGAAAGGGAAAGAACTGTCGCGGTCGTGGATGGCTGCACGCGTGGCAAAATCAGCCGCCAGTGACGCGACAAGCTCAAATACGTCCGGGGAAGATGCTGTTGGGGTAACTTTTAAAACTGGTGACATTGAATAATTCGTAATTCGTAATTAAGGGACTTGCAAGAAAATAAAAACACCAGCTAAAAAGGGACAATAGTAATATCCCATTTGGGTAATGTTTCAGAATGCTGCCATTGGGGTTGGTACTGTTCTAACTCTTGTGACATAATCTTGATTCCTTTTTTATAGGTGGTTTCAACAAGATGTAAACTCCAGTGTCCGGGCTTTACCCCCTCTCGAAAAGTTCCCAATCTTCACTTTAGCTTTAGTATCTAATGTGAATGAAATTCTCATTCGACCAACCCAGCAAGAACGATGAAAGAAAATAGCATCATCACTAATTTTCACGCTCACGTCTACTACAATACCGAAACTCGTGACATTGCTGCCCGTATCCGAGAAGGACTAGAAGCTAGATTTGAAGTACAGTTGGGACACTGGCACGATCAACCCATTGGACCGCATCCCACATCAATGTATCAAGTTGCCTTCTCACCTAACCAGTTTCCTCAAGTAGTCCCCTGGTTAATGCTCAACCGTGAGGGGTTAGATATTCTCATCCATCCGGAAACAGGCGATGATGTCACAGATCATACAGCACACGCTTTATGGCTAGGAACTAAACTCAATTTAAACATCGGTCTCCTCAAAAGAATCAATGCTTCTTAAAAACCCTCAGCGTAACTTTGCGTTTAAAAACCGCGACAAGTTTGAATAACAGTCAATAAATTGGCAGTATCTTGAAACCACTCCATAGAACGGGAATCGCCACTAACTTTTCTTTTTGTTACCGCTAAATGTAACGTTCGTTCGGCTAGATTATTGTCAGGCGGTATCTATACCACCACTGATGAGCTTTATTGAGTAAGGAACGTAGAAATTTACCTACTTCTCCTCCAGATTGCTCAATCCATGAATGAATAGTTGCTTCCAATTTTGCGCTAAACTCCGATGCCCAACTCAGTAATTCATCAAGGTTTTGGTTTTGTTGGAATAAAGCATAGTTTTTAAAACCTTCATCTATCAGGTTGATAAATTCTGTCTCAATCTCTTGGTTATTTAAGTCAGGAAGTTTAATCAGTTGCTTGAAGTGATGGCGTAAATATGCCTGACATTTCTGTTGATTTTTTGTGGTTAAGAACTATTTAATTAAATATTAAATATTAATTACTTCCTTTTTTTTGAATCTAATATAAATATCTAAACAATATAGAATTCTGCTTTTTTATGGTTAAGAACTATTTAATTAAATATTAATTCTTTTATCTAGTCTGGATATAATAAATATAGATAACAAAGCTTTAATCACGAGATACTGCGTTATTAAATCTTGCAGATGAATGATTATGAGTTTTCTCATAAAATTACATCACTTTTAAAACATCCTATTATCTAGTTTAAATTCCATGACATTTACCTTTCTCTTAAATAAATCTTGTGCAATTTTTAACCATATAAACAAAAATCACATATCAAATAGAATAATCATTCTAATGATATTAACTTTTGTGAAAATATTCAAAATTCGGTATCTAGTGTATTGACTTAAAATATAAATAAAATATTATGAAATCGTGTTTATCATCTAGATTCTGGGATAAGTTAATCAGCTAATTAAATTTGCCACATAACAATGGCATTATTTAATCGATCTGCTCACAATTAGTGTATTAGTTGGTTAATTACTGCTAATGTTGAATTAGAAATACCTCTTCTAATGTGAGCGTTGCAAGACTTGTTAAAAATCGTTGTTTTGGCAGCATCGATAAAATGGCAAGGATTCTCCCCTCAATTCACATTGCACATCAAATTTTCCTTTTTATCCTTAGAGGATGTCCCATACATCAACAATGCGTGTAAATATTGCACAAAACTTGATTGCTGAGGTTAAGCAGAATTAAATCTGATCAAAAAAGGAATTTATCCGAAGTCTGTAAAACCACTGCTGTTTACAACTAGAAGGAAAACATATAGACGTTGCACAACATAGAGATGAATTGAGAACTTCTACTGTACATTGTCAATACAGTGATTCGACTGAGATTAGAAAAAATGGTAACCGGAGGGTTAAACTTGCATTACGTTTGTGTCAGTTGTGTCCGTCAATATCAATGTATATAGATGATGTAGATGTCCATAGCCCACCAGAAGGATAATTAGATGAGGAAAATAAGATTGCTGAAAAGCAAGCAGATGTCAATTCCGTGGGATTTCGAGCCATTGAACGTGATTAAAGATGCCTTCTGAGTTTACTAAGGTAACTTTGATGGCTCAAAATCTCCTGCATCCAGATCTCGCTGTGTCACCACATACACCGAATTTTTTGCCTTGCCAACTTAGATTCTTGCTTGATTTGGTGATGAATTTGTTAAATCACTCAGAAACCTCATCGACTTTCTACTTTAACTTCTGAGGCTTCGGATGTTTGAAGCTGAATTTTGAGGTTGGGAAAATATACCGTAACTGCATATTATCTCATCTATCTACCGTTAGGTTTACTATGTGAATCTGCGATGGTGCGACCAACCAAGACTCACAGGTATTTAGTAAGACCATGTTCTCTCGCAAAAACTTCCATAAGTTATTAAGGAGTTATAGATGCACAGTGTCCAGACACAAGAGTACGATGTCGTAATCATGGGTGCAGGCCTTGCTGGCAACTGCCAAGCTCGACACCTACTACTCAAAGTTCCCAATATCAAGATCGCCTTAATAGACCCACGTCCTGAAGAACGCACAGAAAAAGACCTAAAAATTGGTGAGTCAACAGTTGAAGTTGCTGCTCTGTTTATTTGTAAAGAATTAGGTCTTTATGAATACGTCATCGAAAATCATCCTCCTAAGTTTGGACTGAACTTTCATTGGCCTAAAGACCCAGCAAAAACCGGGAATATCGAAGACTACTATCACGTCTGGACTAATCGACAACCTGCCATGACTGCTACTCAGCTAAACCGCGCTAAATTCGAGCGAGATTTGCTGAAAATGAACAAAGATATGGGTGCGGTCTTTTATAACGGTCGTGTGGTTGACGTGGATCTAACGCCAGGGGATGCGCTCAAGACCGTCAAAGTCAAGGTCGGTAATGAATCTCTGGAACTCAAAACCAAACACGTGGTTGATGCTGCCGGTCGTAAATTTATTATTGGTCGCAAAACCGATAATGTTTTGTTTGGGCCGGATAATCTCTGTGGTGTCAACACTGGTTCAGCATGGGTGCGCGTTAAAAATGTAGACCGCACGATCTTCCACGATGGCTATGACCCAGATGGTGCTTCATGCAGTCATTACTATGCCACAAATCACTGGTTTGGTCATGGTCACTGGCTATGGATGATTCCTACTGACACTCAATCAATGGAGTTATCAATTGGGATTATCCAACATCATGATGTGATTCCCACTGATAGTATCAACACTCAGGAGAAGTTTTATGCTTTCCTGAAAGCGAACCACAACATTCTCTACCAACTAGTCGCTAGCGGTGAAAACATCGATTTCCACTACTGGCCGAGGTTGGCACACACCAGTAAAGTGATGTTCTCTCCAGATAACTGGTATGTAATTGGTGATGCTGCTTGTATTTTTGATGCTTTCTATTCGATGGGAAGTTCAATGACGGCATTTGCAATTGAGAGTGTGACAGAGATTATTCGCGCCAAGCTAGCAGGAGAACCTGATGCAGAAGCAAAGCGGACTGCATACAACGAGTTTAACGTCGTCCAAAGCGGCGGTATTAATCAACTCATGCGTGACCATCCCAAGCACTTAGGTAATGCTAGTGTTATGAGCTGGCGCATTTACTTTGAATATATGTTGTGGTTTGGCATAGTTGTACCTCTGTTCGTTGGTAAATGGCATTTACATCTGACATTTCTCAAGAGTTTCATCAATATCTATCGAGACACTGTGAACGGACTGTTTATTGATGTCTACAAACAATTCAACAAATTAGTAGATCGACAAGCCAACATCGGATTTATGGACTGTTATCGGGGAGATCAGTTGTTTGGAGACTATAACACCCTGATGCACTTTGATCATTTCTTAGAAAATGCTAAATTTGAACCTTGGCATTGCAACGTCTTCGCAGGCTTGAAAAAAACACACTTCTACTTTGCTATCTGGTACATGAAATTACAGTGGAAAGGCTTTGGCCTTCCCGGCTTACTAGCGCCAAAACACCTATACCATTTCTTCCGGTTGTTGATAATAGCAGGGTTTATGGCTATTAGCGAGTTATTCTACAAGCAGAAAATTAAAGGCCTACCAACCAATAGTCAAGTAGCGAAGATGCGTCAAGAGTTCACTAACTATCGTCACCAACCAGAATTGCAACCTTGGGATCAGGAAATAGCTTATGTATCTGTGCATAACCAGAAGGTAGGAGAGGCACAATCAGATGAACAAGAGACATCAAGAGTTCAAAAAGTATCAACATTGGGCTGAAATTAAGTCTTAGCCGCTTTTTCTAGTAGTCTGCCAAGTTAACTTTGCAAGGTCAATAGCAGCAAAAAAATCTCTTTCTCCCCCTGCTCCCTCTACTTCCCCTGCTCCCCCTGCTTGCCTTAGCCTAGCAATTTTAGGTTGGTGAACTACTAGTAGTCTGCCAAGTTAACTTAGCAAAGTTGATAAGCAGCAAAAGAATCTCTTTCTCCCCCTGCTTACCTTAACCGAGCAATTTGGGTTGGTGAACTACTAGGCTGTTGAGGCAACAATGAGACAAATTCCATCTTCAAGGACAAAACACACAAGACATCTCCAGAAAAGAAGATAACAGCTTTGTGTCATCAGGGTTTATACGCTATTTTTGGAGATATCTAATGATGACTTGAGATGATTTTCAATGTTTCAGTAATATCATTGTAAAGATTTTCTCATCCTTCCAGAAAAGTCCTTATGATGGAATCAAATTTGTTTGCTCTATCGATTTCTCTATGAAATCAGATGAGAAAGCAAACAATGTTACAGGCTGTATTTCTGATGGGGGATTATGTTTCAAGACTTTGATATCCACTCTCAACCTTTGATTTTAATCCCCCAGCATCCAGGGGAAAGTAGAGCCACAACTATTTTTTCCCCAATTGCCAAAAAATATTGCATAAATATGTTGGTTACAACTGATTAATCAACATAGCTAAAGAATGAATCGAGCAGAACAATACAGGGTAGCAACTATGTTGATTGAAACAAATTTAGCATTAAACATAATCAAACCCTTCATGTATCAGGGTTATGGGGTAAATAAACTAAATATTTGCCGTCTCTAATTGCCAATATAGACAGTGTTGGTTCAATGGTTGCTCAACAAACAACTCAAGAAAATAGGTAGCACTAACTAACCTCAGTGTTGGTTTCCCGACAAATGTAAATCCAATCAAAAAAGCATAAATTATGTTCGCTAAAGCAAATAACTTTGCTGTTGCAGTTGTTGGCATGGGTTGTCATTACCCTGGTAGCAATAACCTCAAACAACTTTGGGAAAACATACTTGCAAGAAGACGCGAGTTTCGACAGTTTCCAGACGTAAGATTGCCAGTATCTCAATACCACGATCCAGATCGCAAAACCCCAGACAAGACCTATGGCAGTCGAGCTGCTGTTATAGATGGCTTTGATTTTGACTGGGCTAATCGACGAGTTCCCAAAAGAGCTTATGAGTCATCTGATATTGTTCACTGGTTAGCCCTAGAAGTCGCTTTACAAGCTATAGAAAATGCCGGATATACCCGTGAAAACGTCCCTACAGAACGCACAGGAGTTATTTTAGGCAACACCTTAACAGGAGAACAAAGTCGTTCTCAATATATGCGATTACGCTGGCCTTTTGTCCGCAAGTCTCTAGAGGCAGCAGCAACAGCCAAGGGTATGTCTGCAAAAAACACAGAAGTGCTTGTAGCAACAATGGAAAAATACTACAAATCTGTGTTTGCGCCAATTACAGAAGATACTTTAGCCGGTAATCTGGCGAATACGGTGGCAGGTAGAGTTTGCAATTTCTTCAATTTTGACGGTGGCGGATATGTAGTAGACGGAGCTTGTTCTTCTTCTCTAATTGCCGTAGCGACTGCCTGTACTCAACTAGCAACCCAAGAACTAGATATTGCCTTAGCTGGAGGCGTAGACATTAGTTTAGATACCTTTGAATTGATTGGCTTTGCCAAGGCAGGCGCGCTCACAGAAGGAGATATGAATGTTTACGATCGCAAAGCTAGTGGCTTTATTCCCGGCGAAGGATGCGGCTTTGTCGTGCTGAAGCGATTAGAAGATGCCAGAGCAGCTGGAGATTATGTCTATGCCGTCATCCAAGGTTGGGGAATCTCATCAGATGGTAAAGGCGGAATTACCGCACCCTCGAAAACTGGTCAAGCCAAAGCCCTCCGTCGTGCCTATAATAAAGCACCTTACACAAGTCACGACCTAGACTTCATCGAGGGACATGGTACAGGAACACCAGTAGGCGATCGCACAGAATTAGAAGGAATTGCTCTAGCGATCGCTGAAGATGGAGAAATTGCACCTCGTTCTGTCGGGGTAACTTCTTTCAAATCCCTAGTAGGACATACAAAAGCCGCAGCTGGTATCGGTGGTTTTATCAAGGCTGTTATGGCTGTTAACCAAAGAGTCATTCCGCCTACTTGTGGTTGCAAAGAACTTAACGCCGTGTTCGAGACTACCGTTAAGTCTGTCTATCCAGTCATCTCTGGAGAAGTACGCCAGCCAACGGATATTCTCCGAGCCGGAGTTTCCGCTATGGGGTTTGGTGGCATTAATTCCCACATCACCTTAGAATCTGGAGATCCACCCGCGCCCCACTTAAAACCATCCCTCACAGAACAAGCATTGTTAGTTTCTCATCAGGATACAGAGTTGTTTGTTCTCAGTGCCAAATCGATTACAGATTTAATCGCCCGCACCCAAATGATTAGGGAAACGGCACATGGGATGAGCATGGCAGAAATGGTTGATTTGGCAGTGCAGTTAACAGAATCCATAGATTCTGCACAGCCAATTCGAGCAGCATTAATTGTTGACACTCCTATGGCTTTATGGGAGCGTTTACAGCAGTTAGAGCAAATGCTGCAAGATATGCCTCCCAGTGCAGGGGAAATCAGAGTTTCTCCGCAAAAAGACATCTGGATTGGTAACAATATCCAAAATTGTCGAGTAGCTTTTCTTTTCCCTGGTCAAGGTTCGCAAAAATTGAATATGGCCCGAACCTTAGTAGAAAGACATACCTGGGCAAAGCAATTTCTAGAGCAAGCCGATAATTGGTTAAAAGAGGCTGGATGTGAACCCATCAGTCAATATATCTATCATCCTCTAGAGAAAGCTGCCGATGCCGAGCAACTCAAAACATGGTCAGAAGATTTAACCAAAGCCGAAATAACTTCACCAGCTATATGCTTCGTGTCTTTACTCTGGCAAAAGTACCTGGAATATCTGGGAATTAAACCTGTGGCTGTAGGTGGTCACAGCTTGGGTGAACTGACAGCCTTTTGTGCTGCCGGTGCTTATGACGAGAAAACCCTGATTTGTCTAGCAGCCATGCGTGGTAAAGCCATGTCTGCGACTCAGGATCAAAGCGGTGCAATGGCTAGTCTCAACTGCGATTACCAAACTGCTGAGCAACTATTAACTGGGGTGTCTGGTTATGTAGCGATCGCTAATATTAACAGTCCCACACAAACCGTGATTTCTGGTGAAAGTGCCAGCGTTTTGGAGGTAGTGCAGAAAGCCCAGTCGAGAAACATCCAGACTCGGCAACTACCTGTTTCTAACGCTTTCCACTCTCGCATGATGTCTTCAGCCGCAGCCTTTTTACAAGAGAAAGCTCAGATACCACAAAGACTTTCTGTAACTTCCATACCCTTATTTCTCAGTGGGGATGGAAAAAAAGCCACGGAAGGGTTAGAGTTAAAACAGCACTTTGCTCATCAGATGCTCTCGCAAGTCAACTTTATCTCCTTAGTCAAAGCAATGGAGAGCGAGTGTGATTTAATGATAGAAGTAGGGCCGGGAAAAGTCCTGGCTGGTTTGGTAGAGGCAACCACTTCTGACCCCAACCTTATCTGTCTTCCCCTAGAATCAAAACCAGGACATGACCGCGACTTTAACACCGTTTTAGGTAGTTTCTTTGTCCGTGGCGGCGAAATTAACTGGCAAGTTGTTTATGGCAACCGCCTAGTCCGTCCGTTTGTGAGCGCATCACAACGGATATTTATTGAGAACCAGTGTGAGAGGCCTTTTCAAGTGTCTGATCCAGAAATATCTGCGATCGCATCCCTTGAACATGGCTTGGCAGAAACAGTCAATCATACTCACTCAATCCACCAATTCGCCGACTCAGAAACAGAACTAGTAGACGCTTTAACTGAGTATTTCTCAGAAAGAAGTCTTTTCCTCGCTGAGTTAATTCGGGCTGATATAGAAAGCCTACCTTTACTGTCAACTATCACTCAAGATCATTAAATATTCCTATGGATACACACAACAACGAAGAACTGATCAACTTACTATCTACCTACTTTTCTCACCGAGGTCACTTTTTAGCTCAAGTCATTCGAGCCGACTTACAAAGTTCATCATTGATAAATAACAAACCAAAACAGGCTAAAAGCAATACAACTAACGGGAACGGAACACACAAACCAGAAATCAAGGTTTTGACACCTCCCCCAACCACCCATGTAGTTAGTAATGGTAGTCAACCAATTCATGTAGTTAGTAACGGTCATCAACCAAACCAGCCAGTTGAACAGGTAACCCAACCGTCAACAGTTTCCATACAAGACATTCTTGTGAATTTAGTTGTCGAGCAAACTGGATATCCACGAGATAGTATTAACCTGCAAGCTAGGTTACTGGATGACTTAAATCTAGACTCCATTAAATCCGCAGAATTAGTTGCTCAAGCAGCTAAACAAATGGGAGTTCAAGGACAGCTAGATCCGTCGCACTTTGCTAATGCCAGTCTCATCGAAATTGTCGATGCTCTCAAAGCACTATCCCAACCCCAACAATCGCAACCACAAACCTCTACACAGACTGCACCCACTCCCACTGTTAATGAAGATCAAGATATAACTGGTTGGACACGCAACTTTGTAGTTGAATTTGTTGCAGAAGAAGCCGCCAGTATCTCCAGTCAAGAAGAGAATTGGCAAAATACTCACTTATTTGCAACAGATGATTGGAAAATAGCCAAAGTCTTGATAGTTGCGGAAGCAGAAGCCGCAGATTTCGTCGCCACCATTCAGCAAAAACTTCAGCAACTCCATGCTCAGGTAGAGGTGACTAGCTTTGCAGAAATGTCAGCTAACTCCTTCATTAAAAAAGAAGAGTTTACCCACTTCATTGCTGTTCTACCCCAGCATATTCCAGATGAGACATCCCCAGAAGTAGGGTTAAAACGAGCTATGGCTAGACTCAACGCTATAGCAACCCCACCACAAGCATCCAAAGCACAACGGGAGTACACCAGTGTCAGCTATATCCAATTTGGTGGCGGTTATTTTGGCAAACTACATCAAATCGGTGATATCGAGCAAGGTTGCACTATCGGCTTTGTCTCCACACTCCATCTAGAACGTCCAGACCTGAAAGTCCGCATCATCGATTTACCTGCTTCAGCAGAATCGAGCGTGGTTGTAGAACGTGCCATTGAAGAGATTGCTAGACCAGATGCTTTCTTAGCAGTAGGTTATGATTCTCAACTAACTCGACGCATTCCTCGTCCGACAATTCAAGACAGATCCCTATATCAAGACCGCAATATTGTTTGGTCATCGAATGATGTATTTTTAGTTACAGGCGGAGCAAAAGGGATTACAGCCGAATGTGCTTTAGCTTTAGCTAGAGTAACTGGTGCGAAAATGGCACTAGTGGGTAGTTCAGCCCATCCCCAAGAAAATCCTACAGGTCAGAGCAGTCCCGAAATTTCCCGGATTTTAAGAAGATTCCGTGACGAAGAATTAACTTGTCAATATTACCAATGTAATGTTGCTGATGCTCAAGCCGTAACAGCACTAGTGGCACGGGTGGAGAAAGATTTAGGTAATATTACAGGGGTGATTCACGGGGCAGCAGTCAATAAAGCACGACGGGTAGAAAATTGTGCTTTGGCAGATGCTGAAGTAGAAATTGCCCCAAAAGTCATGGGTGCATTCAACCTCTGTCAAGCACTGCAAAATAAACCACCCAAGATGTTTGCAGGTATTTCATCCATCGGTGCAGTCGTTGGTTTACCCGGTAACTCTTGGTATAGTTTCTCTAACGAAGTGTTGGATTTAATTCTGCGTCGCTTCAGTCAGCAACACCCAGAAACCGCAGTTCTTTCCACCGCCTACAGTGTTTGGGCAGAAGTCGGTATGGGTGCGCGGATGGGAACAGTTCACAACCTCCGCCGCATGGGAATCAAAGCCATTCCCAAAGATGAAGGTGTGAATCGGTTTGTACAACTCATACAGAAAAATCCTGGTGATGCTCAAGTTGTGATTACTTCCAGTTTGGGCGGTGTGCAGACATTAGGACGGGGTTTTGATACTTGGAGAGTTAAACGCACTCCTCCCCCACAGACAGCCAAATTTATCGAGCAGTTACAAATTATCGATCCAGGGATTGAAATTATTGCTCGTACCCATCTGACTTTAGAAAAAGACTCCTACGTCAAAGACCACGTATACAAAGGCTCTTATCTATTCCCCACAGTGTTTGGTCTAGAAGCAATGGCACAGACTGTTGCTTATACTGTAGGTCAAGACAAGTTCCATACCGTGCGGATCGAGGATATTCGTCTAGAGAGGCCAATTGTTGTAGATCCTCAAAATGGTGTAGAAATTGAACTGCGCGCCCAAGTGCTAGAGAGGGAATCTAAAAAAGCTCCGATCAAAATTTTGGCAGAAATTAGAACTGAGCAGACTGGGTTTACTACAGCTCACTTTGCTGCTACCTTTATCTTAGGGCAACCGATAGAAGTTCATATTCAGAATGTAGAATTACCTGCACAACCTCTAGCTCTCCAACCCAAAGAAGACTTGTACAGTTGGTTGTTGTTCCAAGGCCCACGCTTCCAACGCTTGCAACAGATTTACACCCTAAACTCTACAAAAATGGTTTTCCGCACGCTCAGGAATGCTGTAGAGCAAGTGCAAGAGTCTGTAGATAGAGCCGATGGCCCATTCCTGTTAGGCGATCCTTATTACCGCGATTCCCTACTCCAGTCTGTGCAGCCAATGGTACCTCAAGATTTAGGATTACCAATTGGGATCAAAGCCATTCAGATTTATCAAACCCATAACAACGGTAGCGAATCTTGTATTGGTGTGGCACAAGGGGAAGGTAGACAAGGTAAACAGTACGATACCTCAGTGTTCAGTGTTGATGAAGACGGACGACTAATTGAAAGGTTAGAAGGTTATCAATTAAGAATGATTGACCACCGTCCCGACAATCCCACAGCCGAAGAATTGGCAACTCGTGGCGATCGCACTGAACAAATTTTACATCAAGAATTGGTGGAGCGAGCCGCAGCGTTGGATGTCACCATACCACAAATATCCCTGGAAGAGATGCCTGGTATGCACAACCTATCCACGGAAAAACGTCACGATCGCCAACTACCAATTTTTTCTCGGACTGTTGGTAAGTTTTTGAACTTTTTAGCCTTGGTGCTGGTATTCACCATGGCCGCGAAAGAGTTGTGGTTTAGATTGCTGTAAATTTTTACACACTTTGAAGTAATTACAAACAAACGGTCAAAAGCAATGACAACCCTTGTACAGTCCAATCGATCCGACACAAAAGCAAAGCAATTTACTCCCACTCAATCCCGTTCTCTCCCTCTGTTTGGTGCAGAAAACCCACAACAGATACACATCAACTGGCTAGATTCTGGTAAACCAATCCTGGAAGGATTAGAGAACCAACAAGTAGAAGTATCCCTTTCCCATGATGATCGGTTCTGTCTGTGCGTGGTCGGTCAAGGCCCCCAAGGCTGTGATATTCTTCCTGTCAGCCATCGCTCCCCAGCAGATTGGATCTTGCTGTTAACTAGCGATCGCCAATCCCTATTAAATCAACTACTAGCCAATGGTTACGACTCAGTAGATATAGCAGGTACACGCCTGTGGGTAGCCATAGAAGCTTTCCGTAAAGCTTTTGATGCTAGGGATATTAGTTTGAGAATTGACTCTCAAAGAGAAGATACAGTATTGTTCGAGGGGGAATTTGCCGATAAAAAGCTGTATGTGATGACTTTTCTGGTCAACTTGACCAAGAGCTTTCCCAGAATGGTTGCAGTGGTGGTCAATAAAAAATAGAGATTTGAGTTAGGTGGGTGTTACCCCATCTAACTCCCCAGAAAATATCGATAGGAGATCAAAACAAAGTATGATTCCCAATTTCGGATCTTTACGCCGCGCCATATTTGGGATCTCAACAGAAGTCATGGACAGTTCTTGGCAAAAGTTGAACATTCCTGACAGCTATATTTGCCAACAATTAAGGGAATCAACCACTGCTTTTGTCAATGGCTATAACATCGCCCTAGAGACTGGTTTCTCAGAAAATCTAACTACAAGATTAAAAGCTTTTAAGGGGGAGTTACCAGGGTATGCTTATACAGGGGCAAGTATGGGCTTGGCAATCCTAGACTATATTCCGCCTGGCAACCAGCAAAGACTACAACGATTTATCGATGCAAATCCTGAATATATCAGTTCGGCTCATATTGGTGCAGGTTTTGCGATCGCAGTTTTAAAGCGGAATGTACAACAGTCTTTAGCTCAAATGATTCCCCTGCAAAGGTGGTGGGCAATAGATGGCTTTGGTTTCCATGCCGGACTCCTCAACTGGAAAAGTGCGGTACTTGAGCAGGTTGTCCCCCAAAAGCTGACAGGCTACGCAACTCGCGCCTTTGATCAAGGGTTAGGACGGGGTATTTGGTTTTTATACGGCGGCGATGTCCCCAGAATTATCCAACAATTACAATCTTTCCCTGCCCACCGTCATGGGGATCTGTGGAGTGGTATCGCCTTAGCTTGCACTCATACTTGCGGAATTAATGAACAGATTTTGCAAGATTTAAAACTAGCAGCCGGTGGTAAAACATCTTATTTAGCGTTGGGTGCTGCCTTAGCCGCACATCCTCGTTACCTGACTAATCAAATTCTCGACCACACTAACTTGGCTTGTGACGTTTTGTGTGGGATGTCAGCAATAGATGCAGCACGGCTCACATTGGACATTATCCAAGGACTAACTATTGATGAACAAGAAGCGGTATCCGTAGACCAACCAATCTATGAAACCTACCGAGAAGGCGTTCGTACTCATTTCTTGAAAAATACAGTTACCGTCTAACTATTAACTCAATTTCCACCAGACAGAAGCACATTCACGATAACGTAGGCAGAAAAGAATCCCCATAAATAAATTTAGCTGCATAAAATCTTCTTGTCAGAGTGAAGAATTATTATATGGAAGCTACTGCCCTGTGCCGTTACTCTTGCTTCAGTCAGTATTATTTGGACAAATTGATCCAATTTCATCAACTAAAACCGGGAGCAGATTATGATTTTCACCACTGGATTTTTACGCCGATTTTTATTCGGACTTCCTATAGAAGGTATGGATAAATTTTGGAAAGAATTTCCTGGATCTGAAACAGAAGCAAGAAAGCAATTAAGATTATCTAGTAACGCTTTTATTAGCGGCTATAATACAGCTCTAGAAGTTGGTTTATCACATATTATCCTCAGCGAACTCCAATCTTTTGATATTAATCTGCGTGGCTTTGCCTATGAGGGAGTTGGCATGGGCTTAATTATGATTGATTACACCAGTTTGGGTCGGGAAAGCAAATTCCAAAAATTTGTAGATCAGAATCCTAATCACAGCAGTTTGGCTCACATTGGTGTTGGTTTTGCTATGTCTGTACTGAATCGAGATATCGAAAAATCTCTAGCACCTCTGGACCCCATGCAACGGTGGTGGGCTATGGATGGCTATGGTTTTTATAATGGGATATTTAAGTGGAAACAAACTACAGAAAAACAAATTGTTCCCAAGAAAGTTTCCGGCTACGCCCTGCGAGCATTTGATCGAGGATTGGGTAGAAGCATCTGGTTTCTCTTCAGCGCTGATATCAGCAAAATTGTCAATCAATTGCAGAAGTTTCCTGAATCCCGTCGAGCCGATATATGGAGTGGGATTGGTGTAGCTAGTACCTACGCAGGTGGAGTTAGTGAAGAAACTTTACGGGATTTAAAAGCGGCGGCTGGCGAATATGCTTCTTACGTATCTCTAGGTTCTACCCAGGCTGCAAATGCTCGTTATTTTTCTAACAATATTGTGGAACACAATGATTTAGCTTGTTCCGTTCACTGTGGGATGTCTGCGGAAAGTGCAGCCAAACTCACTATCAAAGTGATGGAAGAGCTAAAGGTTGATCCTAATGAAAAGGTGTTTGTAGAACAACCAATCTACGAAACTTATCGAGAAACCATTCGCCGTCAATTCATAGAAATGCCAGTTGCGGTCTAGTTAATTGACCTATATCTTGCTCAATTTTTCATTACTATGTGCTGTCTCATATATCAGTAAAAATCTTCACTACCATCAGACAGCAAATAACCAAATTTATTCAACCAAAAAAGGATTCTCAGTAAATGCAATCTACTCAAGAATTAGTTTATGATGTCGTGATTATGGGAGCAGGTTTCGCAGGTAACTGTCAAGCTAGACACCTGTTATTAAACATTCCCAACATCAAGATCGCAATTATAGATCCTCGTTCACCAGAAAGAACGACAAAAGATTTAAAAGTGGGCGAATCCACAGTCGAAATTGGTGCTACTTTCTTAACTAAAGAGTTGGGACTTTATGAATATCTAATTGAACACCAAGCACCTAAACACGGACTGAGCTTCCACTGGCCAAAAAATCCTGAACAAACTAATAGTACAGATGATTACTTTAACATTTGGACAAATGGGCTACCTCCCACCGAAAGTTTTCAACTGAATCGGGCAAAACTGGAACAAGATTTACTCCAAATGAACCGCAACATGGGAGCAACTTTCTACAACGGTAGAGTTGTAGATTTGGACTTAACTCCCAAAGACGAACTACACATTGTTGAAGTCAAACTTGAAGATGGTAAAATCGACCTCAAAGCCAAGCACGTAATTGATGCGGCTGGTCGTCGTTTTCTCATTGGGAAAAAACTAGATAATCTCATCTTCGACAAAGAAGAATTATATGGGATTAATACTGGGGCTTCATGGGTTCATGTAAAAAACATCGACCGGAGTATAATTGATAACGGCTATCATCCCGATACTTCCATCGCCAGTCACTACTACACCACAAATCACTGGTTTGGTCATGGTCATTGGATTTGGATGATTCCTATTGGTAAATCTGGCAAAGAATTATCACTTGGTGTTGTCTATCATCAAAACATCATTCCCACCAAAGATATTAACTCTTTCGAGAAATACAAAGCTTTCTTAAAAGAGAATCATACTCTGCTTTATAATCTCATTGAAAGTGGTGAACTAGTTGATTTTAATAATCTGCCAAGACTAGCACATAAAAGCCGCCAGATGATTTCCCAAGATAACTGGTATGTGTTAGGTGATGCAGCACATATGTTTGATCCTTTTTATTCTCCTGGGTTAAGTCTCACAGCTCTTGATATCGAAAGTGTGACTGAGTGTGTTCGTGCTAAACTTGCCCAAGAAGCTGATGCTGCGAAAAAGCAAGAGTACTACAATCGCTTTTTAGTAACCAACTCTAACTCATATAACTACATTTACCAAAGACATGAAAAACATTTAGGTAATGCTTGTGCAATGAGTTGGCGGACTTATTTAGAAGATATGCTTTGGTTTGGTATTTTACTGCCAATGTATATCGGTAAGTGGTTCCTCGATTTTGAATTTATTGGTCAATACCAGAGCATAGCTAATTTTATTTTCTTCAAGAAAAATAGTTTATTCTCTGATTATTATCGGATTCTTGATCTGGTAGTTGAGCGCAACCTCAATATCGGTCTCATGGACTTTACTCGCAACGACCAATTGTTCTTTAAGTATGGGCCTTTACAATTTTTTGATGATTACTTGAAAAAGACCAAATTTGAGCCTTTGCGTTGTAATGTCTTGGCTGGAATTAAGGGAACTTTCCTGTTCTTTATCCTGGCTTCCGTGAAATTACGCTACAGTGCCTTTGGAATTTTAGGTGTGTTATCTCCACGTAACATTTCCTTTATCATCCAATTGTTAGCGTTAGCTCTTTATGTCGCTATTGGTGAACAAATTTATCTGTTCAAGATGCGTAATGTACCAGCTAACACTGCTATTGACACTATGAGAGAAGAGTTTAAAAACTACCAACATCAACCCAATTTACGTTCTTGGACGGAAGTAATTAAAGCCTAACAATATTTGCTGTCTGATTTCTTAATCAGACAGCAAGGGACTTCCAGATAAAAAATATCCAAACAGTAGGGTGCGTCAGTGCGATAGAACCTAACTATACTCAGAAATTATTCATACTGACGCACCCTACCCAACCATCAATTGCGGATAATTTATTTTCTGGTTTTCCCCAATCAACAAAATTTGCACAACAAAAAGGAGAAGTAGTTAATGAATCCTACTCAAGAGCTAGTTTATGATGTCGTGATTATGGGAGCAGGTTTTGCAGGTAACTGCCAAGCGCGACATCTATTATTAAAAAATCCCAATATCAAGATAGCAATTGTAGATCCTCGTTCACCAGAAAGGACTGCAAAAGATTTAAAAGTGGGTGAATCAACAGTAGAAATTGGTGCAACCTTCTTAAGTAAAGAATTGGGTTTGCATGAATATTTAATTGAAAACCACTCTCCCAAACATGGATTAAATTTTCACTGGGCAAAAAATCCTGATCAAACTGATTCTATAGATGATTATTATCATGTAGGAAATCGCACAGTTCCTATTGATACATTTCAACTCAATCGAGCTAAATTAGAGCAAGATTTGTTGCAAATGAATCGAGACATGGGTGCAATTTTCTACAATGGTCGAGTTGTAGATGTGGAATTAACACCCAAAGATGAACTACATACAGTTCAGGTAAAACTTGAAGAAAATCAAATTGACCTTAAAGCCAAGCACCTGATTGATGCTGCTGGTCGTCGTTTTATCATTGGTAAAAAAACCGATAATTTAATCTTCGACCCCGAACAGCTTTATGGAATCAATACCGGTTCTGCGTGGTTGCGAGTAAAGAATATAGACCGCAGCATTATTGACAATGGCTATCATCCAAACAGTTCTGTGGCTAGTCGTTTTTATGCTACTCACCACTGGTTTGGTCATGGTCATTGGATTTGGATGATTCCTATTGATAAACAAGAAAAAGAGTTATCGATTGGTATTGTTTATCATAAAAATATCATTCCTAGCCAAGAGATTAATACTTTAGAGAAGTTCACTAATTTCTTAAAAGCTAATCACGCTGTTGTTTCTAATCTGATTGAAAGTGGTGAATTAGTTGATTTCAATCACTTACCAAGATTGGCACACAACAGTAAGAAAATTATCTCGGAAGATAACTGGTATGTGTTAGGTGATGCGGCGCAGATGTTTGATCCGTTTTATTCTCCTGGCTTAACCCTAACAGCTCTAGCAATTGAAAGCACCACCGATATCATTTGTAGTCAACTGGCTGGAGAAGCTGATATTGAGCAGAAGCAGGAATTTTACAATAATTTCTTGCTGATCAATTCTCGCACATATAACCAAATTTATCAGAAACATGATAAACACTTAGGTGATGCCAGTGTGATGAGTTGGCGAATTTACATGGAAAATATGTTCTGGTTTGGCATATTAGTTCCCATGTATATAGGTAAGTGGTTTTTGGATTTTGATTTTATTTCCCAGTACCAAAAAATTGCTAATTTTATCTTCTTTGGGAAAAATAGCATTTTTACTGAACTGTATGAAATATTTGACAAATTGGTTGAGAGAAAAATAAATATTGGCGTTGTAGATTATACGCGAGCCGATCAATTTTTCTGGAATTACTCTCCTACCAAAATGTTTGATAAATTCCTAGAGAATACTAAATTTGAGGCTTTGCGTTGCAACGTGTTTGCTGGGATGAAAGCAACCTTCTTTTTCCTCATCTTTTATTATTTAAAACTACGCTTCAAAGGATTTGGAATTTTAGGTGTTTTATCTCCACGTTGTATATTCCGGGTATTGCAATTGTTCGGATTGTATATATACGTTGCTATGGGCGAACAAATTTATTTGTTTAAAACCCGTAATCTTCCAGATAATAGCTTGATTAATCAAATGAGGGAAGAATTTAAAAATTATCAATATCAGCCTGAACTACAACCTTGGTTTTAAGGTTTAAAGGGGAGAGAGGGAAATTCAATTTCCCTTCTTGCTCCTGGTTGAAACCTGAATCAGTCTCAAATACCTCTTTTATAGATAGACTAGCGATCGCTAGTCCAGAAACCCTTGATTAAAGCTCTAAATATTTTGTTAACTTTCAAACAACCAAAAGCCAATTATAAATATTTACATCGACCTACATAAACTAATGTCAACCCGTCTATCTAGTTTGCCTGATCCGCAACATATCAGCGACACTCAGACAATACCAATCTCTAAACCATACTGGAAAGATTCAGAAAAACCACCATACCAAGCCGATCAGCAAGTTAAGTTTCTACATCTAGCAGCAGAAGTTGAATCGCTGTGGCAGCAAGTACAAAGTATCGAACAACAACGCTTGGATGCTGCAAACATACAGTACCGCGAACCACAATTACAACTGATTACAGATTGATTATTGGAATTAAAAGCTGATCATGCAAACTATTAGTCAGCCAACGACTCAAAAAGCCTGGGCTAATTCGCTCAAACCCGCTACAGAATTTCCGCCTACTAAATTACCAGTTCTTTCTGGTCAGATCCCAACTGGTCTACGTGGTACACTCTATCGCAATGGCCCAGCACGGTTAGAACGTGATGGTGTCAAGATGGGACACTGGTTTGATGGTGATGGTGCGGTTCTTGCCGTACATTTCAATGATACTGGTGCGACTGGTGTTTATCGCTATGTGCAGACTCATGGCTATCAGCAAGAAGCGGCGGCAAATCGACTGCTTCACAGCACCTATGGTATGACTGCACCGGGGCCATTCTGGAAGCGATGGTTTAAAACCATGAAGAATCCAGCGAATATTTCTGTGTTGGCATTACCGGATAGAGTCTTAGCTTTATGGGAAGGTAACAATCCCTATGCCTTAGATCCAGAAACCCTACAAACCAAGGGAATGGATGATTTGGGAGGATTGCATCACGGATTACCCTATTCGGCTCATCCCAAGTGTGACATCAAAACAGGGGAGATTTTTAATTTTGGCATCAGTCCTGGGCCGAATGCAACTCTGCATCTCTACAAAAGCGATCGCACTGGTAAGATTCGGCAAAAAGCCTCAATCAAGTTAAAGGGTTCTCCAGTGGTGCATGACTTTGCTCTCGCTGGACAATATTTAGTATTTTTTATTGCACCGGTGCGGCTGAATTTACTGCCAATGTTGCTAGGCTTAAGCAGCTACAGTGATGCACTCGAATGGCAACCAAATCTAGGGACTGAGATTCTCGTATTTGACCGGGAAACACTGTCGGTTGTCGGTCGGGGTGAAACAGAACCTTGGTATCAATGGCACTTCGGCAATAGCTATGTGGATGCTAGTGGTGCGTTAATTATAGATGTGGTTCGCTATGCAGACTTCCAGACTAATCAATATCTCAAGGAAGTGGTAACTGGTCAAACCCACACCCATGCTCACAGTACATTGTGGCAAGTGCAACTCAAGCCCCAAGGCAAAGTTACATCAATTCAGCAACTTTTAAACCAGCATTGTGAGTTCCCTATCGTACCACCGCAACAAGTGCAGCAAATTTCTCCGACTTATTTATTAATGGAGCGTCCAGGAATAGATATTAGTCAAGAATACTTTGGGGCGATCGCCAAATTTGACCCGCAAACTGATACACTCACAACAGCTAATCTGGGAGAAAACCGCTACCCAATCGAACCAATCTACGCACCAAATGCCCTTAATTCGCATCAGGGTTGGGTAGTAACGATTGTTTATGACGGTAATTCTCACACCAGTGAAGTTTGGATATTTGACAGCGATCGTTTAGATGAGCAACCTGTGTGCAGATTAGGATTACCTAGTGTTGTTCCTCTGGGTTTTCACGGTACTTGGAAACCAGCTTAAATCAGTGAACAGTTATCAGGCGTATAGTCTCGGAATAAAACCTAGAAATTTAACTGATAACTGATAGCTGAGTTGTTATTTTAACGCATACTTACTTGGCTTGGCTTAGTTCAGAAAAATGAAAATACTAGAGGATAGAGGGGTATGACTAGACTTTTTAAGCGTCGCCAATTCATTCAAGGTTCGATAGGAGCAGCAGCCGGCATAGGTTTATCCAATCTAAGAGCGCAGGCTCGTAAGTTAGATTATGGTGCTAATGAATACATCGAAGCCCTCGTGATTGGGAGTGGTTTTGGTGGAGGAGTAGCATCGTTGCGTTTGGGTGAGGCAGGAATTGAAACTATTGTCTTAGAACGTGGGCGACGGTGGACTATTACTGATGCTGGCAATACTTTTAGCCCCTACGACAAGATTGATGGCCGCGCCGCTTTTTTAAGTCCAACAGCCTTGTTCTTTAATGCTGGTACTCCTATCGATGTTTACGCTGGTATTCTCAGTGGGAAGTTAGGAGTAGGAAATACTATTGGTGCTTTGAACGGCGCGGGAGTTGGCGGGACTTCACTTGTATATGGTGGTATTACTTCTCAGCCGACAGAAAAACTATTTCATCAGGTTTTTCCCCGTTCAATCAAGTACTCTGAAATGAACTCTATCTATTATCCACGAGTACGTTCTATCTTGAAGGCGACTGTCATTCCTGATGATATTCTACAGAGTCCTTACTACTTATCCAGCCGCATTTTTCTAGAGCAAGCAGCCAAAGCAGGTTTAAAAGCCAGTAAGATACCTATTGCTTTTGATTGGGATATCGTTCGGCAAGAAATGTCAGGTCAAAAGAAACCTTCAATTATTTCGGGTCAATATTACTACGGTGCTGAAAGCGGCGCAAAAAATAGCGTAGACCGCAACTACCTGAAAATGGCAGAGGAAACAGGTTATGTTGAAATCCGACCTCTGCACATCGTGACTGAAATCAACGAATTTGGAAATGGACTTTACCAAGTTGTTTGTGGTCAAATTAACGAGCAAGGAGAAGTGCTGGCACAAAGGAATTTTATTTGTCGGTACTTGTTTTTAGCAGCTGGCTCAATTGGCACTACGGAGTTATTGTTGCGTGCTAGAGAAGAACGGACTTTGCGCCGCCTGAGTAATCAAATTGGATTTGGATGGGGAACTAATGCTGACTCGATTACTACGGTGATTAGTAACAGACAAACAAATCCGACCTTGGGGACTCCGGGAGTAGTAGCGATCGAGCATTTAGATAACCCCATTGCACCGGTCTTACTGGAACCATTTCCGATTCCTTCCGTGCCACAAGGTGCAGCCGTGATTCTCGGACAGGGAATCACTAAACCAGAGGGTTATTTTACTTACAAGGCTGCTACTAAGTCAACAGAGTTATTTTGGCCTGCTAACTCTCCTAATAATCAGAAATTGGCTAAGGCCATTCAGTATACATATAAACTGCTGACTGAAGCTAACGGTATAAGTTTGGCTGGGCCAACTGACTTTTCTTCCACTGGACACCCCCTGGGTGGCGCACTGATGGGGCAAGTCTGCGATACCTATGGGCAAGTTTTTGGGTATCGGAATATGTTTATTGTTGATGGTTCTATGATTCCAGCTTCTACAGCCTGTGCCAATCCTTCACTTACCATAGCAGCTTTAGCGGAACGCAGTATGGATCGCTTCCTCAATTATGTAGGTAAGCGTTCCCGTAATAGGTAAGGTAAAGAGCCAGGGGGAGCAAACCCAACAACTTAAATTGTTTTAAGTGGTCATCATGAACTGGGTAAACTAGAACGGATGAAAAAGTCTTTCCCCTGCACCCCTCCCTACACCCTAGTCCCTAAAAATCAGAGGATAACCCTGAATGTTGATCAACGCGAAACAATTCATTTCCCATAGACAATTGCAGTCAATTATGGCACCTGCTGTTGGTATTGCCGTGATGTTATGTGTGTGGTACTTGATGAGCTTAAATCCTCAATCATCGCTGCCTTCTCCATTGCAAGTGACAATTGATACGTGGGGTTTAATTATAGATCCCTTTTTTAACAAGGGAGGCAATAACAAAGGATTCTTCTGGCTGATTCTTGCTAGTCTGGAACGAGTAGTTTTCGGCTATTCCCTAGCAGCAATAGTAGGTATTACTATCGGGTTTATTATTAGTAGCAATAAATTTATCAGAGAAGCGATCGACCCCATCATTCAAATGTTGCGTCCAGTCGCGCCTCTGGCTTGGCTACCTTTAGCGCAAGCTATTTTCCTAAAACCAGATCCTTCTGCTATCTTTGTCATCTTTATTACAGCAATTTGGCCGATTATCCTAAACACTGCTTTGGGTGTACAACTGATTGCCAAAGATTACACTAATGTTTCCAAAATTTTAGGACTGACAGTTTTTGAGAACTTTCTGCAAATTCAATTACCTGCAACACTTCCCTACATTTTCACAGGATTGAGAATTGCCCTTGGTTTGTCTTGGTTAGCTGTTGTAGCGGCTGAGATGCTACTCTCTGACGATGGAATTGGCTTTTTCATTGTAGATGCTTACAACACATCCAATATTAGTGAGTTAATCTTAGCAATTATTTACTTAGGTTTAGTAGGTTTGCTTTTAGACAAGATGATGGCTTATCTATCCTTCAAATTAACGCCCCAAGAGTAAATTTTCAGGGTTTTAGTTTTTCTAAAAGTTACACGCCAATAGGAGTCTGTATGTCTAGTTTTGTGGAAATTAAAGGAGTGGCAAAGGAATTTAAATTACCTAATGGAGATAAAAACCTTGTCCTCGAAAACATAAATTTGGAAATCAGACCGGGAGATTTTGTTTCTCTGATTGGTCATTCAGGTTGTGGTAAATCTACCATACTCAACATCGTTGCTGGATTAGATCAAGCAACGCAAGGATATGTACAAGTTGATAGTCAACGGGTACTAAAACCTGGCTCAGACCGGATGATGGTATTTCAGAACTATTCTCTTTTACCCTGGTTAACTGCTTGGGATAATGTGGCCTTAGCTGTGAATAAAGTTATGCGCCACCGATCCAAGAAAGAACGCCATCAATTGATTAGCCATTACCTGGAAATGGTGGGACTCAAGGATGCGATGCACAAGAAACCTGCACAACTTTCTGGGGGGATGAAGCAACGAGTGGCTTTGGCGCGTGCATTAGCGATTAAGCCTAAGTTGCTCTTGTTAGATGAACCATTTGGAGCTTTAGACGCACTTACCCGTGCTAATTTACAAGCTGAATTAATGTGTATCTGTAGTACACACAATATTACGGCAATGATGGTGACTCATGATGTGGATGAAGCACTGTTGCTTTCCAATCGGATAGTGATGTTGAAAAACGGGCCTGGTGCAACTATTGAGCAAATTTTGGATGTGCCATTTTCCTATCCTCGCATCCCGATAGAGATTATGGATAGCACTAACTATCGTCAACTACACCATGATCTCATGCAATTTTTGCACCATCAGCAGCAAATTAGGTACATAGAGAGCCAAATTACCAAAGTTTGATAAAAACCTGTTTAGTTAGTGTTGAATAACAATACTGTTTCCTAGTCCCAAATTTTTATGAAAAAGCTTTCTAGACGCAAATTTATCATCACTACCGGTGCAGCAGCCCTGTTAACTCAAACCTTCAACCATCGCCCCACATCCAGTAATACTTTTACCAACTTAAGTTTAGGAGCGTATGCTGGTGAGAGTGACACTCCTGAAGTTACAAAAGCAACATTGGGTTTTATTCCTGTTACCAGCTGTTGTCCTTTAATTATTGCCAAAACAAAGGGTTTTTTTGCTAAGTATGGTATGCCTGATGTCCAGGTGAAGAAACAACCTTCTTGGGCTGTTCAAAGGGACAAAATGATGTTGGGATCAGAAGATGAAGGGTTGGATGGTTCTCATTTACTTTTTAATATGGCATACTTAATTGCCACAGGCGAGATTAGCTATCGGCGCAAAATTCCGATGTATATATTGGCTCGTATGAATGTGAATGGACAAGGGATTTCCATTACCAATGCTCTGAAGAATTTAAACCTTGGTTTGGATAGCTCTGCTCTTAAACGAAGATTTGAACAGAAGACTAGGTCTGGGGAAACAGTGCGATGTGCTGTTCCTTTCCCTAGATGTACAGGTGATTTTTTCATGCGTTGGTGGCTTGCTTATGGTGGTATAGATCCACAAAAAGATTTAACATTAGTGACAATGCCACCACCGCAAATGGTAGCTAATATGCGGGCAGGTAGTATGGATGCCTTCTCCTGTGTAGATCCTTGGCATCACCGACTGATAAAACAGGGGTTTGGATATTCCAGCGTCACTACTGGCGAATTGTGGAATAATCATCCCGAAAAAGCACTGGTTATGCGCGCTGACTGGGTGGATAAGCATCCCAAGGCGGCTAGAGCAATATTGGCAGCAGTGATGGAAGCGCAGATGTGGTGCGATCGCCCGGAAAATAAAGAGGAAATGTTGCAAATTTTGTCCGAGCGAGAGTGGATCGGCATCAAAATCGATTTTATGCGCGATCGCCTATTGGGTAAGTTTGATTATGGTAATGGGCGGGTAGTAGAAAACAGTCCCCATAGAATTAAATTCTGGACTGACAGTGCTTCCTATCCTTACAAAAGTCACGACTTGTGGTTTCTGACTGAAGATATGCGCTGGGGACATCGCTCACCAGACTTTGATAGCAAATCTTTAATTAATGCTGTCAATCGTGAAGATTTGTGGCGAGAAACTGCAAAATTCATCGGCCAGGAAAAAGCCATCCCTGCCAGTACATCCAGGGGTGTAGAGAAATTTTTTAATGGCTTGGAATTTGATCCCGAAAATCCCCAAGCTTATTTAAACGCGCCTAAAATCAGAAATTTGGCATAAATCTTCTGAAATACGGTACTCCAATGTGCATTTAAGGTATATAACTAGCAGTAGATCGAACACATCAGAAATTTTTCCTACTTTTACAGGATAGCTCCATGAAAATACCACTAGCTTTCAAACCAACAGGATGGGCAAAAACTGGTGTATTAATGACTGCGGCTTTGATCACGGGTGCTGTGATCACTTATCATTTACTACGTTTGCAGTCAGCAACTTCTAGTCCTCCAGTTATTTCTCAAACCGTTGACGCTACCCCTACATCTGTGGCAGCAACAGGATATCTAGAACCCCAGGGAGAAGTAATTAAAATCTCAGCTCCAGCTTTTATGGAAGGAGCAAAGGTGCAGAAACTGTTTGTCAAACAAGGAGATCAAGTCAATACGGGACAGGTATTAGCGATTTTAGACAATCACGATCGCCTACAAGCAGCTCTCCAACAAGCGCGAACACAAGTGAGAGTAGCCGAAGCTCGTCTTTTGCAAGTTAAAGCAGGAGCAAAAAGAGGAGATATTAACGCTCAAGATGCCAGATTTGGACGTACCCAAGCCGAACTCCAAGGACAAATTGCTACTCAAAGAGCCACTATTGCCAGCTTAAAAGCCAAGTTATCAGGGGAAAGCAGCGCCCAAAAAGCCACTATTGAAAGGATTAACGCCGAATTACAAATTGCTCGCCTCAATTGCGATCGCTATGAAAGTTTATATCAACAAGGAGCAGTCCCAGAGCAACAACGAGATAGTTTTTGCTTGCAACAAAACACCACCCGAGAAACTCTTAAGGAAGCACAAGCCAATCTGGAGCGCATTATCAGTACAAATGAAGAGCAGATTGCTGAAGCTCAAGCTAACTTAGAGCGCACCGTCGCCACCAATCGCCAACAAATCCAGGAAGCAAAAGCAACTTTGAACTCAGTCGCCGAAGTCCGTCCGGTAGATGTCAGATTGGCACAATCAGAACTGGAATCAGCCAAAGCATCTGTACAGCAAGCGCAAGCTCAGTTCGATATGGCCTTTGTGCGATCGCCTCGCAATAGCCGTGTTCTAAAAATACAGACTTGGCCTGGTGAACTAGTTGGTAACGATGGCATTGTAGAGTTAGGTAAAACTGACCAAATGTACGTCAAAGCAGAGGTCTATGAAACAGATATCACTAGAGTCCGTGCCGATCAAACTGCAACTATCAAAGCGCAAGGTGTAGTAGACGAATTAACCGGAACTGTCGATGAAATTGGCTGGAAGATTAGCACAAAAAACGCCTTAGGTACTGATCCTGTTGCTGATGCTGATGCCAGAGTAGTTGAAGTAAAAATTCGCCTAGATCAAGAATCTAGTGCAAAAGTTGCCAACTTAACGAATTTACAAGTGAATGTCATCATCAACACAGGTGATTCTCAGGTGAGTCAAAGAAATTAGTTAATATCAGATATGAGTTTTATATGTTCAGTAAATTACCTACAGCTTGGTTACAACTTAGATATCAAAAAGTCAGGTTGATAGTTGCACTTTCGGGAGTAATTTTCGCCGTTGTGATTATCTTCATGCAGCTTGGCATCCGTGATGCTCTATTTGATAGTGCCGTTCGTCTGCATAAGGGATTAGAGGGAGATTATTTTTTAATTAGTCCCCGTTCTACCTCTTTAATTGCTATGGAAACATTTCCAGAAAGACGTTTAAATCAAGTCCTGGGGTTTTCCGAAGTTGATTTTGTCACTCCCGTATATTTAGATTTTGCTCAATGGAAAAACCCTGAAACTAGAAATTATTGGCGTAACCTATTTGTAATTGGTTTTGATTTACGTTATCGCATATTTAATTTGCCAGGAGTTAATGATTATATTGAAGCTTTAAAAATATCTGACACAGTTTTATTTGACAGCAGTTCTCGCTCTGAGTTTGGCCCGATTGTTGCCAATTTTGAACAGCAAAAGCCTGTGTCTACAGAAGTAGGTAGCGGGGGTAATAATCGCAGAATTGATGTAGTCGGTTTATTCCAGATGGGAACATCTTTCGGCTCTGATGGTAATTTAATGGTGAGTCATGTCAATTTCCTCAGGATTTTTGGTAATCGTCGCAAAGGTTTTATTGATGTTGGCTTAATTAAATTAAAATCAGGAACGGATACTCAAAAATTTGTCAATCAAGTTAAAAATTATTTACCTCCAGATGTAAAAATTCTTTCCAAAGAAGAGTTTATCCAATTTGAGAAAAACTATTGGCAAAGTAGTACAGCTATTGGTTTTATCTTTAATTTGGGTGTAGGTTTAGGCTTAATCGTTGGCATGGTGGTTGTTTATCAAATTCTCTATACAAATGTTTCTGAGCATTTACCTGAATATGCCACACTCAAGGCTATGGGATATCGACACAAATATTTACTATCGATGGTTTTACAACAAGCTTTATTTATTAGTATTTTAGGTTATGTTCCGGGATTGTTAATTTCTATTATTCAGTATGAAGTCACCAAAAAAGCCACACTGCTACCTGTAGAAATGACATTCAATCGAGCTATGTTTGTGATTATTGCCACGATTGTGATGTGTTTCATTTCCGGTGCAACTGCGGTAGGCAAACTTAAATCGGCAGATCCGGCTGATATTTTTTAATGGGTAGATATTTATGGAATCTGTAATTTCTATTCGTAATCTCAATCATTATTTTGGTAATGGTAATCTAAAAAAGCAAGTTTTATTTGATATTAACTTAGATATAAATCCTGGAGAAATTGTAATTATGACAGGGCCTTCAGGCTCAGGAAAAACCACTTTATTATCGTTAATTGGAGCTTTAAGGTCGGTTCAAGAAGGCAGTCTCAACATTCTTAACAGAGAAATGAATCGTGCAAATGAGGAGCAAATGGTGCAAACTCGACGGTTTATTGGCTACATTTTCCAAGCTCATAACTTATTGCCATTTATGACAGCAAGACAAAATGTACAGATGTCGATTGAACTACATGAAGATATTAATCCCGAAGCAGCCAGAATCAAATCTGAAGCCATACTGGCAGAGGTAGGACTGGAAGAAAGAATCAATTATTACCCCGAAAGTCTCTCTGGTGGACAAAAACAACGGGTCGCGATCGCTCGTGCTTTAGTGAGTCATCCTAAACTAGTGTTGGCTGACGAACCCACAGCTGCATTAGACAAAAAAACTGGTAGAGATGTTGTCAACCTCATGCAGCGTCTAGCCAAAGAACAAGGATGTACCATCTTGTTGGTAACTCACGATAATCGGATTTTAGACATTGCAGACCGCATTGTGGAGATGGAAGATGGTCACTTAGTATCATAAATCGACTAATATTTAGCCACCATCCTGAAAATAAGCGAAAAATGGAGTAAAAAATGCTCAATATCAATTCAGTCCCTAGACGGCAAGCCGGAGGTAGTTGGCAAAAACGGATCTACTCCCGTTATGGCCCTTGGGCAGTAGTGACTGGTGCATCATCAGGTATAGGTCGTGAGATAGCATTCCAACTCGCTGAAGCAGGGTTAAATCTTGTTTTGTGTGCGCGTAGCCAAGAAATATTGCAACAAATAGCCACTGAATTAACTAATCGATATGGTACTGAAGTCCGGGTTGTCAGACTCGATTTAGCTGTAGACACAGGAGTTGAAACCCTAGACAAAGCTACCCAAGATTTGGATGTTGGGTTGCTCATTGCATCTGCTGGTTTTGGGACTTCAGGATCGTTTCTCGATTCCCAACTAGAACAAGAGATAGAAATGATCAACGTCAACTGCCGTGGCATTTTGGGAGTGAGCTGGTACTTTGGGCGACGATTCGCCAAGCGCGGTCGTGGTGGTATGGTGCTGATGAGTTCCATCGTCGGATTCCAAGGTATGCCCTTCGCTGCTCACTATGCCGCAACTAAAGCATACGTGCAGACCCTAGCTGAAGCACTGTATGTTGAACTTGCACCTCTGGGAGTTGATGTCCTGGCCTCAGCCCCAGCCCCAACAAATAGCGGCTTTGCCAACCGTGCTGGTATGCAGATGGGCATGGCAATGAAGCCTGGGGATGTGGCTCAACCTACTTTAAGTGCCTTAGGTCGCAAGTCCACAGTACTGCCAGGTCCACTGTCAAAACTGCTGGTATACTCTCTTTCCACCTTGCCACGATGGGCGCGAGTCCGGATTATGGGTGGGGTGATGGAAGGGATGACTAAGCATCAACGAAGGGAAAACAATCTGGGACTGGGCAAAAGTTGAATCTATTTAATGATTGGGAGTGTTCGTAGTAAGGACTTTAGTCCTTAGAAAAACCAGGACTAAAGTCCTTACTACAAACTTGATTATCTACTAGCTAAAAAATGTTGTTAGTACCACGGGGTATAAATCTGAATGCAGAGATGTGGTACTGCAATTTGTATACAAGGTTTTTTGAACAACACAACATCCTTACAACATCCCTTTTCATAGATGGATGGCTGATGCTTTGTCTGTGGGTTTTAACCATAACATTTGGAGAGATAGGTAATGAAACGCAGAAATATTCTCATGGGTGCTAGTGCATTTGCAACGATGGGAGCAACTTTTCTACTAGATTCGCAACTAAAAGCCCAGGAAAAAATAGAACCGCAAAATCAGTATTTTGGTCAGATCAAGCAGCACATTAGGACAGGGTATGTCCGCACAGCGCGCCACCAGAGTTATTATCTGGAAGCCGGGCCAACAACAAGCAGATCGGCGATCGTTTTTGTTCATGGCTGGCCTGAGATTTCCTGGGCTTGGCGGAATCAGCTGGCAGCATTCTCGTCACTTGGTTTTCGTGTGATTGCACCAGACTTGCGGGGGTGCGGTCGGTCAAACCTCTACAGTAGCAATTCCGCTTATGCTCAACGCGAGATAGTTCAAGATATGCTCGAATTGGTTGATAACCTGGGCATTGATCAAGCTATCTGGGTTGGGCATGATTGGGGCGCACCTGTAGTTTGGAATATTGCTAGTCATCATCCTAACCGTTGTCATGGGGTTGTTGCTTTGACTGTTCCGTATGACACCCTTGAACGTGGTGTGGAAAGATTAAGAGAGTTTATTGACCGCAGAGTTTACCCTGAAATTCAGTTCCCCTATGGACAATATGAATACTACAAGTTTTATCAAGAGAATTTTGATATTGCAACGCGAGATTTTGAAGCTAATCTCGATAATACCTTCAAAGTTTTATTGCGTCGGGGCGATCCAACACAAGCTGGTCAGCCTTTTCCAACATCCTTCGTTCGACTACAAGGTAGTTGGTTCGGCCCTACTGGTGTAGCACCAGATGTACCTCTAGACACTGCTATTCTCAGTCCATCTGATCTGGCTATCTATGTTGACGCATATAAACGCACTGGTTTTTTTGGTGTAAATTCTCTGTACGTGAACGACGCAGACAATGTGGTGTATGCTAATGAAGCTCTGGACAATGGCGTACTCAAAATGCCGGCTCTTTTCCTTTCCGGTACTTACGACTATATCAACGATACGGTAAGAACCAATCTGATGAACCCGATGAAGAAAAAATGTCTGCGTCTGATAATTAGTCAGATCGATTCGGGTCATTGGATGCAGCAAGAACGTGCTGATGATGTGAATAAGCTTTTGTTCAGATGGATAGCCGTCAACTTTTCCTCAATATTTCGTAGGAGAAACGCATTTTAATTTCCGGCGTTGTTGATTGCGGTATTAATTAGGAAAACGGAGGAATAGAATGATACTTCAAGTAATGAAGTAATCATCTAATAGAGTATTTCATAACCAATGTTTCTTCATCAATTGTCACACCGCATTTGTCTAAATCCCACTAGTACCCTGACGGAGACGCTGGGCTTAGCTTGTTTCCCCGTAGGGGTACAAATCGGGAAACCCGCCTACGGAAGTGTCTTTCTCTGCATGAAATCAAAAATTAAATACTTACGTTTAATGTGAATTAGTCTTGAAACCCTTGTAATTCTGTACGTATTCACAAAACTGTGATTTTGAGTGAGTCTTGAAACTCTTGTGGGATAAGAGGCGTTGCTAATTCACATCAGGCGTTACTTTACAAATTAATCACTCATTAACACCTATTGTTGAGCAATTTTATGAGCTACGTCTACGTACAAAGCTTTCTCCACTCAACAGTGCAATTCCTAATGTGACAATACAAATCCCCAAGCTTTGAATCAGGTTTAAAGTTTCGCTAATTGTTGTCCATGCGACTAATGTTGTTAATGCTGGACTGCTTGCGCCGATGATAGAAGCCTTAGTTGCACCAATCATGCGAATTCCCACATTATTGAAAGTGTGTCCCATGAAACTAACTAAACCTGAAAAAATACTGCCAATCCACAGGGGTGTCCAATCAAGTTGGGTGCTGGTACGTGGCCAGAACAGTAAGCTTACACCAGAGAGCAGTAGGGTGCAGGTAAAACTAATCCAAGTGAAGGGAACTGGATGGAATTTTTCCAAACATTTTTGGGCTAGGACTTTATAAAAAGCATAAACAACCCCAGAACCAACGCTGGCGAAAATGCCAGTAGTGATGGTGTCACTGCCGTAAGCAGCAGAAGATTGAGGAATTGTGAGGACGCCACCCCCTAGAATAATCATCATTACTAGCCAACGGAAGAGTGTAGGACGTTCGCCAAAAAACCTCCAAGCAAGCAGCGCCGTAAACACGGGATAAGTAAAAAATATGGTCATGGCAATTCCAGTAGGAATTAACCCAATAGCAACGTAGAGTAACGCAATATACACAAACATCAATACTCCACAGCCCAATGCTTGGAGCAAAACATCAGTGCTTTCGCGCCTGAACAAGTCTCGGAATTCTTTTCCAGCAGATGGATATAGCTTAAATGCTAGAGATGCCATAAGTGGAACCACCAGTAGCATTCGCATGAACATCAGCAATAATGAGTTCTGCAAATCCGGTTTAACGTATCCACCAAGTAAAAAGAAACCTAGTACGAGATGTTCTGAAAACAAAACTCGCACGGTAACGTTGTGGAACGATAAAACAAAAGCAGATAGAAGAACTGTCAGAATGCCCAACTTGCTAAAAGGTTTTTAAAGGATAACCCGATTGTATTGCTAAAACCACTGTTTTTTCTGCGGTAGATTCATAGATGATGACATCCCCATGCTTGATAGCTGGAACTTTGCCATAGCGCGAAATCTGCGTATATCCATCTAGTTTGTTCTGTAAGTCAATTTCTATTGGGGTGAAGTCAATGCCTTTTTCCAATAAGACTACACGAGTACCTTGAGAGAAGGTAGAGGCTTTAGCGAAGTACAGTTGTATGTTCCTCATGAAATCCTTTCCTTGTAACAATACCTTAGCCAAAATAAGAGGATGAAGAGAGAGGGCCGATGTAGTAGAGTTATTGTCTCTCACAACGACAACTCAAAAACCACAATCAGCCCATGCCCGATATC
>NZ_JACJRF010000019.1 GCF_014697105.1 Anabaena subtropica FACHB-260 | reverse complement strand
CCAGAGTTTGAAACTTTCTATACCAAGAACATTTTGCTCAACGAGGGTATCCGCGCTTGGATGGCTCCTCAAGATCAGCCTCACGAAAAATTTGTATTCCCCGAAGAAGTATTACCACGCGGTAATGCTCTCTAAGCATGATTTAAGAAACATTGCTTGCCATTGTGTTAAGAACCTCCGCCGAAACGCGGAGGTTTTTCTTGTTTATGGTTAATATCTCTAAATTTGTATGCTATAGTAACTCAAGGTGTAAGCCCAGAGATTTTATCTCTGCCTTTTTGAGACTAAGACCGTTTAGGCAACAAGGAGGTGATGCCCATGATAGAAAGTAGTAAAAGCATGGGTCATCAGGTTGCAGTTAGCCGGCTGTGTGCCGGGGCTGTTCTCTAAAAGTTAGCCTTAGTCTTTTCGAGACTAAGTTAGCTCCAAAAGCTAGGCTAAAGCACGGAGTTCCTTCCGGCAGTCTGGTTGCAACCTGAAGACCCGCTAGACCGCTCTGACTTAGATTATCTGATCTAAATCAGAGCGGATAGTTTTTATGGGTAACATTTAGTATATTTATGGTTACTGCTGAAAACTCAGAGGTTCACTACGTTAAATTCGTGTAAAAGCAAAATAATAAACAAACACTCTTGCTTTTCTTAATTCAGATTTTATATACGAAATGCAAGATAAATTAATATAAGTAAAAATACACGGGTATATAAATGTAGGAGATTTTGGCAATGGCACAACTACTAAGTGATGCAGAAATTCAAGCACAAGCTAGCAACCTATCTGGATGGACAGTAGAGGGTTCTAAGTTGCAGATTACTCGCAAATTTAAAGATTTTATTGCGGCAATCGAGTTTGTAAATAAGTTAGTGGAGCCTGCGGAGTCAGCCGGACATCATCCAGATATAGAAATTTCTTATAACAAAGTCAAAATTACATTGACAACCCATGATGCAGGTGGTTTGACACAAAAGGATTTTGATGTTGCGGGGACAATTTCCCAAATCAACTAATCATTTTTTAGTAGCGTATTTAGGCTATATAAATAAATACAGAATTTTCTGTACACAAAGGCTAGAGTATTGAATACTCCCTTTTGGCATATCTTTTACTATTAAGTGTGACAGTTGATGAGGCGATCGCTACTATCTTGCCATAAGCTTGAAATGCTCTATAATAATCAGCTATATGGGTACGTTTTTGCATAAGTGAATAGCATTAATTTTTAATATATTAAGTTAATTAGTTATTAGCTTTGCAAAAACTAAAATTGTAACAGTGGCAACTATGCCTCATCAGGAGATTTCAAAAAGATGTCGCATTTTTGAGAATAGGTGCAACAAAAACAATTATCTATACAAGGTGTGAGGAGAAAAGTAAAAATGTCTAATCTATTGTGGAAATCCCTCGTGGTTAGCCCTGCTGTTTTAGGCGCAACATTATTAGTGTCGTCAACAGCGATCGCAGCTACAAATGCAACCACAGAAGTATCAACATCTGAAACAGTAGTACCTACTGAATTAGCTCAACAGCCAGAAATTGTGGCTCAAGCAGCCCCAACAACTATTGACCAAGTTAACCGCTACAGCAACGAAGGTAGAGCAAATAATTCTCTATCCCAAGTCACATCGGTTTCTCAGTTTTCTGACGTACAACCAACCGACTGGGCATTCCAAGCATTACAATCTTTGGTTGAGCGCTATGGCTGTATTGCTGGTTATCCCAACGGCACTTATCGTGGGAACCGTGCTTTAACACGTTATGAATTTGCTGCTGGTTTAAACGCCTGTTTGGATCGCGTCAACGAATTGATTGCTACAGCAACAGCAGACCTAGTAACCAAAGAAGATTTAGCTACTTTACAACGATTACAAGAAGAATTTTCTGCTGAACTGGCAACCCTGCGTGGTCGTGTAGATGCACTAGAAGCACGCACTGCGGAATTGGAAGCTAACCAGTTCTCCACAACCACAAAACTAGTTGGTGAAGCTATTTTTGCTGTTACTGATGTTTTTGGCGACAATACTGGCGACGCTAACAATACTGTCTTCCAAAATAGAGTTCGTTTAGGCTTGCAAACCAGCTTCACCGGTAGAGACGTTTTAACTACCCGTCTAGCGGCTGGTAATGCAAATAGTTTTGATTTTAGAGACAACAATAACATCCCTGTTGACGCTGGTGGTCAAGGGCTACAAACTTTCCAAGTTGGTGCCGGAGGTAACAACAACGTTACAATTGACCGATTGACATACGAAGCACCTGTTGGACCAGTTCAAGTTTACTTGGCTGCTTCTGGCGGTAAGCATAACCAGTATGCAGCAGTCAACAACCCTTACTTCTCCGACAAGAGTGACGGCGGTAATGGTGCTTTATCAACATTTTCTGCGGAAAACCCCATCTATCGGATTGGTGGTGGTGCAGGTATTGCAATCAACCTACCATTTGGTCAAGGTGGCAGTATTCTCAGACCTAGTTCCTTAACAGTCGGTTATTTGGCTTCAGACGCTAATAATCCTGGTGCTAGTCAAGGGGTGTTCAACGGTGATTATGCTGCTCTAGGTCAGTTGAACTTCAGTGTAGGCGATCGCGTGGCGATCGCTGCTACTTACGTTCATGGATATCATGGCGCAAATAGCACCTCCCTATTTAACTCTGGAACAGACAATGTTATCGTAGGTACTTCACTAGCCAATAACCCTATAGTTAGTGCATCTTCCAGCAATTCCTACGGTTTGTCAGCAGCCTTCAGACCCAGCAACAACCTGTCATTTAGTGGCTTTGTATCTTACAGTGATGTTACAGGCTTTGGTATAGGTGATGATAGAGAAGTCTGGAGCTACGGTGTTGGTGTAGCATTACCTGACTTTGGTAGGAGAGGTAACGTACTGGGTATTTTCGCAGGCGCTCAACCTTATTCCCGTCAGCCTGGTGCTAGTGATATCCCCTACCAAGTTGAAGGTTTCTACAAGTACCGCGTTTCTGATAACATCTCCATCACTCCCGGTGTAATCTGGTTGACCAATCCTAACCAGAACGGCGATAATCCAGATGCGTTTATTGGTACCCTCAGAACTACATTTACCTTCTAAGGTGTCCAAAACTCCCTAATAATTTTCAAATAAGCAAAACCCCGCTATTGTGCGGGGTTTTTTGCTGTCATTAGGAATAATGCACAAACCCCACTGCTTAACCGGAGTATACTGGAAGAAGTTAGGGCTTAAAACTTAACTCTCTATTCATCTTATTCACCACTCACTCACTGATTGCTTGTGGAACTATCGTGTAAATCAGAATACGCAATTCTTGCCTTATTAGAAATGGCGACTCATTACGACAGTGGTGAACCCATGCAAATTAGGCAAATCGCCGCCCAACAAAGCATACCGGATCGCTATCTAGAACAACTACTAGCGACCTTGAGGCGTGGAGGTATATTGAAAAGTCAACGGGGATCAAGAGGAGGCTATTTTTTAGCCCGCGAACCTCGTAAAATAACCATTTTTGACATATTTGAATGTTTGGAAGGGTTAGAGGCGAGGCCTGGTGAGGATAATGTCAAGTCTCAAACCGTAGATGGTTCGGTTATAGAGGAAATTTGGCAGGAAGCACGTCAGGCGGCAAATTCAGTTTTGAAAAAATATACCCTTCAGGATCTTTGTGAAAAGAGAGATTCCCGAAGGCAATTAGATGTGATGTACTACATTTAGTCAATAATCCATAATCAATAATCCATAGTCTATAGTCCATAGTTTAAGGATGACGAAGTCAGTACTGCGTACTGCGGATAAGAGAGAATAACTAATGACCATTGACTAATAACTAAATAACTCAATAAGGACAAATTATGCGGGTTGCTCGTAACATTACAGAACTTGTTGGTCGTACACCTTTAGTACAGTTAAATCGCATTCCTCAAGCCGAAGGATGTGTGGCTCAGATTTTGGTGAAGATGGAAAGTATGAATCCATCGTCGTCTGTGAAAGACCGAATTGGGGTGAGCATGATTAATGCGGCGGAAGAGGAGGGCTTGATTTCTCCTGGTAAGACCGTATTAGTAGAACCCACATCAGGAAACACGGGTATTGCCCTAGCAATGGCAGCAGCAGCCAAGGGTTATAGGTTAATTTTAACGATGCCAGAAACTATGAGTGGTGAGCGTCGGGCAATGTTACGGGCTTATGGGGCTGAATTAGAACTCACGCCGGGAATGGAAGGAATGAGTGGAGCAATTCGCCGGGCGCAGGAGATTGTGAATAGTACACCCTATGCTTATATGTTGCAGCAGTTCCGTAATCCTGCCAATGTGAAGATACATCGGGAAACCACAGCAGAAGAAATCTGGGAAGATACCGATGGACAGGTAGATATAATTGTTGCAGGAGTGGGTACAGGTGGTACGATCACAGGTGTAGCGGAAGTACTGAAAGCTCGTAAACCAACTTTCCAGGCGATCGCCGTCGAGCCTGCCAATAGTCCAGTTTTATCAGGAGGCAAACCAGGCCCCCATAAAATTCAGGGCATTGGTGCTGGATTTGTCCCCCAAGTCCTAAAAGTACAATTAATTGATGAAGTGATTACAATCACTGATGAAGAAGCGATCGCTTATGGTCGGCGTTTAGCTAGAGAAGAAGGGCTACTATCTGGGATTTCTAGTGGAGCCGCTTTGTGTGCCGCGATTCGTGTTGCTCAACGTCCAGAAAATGCAGGACGATTAATTGTATTGATTCAGCCTAGTTTTGGAGAAAGATATCTCAGTACACCCTTGTTCCAAGACCTAGAAACAAAGGCAACAGCTAGTATTAGCTAACGATAAATTGGATGAATGGTCGATTATAAAAAAGATTTAAGTCACTACGACACTCTCAAAGTTAATCCCAACGCCAGCCAAGCGGAGATTAAGCAAGCTTACCGCCGCTTGGTAAAATTGTTTCACCCTGATAGTAATCAGAAAACAGCAGATAAAGAGCAGATTATCCAAATTAACGCAGCTTATGAAGTTTTAGGCGACAATCAACGTCGCCTCAATTATGACCAAGAACTACGGGATAAATACCAAAAATTAAAAGGCGATCGCCTACAACGTACTGCATCAGCACAAAAACATTACCAAACAAGACGTAAAAGTGGTAAGGATGCTGACGAGCAAGTAGAAGAATGGCTACGCTTAGTTTATCAACCAGTAAATCGCCTTCTTTGCACCATTCTCAGTTCGTTGGAAGAACAGATTGAGGAACTAGCGGCTGATCCCTTTGATGATGAACTCTTGGATGAATTTCAGGAATACTTAGTAGCTTGTAAGGAAGACTTCAAGCAAGCCCAAACTATTTTTCGTTCTCAACCAAATCCACCAAGTTTGGCTAGAGTAGCAGCTCATCTTTATTACAGCCTCAATCAAGTAGCAGATGGATTAGAAGAATTGGCTTATTTTCCCTTGAACTATGATGAGCGCTATTTACATACAGGTCAAGAACTCTTCCGCATCGCTACAAGATTACATGGTGAAGCACAAGCATCGGTAAGTAGTCATTAGTCATTAATCTATAGTTCACAATTCATACACTCATGACTAATGACCAAGAAATTAGTTTATGCTGGAATATAGAGAAAGATTAAGAAAATTTAAATTTTGCTCCCAGTGTACTCATGCAATGTATTGTAAATCGCCGCGCTCAGTTTTCGGCTAGCCACCGTTATTGGTTGCCAGAACTGAGTGAAGCCGAGAATATTGAGAAATTTGGCGCTTGCTCTCGATTTCCTGGGCATGGGCATAACTATGTCTTATTTATCTCCCTAGCTGGAGAACTAGATGAATATGGCATGGTGTTGAACTTGTCTGATGTGAAACAAGACATTAAGCGGGAAGTTACCAGCCAACTGGACTTTTCCTATCTCAACGATGTCTGGGCAGAATTTCAGCAGACTTTGCCTACGACGGAAAATATCGCACGGGTTATCTGGCAGCGACTAGCTCCTCACTTGCCTCTAGTCCGCGTACAGTTGTTTGAACATCCTGAACTTTGGGCAGATTATCTAGGAAACGGAATGGAAGCTTACCTGACTATTAGTACTCACTTTAGCGCCGCCCATCGGCTTGCTCATCCCCATCTCAGTCAAGAAGATAATACGGAAATTTATGGTAAATGTGCGCGTCCCCACGGACATGGACATAATTATCACCTAGAAGTAACAGTTAAAGGTGAGATTGATCCTCGCACCGGTATGATTGTCGATTTAGGTGCTTTGAATCAGGCTATTGAAGATTATGTTGTGGAAGCATTTGACCACACATTTTTAAACAAAGATATTCCTTACTTTGCCGAAGTTGTACCAACGGCTGAGAATATCGCTCTGTATATTAGTAATTTACTGCGATCGCCTATCCAAGAACTAGGAGCCAAGCTTTACAAAATTAAGCTGATTGAAAGTCCTAATAACTCCTGTGAAATCTACAGCACAGATTCAGAATCGAATACCGTCAATACAACAAAACCTGAACCAGTTTTAGCCCGGATATGATTTACTAACTATTCACGGGGTCTAAAAAACTTATCTAGGTAAGAATAAAAACTAAAATAGAGTAGCACAGTTGCGCTACTCTATTTTTTTGCTTCAATTGGTCTTAATTTTCTTTAAAACTCTTCATCATCAACGAAAAATTCTGCGTCCTCTTCCAACCTTGAACGCCCTCCTCCAGAACCAGCGATACCCCAGAGAGGCTGTAACACAGCCATAGCCATTAACCCAATACCAGAGCTAAAAGCCAGCACTAAACCAACTGGTATCTGAACAGATTGAAATATTAAGAATTTTAAAGATACTGGTGTCGCATTTTGGACGGAAATAATAGCGATCGCCACTACCCAAATAGCTATAACTAGAGACGTGAAAAAAGGAGCCAAAATTTTCATAAAAATAACCATAAATGCACACAGATGAACACATAAGTATTAGCGTTCATCTGTGGTTGAGATTCCTATCCTAACTTAGCGATCGCACCTTCCAACTCTTGCGCCAGTTTGGTTAGTTTCTCTGGAGATTTGGTTTCTAGGTAAACGCGTACCAATGGTTCAGTACCAGAGGGACGCAGTAACACCCAGCTACCTTCTTCTAGATACAGCTTAATTCCGTCTTTACGTCCGACTTCCTTAACTTTAATCCCGGCTACCTCTGAAGGAGGATTTTTTGTAAAGGAATTAATGACAGCATTTTTGTGATCTTCTGTCAAGTGTAAGTCAAGACGATTGTTGTACAGAGGGCCATCGGCTTCAGCGATCGCTTCTTTCACCAATTGACTGAGGGGCTTACCTTCATAGGCGATCGCCTCGGCAATGAGCATATCAGCTAAAATGCCATCTTTTTCTGGAATATGCCCAATAATACTTAAACCGCCTGATTCTTCACCCCCTATAAGTACGTCAGTTTCCCGCATTTTTTCCCCAATGTATTTAAAACCTACGGCTGTTTCATAAATTGTCAAACCGTATTTAGCGGCGAAATTATCTAATAGGTGAGTTGTCGCTACAGTGCGGACAATAGCGCCGCTTTTACCTCTATTTTTAATTAAATGACGTGCTAGGACTAACAGCACAGTGTTGGGTGTAAGGACGTTGCCCAATTCATCCACAATCCCGAAGCGATCGCTGTCGCCATCTGTAGCCAAACCCAAATCTGCATGATCTCGGCGGACTGCTTCGACTAATTCAACTAGCTGTTCTCCCTTTGGTTCAGGCATTCCACCACCAAACAGCACATCGCGCCAAGTGTGGAAACTTTCTAATTGCGCGCCACTTTGTAAGAGGACTTCATCTAAATAGCCACGGGATGTAGAATATAACGCATCATACTTGACTTTTAGTTGGGCGCTTTTAATTTTTTCTACATCTAGCAATGTGTAAATAAACTGGAGATAGTCTGGTTTGGGATCGAAAGTAGAAATTGAACCTGATGGCTTGCCACTAGGCAACTCATCCGATGCACTTTCGATATTTGCCACAATAGTATCAGTAATTTCTGGAGTGGCAGGGCCAGCATAATCAGGGATATATTTAATTCCACAATAGGGTGCTGGATTATGGCTAGCCGTAAACATTAATGCCCCAGCCGAATTCAGGTGACGGGCATTATAAGCAATTACTGGTGTGGGGCAATCCCGGTCAGTAACTTTGACATTCCAGCCCAAGTCAGCCAAGACTTGCGCTGCTGTCTGAGCGAACTGGTCAGCTAAAAACCGAGTATCGTAGGCAATTAGAACTGGTCTATCTTTTGTGTAGGCTGTTTCCAGGTAACGGGCGATCGCTCTTGTCACTTTCCGCACATTGGGAAAAGTGAAATCATCGGCAATAATGCCTCTCCATCCATCAGTACCAAATTTTATCTTGCTGGAATTGCTACTAGCGCTCATATTTGCCACTGTCTCCCATTTATTTGAACACTATAGGAAGCTTCCCGCAAAGCGTGCGTAGTCGCAAGCATCCTCCACCGTATTTTTTCTCACTGCTCTTGACCAATGTCAACCCCCGATCGACTTTTTGTTAGTTATCACCTCTGGTCTTTAGTTGCCCCAGCTATAGGGCAAGAACGATGGCATTGCCAGATGAGACGGGGGTTTATCAAGGCGCGTCAACACGAACCACAAGTCAAAGCACTACTAGGGAATGCTACCGCACCCCAGCGAATTGGCATCCTTGCCCAAAAAGGTGTTTATGAGTTTCATCATAATCGACATCTGTTAACGCGTTCCGATGGAGTAGAGCAAGTAGCACAATTGCTGAAATTAAGTAACTCGACAATGCAAGTGCAACAAAGAGTGCTACAAATTTTGAAGAAATATTACAATGCGCCTTTATTATTGGGTAAAAAAATTCTGCAATTGACTCGTGGAGATGAAGGTTTTCCCAAGCCGATTTTAATTGAGCAAAAAGATGATCGTTTCCGTTTATATGCAGCGATGGATTGCGTCTTCATTGAATCTGACGACCGCCATACTTTGCACATTTTAGATTTTAAAACTGGTAAATCTGCTTTTGATAAAAGGCAAGCATTAGTTTATTTATTAGCAGCTCACTATCTTTATCCAGGTAAGGAAGCAGTTGCTTCATTTTATAATTTAGAACTAAGTCAAGAATCAGAGTTAATTAGTCTGAAAAAAAATGAATTAGAAAATTTGAAGCTTGAGTTAATAAATATAGCCAAAAAACATTACGAAGACGTACAAAAATATCACGAAGCAGCTAGAAATTTTAGTGAAATATTCCCACCAAATCCAGGTTATCACTGCCGTTTTTGCCCATTTCAATCAATTTGCGATTTTTCTACTCAAGCATCTCAAATACAATCTATGCCAATTATCAAAACTAATAGCCAAATCAGAGGTAATAGATAATTAACTAATTACCTATTACCGTTGAGTGTTACATCTTACCGTGCTGCATCACTTCTTGTAGATGATGACGAATTTCTTGTGCTTGCTCAATTTCAGTCTGGCGCAATTTTTGCAGTAATTGTACACAAGGCTGAGAGTTTGCTGCTTGTGCATCTTGGATGTAAGTTTCGTAGGCTCTCACCGCTTCCGCTTTATTCTGTAACACGGTAAGAAAATCATACTCTAAATTGCTGATAGGTTCTTGAGAATGTCCGTTACCTGTAGTCATTAATTCATCCTCCGTTAAGTTTCTAATTAATTTCTACTTAACCTCACAGAGTCATTCATCCACCCAAAAGCGTAGAAAAAAGTACAAAGCTTGCTGAAGTAATTTCTAATTCCAAATAGTTAAATTAGAGAGCAATGCCTTAGTAATGCTTTTTCTAATAGAGTTTTATATTCTTTATCCTGAATGCGGTAAGCGCCAAATCTTTCTAAATGGGGATTCATCATTTGGGCGTCAAACATGACAAATTCCCTTTGGCGTAATTTTTCTACCAACTTGACCATTGCTACTTTAGAGCCGTCAGGAATACGGTAAAACATCGATTCGCCAATAAAAGCGCCGCCAATGACAATTCCTAAAATTCCCCCAGCTAGTTTGTCACCTTGCCACGTTTCAAAACTATAGGCGTAACCCGTCTGATACAGTAGCCAGTAAATTTCTTGTAATTCAGGCGAAATCCAAGTAGTTTCACGGTTAGCACAACCAGCGACAACAGCCTCAAAATCACGGTTAATCGCCACCATAAATCTTTCTTGATTCAAAACACGCTGCAAGGACTTAGGATAGCGAAATCGCTCATCTAATGGAATCAAAGTGCGATCGCGGCTTCCGTACCATCCCAGGCAATCACTGTCATCAGCCATGAGAAAATAGCCTTGAGCGTAGCCTTGAATAATAGAGGCGATATCATATTGCATAGATAAAACTAAAAATAAAAAATATCAGAGGAACGCACTCTGATGTTATTAGTCATACTTGGCGCTCCTCTGCACTCTCCATAATATTCCTCTGCGTTGAAAAACAGATGACACAACCGATACCACCCATCACCCTACCACCAGCCGCAAATCCTAACCTCGAAGGTCAATGGTTGCAAGAGTGTTTGCTGCGCTGGCTAGATACAGAATTTATTCCCGAAGCAGTCAATCAAAAGATTGCTCAACGTGCAGCACAAATTTTTGTCCGCCAAAGGATGGAAGGAGAAAATGACCTTGGTTCTCTGGTGATTGCCATTGTCACAGAGATGCAGGCATTTGATTTTTCCAAAAGCTTTTATGGAGAGTTTGCGATCGCCAACGCTGTCAGCGATCTACTCTTAGAAAGTCTAGGTATAGACCGTTGTTGTGGACAATAAATTACAGTCCATAGTCAATAGTCCATAGTCAATAGTCCATAGTAGAAAACTTTTGACCGTTGACCGTTGACTATTAACTACCAGCTAGACTTAACAACTCCGGGTAAAAGACCTTCGTGCGCCCATTCCCGTAGGACGTTCCGAGATAGCCCAAAGTCACGATAAACACCTCTAGGACGACCAGTTACCCAGCAACGGTTACGACGACGATTAGGCGCACTGTTACGGGGTAGTTGTTGGATTTGTCGGTGAATGTCTAACTTATCTAGAGGAGATTCTGTTGTTCTGAACTCTTCTAAGAGAGCTTCCCGCTTTTCAGAATACTTTTCTACCAACTTAGCGCGTTTTTTCTCGCGCTCAATCATGCTCTTCTTTGCCATAAATTAATTGAAGAATTTAAAGACAGCATTTTCCATTCTACATTTAGGAAAGGCTAATCGCCTCTATTTCTGCCCATCTATCCAACAATAATTGTTTTAGTGGCAGAGGGGCATAAATCTGCCAATTCGCAAGCCTCGCATACAGGTGAACGGGCTTTACAGACAGATCGACCATGATAAATGAGCCGAATTGACCAATTTTCCCAATCGGGTTGTGGCAATAATTTCATTAAATCTTGTTCAATGTGAATAGGATCTGGATACTTAGTTAAACCCAGACGTTGACTGAGGCGCTTCACATGAGTATCTACCGTCACCCCAGCATTGATGCCATAAGCATGAGCTAAAACCACATTTGCTGTCTTCCGTGCTACACCAGGCAGTTTTAACAATTGTTCCATTGTGTTGGGAACCACAGAGTTATAGTCACTGACAATCATGCGACAGGCCGCTTGAATATTCTTCGCCTTATTGCGATAAAATCCTGTAGAACGTACCAAGTTTTCTAAATCTGTTAAATCAGCACTAGCTAAACTAGGAGCATCAGGAAAGCGACTAAATAAACCTGGTGTGACTAGATTGACTCGCTCATCTGTACACTGAGCAGAGAGAATAGTCGCCACCAGCAATTGCAATGTTGTGGTGTAGTTTAAGGAGCAGGTGGCATCGGGATAAAGACGCTTCAGGCGAGAGAGAATTTCTAACGCCCGTTGCTTTTTAGAAATGGATTTGCGGGTAGTAGTACTCACTGGAACAATTTCTGCACCCACTCCAATTGGGTAGTTAACTGAGTAGTTTCTTTAACAATCAGAAAAATTCCCAATCCTAAGAGTAACACCAGACCAGTCTGCATTACACCTTCTTGAATCCGGTTAGGTAAGGGTTTTCCTCGCAAACCTTCAATGAGTAAAAACGCTAATTGTCCACCGTCCAAAGCCGGGAGTGGCAGAATATTGATGACTGCTAAGTTGATGCTAATTAAAGCTGCAAAAAAGAACAAACTACCTGTATCGTTTTGGGCAATGTTAGCGCCAATTTCGACAATTTTGATGGGGCCTGCAACTTGGCTTGCTGTTTCACCAAAGTTAGTAATTAGCTGTCCAAAGCCTTTAAATGTCATCACGACAATACGCTGAAATTCGCTAGCGCCAACACTAAAAGCTTTGGTAAGACTAACGGGAAGACGTTCTACTTTGCCATTAGGTGCAAGCCCAATACCAATACTACCTCCGGCAGGTTTAGCTTCAGGAATGACATTAACTGATAGCCTTTCGTCTCCACGGGCAACTTGGAGTTGAATAGATTTACCGGGGCTATTTTTAATAATGTCTCTTAAAGCCTCTATTTCTTGCAGTGAAGTCCCAAATTCTTTTTGATTAGCTGCGAGAATCACATCTCCTGGTTTAAGTCCAGCTGCGGTTGCAACAGCACTAACCTCTGGCGCTAGCTGTTGGATTAATACCCCTGACTGGCTGGCTTGTCCAATGCCAACAAAGCTCACCTGGGCTACCAATAGCATATAAGCAAAAATTAAATTGGCGATGACACCTGCACTGATAACGATCGCCCGATCTAAAATAGGACGGTTACGCAGCAAATTTGGGTCATTGGGGGGAATATCGCTATCGGGGTCATCATCGGGGAAGCCAACAAATCCACCCAGGGGAAAAGCCCGGATAGCATACTCAGTTTCCGTACCTTGGTACTTCCACAAAACAGGCCCAAATCCTAGAGAAAAGCGGTTCACATGAATACCTTGAGAACGCGCGGCGACAAAATGCCCCAACTCGTGTACCAAGATTAATACCGCCAAGACTGCGATCGCTGCTAAAACTGACATAAAGCAAATTAATCAAAATATTCCGATATATATTTTTATTGTAGTAGTTAGGGAACGGACGTAGAGACTCAAAGCATCCTACAGTATGAAACTATGCCTAAGTTAGACTGAGCGCCCACTACTTCATCAAATGAGTATCAAGTTCAGGATACTGAGAGAACAAACTATCAACACTGGCTAACTTTGCTTGATATTCCAATGTAGTAGCAATAATCAGGCGGTCAAACGAATCTTTGTGAATAGGAGATAAATCTACAGCACGGCAGACAATTTCGGGCGTTAGGGGAAATAATGTAATATCTGCTGGCTGCAAAGCTTCCTGAAACCATTGATTAGCGGCACAGGGTAACTGTAGCCTTCCTCGCTGCTGTGCCGGTGCAATTTCATAACAAGAAATTACCGAAATGCCTACTTGTTTAGCCGTTTCGATAGCTTCTCTCCACTGAGTTGGAAATCTTTGAAATTCTTGATTAATCAACCAGAACCAAATATGGGTATCTAGGACTATTACTTCAAACATTCCCAGTCTTCTTCGTCAACGATAGGACTGACAATATCGCCTAATGTTTTACCTTTACCTGCAATAGATTCAGGGGCAGTGCGGCGTTTCTTTGATGGTAAGGTTTCTTCTATAAAGGTAACAATGACACGGGCAGTATTAACTTGAGGCTGTTCTGATATCGACTTTACTTGACCATTTTCATAAATCGCTTCGTAACTTTTTAACATGGCAATCAGGGTTTGATTAACCTTTGCGCTTTCTTAAATTATAGTTTGGGCGATCGCCACCTCTAAATCAAGCATTACACTTCTGTAATCCATATTGAATTGTAACAATATTCTGCCAAATCACTTGTTCTAGCTTTAATTTCCTCTTCTCCCCATGTTTCAGGGTTACTGGTTGCAAATTCTTGCGTTAATATAAAGTTTGATTTGTTGTATGTTTCTATTTTATCTACCAGTTTTTTAGTACCAGCTTCTCCATTTAATTTTGCTCCCAGTGGCAGTAAATTACCGATCATACCTATATAATCTTCTGTCCCTGATGACTGAGATAGTATGTGTTCTAAAGTTATGCTATCAGGCTTAAACTCATTGGTTGTTTGTTTGACAGATTCAAGATGACTAAAAATATACTGTATGAGTTTTTTATCTTTGGTATAGCTCTTAAGGTATTTTAGTTTAGAAAAATCATCTTTAAATTTATCCTTCTCAGGCAGCCGAGTCAACAATTGTTGTTTCAACTCATCTATAACTTTTCTAGCTGAGTTTTTATCTTTTGCATCAAATAATTGTCTAGTAGCTTTAGAATAACTTTGTTCAATTCCTGAAGGTCTCATAGAACATACAGCGTTGAAACAAAAATGAAATTTTTCAATAAAACAAATAATTTTTTTTACATCTGTTAGTGTTAAAAAATTTTGCTGTCGTACTTTGAATAGGTTTAATAAAAAAGGTTTATGCTGACTAACGTTGAAAGTTTTCAATGCCAACAATGATCTATATAATTCTTTTTCTTCTTGTTGTGGAAAATCTTCTACGACAGGAGAAGATATTTTTACGTATAGTTCAGCATCATTCACTAACTCATCTAAAAAAAATTCAGGGTTTATTCCACCAACATTCCATTGTTTCTTGAAATGTTTGTAAACATTATCTGCACTTGTATAGTTATATCTAGCTATCCACCAATGCCTGACAAATGTTTCCAGAGTACCTACACCATCTCTTGAAGCTATTGTTTTTCGTAATTTTTTCCATTTAGTCTTTGCATAATCATCAGGATGTCTTGTAGTAAAACTTTTAAATACTTTATTTTTTATTAAGTCAACGAAACTTAAATCCATGCCTCGTGCATTCAAAGTTTCAAATATTGTGTAAGCTTGGTCTTCTTCACTAACAGTGATGAAAATTACTTTCAAATACTTCACGACTTGATCTCTGATTGCTTTTAAAAGATTTTCATATAAATCATTTTCTATTGTAATCTGCCCAAACTTTTGTTTAAGTAATTCTTTAGAAGTGTAGGAATAAAACTCGTTATATGAATTTAATAAATTTTTCTCTTCTTCAGAAGAAGCAGATTCTTGCTTTTTATCAATATGCTGAATCGATATTTGAAAAAAAGGCTTGGGAGTTTCATTCTCTAATTTAAAGTAGTCTTTTCCTTCATCATCTTTACCGGCAATATAGTTCTCATATATAGATTCAGCCAAATTTCTTTTTTCAATTTCTATGAATCTTTGACATAGCGCAGAAAGTAATATGGTTATCGTTGTAAGTCTCTGTTGTCCGTCAACAATTTGCATTGATAGAGATTTGTCATCTCCTACAAGAACTAGTGATCCAATAAAATACTCTTCATGATTAAATTGTCCATCATTACTGATATTAATATTTGCTACAATATCGTCCCATAATTCCGAAACCTTCTCTTTTGTCCATGAATATTCTCTTTGGAATCTAGGAACAACATACTTCTTTTTTACAGAAAAAAGATCGGAAATTGTTCTGGTATATGCGTGTAGCTCCATATTCTTTAGATAAAATTCGATAATATATTGTAACCTTTGTTACCCATAACCAGTAAAAATTCGTTTTTATAAGTAAGTTTTGTAAGGTGCATTACATTTTATTAACGCACCTTATTAAGCTGTCCAGTTTTAGGATGCTTAAAGTATTAAGCTAAATGAATGGCATCATAGCTACAACACCTCACGTCCTAAGAAAGGTTGCAATACTTCCGGTATCAAAATTGTCCCATCCGTTTGCTGATAATTCTCCAAAATAGCTGCCATAGTTCTCCCCACAGCTAAGCCGGAACCGTTGAGGGTATGGACAAACTGCGTCCCTTTCTTACCAGCTTCCTTAAAGCGAATATCGGCTCGCCGCGCTTGGAAATCAAAACAATTAGAACAACTGGAAATTTCCCGATATTTACCAGAAGATGGTAGCCATACTTCTAAATCATAGGTTTTCGTTGCCCCAAAACCTAAATCACCAGTACAAAGATTAATCACCCGGTAAGGTAATTTTAAAGCCTGTAAAATTGCTTCGGCATTCCCCACCAATTTTTCTAATTCATCAAAAGAAGTGCTGGGATGAACAACTTTCACCAACTCTACTTTATTAAATTGATGCAGCCGAATTAAACCCCGCATATCCCGTCCATAACTTCCCGCTTCCCGACGAAAACAGGGAGTATAAGCACAGTGATAAATTGGTAAATCTTCCGCCGCTAGAATTTCACCCCGATAAAGGTTAGTAACAGGAACTTCTGCTGTGGGAATCAACCACAATTCATCATCAGCACACTTAAAGCTTTCTTCTGCAAACTTCGGTAATTGACCAGTTCCTGTTAAAGAATCAGTATTTACTAGCAAGGGTGGACTAACTTCTACATAACCTGCTGCGGTTTGCGTCTTCAGCATAAAGTTAATTAATGCCCTCTCCAATGCAGCACCAGCCCCTATCAGGTTGACAAAGCGACTTTGGGCAACTTTGACAGCACGCTCAAAATTGAGGATACCTAGCTTTTCGCCAATTTCCCAATGAGGGAGAATATTCGGGTTCTGGGGTAGATATTCATCACCCCAACGCCTTACCTCTAGGTTTTCTTCCTCACCCTTACCTACAGGTGTGGAATCACTGGGTAAATTAGGAAGTGCTAGTATAAGTTGTTCAATTTCCGCCTTGAGTTCTTTTTCCCGTGGTTCTAGTTCACTCAATTGGGCTTTAATCGCGTTACCCTCATCCCGTAAAGATTGAATTTCTGGGTCTTGAGGATTGACACCAGATTTCATCTTCTGTCCGACGCTTTTACCAATTTCATTACTCCGGGCTTGGAGTTGGCTGCGGTTTGCTTCCAACTCCCGTTGTTGTTTATCCAATTGCAATATGGGTTGAATGTCATATGTACCACTGCGACTATTCAACCGTTCTTGAATTAGTTGGGGATTTTCCCTTATTTGCTTAATATCCAGCACAAATTTTTCTCAGTCTTTCGCCTAGTATCTTCCTTGCCAACACATCAGCATATACTGATTTTGACTTGCCATGACAGGAAAAGCAAATACAAATATCTAGTTTAAGATTTATTAATGCGATTTAACAGCCAAAGCGACGCAACCAGCCCAGAAAAGTGTGCTGAGACTGTGTTGATGTTTGCCTGGACTACCAACATATCTAGACCGCTAATGATGCGGGTGGGGTCAAATAATTGAGTAGTTACGGCTTGGGGAGATATTGATCTGGCAACTAGTGTACCAACGATCGCCTGCGCCCCCAATAATGTCACCAGTGTTCCTCCTAAATTAATCCACAGCCCCAGACGTAATACTTGTACTGTTTCGACTTTGCGAGGACGATTACTGGGGTTGGATGATAGCAATTTATTACCAATTCTTGTATAGCGGAAGGCTAAATAAATACCCCCACCCAAAACCACCAATCCACAAATTGCTAGAAATACGCCAAACCCCGTTCCCGGATTATTGTTAGGGCTGCCTGCTCTTTGACTAAAAATGCCAAAAAGTAACACAATAATGCCAGAAATCACACCTAGAACTAGCTGAATCCAAAAGCTAATCCAGCCTGTGAGACGAAAAGTCTGGGCAATTGTTCGGAGATTAGAAGAAGATGATTGAGCATCGGGGTTTTGTGACATACTGCTCACCAACTGGCTAGTATAAAAAGCACATAAAATAGCCACAAGATTGGCTCTATGCTGCTCTAAAATAGTACCTTTATTTTTGTCATGCCGTGCTAAACATTTGCTAGTTTTTGCAAATCATTTACTGATGGGCTACTAGATTCCAGACATTGCTAAAAAATCGGGTATCTAAAGACTCGTAACTTCTCATCACTTATGACACACACCACTGGCGGTTCAACCTAAATAACACTTTCTGACTACAATACTTAAGTCCATAGGTAAAATTTGCATTAAGTAATTTTATGCTCGTAATTCAAAGGCGTTGGTTGAATAAACGCCAAAGCATCTATTTATGAACTTTTACAGAATTACAGACAAAAAAGCATTTTACCTGTAAAATTTCATCGATAGCATCTTACGTTTCAGCAGTTCTAAACCAGCTCGGCATTACTTGACACCAAGATAGTGGCAAACCTACTGTCTTGACTGCTCCTCACCACACTAATTAGAGCTAGGTAGGGGCGCAATTATTTGCGTTCCCAAGACTTTTGTGTGTGTCCTTCACTGTTCACAGTGTCGGTCATCATTCATTGTTTACACTTAGTAAATTCTGTCAAAGTAGCGCTATATACTTACTCAGTTGGATGTAGCGTCATATACTGATTACAAAGCTGTAGCTTCCACCTTAAGGGATACTTTTAGCCATTAACTAACTTATGAAACTTGAGGATATATATCAATTCTTTGAAAATCCTCCGCCAACTTACCTGTGCCAGGAAGTCGCAATTTGTTACATTCTGTATGTTTTACTCCAAGGTGAATCCTACGGAACTGAATTAATTCAGCAATTAGAAACTGAACACCCAACCTATCGGCTTTCGGATACTGTACTCTATAGTGCAATCAAATTTCTGGAAGACAATAGGGCTATTACTGGGTATTGGAAGAAGCTAGAAGGGAGAGGTCGCCCGAGGCGAATGTATCAAATTTCTTCAGAATGGCAGGATCAAGCGGAAGACTTAGCTCGGCTTTGGCACAATTACATTCATGGGAGGACAAATTAAACAATAATTGATAATGAATAAATCTCCTCCTGTGAACCATTAATTAATTAGTTATGGATACTGCTATTCTGCCATCAACGTTTTTACTCACCTTGTTGCTAGCGGTTGGGTTGTTGTTCTTTATTCGGGCATCCACTAAAGACCGTACACAAACAGCACAACTGATGTCTGAGCAAGAGGAAGCAGTTTTCATGCCACAATTACAAAAATATTTCCTTTCTCGGTCTTACCGAGTGGCAGAGGTAGACCAGGAAAAAAACCAAGTCACTTTTGAAGGGTTCGTGAAACCCAGCATATTCCTAGCTGTTTTCCTTACCTTGCTAGCATCTGCTGGACTAGTTTGTTTGTCTTTGGTTTTGTTTTTTTTGTTCCCTAAGTTCGGTAATATTTTCTTTGGATTGGTATTATTTTCGCCGTTGAGTGGACTTTTTTATTGGAAAAAAGCCGGAAGACTAGAAAAGGTGTTAGTTAAGCTAGAACCTATTACTACTGGGCCACAATCTTTTAATAAAATTACAGTCATTGCTCACCGTGATGAACTAACTGAGCTACAAAAAGTACTATCTTTAACGCCTATGGAATAAATTAGGTTGTTATTCAGTATGCAGAGGCAGGCTGTGCGTCAAATTTTTAGCAAATGGAGGTTTATTAAATAGAACATCGGGAGAATCACTAGTACTAAACGGCCGAATTAAAACTAAATCACAGCAATCCTCTACAATCCAGCAACAAATTTAAGAGCAGAAACCCTTGTAATAGTGGGCTTTCTTTTCTTTCCTGCGGGACGCTAACGCGAACGAGACGCTGCGCGAAGATTTTGAATTGATATGACCCTATTTTTTGCCCTTTGCTTTTTACCCGTGCCTTTTGTACTAGTGTTCTTTTTCCCTACGATCTTAAATCGCAGGGAAAAGTGTATGTGTTGACAGAGTTTTCTGGACAATCCACAGGAGGAAAGTAAAGTTTAGCTCTCGCTTCTTTGTGTTTTTTGCTCTATCCTGATTCTCTTCTGCATCATGAGACCAGAAATCAACCCATACAAACCAACTTGGTCTGTTGAGAGTTAACTTTCCAATTACTTGGACTAGCTCTACTGGCAAATCAGTTACAAACTTAAAAAAATTGGAAATTTTGCATAAACTGAACATTTTTGCCAGTTAAATGATTGTCAGAAGCTGCATTCAACACGTAAGATAATCATTTATAAATCAGCGACTGCCTACTGCCACTGGTTCCGTGCCTGCGGGAGATTCTAATACCCGCAGGCTAGGAAATAAGAAATGATTTTCTTCTACGTATTGAGCGCCAAACAGCCCTTTCTCTGCCCAAAAATAACGGTCTGTAGTGTGTTCGTTTCGCTTTACGAGTAGCAACGCTGGTGGCAAGATACCTTCAGCTTGAATAAATTTCCTGGCTGCTGTCACAGGTTTCTCTTCGCCGCTTTCGATGCTATATTGAGGCACGTGTTCCAAAATCCGTCGTCCTTCCTGGCGACGACGACTTTTCCTTTTACGTCTTCTTGCCAACCTATTTTCCTCCTCTTTCAAGCTATAGATTGTAGTTATAGCTACAAAATCCGTCGTAATTATATAAGTTCTAGTTCAAAAGATCAATAGTTTTTAAACTTTAGATACAAGAAAAGTATTACTATTGACGGTAGATAAATCAAAAGCTGATTGGTACATCATTTTTTGGGAAAAACTATTACTGAAAAGATTTAGTTAAGCTTTATTAAATAACTGAGGAAAAGAAAGTATCTTCTTTTATCTTCTCTCAAATCCCGTGATCCTGAGTAAGAGCTGAAAAATGTTAATGTCTGCCAGTTCAGATTTTGTAGCTCTATGTCGAGAGCAAATAGCACTACTTACCCAAGGGCTAGGAGCCTCTTTAAGTGTAGTTTATTTAACCCAAGAATTGGTGGAGTCGCCAACAGGGGAGGCGAAACTTATTCCTGTGGTTGTTTACCCAGAGACGGCATTTATACTACCTGGAGAAGAGATTGCTGAGGTGACTGGACGGCAACAATTACAATTGGGTGATGAGTCGTTGCTACCTCAACAACAGGGACAATTATTGACAGTAGAGCCAGTCGAAGAGACACCAGAAACAGAGCGATGGTCTTCTCTACGTTCGCGGAGTGTGTCGAAGACAGACGCTCCGCGAACGACCGACCAGAGGTCATCGCCTACAGTGGGCGGAACACCATCGCCTTCTGGAGATGAATACTTACTCGATGAACGCCAAATAGTCTTACCTCTAATTCATGAGGGTGTGATGATGGGATTATTGGTGACAAGCAGGGACGATCGCCCGTGGAATGAACAAGAGCAAAGCCAAGTGCAGAAAGTTGGACAAACACTGGCGATCGCTTGTATTTTGGATCAGCGTCGGGCATGGTTGCAACACCAACTGCATCAACAACAAATTCTGCAAGAACAGCAGCGAGATTTGTTAGATAATTTATTGCATCAATTTCGCAATCCGTTAACAGCCTTACGAACTTTTGGTAAACTGCTATTGAAAAGATTGCGTTCAGGTGATCCAAATCGGAACGTAGGGGAGAATATTGTCAGAGAGAGCGATCGCCTCAAAGAATTGTTGCAAAAATTTGAACAAGTTATTGATTGGACAGAGGCAGATTTAGCTACGCTTTTACTACCAGAAAATGAAGACTTTGTAGAAGCAACTGTCCACAAAGAAGCAAAGCCTGCCTTATTATTACCTGGAACAGGGGAGCAAGTAACTGATTGTTATGTAGCTGATTTATTAACACCATTGTTAATGTCAGCAAAAGCAATTGCCCAAGAGAAAAATATTAAGCTGAAAGCAGATATTCCTCAAGATTTACCCTTAGTAAAGGTAAATATGAAAGCCTTGCAAGAGGTACTAAGCAATATCATTGATAATGCTTTAAAATATACTCCCACAGGTGGCAAGATTTATATTCAAGTAGGACAAGAAAAAGTGAATTTTCAAGGCATTGCTATTAGTGACAATGGCCCTGGCATTCCTCCAGAAGATTTAGCTCATCTGGGCGAAAGACATTACCGAGGCGTGCAAGCTCAAACAAAAATTCCTGGTACAGGCTTAGGGTTAGCGATCGCTAAACAATTAATTGAGCAAATGCAAGGCGAAATAGAAATTTTCAGTCCAGCAATTAACTCTAAATTAACTTCGCCTAATGCACCAGGAACGACGTTTATTATTTGGTTGCCAATTAGTCAATAGTAGTTGACTATCTCTGGGAAACCAGTAGGTTTTGATTAATTGTCATTTGTAAATCGGTGTCTGGGTCAATGGCGATTAAGTCCACACTATTTCTACCGAAGAACAGGCCGATTAATCCACCGATCGCTGCACCGCCTAAGACTTCTTCTGTAGCGATCGCGCGATCGCCTGTGACAGCAGAAACCGCCGCCGCCGCGCCCGCACCTAACACAGTATTTCTGAGAATTGTACCCGTACTAGTACCCTTTCGCACGGTTTCTGTTTTGCTAATTACTTCAGAAGTCGCATTGAGTTCGTACTCTTCACCAGTGGTTAAAACTAGCTTTTGAGCAACGAATTGTGAACCACCTTGAGCTGGTCTGAGTTGACCAATTACTCGACTACCAGCCGGAATAACTACAGCACCTTGTTGAGTAACTACATTTTGATCTACTGTCAATGTCAGGGGTGCTGTTTCATCCTTGGTTACTAGAATTTTCTCAGCCTGGTCATATTTGACCGGGATTGTAGTTCCTTGAGGGATGGTGACAGCTACGGGTAATCTGGGCGTGTTAGGTTGAGTCGCAACAATATAGGGTGAGCTGATTGCTGAGGCTTGGTTAGAACTAACTAGGGCTTGGTAGATGAAAGCTGCTACCTGTGCGCGCGTGGCTGTTGCTGTGGGATTTAAGAAGTTGACATTGGGGTAGTTCACCACAATTCTTTGCTCTGTAGCTGCGGCGATGGGGCTACGAGCATAACCAGCAATATTAGCAGAGTCATTGAAGTATTGCAGAGTACTTTCAACATTACTACCGGGAGTATATTGCAGACCATTGGCAAGGGAAACTAATACTTGCTGGCGAGGAATGGCTTGATTAGGCTCAAAACGATTGCCTGGGTATCCTGAGAGGAACCCGATGGTATAGGCTTGCTGAATGGCGCTGGATGCCCAATAGTTACTTGGCACATCAACAAATCCGATGGCTTGCCGTTGTGGTGTTTTTTGGAAAGCTTTGTTGACCATTGCAGCAAATTGAGCGCGGGTTACTGGTTCCTCTGGACGGAATGAACCATCAGGGAAACCTGCTATTACACCTCGCTGTGACAATTGTTGAATAAACTGTGCAGCCCAATAATTTGAGGAAACATCATAAAAAGTAGTTTGAGCTAAAGATGGAGAAGCTACTAAGAAAGGGGCTACAGTTCCTGCGGTGACACTCAAAGCCATGAGTGCAGATGTGCCAGATTGCCAACGATTTAAATTAAACATATACTTTATTCGCCTCAACAATTATTTGTTTTTCTTTGTTAATTACCTAGACCATTTATTAAATTAAAAGTTCCTTTTTTATCTGTAGTTATGAACGTTTTTATTAGTAGAGTAAATTATAAATAATGGCTATATCACAGGTATTATAATTTAAGTAATAGTGCTATTACTGATAAGAAGATTATTCACATATAGATATAGGAATCCGATTTGATTTATGAAACAATCTCAGTAGAGGTAGGGGAGGCAAATTGCAGTGTAGATTTTCCTCCTGCAATATTGCCGTTGTGTTAGGCGTAAACCTTAACACACCGAAGGCTTTAGGGAAGGAAGGTGCGTTACGCTGTCGCTAACACACCCTACTGGACTATTTATCTGTTCAAAAATCAAATATGAGTTCTATAGATATGAATGAAGACGTGAATGGATTAAAATAGTTACCTGAAATATGAATTTTGCTAGATAAAAATTAAGCGATCGCCTACAAATAGTTTGAGTGGCGATCGCGCAAATAGGGATAATTAAATTCACAGTTTAATCTTAGTAGAGATGATTAACGGAAAGTATCCACTACCAAGTTAGAATTAAGAGCTAGTCGCAAATCTTGTTGTGGTCGAATCACAAATACTTCTGCTTCTTGTCTGCGTAGTAATACACTAGCTAAAGCACCGGCTGCTGCACCACCTACAGGCTCTAGAATTTCTATTCTACGATTACCTGTAATTAGAGAAATTGCTGTAGCTGCACCTGCACCAATAGCAGCATCGGTTAATATTCTACTAGAGTTATTTCTGCTAATTTTTTCTAGTCTAGTAATGGTTTGAGAACTAGCATTAATTGACTGTCGATTACCAGAAGAGTAGATTAATTCTTGTGCTACAAACCTAACACCCCTGACATTACTTTGGTCGTTTCTGTCTCTGGAAAAATTGCCGTTGAAATATACTGGTTCTAGTCGTCCGACAACTTCGGTTCCTGCTGGAATCAAAACGTTTCTATTGTTATCGATAATATTGTTAGCTATTCTCACGGTTAAAGATGTAGTTTCTCCAGGACCCACAACTACTTGATCTTTATCGTGGGTAACAGGGAAAGTCACCCCAGCAGGGATAGAAACTCTACGGTTTTGATTGAGAAGTTGAGCATTGGCCGTGGGTGCAAAAATAATCATGGGGGCGACAGTACCTGTGGTGACTGTCAAGGCCATGAGTGCGGCGGCTCCAGATTTCCAGTGATTCAAGCGAGTCATCATAGTTTTGGGTTTTCAGCGATTATGTATTTCTTGACGATGCTTTACGGAGATTGTTTCTTACTGTATTTAAACCTTTCTCTGGGCATATTCCGCAAGAAATGAGTAGTGAGTTATGAGTCAATACGGTTCAGTTAACGTGATTAGTCAATCAATTTGTGGAGAACCAAGATTTGGGGGATTCTCCCCCAAGCCCCCTATTGGGGGACGGTTGCGTCCCCCAAACCCCCTCCAAAAAAGTCTATCTGCTGTATTGGCAGTAATTGATTTTATTCTTAACTGAACCGTATTGAGTTATGAGTGGTGAATTGATCATGTCAATTTTGGCTTTGGGATATTTCTATTTTTTCTGTAGATGAGAAAAATATTTTGCCAAATAAGAAAGACTGATTTAGAAAATTGTTAATTTTTGTAAAATTACAGACTTTAAAACTAGAAACCTGATATTTACCTAGTTAAACTAACAAGAGTGCATCTGTACTGTTAGTTAATAAAATAATGTAGATGTGGCGCTATAGCCTCAATGATTCCAGTACAACTTGTCCTCAAAAACTTTCTGAGTTACCGTGATGCAACGTTAGATTTTCGGGGTTTGCATACGGCTTGTATTTGTGGTTCTAATGGAGCAGGTAAATCGTCTCTACTCGAAGCCATTACATGGGCGCTGTGGGGTGAAAGTCGTGCTGCGGTGGAAGATGATGTGATTAATTCTGGTGAGAAAGAAGTTAGAGTCGATTTTACTTTTCAAAATAATCAGCAAAGATATCGTGTAATTCGTAGTAGAGTCCGGGGTGCATCTGGCATTCTGGAATTTCAAATCGAAACACCTTCCGGATTTCGGGCAATTACTGGTAAAGGTATCAAAGCGACTCAAGATTTAATTTTAGAACACATCAAGCTTGATTACGATACTTTTATCAACTCTGCTTACTTGCGTCAGGGGCGAGCAGATGAATTTATGCTCAAACGTCCCAGTGAACGTAAGGAAATTTTGGCGGAGTTGTTGAAACTCAATCAATATGATGAATTGGAAGAACGAGCCAAAGAGTCATCACGTCAATTCAAAGCTAGGGCGGAAGAATTAGAACGTTCTTTAGAATCGATTAAAACGCAGCTACAACAACGGGAAAATACTCAAACCCAACGCGCCCTCTTAGAAGCAGAAATTAACCAACTACAACAATTGCAGGCTGTTGAGACAATTCAGTTGCAGAATCTACAGGTTATTCAGCACCAAAGACAAAATAGCGAACAGCAACTAAATTTTGTTAGGCAACAATACCAAAATCTTACCCAAGACTGCGATCGCCTCCAACAAGAGCAATCAGTTGTCAAAACCCAGCTAACAGAGCTAGAAACTATCTTACATCGAGAAGCAGAGATTAAAAACGGTTACAGTCAATATCAAAGTCTGCAATCTCAAGAAGAAGCTTATGCTGTCAAATTTGATCAACACACCCGCGCCACATCTCTACGTCAACAAAAGCAACAACAATTAACTAAACAAATTCATGAACTCGAAAGACAACTCCAACAAGTCCAAGGACAACTAGAAGCTTTAAAACAGCAAGAACAGGAAATTCAACACACTCTCAGTAAATCAGGAGAAATAGAAGCCGCATTAGTCCAATTAACCGCAGCTCGTCGCCATCTGGCTCATCTTGATGAATTGCAAATGCAGGTTTCACCTTTGTTGCAACAGCGCCAAACTTTGCAAAGTTATTTAGATCGGGTTCATGCGGGGTTAGTTGCTAGGTTAGAACAACTACAAGCTACCGAAAACCAACTACAAAGGGCTTCCCAACGCCAACCACAACTGCAACAAGCAGTCATGGAAGTGGCGCTACAAATTGATCAAATGGAGAAAGATCGGGTTTATTTGCAACGTGTTCAGGAAAAAGGCCATGAAAGAAGGCATTTTATTGAACGGTTGCAAGCCCAACAACGGGAATATGAAAGATTATTGGGAGAAATGGAGCAGAAATTGCAAATGCTCCGCAACCCTGATGCTATCTGTCCCTTGTGTGAACGTCCTTTAGATGAGCATCATTGGAATCGGGTAGTAGATAAAACTAAAGATGAATATAAAGAGACTGAGGGGCAGTTATGGGTGTTTCGTGAGCAGATGGCGGTATCAGATCGAGAAATTCAGGTATTGAGGCAAGAATATCGGGAAATAGCCCAAAAATTAAACGCTTATGATACTTTAAGGGAGCAGAGAGGACAATTAGCTGCTCAACTGCAATCTACCAGCGATGCAGAGGAACAGTTACAACAATTAGCATCTGAAAAACAACACTTAGAGCGATCGCTGCAAGCTGGTGAGTATGCCCTTGAGCAACAATCACAACTGCGACAATTAGAACAGCATCTGCAACAATTAAATTACAATGAGCAGAACCACGCCCTCGCTCGGAGTGAGGTGGAAAGGTGGCGATGGGCAGAAATTAAGCAAGGGCAAATCAAAGATGCTACCAAACGCCTAGCTACATTAGCAGCCCGCAAACCAGAATTACAAGCCCAAATTGCTCAAATAGAAACCAGAATCCAGCAAGATCAAACTGATTCGGAATGTGCTAAACAAATCGCTACCCTTGAGCAGCAAATTACAGAAATAGACTATAGTTCTGAGCAGCATAACAACCTGCGTCTAGCTGTGCGTCAAGCTCAATCTTGGCAATTGCGTTACCAGCAGCTTTTGTCAGCCCAGCAACAGTATCCCCAACTCCAGAGCAGGTTGCAAGATTTGGAAGCGTCTAAACTGACGAGATTGCAGGAACGGCAACAACTCGCCACCCAAATTGACAGTCTTGTGCAGCAGTTAGCCCAAGCCGCTAACCCCATTGAGCAAATTCAAGCTTTAGAACAGCAATTAGCAACTAGACGACGACAATTAGACGAAAGCATTGCCCAGTTAGGACGTTTAGAACAGTTGGTGCATCAGTTAGAAACACTGCAAACTCAGTATGAGGAGCAGCAGCAACAATACCAAACTTGCAAGCGCCAACATCGGGTATATCAGGAATTAGCACAGGCTTTTGGTAAAAATGGTATCCAAGCTTTGATGATTGAGAATGTGTTACCCCAACTGGAAGCTGAGACAAATCAACTCTTATCAAGATTGAGTGCGAATCAATTACACGTACAATTTATTACCCAAAGAGCAGGGAAGGGTAGTAAATCTACTAAGAAAAATGCCAAACTCATTGATACCTTAGATATTCTCATTGCCGATGCCAGAGGTACAAGAGCTTATGAAACCTACTCTGGTGGCGAAGCATTTAGAATTAACTTTGCGATTCGTTTAGCCTTAGCAAAACTATTAGCACAAAGAGCCGGGGCTGCATTACAACTATTGATTGTGGATGAAGGTTTTGGGACACAAGATGCTGAAGGATGCGATCGCCTAATTGCGGCAATTAATGCGATCGCTAACGACTTCGCCTGCATCCTCACTGTTACCCATATGCCCCATCTCAAGGAAGCTTTTCAAGCCAGAATCGAGGTAGATAAGACTCAACAGGGTTCAAGAATCAGGTTGTTAACTTAGCTATGTTATGGGAATAGGGAACAGGGAACGCAGACCCTAATTAAAAATACTGCACTCTCGCATCTAAACCATTAGAGCGTAACATCCTAGACATTTGTTCTGCGGCTGCGCGATCGCTAAAACTTCCCGCATTCACAAAAGTTCCTAAATTAGAGCTAGCCGTGAAAGCATTGGGAACATAACGGCGCACTTGGTTGAGAGTACCACCATTACTGATTGGCACTACGACTACATAGCGATTATTGCCAGGAGTGGTAGGAATATTCCCTATAGGAGAGCCGTTTAAGTTCAGTGCTTGCCAAGTTTGCCAATCTACGTTACCTGTGGGATTAAGTTGTTGGCGTTGCTGGAATGCCACTACAGATGCTCTAGTATAGTCATCAAAATAACCATCTAGACTGCCATTAAACAAGCCGAACTCCGACAAACGTTGTTGGACTGCTCTGACATTGTTACCGCGATCGCCTACAGTCAGTAAATCTCTATTGGGCTGATTAGCATATCTTTCTTCCCAAACTCTGCTGACCGCCTGTAAGATTTGTAAATCAGCAATGCCATCGGCTGTAAGTCTATAGTCTCGCTGAAATCTGATAATTGCATCCCTCGTCATCGCACCAATTGTGCCGGTGGGATTGCTATTAAAGTAACCCAAATCCCTTAGACGTTGCTGTAAATCTCTTACCTGTTGAGTCGATAAACCTGGTCTATTGGGGGCTTGAGAAACACCATCTAAAGCGTTCCAAGTTTGGACGTTGACAACTCCGGTAACTGGTAAACCAGCATTACGTTGAAAGGCAATTACTGCGTCTCTGGTGATACCCCGAAAATTTCCCGTGGGATTGGCATTGAAATAACCCAACTGGCGTAAACGCTGTTGCAGTCTAGTGACAGCCGGGCCTGTACTACCTTCGGAAAGTACAGGATATTCACCACCTACGTTACCAGTAGTAGCATTTCTGATAGCTTGTGCAGTCTGACTACCAACAATACCGTCAGCAGCTATGCGATTAGCGCGTTGAAATTTGATGACTGCTTGCTGAGTTGCTGAACCGAAATAGCCAGTGTTGGGGCCGTTAAAGTGACCCAAACGTCGCAAGTTCTGTTGTAGTTGGGACACGGCTGATCCTCTACTACCTAACCGCAAGTCACCACCAGTATTATTCCCAGCAGTTCCACCACGGCACGCTCTTTGTAAAGCTGATTGTGTACTACTACCAACAATGCCATCAGCAGTGAGTCTATTGGCTCTTTGAAATCCAATCACTGCGCTTTGGGTGATGCTAGCAAACCTGCCGTTGACAGGGCCATTAAAAAATCCTAACTGTTTTAAACACTTCTGGATATTGGCAACTTCTGGGCCATTACTGCCGACTTTTTGCAATGCTAAAGCTTCTCCAGCTACACCCAAAATACTTATAGTCAGTGCTACAGATAAAAGCCTCATGGCTGCACTGCTAGACAGCTTCGAGGATTGCCAAAATTTCAGATTAAGGCTTATGGGAATTATTTCTATATTTTCAGATGCCTCATAAACTGAAGCAAGATGAGAATAACTGATAGTGTCCATAGATGACCTGCATTTTTTGGTGGTAGAAGAATTCCCTGATCAGGGTTATTGCAAGGATTAAAATCACAACGATCAGATTATTTTCCGGTAATTCAGCAAAGTTACTTAATAATATATAAAATTAATATACCACCATTGATTCAATTGTACAGATATTTACTATGTCTGCACCTATTTACTAGAGAAAAATATACTACTTCCTCAGTATTTAAGGCGAACTTAATGTAATGTTTCCAATCTTAAGTAGATGTGGCGTTACTCAAAAACATCTCTTTGAGTAAAAAAACTGGATTCCAACTCAAAACCTCTATTTACTTCGTAAAGTTTTGCAATCCAGAGAAACGCTAAGGTAAACGCAGCGAAAAGTTCCTCGTACCACTCCGTGGAAGCAAGTTACGCATAAGTGTTCCGTAAAGCCTGCGGCATAGCTACGCTTAGGGCAAAGCCGCTTGTAGAGAAGGAAAGCCGAGTTTCCCGGCGTAGAAAATTTTTCCAGACAGAGTTACCCTGATTCTTGGTAAAAACATTTAAGTTTGAGTTAAGTTTTATTCATCAACTCGTTGAATATTCCCTATTTTTGTCCAACCCTCTAGTTTGGTACTTTCAACGCGAATCTTTATCCAAACTTTATCCTGGTTTTCTTCTAAGACAATAATGTTCTCGTTAAAACCAGCCCCACCTACACGTTGAGAATCTTGAGTCGGTTCAGATCGCAAGCTTACGCCTTGAGGCCAAGTAATACGTCCTCTGTAAGTGCCTGGTGGCAATGGCTCTGCTGTTTCTGTAGGGGATGCAGAAGGTGTGGGAGTCGGAGTAGGAGAAGTTTCAGGTTTAGCTGGAGATGTAGGGGTGGGTTCTGCCTTAGTCTGTTTGATATTCGGATCTTTGAGTGCAGGACTATCATTAGCATAAATAGGCTTGGTAGGGGGTATGGCGGTTCTGTTCATGAAATAGAGTGCTACAGCAACACCACTACCTAATAAAACTGCGATCGCTAAGAATATTCCCAATATGAATTTGAGTATGCCAGAAAACATAATTTAAAACCTCATTACCAATAGTCAATAGTCAATGGTCAATGGTCAATGGTCAACAGTCAATAGTTTTTGACTCTAGACTATTGACTTTGAACTAATTAATTATGGCAACTGACGCTGAAGATGTTAGCGTAGCTTACCGAAGGTGTCACTCAACGGGCTTTGTTTTGAGGCTAGACGCGCTCTTCCGGCTGCGGCCCATTCTTGTAGTTCTTGAATTTGTTCTACAGCTGTGCGTGCCAAGGGGATAATTTGACTAGCAGCTTCTAAAACATCGTCGGTAGTAAAATCTCGATTTTGACTAAAACCAATGTGCATCGCCTCAATTAAAGTTTGCTCAATTTCTGCGCCCGAAAAATCTGGTGTTTCATAAGCTAATCGTTCGATGTCATAATTTTTCAAATTGTGGGGGCGCAGTCGGGATAAATGAACATTAAAAATGGCTTTTCTCTCTTCTTGACTAGGTAAACCGACAAAGAAGATTTCATCAAACCTGCCTTTCCGTAGCATTTCTGGGGGTAAGGCTTGGATGTTGTTGGCGGTGGCGACAACGAACACTGGGGAAGTTTTTTCTGCTAGCCAAGTAATAAATGTGCCAAAGACGCGGCTAGTAGTACCCGCATCACCTTTACTACCCAGTCCTGAAAAAGCTTTATCGATTTCATCAATCCACAGAATGCAGGGAGCGAGGGCTTCTGCTACTTGAATCATTTGCCTGGTGCGGGATTCTGATTCACCCACCAAACCCCCAAATAATCGTCCTACATCTAGGCGCAGTAGGGGTAAATGCCAATGATGAGCGATCGCTTTTGCGGTTAAGGATTTACCAGTGCCTTGAATCCCTACCAATAATAAACCCCGTGGATGGGGTAATCCATACTGGCGGGCGCGATCGCTAAATGAACCACCACGGCGCAGTAGCCAATCTTTGAGGTTATCTAGTCCTCCTATATCAGAAATCTGCTCAGTGGCTGGATAAAAGTCCAGGATTTGGGTTTGGCGGATAGTTTGGCGCTTTTCTTCCAAAACTAAATCTACGTCTTCTGGTTGCAATTCTCCGTGGGTAGCGATCGCCTTGGCTAAAACCCGTCGAATCCTTTCCATTGATAGTCCTTGACAAGAACGTACTAAGTCATCTGTAACTTTCCCAGAAAGAGAATTACCAGTGGCTTGCAGTAAACGTTCAATTTCTATTTTAATTTCTGGGGCATTAGGTAGGGGAAACTCAACAACTGTTAAAATTTCCGTTAAATCGTCGGGAATAGCGATGCGTGGCGATAATAAGACAATATTTTTCGGTTGGGACTTGAGCAGTCTGGACAGATTGCGGAGTTTGCGAGCGATCGCTACATCATCTAAAAATCGATGATAGTCTCGCAAAATTATGACTGCTGGTGCTGATGCTGGTAACTTCTCTAAAAATTCTAAAGCTTGCAGGGGATTACGTCGCCCAAATCCCACATCATTGGGGTTTCCTTGGTATCCATCGACAAAATCCCAAGTATACACTGGGCGATTACCTTGATTGGCTGCTTCTTCGCGGATGGCAGTTTCTACCCGTTCTTCTTCGTAGGTAGGGATGTAAATTAAAGGATAACGCGCTCGCAGTAGCAGTTTAAACTCGTCACGGAAGTTCATATCTAGGGTTTAGTGGTTAATTGCTCTTGATGGCAATGTACAACTTTCTTTAACCAAAATCCCATCTGAATCATGCGATCGCTTTATTTTGACGAGGGAGAACAGTTTAGTGTGCCAATTTTAGATTTTAGATTATTTAGGTTCATGCTCTGCCCCTGGTAGGCGGAACAAATCCAAAATTTAAAATCTCCAAGCCCCTTATCCTAGTAGCCAGGGACAATCCAAAATCCAAAATTTAAAATCTACAGTTGATTGACTAATGACTAATGACGAGATGTTGTTTAAAGTAGCTCTTGGGTAAAAAACAGCGATCGGGTAAAAAAGGATTATCGACATATTGGGATAAGAAAGTCCCTGGTTGGACTCTATGGCAAAATGGCGGTACAATTCCCCACTCTTCTGCCAACCAAATCCAATATCCTATTTCGATTTTACCGTAGTTGGATACAGTTAAAATTTCCCCAACGCTATTGTTAATGGATACTAGCTCAGGAGATGATTTAATTTCAGTTAATAACCAAGCTAACTCATCTATAGAAAAGTAATAGCCATAATCAGCAGCGATTTTGGTGAAATGTTGCGGATTTTTTGCTGATAATAATTGATCTTTTAGCAATGGTGTTTTTTGGGCTAAATCAAATAAATTCCAAATCTGTTTTCTGGTAATGAGGAACCAAGCCAGTTCTTCTGGTTTTAAGCAATATCCATTATCTCCAGCTAAATCAATAAACCGTCCCAGGTTATCAACTTCTCCTAATTGATTTTTTAAGAAAAAGTTTTGCTCTACAAATGCAAAAAAATCAATAACTTTCTGCCATGTTAATTTATTAAAATCATTGTAAATATTTATTTCTTTTTTCCAGAAAATATATTGGTCTTCTTTCAAGAAAAAATTCCATATTTGATAATACATACTTTATATTTCCTCGTTTTTGTATTTGTAGAAGTATTATTAAGCATCAGTGTAGTAATTACAAACGTGTATATTCGACAGTATTTATAAAATTTAATTTGTAAATGAAATCACACAGGGTACAAGTATTTTTTAGATGTAAGAAATATAGCTAATTAAAAATATACTGAAGTGATTTCATTGGCGATCGCTAATTTCTTATTGTTAAAAAAGGTAATAATATAAAAATATATCGCAATATTTATACAACTTATTTAGTATTTTTTAAATAAAACTTTATTGGTAAATTGTGGAGGTGATAGAGGCGATCGCTAATTTTTAACTATGATTTATCTGTAGACACAGAGTATCTCTGTAGTTGAAAATTAACCACAGAGATACAAAAGTAAAATTAATATGCGGTGCTAATTTTAGTTTATTGGTAAATCGCGGAGGTAGTAAAAGCGATCGCTTTTCTCCTGAAATGATTTACTTAACTACTAATTTTCTGAATCTACTACAATTGCGTTATCAATTTCTTTGTTTTTTAATCCATGAAAAATACTCAGTAACTTTTGATAAATAGGATCTTCTTTACCCCTGACACTACCGACAAATTCGATTTTTCCACGTAAAGAATCTAAAAAAGTTGGGACATCTTTTTGGGATAAAATTGGTTGCTTTGCGTATTTAGATATATAAGTTTTTACAGATTCTTCTAAACCATATTTCTCCCAAGCATGAAGAGTGCCAAATATGTTACGTATATACTTACGATTAACGTTAACATTTTTATTAACAATCAAACCTGTAACTTCCTGCCTTTGTGTTCTATGAGCTAATCTCACTTTTGAATTATTTATTTGAAATCCATTCTGCTCTATGATTGACCGCACCTCATTTCCTATAACTACTTGAGAGAATCCCTTTTTATATGAAGCAACTAATTCTGAAGGTAACTCATCTCTAGTTAGAGACAAGGTTAAGTCATCAGCATATCTTGTATAAAATAAACTATATTCTTTAGCAAATCTCTGGAGTTCACTATCCATTTTTGAACAAATGAGATTTGAAATAATTGGCGAGCTTGGCGCTCCTTGAGGCAATTTATTATTAAAACAACAAATTTGAGCTAATATAGTTGCTACTTTTTCGTTAAGTTCATAAGGTTTGGCCATAAAAAGACCTCTAACTCGACCGAAATTTATCGAATCAAAAAAATCTTTAATATCTATATTGAGAATAAATTTTTTTTTAGTGTGAGCTTGAGCATTAGTAATTATGCTTCTTTTAGCCGCAAACCCATGAATTGAGGGTCTAGGTTTATAAACAGCATATAAAATCTGACTGAGTTTCCTCTGAATAATTGCTAATGATTTATGAGGAGAGCTAATTACTCTATAATCACCAGATTTCTTAGGTATATTGAAAGTTCTATATCTTAAACTTTCATCTTTTCTGTAAATAGCGTAAATTAAGTAATTATATGGAATTTGCAGTAGTCTAGCAACATCTCTGGGGGATTTTAATTGTAGGAATTTACTGGATAAATCCTCACAACTATCATAAAGTAATGGAGAAAGAGATATATTCTTTTTCACAATAGGTTGCTAACTTCGCTTAAAAATACCTACTTTGAGCATTCACGCTTAAAGCATTAAGTCAGCATTGCCATAGCTCTCCTGACTGCGTAAAGCTAACATAAAAATACACCGTTGCAGTATCGTCAACGGAAATCAATGCCCACTAAGTAGGTACTTGTATCATCATAACATAATAAATTTACTATTTACCCTATTATTTTAAGAATAAGAGCATTTATACTTGTCATAATTAAGATATCTAGAATATGCAGAGTTTTATTATTAGGATTTATAAAAAAGATAAAATAAGTAATCGTAAATTTTATTGATTTATATTGCTTTTTGTACGTTTTAGAAACATTTTGTAATATGTTTTTTGTCTTTCATATTTTGCAGCTCTATAACCAGGATATTTGGAAAGAGCGTAATTAAAAAAATAAATAGATTCTTTATATTTACATAATTCTCTCAGTATAATACCAATTTGAGTAATGACTGTATAATCATCGGGATTATTATTTAAAGCTTCATGATATGATTGCAGAGCTTCTTCTATATTATTTGAACTCAGAAGAATTGATCCTTTTAATTTTAATACAGCAGAATTATTCTTATCTAATTTAAGGGCATCATTAAGAATAGATAGCGCACCATCTAAGTCACCAATACTTTTATGTGCAGATGCGTAAGCAACTCTTGTTGTAGAATTTTTAGGGTTTAAGTCAATTAATTTTTCATATATTTCATTCATCATATCTACATTACCCATAAATCTATATATTTCTGCTTTCTTCCGTAATAAAGTCTTATTTTCAGGCTCTCTGTCTAACTGAATATTAATTTTTTCTAGTTCTCTTTTTAAAGATTTTTGGTGACGGTTTTTCAATTCTTTAGCTAATTCTTCAGGTGGAAGCTCCATGCAACTTGCTTCTTTTTTTAAATAAGTATTGCCTCCTGATGTCTTATAAAAATATTCCTCTTCAAATTCTAATTTGAAAACATGAATACGTACAACATATAAATTTTCTATTTCCATCGATTCAGTATCATAAACAGTGTAAAAATTTACTTGATAGCACGATTGAATAACCGACGGCTTAGTATTTCTTAATTTATTAGGGATGGTTCTAAGTATTTCATCCTTGTCACTTCGGTTAATAATAATGCCTGATATTTTTCCAGAGTCCTGTATGCCCAGATAAATATCTCCTTCTACAGCAGCATTAAGAAATCCTGTTACGTATTTTTCTGTATAAGCCAAAATAGTATTAACAGGATTTTTAGAATTAACCTCTTTAAATTCAATATTTTGACCTTCTGTTTTAGAAAAAATTGTGTCTATTATGAACTTGATTTCTGGTGTCATAGATAATTAGTGTTGTAAAACAGATACAAGTATAGACTAATTTTTCTATACTCTTGATAATTTATATGAGCGCACTTAAATTCCCACTCCATTAAAAGACTCTCCCTTGAGAGCGATCGCAATGTCTCTCAAAGGTGGGACGGAATATATAAGAAATCAGATCACCATATACAGTTAAACGTTGTGAAACAAAAGCTATTACATAGCAACATTTTTAAGAGTTGGTATAAAACACAGGAATTTTCCCAGGAGATAGATAATGGTAGGTGATTTTTTGCGAAAAGCGAAAGATTTTATCGGCGGGTCAAAAGATGAAGAACGTGAAGAAAATGCTGGTTATCGGGAGCGTTGGGAAAATAGCGATCGCCGTTCCCATAATGACCGTGATGAGGATGAGGAGTATTCTGGTAATGTCCGCCGCTCCCGCAGAGACCGCGATGATGACGAAGACGAAGACGAATAATAGAGAAAGTTTGTTTTGATACAGTAATAAATTATGTAATACCAAATAAGGTAGTAGCTTCAAATGCCACTGCCTTTTGTTTTGGCTGCTATATCTGAGTTGTAAAAAGTTCGTTTATTGCTGCTAAATTTCTGGCGATCGCTGAATATTTTTTCGCACAGATTGAGCCGAAAAATGCAAAGCTTCTCTTTCACTATCACTGAGATTCAACTCTAAAATACTCTCAATTCCATTTAATCCCAACCTGCAAGGAACACCAATCACCACATCTTTTAAACCATATTCACCTTGCAGATATGCAGCCACAGGTAACAGCCGTGACTGATTCAACAATATTGATTCCACCATCACACTTGTCGCCGATGCAGGAGCAAAAAATGCACCGCCAGTCTGCATCAATTCTACAATTTCCGCGCCGCCGTTGCGAGTTCTTGTGACCAAGCGTTCAATTGTAGCGGCATCTAACAATTCTGTAATTGGGATACCGTTAACTGTAGCGTAACGAGACAAAGGAACCATCAAATCCCCGTGGCTACCTAATACCATTGCTTTGACATCAGCAGGTAACACCCCTAATTCTAAAGCAATAAAAGTTTCAAACCTCGCAGAGTCTAATACTCCAGCCATACCCATGATGCGATTACGAGGTAAACCTGTCGCTTGCCAAGCCAAATAGGTCATCACATCCAAAGGATTGGTGACTACGATAAAAATAGCATGAGGAGAATAGGCGATCGCTTGCTTTGCCGCCTCGACAACAATCTTGGCGTTAGTTCTTAGCAAATCATCCCGACTCATCCCCGGCTTGCGGGGAAGTCCGGCTGTAATCACCACGATTTGCGAACCAGAAGTATCAGCATAATTATTCGTCCCGATAATCTGACGATTATGTAATTCAATTCCCCTAGCTTCTAATAAATCTAGTGCCAATCCTTGAGGCATACCACCAACAATATCTAATAGCACCACATCCGCCAGATTTTTTTCAGCAATGCGTTGCGCTAAAGTGCTACCGACCCTACCAGCACCAATAATGGCGACACGAGGTAAACGACACAGAGTAGGGGAGTCAAGGGAAGAAGACATAATTCGAGTAGAAGTGCATCCTTACACCACCCACGTTAACAAGTCCTACTAATTCGTAATTCGTAATTCGTAATTCGTAATGGAATGAGTAGGCTTGAAGCAAGGAAACTCAAAGTTAGCCAATTTAAAGTCTCTTCTCCCACTCCCAATGCCCCATTTAGAATGATTCAAGTTGATCCAAACGTAACCATATATTAGGTGTTGGCACTTGTCCAAACATCACAAGAGCGTAATCACCTTTGATATCTACAACTTCACCCCTAGTTTCAAACAAGTAAGCAGGAAAGCGAGTATCGCTAGCTTTAGCTTCTACACTATTTTCCAGTTTCTCGCGGATAGCACGAACCATTTCTCCCTTTTTAACTGGCATAAATCCCCTCTAAAATTTTTACATTGCTTCATAGAGGATTTTAGCTTGCAGCCGAGTATAAAACTTAAAGTTACTTGAGGTTCGATAGATATCAATACTTTCGATGGCAACAATTATTTTTTCAAATAAATATTAGTTCTCCCCCTGAACTCCTACACTCTCACACCCCTAACGTTGACACTGGCTGCAAAAATGACTTGATCTTCCACCTAACTTGATGCGCTGAATGACATCACCACAAACTCTACAGGGTTCTCCTGCACGGTTGTAAACCCAGGCGACACCGCCATAATTACCGTTGACTCCCTGAACATTGAGGAAATTACTAAAAGTTGTACCTCCAGCCTCAATACTGGTTGCTAGTACCTGAATAATCGCCGTTCGCAAAAGCTCAATTTGCTTTAACTGCACATCTGTACATAAAGTTTCTGGTAACACACCACTTTTAAACAATGCTTCATCAGCATAAATGTTACCTAATCCCGCGACGACCGACTGATCTAATAGTGCCGTTTTGATAGGACGACGACGATTCAGTAGCTTATTAGCTAGATACTCAACCGTGAATTCCGGTGAAAAGGGATCTACAGCAAGTTTACCTAAACCTGTGATCACACTTTCTACAGCTACCTCTGGCGGAACCCACCACATTTGACCAAAAGTGCGCTGGTCAACAAACCGTAATTCCTGGTTATTCTCAAAAAATATTCTTACCCGCGTGTGCTTGTGTAAAGGTTCATCTTGGTTTAGCCAGAGTAATTGACCAGTCATTCGTAGATGTACACCTAGCCAAGCGGTGGAGGTTATAGGAGGAGATTGAGAGAGTTCAGCGAGGAGATATTTACCGCGACGATGCCAAGTACTAATAGTACTGCTGGTAATTCCATTAACAAATTCACTAACAGAAAAAGGGTGGGCGATGGTGCGATGAAGCAACACATCTCCACCCGTAATTTTTCGGTTAAGGGTTAGTTGATTTAAACCCCGTCTAACTGTTTCAACTTCAGGCAATTCAGGCATTTAAGCTGATGAACAAGCGATGGAAATATTTTTGGGAAATCGAGAAAGAGACAGGGTATAGACACTTTCACTTTTGGTTGCACTACTAAAGAGAATCCGTAAATCTCCGCATGGCGGTTTTTATACGGTAGAGTAGGCTGGAATGAAGAATGAAAAAATTATAATTTCATACTTCGCATCTATATTTAACTCTTCTCTTCATCATCCCATTAAATAATCCCTTTGAGGCTTGGCTGCTTATTTTTTAGCCTTAGCCTTAGGTGCTTCCACTTCGATTAATTCATCTACCGCAAAGTTGTTGGTGTTGATGCCAGCGTAGTTTACCTTCTCAAAGCGGACAATTACTGGGTATTTGATGCCACTTTGGTCAACAGAAGCTACAGTTCCGACATCTTGGAACCAGTAGGATTCTGGGCGGAGAATACGTACTTTAGAACCACGTTGAACCATGATTATCTTCCCTTTTAGTGATCAATTGCCAATATATAGGGCTATTTGATTTCACTCTACATCTTGAAGGTTGTCACTAGAGCCTTTGTTAAGTTATTTGTCTGATTGGTCATTAGTCAAAAGTTATTCTCCCCTACTTCCCTAGTCTCCAATCCCCAATCTCTTCCTTTAGTCGCTTTCTCACTCTCAAGCTCAACCTTAATATAGGGTCAGACCCTCCTTGACAAAGGTCAAACGATCGCATAACTTCGTTCGCAAATACATTTTTCAGAAAAAACTTATGTTTTGCTTAAAACAAACACGCTACCCTCGTTACCCCTGCCAATCCGCAAATCGTTATCTATGTAGGTGATATCTAACCAGCCCTTTTGTGTATCACTTTTGATGGGTACATCTAGAGCAGTAAATTTTTTACCAGCTTCAATTTTTTGGATAAACTCTTCTGGGGAACTATAGCCGATTAATCGTTGTAAACCGACGATAGAACGCTGAAATTTGACTTGGACTCGTCGCTCGGAAACTGGCTCAAATTTAGCAGCTACACTGACTAATCCTTCAAAATAAGGTAAGCCATAAATCTCTGCTATGTTGTAAACGCTGGTAGTTTCTACCCGAATACATTGATAAATTTGTCCTAGTTTATATACAGGTACACGATCTAAGTTTAAAAGAGCCTTACTAGTGGTATAAAGTAATCGCCAATTGCCTTCTAGCAAGTTGGCAGCCTCCACCGGACGGGGTGTAGGATTGAGGTCTTCTAATGTGGCGATCGCCCCTGAGATAGCCTGCTTCTGTTGTTCACTAGCTAATAAACCGCGATTTGTCCCGGCGATTGCATTTAACAAAGCTGTTTTTTTCAACATCATATTTCCTCTAAAATCATGCCAATTAAACTCACATTAAGTTGATATTAATGTCCTATGTATGGAACCAGAAAAATAACTAAGAATCTATTCCCAATTGGTTTATCTTTATTAAATAAATTATTTTGGTCAGCTTACGGATCTATCAATCTAAGAGTTGAAGAAATAACTAAATTATCCCGTCTCAAGTGATAGACTGCTTAATGTCTAGTTACATAAGTCTTTTTCGGTATTTCTCTATATGTTGAATTCTCCTTTACGTGAAGAACCTCGTAACCAACGCGCTGCTGTCATCCCCCTAAAGCAAGAGTCATCCCTATTGGATTGGTTGCAAGCTAATGGCCGTCTGATCGCGCGTGATGTTCATGAACCTGATTTTTCCGAAGAAGAAGAAGAAATCTCAGAGTTTCTTGGTGGAGAAGACGGCATCGACTACCTTGATGATGATGATGACGAAATCACCATCGAGGAAGATTAGTCTTGTGAGACTGGGACTCAGTTATACATAGTCCCTATGGTTCAGTTTTATTTAAGTGTGGAGTGAAGGGAAACTTTTGTGGACGCTAAATTATCTCCTAATCAAGGATTAAACATTTCTGGCATTGGTCTAGCTTCTTCCCTAGCCGCCGGCTTAGGCATAGCAGCTTTAATTTTGGATTGGCTGGCAAACAGAAACCCTTGGCATGGTATGTCACTTACCTTGCCTCTGTTGCTATGCGCCATTACCTCATCTGTTGTAGGTTACTTTGTAATACCTTTATTACAAGCGCTCAAAACTGGTCAAATCATTCGTGAAGATGGCCCCCAAGCCCATTTGAAAAAAGCCGGCACACCCACAATGGGCGGGATATTTTTTATTCCTGTGGCGTTGCTAGGTGCTTGTGTATTGTCTAACTTTGCCACCGAAGTACTTGCAGTTTCTGCCCTCACCCTCAGCTATGGGCTAATTGGCTGGATTGATGATTGGCAAATTCTCCGTCGCAAGTCAAACAAGGGCATATCCCCCCGCATGAAACTGGCTTTGCAAATTGGTTTTGCGGCTGCGTTTTGTTTATGGTTAATGTTTAATCAACCTGCTAATATTACGAGTATTACTTTACCTTGGGTGGGCTTTGCTCTACCTTTAGGCTTTTTATTCTGGCCCTTGGCTGGCTTTGTCCTTGTGGCAGAGAGTAATGCAACTAATTTAACTGATGGTATTGACGGTTTGGCTGGCGGAACTGTAGCGATCGCCTTACTCGCTTTAGGTGCTATAGTTGCCCCAACAGCCCCAGGATTAATGGTTTTCTGTGCAGCTTTAAGCGGTAGTTGCTTGGGTTTCCTAGCACACAACCGCAATCCAGCCAGGGTATTCATGGGAGATACAGGTTCTCTGGCATTGGGAGGCGCTTTAGCTGCTGTGGCGTTACTGACTAACAGTTTAGTAGCCTTGTTTATCCTCAGTGGTATTTTCTTTGTCGAAACCCTGTCTGTGATGGCACAGGTAAGCTATTACAAAGCCACCAAAGGCCCCGATGGTAAAGGTAAGCGCCTGTTTAAGATGGCTCCTTTACACCACCATTTAGAATTATCTGGCTGGTCTGAATTACAAGTAGTTAGCACATTTTACGCGATCGCGGCGATTTTAGCCGTCATCTGTTTGGCGATCGCTCCGTTCTGAATCTTTCGCTAAATTATCGCCAAAAAAAACAACCCTATGAAGATGAAGAGGGTTGTTTTTTTATGAATGTAAAGCAGAACGGAAAATATCTCTTTAATGTTGTAGTTATACAAGTACTGAATTAACTAGTATTTTTAAATAAAAAAGCAATGACAAAAAAAATTTCAACTGTACTTTTAGCTGGAATTACTGCAACTTTAATACTCAGTAATCCTAGTAGCGCCAACACAGTCAATAAACATTTCGATAACAATAATTTCTTAGTTTCTCAAGCAACCAATAGAGGCAATAGCCAAGAATTGATTGTTAGTGGTACAGAACCGTTTTGGAGTGTGACAGTTAGTCGAAAAGGAATAGTCTACTCTACCCCTGAATCTCGTCAAAATTTTCCTTATGTAGCACCATTAACAGCATCAGGGCGACCAGCAAATTTAGTCAGAGTTTATCGTTTGAGAGGACGGAACAATGCTATCAATACGTTGGTAATCAGAGAAGGTTCCTGTAGTGATGGAATGTCTGATACCAAATATCCTTACTCAGCAATATACATTGCTGGTAATACTGTCTTAGAAGGTTGTGCTAGAGCCAAATAATCCAACTATTGTAAACCAGGGTAATTGTCAGAATCCAGAAGAGTCATTTCTTCCTTAACAAAAAAAATGCCTGCTATGTGGTCTACTTTCGCTGACTACAGAGGATAGTTGATTGTTTGTAAATTACCATGAATACCTAATTTTGACTTTCATCATCTAGATTTTGACGCTTTGATTAAAACTCAAGAAATTAGGATTTACGCTAAATACTCTTTCATTAAGGCTTGGTATGGGGCATGGGAACAGCCTGAGGGGTTTCTGAAAAACGCATCAGAGTAGGCATCATGGAGAATTAGTCAATGTCCCATGTCCTACACCCCTTTGATTTGGAATTTACAATTTTAGACGTTCCATCTAAAACCTCAAATTCCAAAATGTAAAATTTTTCTGCCCCATTACCCCATGAGCGGAAAGCCTTAGATAACTGAGTGGCAAATATCACGAGTAAAGCATTTCCCAAAGTTTTCGCCATTGTGGCTCTTGACCATTACAGATAATATGCTAAGATCATCTGCGTGAATTGGGCTACAACTGCTATTTTTAGCTTTTTAGCAAGCTTTAGTGGTAGTCAGGTTGTGGCTGCGTCTTAATAAAATTGGAAGCATCGTACAAGTAGCGACTGGCTTCCTCCTCTAAACGATGAATCAGATAAGGTTCAATAACGTTACTGTGTCGCAGTGCGGCTAGATACCCATCCAAATACATCCGCATTTCATCCATGCGATAACCGCGATTCCACAATTCGACGAAGGCGTCGGTAATTCGTTGGTAATAGCGGATGGTTTGTGTGTCTTGGAGCATAACTGCTGATTGATCTCTTTGGAATGAGAATTGTAAATGATTCAGGCTGAAATGTGAAGAGTGATTTCTGCTTCAATTTCAGATGCAATTCCTTTTTGTCACTTTTGATAGTCTCTCCAGCAGCTACAATACAGTTAGATTTTATTCCAGAAAAGTTGCAATCAAGATAAGTTGTTAGCCTATTTTTATACTTTTTGCAGAGAACACCTTGGGTAGCCTAACAGATGTAGTTATTTAATAAATTACAAGCTAAATTAGCTTTTGCTAAATACTGAGTATTTTTTATTTCTTTTGTATTAGTACATTGCTTCCTTGTAAATGTAAGTCATTTAGATAAAAGAACTTTTAACAACTATAACAAAAATTTAATAATATTATCAACTTAGCTCTGGGCAAGGCATAAACTAAACATCTTGCCAACATAGGTTATAAAAAAACGTAAAGGTAATTGTGGCTGGAGTAACAAAGACTACAAAACCTTGAGCATGGGCTTGTTACTTTGAAATTCATCGACGCTAAGGGGTCTTGCCGCCGTGGGTTCGGTTTGTATTGAAATCGTTGAGGGGAATCCCCATCTGAGGTCGTTGCTGGGTTGGCACTTGCAACAATTGGAATATCGTGTTCATCAAGCCGCCAGCATATATCAAGCAAGGGAAGCTTTCCTGAGCCATCAGCCAACGCTAGTCATTCTAGATGCTGATTTGCCGGATGGTGACGGTATTGAATTTTGCCGTTGGTTGCATCGTCAGCAACAGCCTCTAATTCTCATGTTATCTGCCCGGACTAATGAGGCAGATATTGTGGCCGGCTTGAAAGCGGGAGCTGATGATTACTTGAGCAAACCTTTTGGGATGCAGGAGTTTTTGGCTAGGGTAGAGGCATTAATCCGTCGTAAGCGCACACCTGCTGCACCTGCTTATTTGGATTATGGGACTTTGCAAATCGATTTAGTCCAGCGCCGTGTACGATTCCAAGGGGAGTTTATCGACCTCACCCCGCAGGAATTTAGTTTGTTGTATGTTTTAGCGCAAGCTGGTGGAGTACCTTTGAGCCGCTCAGAGTTACTGCGTCGTGCTTGGCCTGATGCTATCGACAATCCGCGTACCATTGACACTCATGTTTTATCGTTGCGCAAAAAAGTAGAACTTGATCCCCGCCAACCTAGCCTCATTCAAACTATCCGCAATGTTGGATACCGATTTAACATGGAGATTTTGAATGCTAATCCTCCACAAGCTCAAACAAAGTTAACAAAAGAAAGATTTAGCAATCCACGCTCAACACTGAGCGGGCAGAGGATGTAGTAACAATTCAAAATTCAAAATTAAGAAAGCCACATTTTAAGAGGATTTCTGAGTTTTGAATTGCTGCTGAATTTGGAAAAATTGCTATGAAAGAAGCATGAAGCAAGGCGAAGAATTAATTACTATGGACTACTTACTGTTGACTTAGTTCCACTCGTCCTTGGCTTGCTGTTCAGCGTGCATCAACCTCTGCTGTAAGTCAATCCAGTTGATTTCAGAAGCTGTTTGATTTATCAATAAACATCCTTGCTGTAGATACAAAAGTCGATTACAAAATATCTTGGCTAAATCTAGCTGACTGTTTACCATCACAATTGTGGTGTGATGAGTTTGAGTTAGCTGGGTTAAGATTTGCATGAGATTGGAGGCTATACCAATATCTAGGTTAGAAGTTGGCTCATCTAACAGGAGAATTTTCGGTTGAATGACTAAAGCACGAGCGATCGCTACGAGCTGTCTCTGTCCCGCCGAAAGTTGTAACTCAGTGCGTCCCAACCAATCACTAGGAATTCGTAGCTGTTCTGTCCAATGACTGACTCGCTGCTGAATCGTTTCTTTGGGCAAACCGCGCAAAACTAAAGGATAAGCCAGGGCTTGCTGGACTGTCATCCCCAGTAATTTTGGCTCTTGTAATACCAGTGTCACCGTTTGGCGTAACTGGATAACTGGGATTTGTTCATAATCTTGGTTTTCTAGAAAAATTTTGCCGCTATTGGGTTCGCCTAAACGGTTAATTAGACGTAACAGTGAAGTTTTACCAGCGCCAGAAGGGCCGATAATTGCCAAGCGATCGCCTGGATCAATCTCAAAAGAGATATCCTGCAATATTGGGTATCCCTGAAGCTGAGTTTTGAGCTTGGCAAAGAGATTAACTTGCTCTAGCCGTAATTGGGCTGTCATTGGGGTTTTAGGGGTGTAAGGGGGTAGGGGAAGAAATTCTTTAATTTTGAATTTATCTGTCCCCAATCCCTAATCTTAGATGGCTATAGCTGTAGCGATCGTCCAAGCATCAACGAAAAGTAGTAATAGTGTAAATCCCAATAAAATCAAATACATCCACGGCTGCGCCAAAGGGCGAACATCTGTGGTGTCTATACCTGTATTGGTTTGCACAAGATTAACCAAACGGGTAAATCCAGCTACCCGCATCGGTAGTAAATAAGCTTTTCCGTCTTGACTGAGAAAATAATAAACCAGCCCTCCTTGACCAGTGGAGCGGGGTTTGATTTGTTTTACTTCTGACCACGGTAAAGACCAACCTTTACGGAAAAATTTAGGAACCCAAGCCGGGTATGTTACCTGTATTCCTTGGTCGTCTACAACTACCCTTTCAGTTAACACTGCATACAAGCCAATAAAACCGAGGCTAATTCCTACCCATAACAAAGCTGGTGGCGTAGGTGCATTCGTCACTTCGGCTAAAAAAGGTAAGGGGAGTGTGAGTGCTACGTATAGACTCAGTAGGGTAATCCGAATTAAAGGTGATAGACGGAAGACAGAAGTGGAATTATCGACTAAATTTGCTGTCACGGCTCAAATAGGCTGATGAGGTTTTAAATTTAGTCTAACTGGGAAGTCAAAATGGGGAGTGAGGAAAGAAAATCCTCTCATCTGTGGCGATCGCCCATAATCTTTTTGTGTTTCCTCATGGTAAATACTTCTGTACCACACTCCAACCAGTGAGTGACACCCAGGCAAAACCCACAAACAAAACAGTATTTAAGGTGATATGCAATGGTCTAGCCCAAGGTTTTCTCACCCTAATTTGTGTAGCGCTAAAAGCAGATAACAGAACTAATCCAACTACCATTAATCCAGCCCACAGGTGCGACGAGTGACCTAAAGAGCCAAAATGCCCCAAAGTGCCAATAATACCGATTGCCAGCAGTAACAGCACTAGACTGACCATACTCACACCCATTATCAAGTGCAGCTTTACCCATAGCGATCGCGTAGCCCATCGCCCCCCAGCAAATAACAAAAAACTGGGAATCGAGAGTGAATGTCTCATCCGCCACATCCCAAAGCCAGTGAGTGCTAGCAGCAAATAAGCCATTAGCGATAACCCCATCGACCATGCGGCTATTTTCCATAGCCAAAGAAATGAAGGTAGTTGCATAAATACTTATTGTAAATGGGAGTGGGGAGAAAGAAGCAGGGGGCAAGGAGTAGGGGTAGAAAATAAATGACTAATGACCAAATAAAAAAGGTTGCTGAATATAGCAACCTTTTTTATCGGGAAAACATTGTTTTTTTATTCAACGGATGCTACACCAGCAACTGTTAAAGGTTTTGTATTATTTGTTTGCACAATTGGTTTTTTACTAATAGGGTCTGTCCCTACGGAATCTGTATCAAACTCATGACTGCTAGGCTCGGACATGATCAAGCGATCGCACGGAATTGTATCCGACAAAATTGCACTTGCCATCATACCCGTATGAATCTCCATCTGTCCGGCGATGGGAGCTTCAAACACGAGGCGTTGTCCAGGGAAAACCACCCTTTCAAAGTACCAATTGGGAATATTGGTGATGCGAGCGACCTGGATTTTGCTCGTGGCATTGACGTAGCAGCACAGAACTTTTCCTGATTGCTCAGGTGGTAGAGGATCTAGTATTTGAGCCATAACTGCTGAGGAGCTTGTTGCCACAATTTTACATTACACCAGCAAAGTTAACACTGGCTGATCCCAATATGCTGTAACTCCGACTACCAACTGAAATTTTCTACGCTATTTCTATCTAAAGATATGTTCAAGTTATGAAAATTTTACAAAATAAATATTACCCATAAAATTATACAGTAATGAATATTTTTTTAAAATTTATTTTTTATTAAATTAATAATTAACTCCATTAGCTCATCATGATTCCAACGTAGTGATGATGCCTCCATCAAGAATTTTTGTTTTCATCAATCCCAGGAGTGGATAGCAGGGATCATCGCTTAAGAAATGAACTCAATGTTATGGTAAAGATATATGAAATTTTTCTTCGTAAAACCAATCTATATTATTTTGGTGCCAAGTAACCCTGATTATCAATAATCTGCTGAAATGTCAAGCAAGTTTATGATAAACAATCCTAAATAACACATACTTGGCGTATCGACTGTTTCTTTGTATTTCCCCGGTACATGGCAAGATGGAAGTTAAAACACCAATGATGGAAAATCGAATTCTCTATGTTCGCCTTCCTTGTAACCCCATCTTTCCTATTGGGGTTGTTTATCTTAGCGATCATGTCCACAAGATGTTTCCCAATATCGAGCAACGTATCTTTGATTTGGGAACAGTTCCGCCTTTAGATTATGCGTCTGCTCTAGAGAGTTGCATAGACGAATTTCAACCCACGCTATTAGTATTTTCTTGGCGAGATATTCAAATTTATGCGCCAGTCGGTGGACGTGGTGGTAATCCCCTACAAAATGCCTTTGAATTTTACTACGCGAAAAATCCCTTGATTAAATTGCGTGGGGCTTTAGGTGGTTTGCGAATCTTCATTGCTTACTATGTGGAGTTATGGCGTAATCTAGGACTGGTTAAGCGTGGCTTAAAGCGTGCAGCCAAATATCATCCCGATGCTCGTGCGGTTGTCGGTGGTGGTGCTGTCAGCGTATTTTACGAACAACTTGGTAAAAGCTTGCCTAACGGGACAATTATTTCCGTTGGTGAAGGCGAAACCTTGCTAGAAAAGTTCTTAAGTGGCAAAGAATTTCGGGATGAACGTTGTTATGTAGTGGGAGAAGCCAAACCACGCCAGCGTCTTATTCACGAACAACCAACCCCACTGGAAAAAACTGCCTGTAACTACGACTACATAGAACATATCTGGCCAGAGTTTAACTACTACCTGCAAGAACAAGACTTTTACATCGGTGTCCAAACCAAGCGCGGTTGTCCTCACAACTGCTGTTACTGTGTCTACACCGTTGTTGAAGGGAAACAGGTACGCATTAACCCCGCAGATGAAGTCGTAGCGGAAATGCAGCAATTATATAATCGCGGCATTCGCAACTTCTGGTTTACTGATGCTCAATTCATCCCCGCACGGAAGTTCATTGATGATGCTGTAGAACTGCTACAGAAAATCGTCGATTCTGGCATGACAGATATTCATTGGGCAGCATACATCAGAGCCGACAACCTCACACCCGAATTGTGTGAGTTAATGGCAAAAACTGGGATGAACTACTTTGAAATTGGCATTACCAGTGGTTCTCAAGAACTCGTGCGAAAAATGCGGATGGGTTACAACTTGCGGACTGTCTTACAAAACTGCCGTGACTTAAAAGCTGCTGGTTTTAATGATATGGTTTCTGTCAATTACTCCTTTAACGTTATTGACGAACGTCCCGAAACCATCCGCCAAACCATCGCCTACCATCGGGAACTGGAAAAAATCTTCGGTGTGGATAAAGTCGAACCAGCTATCTTCTTTATTGGGTTGCAACCCCACACCCATTTAGAAGAATATGCTTTTAAAGAAGGTATCCTGAAACCAGGGTATGACCCCATGAGTTTAATGCCGTGGACTGCCAAAAAACTCCTATGGAACCCCGAACCTCTTGGTTCGTTCTTTGGGGAAGTCTGCTTGCAAGCTTGGCAACAAAATCCCAATGACTTTGGGCGTGAAGTCATGAAAATTCTAGAAGAAAAACTGGGATGTGCCGATTTGGAAGAAGCACTATCAGCACCAATTGAGACAAAAGATAAGCAATTGGTAGAAGTTTAAGTCCCAAGAACTAAAATAATGCGTAATTTGTAGTTAAGTATAAATTACGCATTATAAATAAAGAGCGATCGCCATTTTTCTTAATAGTGGACAGCTTGTAAGAGCTGATTCGTAAAGAAAATCTTAAGGAGATTCAAATCATTACTAGGTCTAAGTTTCAGCGAATAAGTGCTGTATTAACCCGAATTCCTGAAACCCTTACATGGTAAGTATTTTACTTTAGTTTACAAATTAGCTCTAATATCACAGCTTAAGATTCAGTGGTCTCTCTTTCTCAGGAGAAATCACTTGCCACTACTGACGGACATTCGCTGGCGAACTATTATTTCTATAGCTATTATTCTCCCCATTGGACTTTTATACAGCCACTATCGGTTTTCTATGTCTTGGTTGAACCAAGAAGTAGGAGGTATTTTTTATGAGATATTTTGGTGCCTGTTCGCTTTCCTATTTATTCCTACTTGCCGTGCAGTTTGGCAAATTCCTTTATGGGTATTAATAATCACTTGCTTGTTAGAATTTTTGCAATTGTGGCAACCACCTTTTCTTATTTGGTTACGTTCATTATGGGTAGGAAGAATGGTACTTGGTAATGCCTTTACTTGGGCAGATTTTCCTTATTATTTTGTTGGTAGTAGCTTAGGATGGCTGTGGCTAAGGCTGATAATTCGTGGGGCAAAGTTAAGATAATTTCATCAATTTCTTTACTTTCTGCTGCAATATTTATTGCTGCGGGGGTTCAAGCGTAGGGAGAGAAAGCACTTACTGACAATCTAAAGTTAATATAAACTGCTCTAAATCATGATACTGGCCTTTCCAAAATCCATGCTGTTTAAGTACACCTTGGTTTTGAAAGCCTAATTTGCATAATAGCTTTTTTGAAGCAATATTATCTAACATGACTTCAGCAATTACATACTGCAAATTACACTCAAAAAAACCATACTGCAAAATTGCTTGTAATGCCTCTTTCATGATACCCTGCCGCCAATAAGTACTGTTGAGTTCATAACCTATTTCAGCAGAGTGTGCTTGCTTATCCCATGTAAAGCCACACGAACCAATTACTATATTGTCAAGCTGACGTGTAATTCCCCATCTGATTCCCTGTCCAGTTTCAAATCGTTTTGTTCGACGCTCAATAAGACTAAATGCTTCCTCAATATTTGTAAAGGTATCAAGGTCATGAAATTGAGTTACTTTTGGATTAGAAAATACTTCAAAAACAGCGCCAGCGTCTTCTGGTTTTTCTTGACGCAACAATAGTCGTTGTGTCTCTAAAGTTGGAAAATTATCCACTTGTTTTTATTTCACCTAACAATTAGTTATTACCTGTCTCCTGCTATGTCTGGTGGTAAAACTGGTCTGCCTAATTCCGCTTCCTGCATTTGGGCTACCATTTGTTGGCTACGACGCAAATAAGCGACGAACAGCAAAATTGTAAAGCTAATGATTACAAGACCAAGGACTCCGTTGCTAAATGTATTGTATGAACCGTGCAATACAGCAGCCAAGGCTACACCAATAAACATAATTGGCAACTGTCGAGAACGGTTGATTGCTGCTAGTCCCAAAAAATAGCCGACAATTCCTGCTAAAATCGCATGAAACAAAGGTAGAGAGACAAAGCGAATAGTATTTGCCAATATGTAAGTGCCAAAACCAGATTGTCCTCTGACTAAATTAAAAGCGTATAGTAAAGAGTAAGAACCACCTTCAGCGATCGCAAATCCTAATCCTGACATAGCGCCATAAAAAGCCCCTGTCAGTGGTTCATTTAATTTTTGGGGACGCAGTAAAAATAAATACACTGGTAAGGCTTTGCACAGTTCCTCTAACACTCCTACACCGAAAATAAAGCCAATCAATTGGGGAATTAGTCCTAAATTCGACTCTGTAGCGGCATAAAGTAACTGGAATAATGGGAATCTCTGAATTAAAAGCAATAAGGGAATCCCCACAATTGCAGTAAACACAACACATTTCAGTGTTTCTTGCCAAGAAAACCAAGCTGGTTTGATTAAATTGTATAACACCACACCCCAAATACTGGCGTAGTAAATACCTAACAACCAAGCTGCTTGTTCGAGATTTCTGGGATTCACAATTAAGCCAATGACCAGAGGGAATAATCCAAAAAATAACAATAATCTAACCGTATTATTACTATACAGTTCTAAACTAAAAACATCTTTATAAGGAACTACAGAAGAAAACTTAAACGTCCTAAGTGCTGCTAAAAACGTTGCAGGTTGAGATTTTTGCCGTATTATATAAAAAACTTCTTCCCAATCTGGGAAAGGTTCATCAGGTCTGCGACCATAAATTCGTACAGTATTAATTAATGCAGGCTGCCATGTAGAAAATTCCTGACGAATAAAAGCCATAGATGACGCTTTATCAGAAACCTGCTCAGACTCCAACATCAACTGTAAACAACCATCCCGGATACTAGCTATAGCAGTGATACCTTGGGGTTGAAAATAAAGATTCATCAACGAGGCGATCGCATTTATATCGCCTTGTTTGGCAAGTGGTAAATAGTCATTAGTCATTAGTCATTGGTCAATTTACAGGGTAAATTTTTATGTATCAACAAGTATTCAGACATCTCCAAAAATGAATTAGGCACAACTCATGAATTTTGCCTATCAATAATTTCAGGCAAGGCATAATTAAAATTGATGTCTATTCCCAATTTAGCCTAACTAAATCTTCGAAAAATAAGCAGATAGGACATTAAACCAGATTTAAAAACAACTGACAACCAACAACTGACACGCAAAGCGCAGTAAACTAAAGAATCAGAAGCATAAATTCATAGCCTCTCTTTCAAATCCTGTTTTCCTCAACGCCTTTGCGATTCACGTAACCAAACCCCATGTTAGAAGGTTCAATTCTACAACAGCTAGAAGCCTCCCATCGCCATAGCACCAGACCAGTTCGGTTCGGGGTGTATTATAAAAACACCCTGGTTGCGCTCTGCCATGCTTTAGAAGATCATATCTTGTCAGATGAAAGTACACCCTTAGTAATTACTGCCTTCCAACGGGGTAAGTGGTATTTACAGGAAGCAGAAAGATATGCAGATATCGCCAAGTGCAGCCGCCAAATTGCCATCATGGCAGCACCAGATGCAGGCTTTGCCAAACATCCTACTAGCCAACTGCCTAATTTAGATTTAGTGGCTTTAGATCCATCTGATCCAGTAGCTCAAGAATGGCATTTGATTATCTTGTCTCCAAAATACACGGCAATGGTACTTTGTCAAGAATTATCTGATGCTGACTATGGAATAGGTGGACAACCAGCATCTGATGTGGAGCGAAAATTCTATGGTTTGTGGACACTTGAGCCAGAATTAGTAAAAGAAACGGCAGAGTTAGCGATCGCTCATATTCAAAAATACAACCCAGAATTAGCAGCAAAACTCCTCACTCATTATCAGGGAATTAAGAATGCTGCAATGAGCTACGCCTCGCCTACATTGGGGAACGATCCGCGAACGGTGATCGCATCAGAAGAATTGAGTACAGTAATCTCCCGTGTTGTAGATTACCTGCAAACAGGACAAGAACAATTATCCATCCCCGCCCCCATTCGCCACCAAGCTTTAGATAGCAACTTGGTTTCTAACGAAATTCAAGCATTTTTGCGGATGGCTCAACTGATGGATTTAGCCGATATTGCAAACCCACAAGCAGCCGCAGAAGTAGCAGCTTTAGCAGAAACCCTGGGACAACTTTTGGATCTACCTGCATGGCAAATTAAAAGATTAAAACTAGCTGGATTGTTGCACCGCATAGATCCTCTCCAAAAAGCCGAGAGTATTTTTACACCCAGCATATCCACACATCACCAAGAATCAGCCCCTAGTTGCCCCTTAACTTGCTCTTTAGTACCAGGAGTGCAAGTCTTACGAAAAATGTCAAGACTGCGAGCAGTTGCTCAAATCATCACTCACCAAACCGAGTGGTGGAATGGTACAGGAGAACCAGCCGGTTTAGCCGGAGATGAAATTCCCTTAGAATCAAGAATTTTGGCTTTAGTTGCAGACTTTCAGTGGCAAGTTAACCAAAAGAAATCCATTAGTCAAAATCGCCAAGAGATATTTGTTCAAGCTCTAGAAGAATGCCGACAACAATCAAACCGCTTTGATCCTAAACTGATAGATGCCCTATCTTTATTAGTCATGGGTTTACAACAGGGACTCGACTTACCTCTGATGACACCAAAAGTTAGTACAGGTATGTGGTTACTTGATTCCCGATGGGATAGCCATAGCAAAAGTAGTGAAGAGATGAGTAGTTACCCCCAATGAATATTGACGCGATTAAATTAGGAAAACTCAAACAACTGCCAGGGGCTAATTTAGAAGATGAAGAACTCTCTCAATTAGATTTAAGCCGCATCAATTTGGCTGGCGCTAACCTTGTCGGCACTAATTTCACTCGTTCTAAACTTGAAGGTGGGCATTTAGAAGGTGCAAACTTGATGGGCGCAACCCTCCAAGAAACAGACTTGCGGGCAAACCTCATGGGAGCTAATTTGATGCAAGCCGATTTAACTGGCGCGGACTTACGGGGTAGCAACTTGCGGGGTGCAAACCTGATGGGAGCTAGACTCAGTGGCGTGTCCTTGGCTGGGGCTTTCTTGAGTGGTGCTAATTTAATGAACGTAAACTTACAAGGCGTTGACTTACGGAGTGCTGATTTACGTGGTGTTAACCTGACTGGAGCTAACCTAAAAGGTGCTGATTTAAGCCGTGCTGACTTACAAGGGGCGTTATTGAGTGAAGCGAATCTCGAAGAAGCTGACTTACGGGGGGCTAATCTGGCAGGGGTGAATTTGACAGGGGCAAATTTACTCTGTGCAGAGTTAGAAGGTGCAAATTTACAAGGTATTAATATAGATAAAGCTTGTTTGATAGGAACGGTACTAGAAATCGTTTAGTAGCTACCTGAAGAGGAATGGTGTTTTAATGATAGATTTTGGCTGACTTAGACCGCATTAATAATGCTAATACACTCATAAACAACACACCCATAAGTCCTTGTAAAGGATTTTGATTTACTCCAGTCAACCAATCAGGTACTTGGCCAGAATATTGAATTAATCCTCCTACATTAATAATGTAGTAGCCCCCAACTAAACCACCATGCAAACCAATTGGTAAACCTAAACGTCCCCTACGCCAACGCTTCGCCCATACCTGCGTTAATCCCAACAATACCAAAGCTGGAAATTGAGGTAGTGTATGAATAATTGCCTCTATTGGTTTGATAAAATGTAACACTGCAAATGTGACTGCATTTATCCACAATGCCATACGTGGATTATAGTCACGTTGCAACTCATCTAAAAGCCAGCCGCGAAACAATAATTCTTCAGCAAACCCCACACCCAAACCAACAAAAAAACCTTCTAAAATTACCTTTGGGAATAACACTGTTGGTTGTTTCCATACAAGCCAACCTAAAACACCTTCTATTACAAACAAAATCAGAATATTCATCAACCCCATAGCCAGTCCACAAAGCAGTTCTATACCGTTACGCTTTGTTAACTCTAAGCCATAGTGCCACAAGACTTGAGGTTGCTGATAGACATTTTTACCCCACAGCCTAAGCAGGAAAATAAAGAAACCATATAACAATACCATTGTCAAAATACTTACTAAATTAGCATCACGGACTAATAAGTAAATGGGTGCAGCCAAGGGCAACCACAATAATAATAAAATAAAAATAAAATAACCCAGCCTAATTGGTGCGGGGCGCTGGGCTAATATAGAAAGTTTGTTTTTCATTGAAGTCACCAGTCAACACTCCAGATTATGACTAATAACATAATCATTAGTGATCCGTACTTCGTAGTTGAAACTATTAATTAAGAATTACTCATCAGGTTCTATTGTGCTGCTTAAACCATGATTTTTTAGGGTTTCGCAGTAGAACTCTGCGTGTTCTTGAGCGCAGGTAATGACCAAGGCTAACCCATTAGTATGGGCTTCCATCATAATGCTTACAGCCTGGGGTTGAGTCAGGCTCGTCACTGTGGTCATTAGCACTTGTACTACGTACTCCATAGAGTTGTAGTCATCGTTATGGAGCAAAACGCGATACCGAGGCGCGAGCTTGCGGGATGTGGAACGCTTCTCAATGGTTTCGACTGACACAACTTTTGCTCTTTGTTTTTTTATTACTACAACAGAAATTCTGTAGAGCGATCGCTCTACAGTTATTTGCTCATTCTATAACATTTTCATCAAAACTTCAGGTCAAGAAAAACTTTCTTACCAATATTTTGGTTTCGGCAAAATGCTATTACCGAAAATACTACAAGACTTTTGCAGTAGCTTATTTTTATAATACCGCATTTTCACTTTTAAAATAAAGAGAGAAGAAAACTACAAATTCATCCTTGCCACTGCCCTAAATGATTATGGACATAAGTCTCAACTTTCAACCAGGACAAATTGTGTCATTAGAGCATGGCGACAGGAATCTGTATGCAGAAGTTATTCAAGTTGTTATTTCCCGCCAGTTATGTTGGGTGCGTCCCTTACTGCTAGTCACCTATAGCCAAGAACTACCAATCATAACCGACCTACGAGACGGGTCTGACTTACTTTGGCCTATTAATCTATTTAGACCCGCTTTAGATATAGAAGTTATTACCCTTCTGAGTCAGGTTCTAGTCAAAGAACCAAAAACAGAACCAGACTTAGCGGCCAAGCAGCAACTTCATCAGTTTATTCAACAACTCTGGCAAGAGTATCAGGAGAAATATTAGAGGGGATTAGAAGAGTAAAGGGTAATAACTGTTAACTGCGGACTAAGCATAACGAATACCCGCATCCCGCATTCGTTCAATTGCTTCATGCAAGCGTTCATCAGAGATGGTGAGGGCTATTCTAAAATAACCTTCCCCTGACATACCATAACCAATACCTGGGGAAACAATAATACCACATTTATCTAACAGCAAAGTAGTAAAATCTGTTGAGGTATATCCAGAAGGTACCGGAACCCAAACATAAAGAGTTGCTTTTGGTGGTTCAATCGGCCATCCTAAGAATTGTAATCCCTTAACGATGATGTCACGACGATTTTGGTAAACTGACATCACAGCTTGTAATTCTGCTTCATCAGTAGCGTAAGCCGCGATCGCTGCTTTTTGAATTGCTTTAAATACACCTGAATCAACGTTTGTTTTTACCTGACTCAAGCCCTTAATTGCGTAAGCATTACCAACTGCAAACCCAACTCGCCAGCCTGTCATATTATAGGATTTTGACAGACTGTGAAATTCAATAGTAATATCTTTCGCACCCGGAATTTGCAGGACACTCGGTGGTTTGTAGCCATCATAAGCCATTTCTGAATAGGCGTGATCATGGCACAATAAAATATTGTACTGCTTACAAAAAGCTACTAATTCCTCAAAAAACTCCAACGTTGCTAAGGCTCCAGTAGGATTATTCGGATAATTAATCCACAACAGTTTTGCTTTACGGGCAACTTCTTCAGGAATTATACTTAAATCAGGTAAAAATTTATTTTCTGTCTTCAGGGGCATAGTGAAAGGTTCGCCCCCAGCAAAAATTGTGGAAGTTCGATACACCGGATAACCAGGATCTGGTATCAATGTGTAATCTCCTGCTTCCACAAAAGCTAAAAAAGTATTGTGTATCGCTTCTTTGGAACCAATAGAAGAAACAATCTCTGTATTTGGGTTTAAATTTATCACCCCAAATCGACTTTCCATCCACTTAACAGCCGCTTCCCGGAACTCTTGCGTACCCTCATAAGGTGGATAGTTATGGTTAGAAGCGTCATCAATCGCCTCACGCATCGCCTGGAGAATATGAGCAGGAGTCGGCTTATCAGGATCACCCACTCCAATATTAATAATGTCAACTCCTTGGTTAATCAGTGCTTCCCGTTTACGGTTAATTTCAGCAAACAGATAAGGAGGAATTTTTTCTAAACGTTTAGCAAACTGCATGGCGGCTTGTAACTAATGCAAATGGGATGCTCATTAGCACAGTTTACGCCACACTATGTAACTAAATAGTAAACACCAAAGAAATCTACTAGCAATAACACCGGGTTTTTACTGGCTGTTGCTACCAATTATGTAAGTTTTGTGAACCTTAATGTTACTAATTATTGCGAAAATTAATTTTCTATAGAGAAAAAATGACAAGACGAGCGGATTCAATATCCCAATCCTAGACTCGGAACTAGCTGAATACGTCCAGCATCCATCTCTGCCATCAATAATTCTAGAGCTTCGTAGTCAACGTCAGAGATGTGACCCATTGAAGTCAACTCAAAGTTAATCTCATTTTCGATCTCTGGAGTTAACTTTTTAATATCCAGAGCTTTTTCTACCAATTGCCGAATTGCATATCTAGTTCTCATAAGTGTATGAACCCACTTTCGGTGATACTAAATTATCCAAGATAGAGTTAAGTATAAAATGTGATCCAGACACATAGGAGTATGTGATTTAGATCACTGTTTAACTAAGTAGATATTTCCTGCTTTGACACACAATGTCACATGAAAATTCATGCCGATTACAGCAATTAAATTAAATGGCAATTCAATCTGTGGCTTAATACATCGCGTTTACGGATGAGTCGATTTTTCCAGCACAAGTTGTCATGATTGCTCTCTTTTGGGGCTTTATATGACGATTTTTTTTGAACCAATACGAAAAAAAAGTATATATAAACACATTTCATTGAGAAATTATGACAATCTTTAAACAGACCCACTATAAACATAAAGATTCAGCAAAGAGAGTTAAGACATATGGTCGATGTCAAAACAAAAAGTTTATGTTCAAATAAATTCAAGCTCTACAATTCAGTAACTCTAATTTAGGATTTAATATGCAAGCAGTACTGAAGTGTCCAAAAATTCAGGTAATTCGTCCTCATGGCTGCCTGAATGCGACTAACGCGTTGGAATTTGAACGAGACTTGACTACAACTCTGGCACAAGAGGATGTCTCAAGCCTGTTTGTGGATTTAGCGGCTGTAGAATCCCTAGACAGTTCTGGACTTATGGCTTTGGTATCTGCCCTCAAACTGGCTCAGAATTTGGATAAGAGTTTTCAGCTTTATTCTGTTTCCCCAGCAATCAGGATTATTTTTGAATTAACCCAACTCGATGCAATTTTTGAAATATTTGAAGACAAAGTAGAGTTCGCGGTAAAGTGATTGTATTAAAAAAGTCATAAATCTTAGCAAGTGACTAGGTTAGCAGCAGCTTAGTGTAAAGGAATTCTAAGTTCCCAAAGCAAATCCTGTTGAAAGAGCTAATCAATGCTAATGTTGGAGGTGAGTAGCTGTAATTAAAGTAGCTCGTTAGCACAGTGGCTGTTGCATTTGAAAGCTTAATCACACCGGATATCTTAAAACCAGCGCGTTACTTAGGTAACGAACGCCTAGCAGTACATAAACCTTGGGATACCGCCTCCATACGCTGGGTGTTAACCTACCCAGAAGTTTATGAAGTCGGAGCATCCAATCTGGGGCATATCATTCTCTATAATATTTTGAATGCCCAACCGAGACAATTATGCGATCGCGCTTACCTACCAGGGGCAGACTTAGCAGCAAAACTCAGGGCTACAAATACACCCTTATTTGCTGTAGAGTCTAAGCGATCGCTCAAGGAGTTTGATATTTTAGGTTTTAGTCTCAGTTATGAACTAGGAGCCACCAACATTCTGGAAATGTTGGATTTAGCAGATATTCCTCTCACTTGGCAAGAACGCTTACAAGGAAATCACCCCCTAATTTTTGCTGGTGGACAAACAGCAACATCAAACCCTGAACCATACGCTGACTTTTTCGACTTTGTAGCATTAGGAGATGGTGAAGAACTCCTACCCGAAATTGGTTTGGTATTAGAAGAAAGTAAAAAAGCAGGATTAAGTCGAGAAAATCTACTCCTCGACTTGGCGCAAATACCAGGGGTATATGTGCCGCGATTTTATCAGATGACGGCAGGCGGCTCAGTCCAGCCTCTACGTCCAGATGTACCCAAAAAAATTTTGCGGCGAGTAGCAACTCCCATACCGGCTTATTCTATTGGGCTAGTACCGTATGTAGAAACTGTACATGATCGCTTGACAATAGAAATTCGCCGTGGTTGCACCCGTGGCTGTCGCTTCTGTCAACCAGGAATGCTCACCAGACCTGCTAGGGATGTAGAACCAGAAAAAGTAGTAGACGCAATCGAGCAGGGAATGCGGGCGACTGGTTATAACGAGTTTTCTTTGTTGTCCCTGAGTTGTTCTGATTATTTAGCCCTACCAGCCGTGGGGATGGAAATTAAAAATCGTTTAAAAAATGAAAATATTTCCTTGACTCTCCCCAGCCAACGTGTAGATAGATTTGATGAGAACATCGCCAACATCCTGGGTGGTACAAGGCAAGGGGGATTGACCTTTGCGCCAGAAGCCGGAACCCAAAGAATGCGGGATATTGTCAACAAAGGTTTAACCAACGAAGAATTATTAAGAGGTGTAAAAACAGCCTGGGAACGAGGTTGGGACAAAATCAAGTTATATTTCATGATTGGCTTACCAGGTGAAACCGATGCCGATGTTTTCGGGATTGCAGAAACGGTAAGTTGGTTGCAACAAGAATGTAGGGGAAAAGGCAGAAGACCCCTCAATTTCAACATTACAATTTCTAACTTCACACCCAAACCCCATACACCATTTCAATGGCACTCTGTAGCAACAGCAGAATTTAAGCGCAAGCAAAACCTCCTGCGCCAAGCATTCCGTAGGATACGGGGAGTGAAGATAAATTTGACCGATGTCCGCATCTCAGCAATGGAAGACTTTATCGGCCGAGGCGATCGCTCTTTAGGTAAAGTAGTACGTAGAGCTTGGGAATTAGGCGCAGGCATGGATTCCTGGTATGAGAACTTAGATAAAGCTTTCACCGCCTGGGAAGATGCGATCGCTGAAGCTGGTCTAGATTGGAAATACCGCCTAGTAGAGAATGGTGAGTGGAATCTGTTTCATGTAGATAAAGCAGATAAGGGAGTAGGGGGAGATGAGGGAGAAAATTTCCCCAGTCCCCATAGCCCCTTATCCCCAGAGAGAATACCACCTTCCTCAGTCTCTAGTCCCCAATCCCTAGATGCTCCCCTCCCGTGGGATCATATAGATACAGGAATTGACAAAAAGTGGCTCCAAGAAGACTTACAACGCGCTCTAGAAGCTGCAATTGTTCCAGACTGCTCATTTGAAGGTTGTTCTCACTGTGGCGTTTGTGGTACTGACTTTGGTCATAACATCGTTATTGAGCCGCCACCAATTCCTGAATTTGCTGGTGAGTTTGTCCCCAACACCACCAAATCTCAACGACTACGCGTTTGGTTTGGTAAACAAGGTGACATGGCATTGGTCAGCCATTTGGATTTAATGCGTCTATTTGACAGAGTACTAAGAAGGGCAAGTTTACCAGTTACCTATACCGGTGGATTTCATCCTAATCCCCGAATTGCAGTGGCTAGTGCCTTGGCTTTGGGAGCTACGAGCAGTGGTGAAATTGTGGATTTTGAATTAACTCAGCCAGTAGAAATAGATGGGTTTATACAAAAACTCACTGACGAACTCCCCCCCGATATCCCCATATATCGTGTGGAACAGATAGATTTAAAATCTCCCGCCGCTAACCAAGTGTTGGATAGGGCAGAGTATGTGATTACTGTGGCAGCTTCAAGGGAAGCGAACACTACACAATGGCAAAACTGGCTGAATATTATTCAGGCAAAAGACGAAATTTTGTGCGAACAAACAACCAAATCTGGCAAGAGCCATTCAGTAAATCTGCGCTCACGTTTGTTTGAGTTGGAATTAGTCACAACCCACAACAGCGAAACTGAATCTACAGCAGTTTTACGTTATGTGGGTAGCTGTCGTCCCGACGGTTTGCTATTGCGTCCTGAACACGTCCTATCTATGCTAGAAGTTGTTGCCGATGAAGAAGAATTTCATCTTCTGCACATCCATCGTCATCAGCTAATTTTAGCGGTATAATCCTTAAAGGGTAACTTGCTAGTAGTTACTCTCTTGTGGTACATCGCGGGAATTGATTTTTAGCAAGGTTGCGTTAGAATGGGGTGAAGAGAAATTTTCTGGCGCTGCATTGAACAAACTGGTTCACTACTACCCTGATACTCAGGGAGCCAAAGTAAAGATATTAGAGTGCAAATTCTAGGATTTTATCCCAGAGAAACTAAGGCAGATTAAAGAACACTCTCTTTATAGCTATCTTGTGAACTAGTGATTAACAGCAGGCTCCGTCGGCTTCTCTACCTCCATGCTTTTAAAACAATTGCTGAATGCCCAATCCTTAGATGGTGAAGGTATCGCATCAGAAATCAACCACGAACGGTTGATTTATTTGCTTAGACAATATGCAGCCGTTCTGGAATAATCAGGCGTATCAACGCGATTCTCTAGTCAACAGCTTTTTTATTTTGAAGCTCAACTTCACAATTTTTATTACCAGCAGTGTCTTTGGAGGCTGGCAGGGGCGAGAGGGATAACAAACCTCCAAGCCTGTTGACGCTGCCGATTTTTGAGGAAATTGAATGCCAAAACAAATTATTATCGCGGAGCAGCATCAAATTGCTGCTGTATTTTCGGAAGATCAAATACAAGAACTCGTTGTAGCCACAGGCCATCATCAAATCGGTGACATCTACTTAGGTGTAGTAGAAAATGTATTACCTGGTATAGATGCTGCTTTTGTCAACATCGGAGATCCAGAACGTAATGGTTTTATTCATGTAACTGACTTAGGCCCTCTACGACTCAAACGTACAGCAGCAGCAATTACAGAATTATTAGCACCACAGCAAAAAGTTTTGGTGCAAGTAATGAAAGAGCCGACGGGAACAAAAGGCCCAAGGCTCACAGGTAATATCACTTTGCCCGGACGTTATGTGGTGTTGATGCCCTATGGTAGGGGTGTGAATTTATCACGACGAATTAAAAGTGAAAGTGAACGTAACCGCTTACGGGCATTAGCAATTTTAATTAAACCTGCTGGGATGGGTTTGCTGGTACGTACAGAAGCAGAAGGTAAGCCAGAAGAAGCAATCATTGAAGATTTGGAAGTTCTGCAAAAGCAATGGGAAGCCATTCAGCAAGAAGCCCAGTCTACTCGTGCGCCAGCATTACTCAACCGAGATGATGACTTTATCCAGCGCGTATTACGTGATATGTATGGCGCGGATGTGAATCGGATTGTGGTTGATTCCAGTACTGGTTTGAAGCGAGTTAAGCAGTACTTGCAGAACTGGAGTGGCGGTCAGACACCACAAGGATTGCTGATTGATCATCACCGCGATCGCTCCCCAATTTTAGAATATTTCCGGATCAATGCCGCAATTAGAGAAGCCCTCAAGCCAAGGGTAGACCTACCTTCTGGCGGATATATCATTATTGAACCCACAGAAGCCTTAACTGTCATAGATGTTAACTCTGGTTCCTTCACGCGATCGGCCACAGCCAGAGAAACTGTTTTGTGGACAAATTGTGAAGCGGCAACAGAAATTGCCCGTCAACTACGTCTGCGGAATATCGCTGGGGTAATTGTGGTTGATTTCATTGACATGGAATCTCGTCGTGACCAGTTACAAGTGCTCGAACACTTCAACAAAGCCCTGCGCGCAGACAAGGCTCGTCCTCAAATTGCCCAACTCACCGAGCTGGGTCTAGTAGAACTAACCCGCAAGCGGCAAGGGCAGAACATTTATGAATTGTTTGGTGACACCTGCCCCGCCTGTGGCGGTTTAGGACACACCGTGCGTTTACCCGGAGAAAGCGAAAATCGCTTACCTACGCCAGTAGCAGTGGAAGTCCCAGAACGTTTTGTATCTCTGCCTACTAGAGAGCCGCGTTTACCAACTGCACGCATTACCGAACCACGGGAAACCTACGATGGATTTAGTGATGGATTTGAAAATGACTCTGACTTAGGTTCTTTAAATTTAATCAATCATCCTAGCTATCAAGAACTTAACGACCAGAATAAACGTCGCGCTCGGACTCGTCGCAGTCGGATAGGCATCAATGGGACAAATGGTAAAGATGAACAAAGAATTACTACCAACCCGCTAGGGTTTATCAGCGAACCAGACCTAGACATTGACGGAGATGTTGAATTAGGTCAACCAGAATTACCTTCTCCCAACCTGGGCAAATCCAGTTGGAATGAAAGAGGAGAACGTACTAAAGTCATCAAAACAGAGCCAGTTAAGCCAGTGGTAGAACCACCGGAGATTAAGACTGTAGAAATGACTCCAGAAGAGCAAGATATTTTTGCTTTGATGGGGGTTTCTCCACTAATTAAATTAGAGCAGGAGGTTAAAAATCCCAAGTCTGTAATTATTAATATTGTTCAACCAGGGCAAACACAGACTACAGCATCCGAAATCACTTCAGAGCCTGTTGCTATAGCAACACCAAGCATGGAAGTTAGTACACCAAAAGTAAAGTTGGAATCTAAGTCTGTGTCGGCAACGGTGACTGAACCAACAAAGTTGACAGTAGTAAATAATGAAGACGCTGAAGTGAATACCACTAATACCACTACCGCAGCTAACCGTCGTCGTCGTCGCCGTTCCTCTGCAACGGAATCTGATACAGGCGAGGATATTTAATACCAATTTTCAAGAAAGAGCAACAGATTTAAACTTGGCAATCCAAACGAAATCTGAATTTCTTCATTTTGTCAGATGCTTTCCAAGTTCTCCAACAGATTAACCACAAGTATTTTCTAGCTTGCTTTCCTGAGTCGGCGTAAGTCTCTCTCTAAGTTGTTTTGAGTTGATATAATTCGTCATTATGGTAGAGATAGGACAAACAGCCGATACTCTACAGTTGCCAATATCCTTAAATGCAACTGGTTGGCTGGAGTTTTCTCCTGCTTTGTTAACTATTTCAGGTTTGGTGGCAGGGGTAGATGAAGTAGGGCGAGGCGCTCTTTTTGGCCCTGTCGTTGCAGCATCTGTCATACTACCAGCTAGTGCTTTTTCTCAACTCATAACAGCCGGGATTAAAGATAGCAAAAAACTATCTCATTCCCGGAGAGTTAAGCTAGCCCAGCAAATTTGTACGCTAGCTATAGACTGGAGAATTGGTTATGCAGCAACTGCTGAAATTGACCAAATTAATATTTTGCAGGCAACACTATTAGCTATGAAGCGGTCTGTACAAAAGCTAAAAGTAAAGCCTGCTCTCTGTTTGGTGGACGGTAATCAGCCAGTAAAAGACTTATTAGTACCACAACAAACTATTGTCAAAGGAGATGAGCGATCGCTCATGATTGCCTCCGCCAGCATTGTAGCTAAAGTCTGGCGCGACGATTTGATACAGCGTCTAGCAGCAAAATATTCCATGTACGACTTACACAGTAACAAGGGATATGGTAGTAAAAAGCATTTGTTAGCTCTGCAAGAATACGGAGTTTCTCCCTTGCATCGTCAGTCTTTCCGTCCTTGTCAAATCCAATCTAAAAGCTAATACCAATCAGTAATTCATAATTAGGTCTATTTCTTTTGTCTCTTTCGTCAGATATCAGTGGTCAATGGAAAAAAACACCTGACCACTTTCACGCACATCGCGGTAAAAAAATTAATCTATATTTAAGATGGGTAATTGCGTATCATTATTACCTAAAGTTTTTTCTTGGGTTTGTAAAATTACCCATTGCCTATAATCTACTAATAATTGATGTAACAATCTTTGCTTTACGGTCAACAATACACTCTTCAGTAAACCATTCCCAGTAGTTTCTAAAATTGGCTTGGGAGTTAGAGAAAAAGGAGGCGGTAAATCAACCTGCACCACTAAGTCAGCCCTACCTTCTAGGCGAGTACCAGTATTTAAGTGATATGGAGATAAATATCCTCTTAAATTTAGAGAGAAGCGCTGGTTGATATATTCAAAACCAAGAATTTCGCAACCCACAGATCGTAGATAAATTGTTCCGTTTGATTCTGACCAAACTCTCATGTCTACAGTAGGTTGAATACTCAATGACATGAAACTTAAAGGGCGCATTTTTAGGCGGAATACTTCTTCAGAAAGCTGCTGGATGCGCCTTTGATCAACCAAAGCATTAACTAGACGTTGGGGCTGACGCAAGTAGTGCTGAATAGGAATAGCCTGCTGTGGTACAGCAATTTCTACCGATTGTGAGGCAGTAAACTTGGTAGCCATGAGTTACAGGAAGTAATGTTTTAATAGTTTTATTATTAATTAATTTTTGACTTGATTAATTTTTTTCTATAAAAAACTATTTAACGAAAGCAATGGATATTCAAAATTATATGTATCTATACTTTATTTTTATCCTTGATATATGCTGACTGACAATATTTTTTATTATTAAATATATAAATAAATTATAGCTTAAATGAGCATTATTGGTTTAGAAATAAACTTGGTCTATATATTTTAGAATTTAATACGTAGTTATGAGGCTTTTTACTTAGATCAAAAAGTACCTATAAGGAACGTATTTTGACAGTGCAATGATGACTCCAAGTCACCTTAGGTGATCGCTTGATATTTGTTTCATAATTACTGAGATTAACGTTTTATAGCAATGCGATTTGATTGCTGTATCCTTCACGGGAGGTGTAGCCCTATTTACTTGCGTAGGTAAACAATAGCTACTCTTGCGGCTTTTTTACTGTGACTCAGACTCAGTTTTTAAGTGCAAGCGCCAACACTAACAACAATCAAATAAGAGTCCTATAGTTCAATAAAAAACTAGTTGTGCTTATGATAAAGTCTATGCACTAAATATGTAACTAAGGACTCAAGATTATGGCTATATCCGTTGCTCATTTAGGCCCACCTGGTACTTATGCAGAGCAAGCAACTATTTCTTATGTAAAATGGCTGACTAAAAATACAGGAATCGAAGCTAATCTTCATCCTTATCCTAGTATTGCTCAATCACTACAAGCTCTAGCCCAGGAGCAAACTCAATTAGCTGTTGTGCCTGTAGAAAATTCTATTGAAGGTAGCGTCACTATGACGATGGACACCTTATGGCAGTTAGACAGCTTGCAAATTCAGTCAGCTTTAGTATTGCCCATTGCTCATACCTTAATTTCTTGTGCGAGTAGTTTAGATGGAATAAAAACTGTTTATTCTCATCCTCAAGCTTTAGCCCAATGTCAAGGATGGCTGGGAGCCTTTCTTCCCAAAGTTCAACTGATTTCTAGTAATTCTACAACTGAAGCCTTGCAAAGACTAGAGCAAGATTTGACAACGGCGGCGATCGCCTCTAGTAGAGCTGCTGAACTGTACAATTTGCCTATACTCGCCAGTAGTATTAACGACTATCCAGAAAACTGTACTCGCTTTTGGGTAATTAGTCAGGCAGAAGCAGATATTGCTCATCAACTACCTTTACAAAATCCCACTCACACTTCTGTTGCTTTTAGTGTGCCTGCTAATATACCCGGTGCGTTACTCAAGCCACTGCAAGTATTTGCTCACTTAGGTATTAACCTAAGTCGAATTGAGTCTCGTCCAACCAAGCGATCGCTTGGAGAATATTTGTTTTTTATTGATCTAGAAGCTGATGCTAATACACCACAGATGAAATCGGCTCTACTAGAATTAACTACCTACACAGAAGTGTTAAAAATTTTTGGTAGCTATAGTGTACTGTCAGTTAGTAATTAACAGTAATTATTGCTAGGTTATCAGTCTATTTCATGACCATTAACTTATAGCTTCGGATTAAAGGTATCTTTCAAAACAGAACGAGCTGCCAAATGATTGCGAGTGGTAGTCAAAATTTCTGCTTCTCTTTCTAAGCGAGCGGCGGTATCTTGCATCTCTAACAGTGATTGCTGCTCTCCAGCCACTCCGTATAAGTTACTGGCTACCCAGTATGATAACTCTGTTGGCAAATCTGGTAACTCTTCTGGAATTTCTATGTTTTGTTCTGTGATTTTTGCTGACAGACGGACAACATCGCGCAGGAGTTGTTCTACATCTGTCGCCAATGGACGTAAATCTTTGGCTGGGGGATGGTCTTCTAGCCATTCCACTAAACCAACACGGTAGGGTTTTTCCCGCACGTATTCTAAGACGCGAAATCTTTGTTGTCCCAGGGTCAACATTTTCATGCGGTCATCTGGTAGGCGCTGGTAGTGAATAATTTCTGCACAGCAACCTACATTAGCGATTGAGCCTTTTACTGGGTCAACCATCAACACTCCAAACCTGCGATCGCTCTCCAAAATCGTGTTCATCATGATTCGGTAGCGGAATTCAAAAATATGCAGGGGTAGAGGTCTGGTGGGAAATAGAACTACTTCGGGTAACGGGAACAGAGGTAGTTCGCGGACGGCAATTCTAGAAGAAGATGTCATTTTTACCTGAGTATAAATTTAATCTTTAAAATTTCTCTTTCTCTGCTTTTCCCGTATTTTCTTTACATTCTATCATTTGTTTTCCAGCTAAATAAAATGCCCTGAAATAATTTTCTTCAGGGCAGAGTAAATCTTCATACAGTAGTCATTGGTCTATAGTCAATGAATTCTTAATTTTTAACTGTGGACTCTTGACTCTTGACTCTTGACTAATTAAAGTTTTACTTCAATGTCTACACCGGATGGTAAATCCAGTTTCATTAACGCATCGATTGTTTTAGATGAAGGCTGGTAGATGTCAATAATCCGACGATGAGTGCGGGTTTCAAAGTGTTCACGGGAATCTTTATCTACGTGAGGCGATCGCAGCACGCAGTAGATTTTCCGTTTTGTAGGTAAGGGAATCGGGCCTATGGCTGTAGCGTTAGTCCGGTTAGCTGTGTCAACAATCTTCTCGCAAGATGTATCTAATAAACGACGGTCAAAAGCTTGTAAACGAATTCTAATCTTCTGCTGCTGTAGAGTTGCCATCTTAAATTTTCCAGGTTCTGATGAATGGGGGAGTGGGGAGTAGGGAATAGTTAATAATGCTTTTCTCCTATTCCCTATTGCCTAAAGTAAGGTCAGATAAAAGAGCAGAGAAGCATTCAGCATCTCTGCTCTGATTTATTAGAGTAAAAAGGTGCTATTTGAGGATTTTGGAGACTACACCAGCACCGATGGTGCGACCACCTTCACGAATAGCGAAGCGCATCCCTTGCTCGATCGCAATTGGGTTGATCAATTCTACTGTCATTTTGATGCGATCGCCTGGCATTACCATTTCTGCTTCGCTGCCGTCATCGGAAGTGAAAGTTTTGATGGTGCCGGTTACATCTGTTGTCCGTACATAGAACTGAGGACGATAGCCAGGAAAAAAGGGAGTTTTGCGGCCGCCTTCTTGTTCTTTGAGTACGTACACTTCACCTTCAAATTGAGTGTGAGGTGTAATTGAACCGCTCTTAGCTAAAACCATACCCCGTTCAATATCGGCTTTTTGGATACCACGAAGTAGTACACCTGCGTTATCTCCTGCCAAACCTTCTTCGAGGCTCTTCTTAAACATCTCGATCCCTGTAACAGTAGTGGTACGAGTGTCTCTAATACCCACTAATTCCACAGTGTCACCAACTTTGACTTTACCCCGCTCAATCCGGCCAGTAGCTACTGTACCACGGCCTGTAATGGAGAATACGTCTTCTACTGCCATTAAGAAGGGCTTATCAACATCACGCTCAGGGGTAGGAATATAAGAATCTACAGCATCCATTAATTGGTAGATTTTGTCTACCCACTCATCTTCACCCCGTTGAGTCTTCGGGTTAGCTGTCATTTTTTCTAATGCCTTTAGACCAGATCCTTTGATGATAGGAATGTCATCACCTGGGAAATCGTAGCTAGAAAGCAGTTCTCGTAGTTCTAATTCGACCAATTCTAACAGTTCAGGGTCATCCATCATATCTTCTTTGTTCAAGAAGACAACCAAGCTAGGAACACCAACCTGTTTTGCCAGTAGAATATGCTCACGGGTTTGGGGCATAGGGCCATCGGTAGCAGCTACCACCAATATAGCTCCGTCCATTTGTGCTGCACCGGTGATCATGTTCTTCACATAGTCAGCGTGTCCGGGACAGTCTACGTGAGCATAGTGACGATTGGCGGTTTCATATTCAACGTGAGCTGTGTTGATAGTGATACCCCGTGCTTTTTCTTCGGGTGCATTATCAATTTGGTCATAGCCCTTAGCTACAGCCTGACCCATAGCCGCCAAGGTCATGGTAATAGCTGCTGTTAAAGTGGTTTTACCGTGGTCAACGTGGCCGACAGTACCGATATTTACGTGGGGTTTATTCCGTTCAAACTTTGCGCGTGCCATGAATCCTCGTTTCCTTTTTTAATTAAGCGTTCCCTTTGCTTTTTGCGATGATAGTTTCAGCTACGCTGCGAGGCACCTCTTCGTAGTGGCTGAACTCCATCGTAAAGATACCCCGACCTTGGGTCTTCGACCGAATATCGGTGGCGTAGCCGAACATGGTCGCCAGTGGTACTTTGGAGGCCACTTTAGCGAGTCCCTGTTCAGTGCTTTGGCTTTCAATCTGCCCCCGGCGGGAGATGAGGTCGCCAATGACGTTCCCGATATAATCTTCAGGAACTTCCACTTCAACTTTCATCATCGGCTCTAAAAGTACTGGTGAAGCCTTCAGTACTGCTTCTTTCAGTGCCATTGACCCAGCGATTTTGAAAGCCATTTCCGAAGAGTCTACGTCGTGGTAAGAGCCATGAACTAACGTTGCTTTCACGTCAATCAGTGGATATCCAGCTAAAATACCAGATTCACAGCTTTCTTTCATACCCTGCTCGGCAGGGCCTATGTACTCTTTAGGTACTACGCCGCCGACAATCTTAGAGACGAATTCAAAGCCAGTACCTGGTTCTCCTGGTTCCAAATTGATCACAACGTGACCATATTGACCTTTACCACCACTTTGACGGATGAATTTGCCTTCCACGTTGGTAACTGTTTTACGAATCGTTTCGCGGTAAGCTACCTGTGGCGCCCCGACATTCGCTTCCACCTTGAATTCGCGTAACATTCTGTCCACGAGAATTTCTAGGTGGAGTTCTCCCATCCCTGCAATTACAGTTTGGTTGGTTTCTGGGTCAACGTTGACGCGGAAGGTTGGATCTTCTTCGGAGAGAGATTGCAGCGCCTTGGATAGCTTATCCATGTCGTTCTTGGTTTTGGGTTCAACCGCTACCGAGATCACAGGCTCTGGAATAAACAGAGATTCCAGAATTACTGGTGAGCCTTCATCAGTAATAGTATCCCCTGTTAATGTGTCTTTTAGTCCCAGTGCAGCACCCAAATCACCTGCTCGTAGTTCATCCACATCTTGGCGATCATCTGCTTTCATAAGAACTAAACGAGAAATTCGTTCTTTTTTGTTCTTAGTAGCATTTAAGACGTAGCTACCTTTTTTCAGAACACCGGAATAAACCCGAACAAACGTGAGGCGACCGTAGGGGTCAGCCATAATCTTGAAGGCCAAAGCCGCTAAGGGTTCATCATCGTCAGCCCGGCGCTCAACGGTGTCGCCATTGGCGAGTGTGCCTTGAATGGGAGGTACTTCTGTTGGTGCTGGTAGGTAATCTACAACTGCATCCAACATTAGCTGCACGCCTTTGTTTTTAAAGGCTGAACCACAAAGTACAGGTACGATTGTGCCAGCAATTGTCCCTTTCCGCAGGGCAGCCCGGATTTCTTCTTCTGTCAGAGCTTCGCCATCGAAGTACTTAGTCATCAGAGCGTCATCGGTTTCTGCGACTGCTTCCACCAACTTGGTGTAGTACTCTTCGACTTGATCTTGCATCTCTGCCGGGATATCCGTTTCTTGGATATCTGTACCTTGGTCGTTGTTGTAAATATATGCACGCTTACACACCAAGTCTACAATGCCCTTAAAGTCGTTTTCACTACCAATGGGCAATTGAATGGCAATGGCATTTGCCCGCAGGCGATCGCGCATTTGCTCATGAACTCTGTAGAAGTTCGCTCCTGTACGATCCATCTTGTTGATGAAGGCAATCCGAGGCACTTTGTAACGGTCTGCTTGCCGCCATACTGTCTCTGATTGGGGTTGTACGCCACCCACGGAACAAAATACTGCGATTACACCATCTAAAACCCGCATTGAGCGTTCAACTTCAATTGTGAAGTCTACGTGACCCGGAGTATCGATAATGTTAATTTGATAATCTTTCCAACTGGTACTGATCGCCGCAGCAGTGATGGTAATTCCCCGCTCCCGCTCTTGATCCATCCAGTCGGTTACAGCCGTTCCTTCGTGAACCTCACCAATTTTATGAATTATTCCAGAGTAAAATAATATTCTCTCTGTTGTCGTGGTTTTGCCCGCATCTATATGCGCCGCAATACCGATATTGCGTACTTTCTCTAGCGGGTTTGTACGTGCCACAATAACCTCCTATAGTTTTTGCCTCATGATATCTTGTATATTACTCTTTGTTAAGATTCTATACTTTTAGAGAAAACCAATTTTTGCTTGGTAATTCCGCGATATATCGTTTTTTGATGCACGATATATCGCTTTTGTACTTAGTAACGATAATGTGCAAATGCTTTGTTTGCTTCCGCCATCCGGTGTGTTTCTTCCCGTTTGCGAATCGCATTCCCGCTTTCATTGGCAGCATCAAGCAACTCATTAGCTAATCTGCTAGCCATTGTGCGTCCGGGCCTACTTCTAGAAAATTGTACCAGCCAACGCAGTGCTAGGGTAGTACCACGCTCTGTACGCACTTCCATTGGTACTTGGTAGGTTGCCCCACCGACACGACGCGCTTTTACTTCTACTAAAGGTGTTGCATTCCGCACTGCTCTTTCAAATACTTCTAAAGCATTATTACCAGTGCGTTCTTCTATTGTTTTCAAAGCATCATAAACGATGCGTGCGGCTAGTGATTTTTTTCCATGACGCATAATTCGCCGGATGATCATACTCACCAGCCGACTATTATATACAGAGTCAGGCGGCACTGGCCGCCTTTGAATAACACCACGACGAGACATACTTTACCCTTAATTCGGAACTTGGCAACGAAATTATATGCTATCAGACAGCGTATTCTCTGAGTGCTAGAGCAACTCAGAATTCCGCATTTTTGGCTCTACGGTTGCAGCAATCCCAATTTATAGACTTGCTACTTTGGTGTAGTACACAAAGCAACAAAATGATTAATACCGAAGTATTTACAATTAAATGCTGCTGTCGCTAACAGTGTTTTTGATACTGTCTACACTTGCTCGCTGAGTGCAGATTGGCGGTAGAAGCTTGAGCAAAATTCCCGAAACAGATTCTTTCTTCTGTGAATCAATTACTGTTTCAGAACAAACATTGATTCTTTTGTTTGAATTTAGGCACTTTGCTTTTTGGTTAAGCGACTAATCGCATCAAGCACGATTAATCGCTTGATTTATTTTTTCGCTTCTTTCGGGCGCTTGGTTCCATATTTGGAACGACCTTGTTTGCGGTCTTTAACTCCAGCTGTATCCAAGGTTCCACGGATGATGTGGTATCTTACACCTGGTAAGTCTTTCACCCGTCCGCCACGAATCATTACAACTGAGTGTTCTTGTAAGTTGTGACCAATCCCTGGGATGTAAGCTGTTACTTCAAATCCCGACGTAAGTCTTACCCGTGCTACTTTCCGTAGAGCCGAGTTAGGCTTTTTAGGTGTAGTTGTGTATACTCTGGTACAAACACCCCGACGTTGAGGGCATTGCTTCAGAGCAGGGGACTTGGTTTTCTGACGCGCTTTCTCGCGTTGGTTACGGATTAATTGCTGTATTGTTGGCATGAGTCACAGCGCGTGAAGCTGCTTATAGGTCTAAGTTTTAACAAATCCTGATTATATCTTTTTTTGTGGTTTTATGTCAAACTTCCATATTATTCGTTTAGACGTGAGATGGTGTAGTGGTGGAGAAGGAATTACCACAACCACAGGTAGCAACGGCTAGGGGGTTTTGGAAACGAAATGCGCCACCCATCAGATCCTCTGAATAATCTATAGCTAAACCGTTGATATAATCATAACTGGTATGATCTATGACCACTTGAATATTATTCACATCAAAGATGCGATCGCTCTCTTTGATTTTTTCATCAAAAGACATATCGTAAAACCAATCAGAACAGCCACCTGGTTTAACTGTGAGTCTAAATAAAGATTGGGGATGCTGCTTTGCTTTTAAGCGATTGATTTCACTGGCTGCGGCTTGGCTCAAATGAATCATAACTAACTTGGGCAAGTGAAGACACCATCTCTAAGTATTACAGATGGGTTGCCCAAAAAATTAATTCATTAGATTGAGATGAGAAAACTTTAATATTAATTCTTTGTGCCTCTGTGATGAAGAAACTACTTTCTAAACACAGAGACACAGAGGAGGACACTTGCATGAGGGAGTTTGCCCATTGAGCAAAGTATAGGTTACACCGAGAAAAGTAGGTATTTAACTTATTGACCTGAGATGGTTTACCAAATAGTCCCTAATGGGATGTCCGAGAATAATCATCTTGGTAGCGAATAATATCATCTTCACCTAAATATTCACCATTCTGTACTTCAATCAGTACCAAGGGAATTACGCCAGGATTCTCTAAGCGGTGAGAAGTACACTGTGGTACGTAAGTAGACTGATTATTACCCAATAAAATTTCTTTTTCACCACAGACTACTCTAGCTGTTCCAGAAACAACAATCCAGTGTTCACTGCGGTGATGGTGCATTTGTAGACTGAGGCGGTGTCCTGGTTTAACTTCGATGCGTTTAATTTTGTATCCGCGTCCTTCTTCCAAAACTGTGAAAGAACCCCAAGGACGCAGCTCAGTTGCAGCAACACTACGGCTAGTAATGGTAGTAGGTAGGGGCAAAGTGTTGATTTTGGTTGTGGTTTCTTGAGATTGAGCCATAGTTACCTCTTTTGGAGACAAAACAAACCGTCATTACTCTGAACAATTGATGGAAAATTTGGGGCAATTTTACAACCGTGAAATTAGCAATTTATTAGCACCTTGCTAAACATAGCAAAGTGAAACTGGGTAGAGTGCAGAATGTTAGTTGAAATTCTAGGTTTATACAAAGTCTTCATCAAGTAGGATGAGTGCTTATTCTCTGCTTTAAAAAGGAGAATGGGAGGATGAGAATTATTGCTCACTTCCCGAATTCCCAATTAACGTGGTTGGAGAAAAATTCCGATGCCGTTGTGGACGCGGGCGGCGGTATTGGGATAGCGGTCTAGTAGTTGTCCGCTTAAGTAAAGGCTAGTTGAGCTACCACCGTCTAGGTTGAGGGCATTTACACATCCCAGTTGCTTCATGAGTTGGGCGTGTTCTGCTAAGTTTGGGCCAGGGCCGCCTGCACGGTTATGTACTGTGGCAATTAATAAGGTGTTGTTGGTGGTTGTACAAATGCCACTGCGAACAGCTCTTTCGATAATAAAGGCTTTACTGAATTTTTCGCTTTCGGCATCAAGGACGATTTGATTATTTTGGACTAATAGTGGCCCAGCTCCTATGATATGCGGGTAACGGTTAAAATCTCCGGGTATGGTGCTACTGGTAATCTGCACATCCTTACCGATTACCAATTGTGATGCGATCGCGTTATTATTACCGCGTAATGTTAGTAAATAGCCATCTTTGGGAATGGGAAAGTTGCTCTGACCTGCTTTATCACCTGCTAATTGATTGGTAATTTTGTTGTTTTGGACTATGAAAATTCTTTCGTTGTCGGTTAAGGGTGTATAAGTCTGTCCCCAGGCGGTGGTGTAACGAGCCATACCTGTTTGTACATAGCCACTATTGAGGAATAGAATTGGCAATCGCAAATTCGTAGATGTGACTAAGGTTTCTTGTAAACTGAGGCGACCAAAGTAAAATTGTCCGGCATCGTTCCAAGCGATCGCACCTCTATTTAAAATGGGACTAGACAACCATCGCCCATCCTGACGAACTGCACCCAAAGGATAGCGGTTATTGCGGTTAAAATATCCCCCGTTAATTGCTCCTATGGCGGAGTAGCGTTGGGCCATTTGAATCAGGGGATCTGTACCTACTAAAGTGTTAGGACTTGTAAGAATCGGTCTTAAGCTTAGTCCGACAGTCCGGGGGTTAATTTCCAACAGAACTACAGGGAATCTATTTGTATCTAAATTGACAAACTGCTGTCGCCAATGTATTCCTGTTGCCCAGGCAATATCTCGCGCATCTAAAGCATCGGGACGCAGATCTATAATTAAGCGATCTGGATTATTGATGGTGGCAAGTCTAGGAAATAAAGCTAAGGGAACCCTTAAACTAATTAAGGTTTGATTGTTCACTACCTCTACTTTTGTCACCATTGGTTCAGGTGTTGGTAGTTGTTTGAATAGATTTGGTTCGGTTGGTAGAGGTGTGTAGCGTTGAATTAGAGCTGCATCAGCTATGCCATCTAGGACGATTGTCCACTCTCTGTGAGTTGGCGCAGGAGGTGGAACATCTGGGCTGTTGGGGTCAGCAGGGGGTCTGATTGGTTGTCCTTGTCTAACTTGCCAGGGGGTTGGGCGGTCTAAGTCTACGACAATGCGAGTTACCGGCAAAGATGGTACGCCTGTGTTTTCTGGTCGCTGACTCTGGCGAATATTTCTCACTTGCCCTGGAGGGGTGGCGATCGCTAAAGTGTTACCTTGTGCTTGTACCTGCCATCCTGCTGTTCGGACAAGATTGGTAACATCAAGATAGCGATAGCCTCCCTGGAGCTTAGTTGTTAAAACTAATGGCTGGGTAGTTGAGGAAAACCACACCACCGGTTGTCTGGCTGGATTGTTGCTGTTTAATAGGTCTACCCCAATAAATTGCCTGAGAGCGCCATCACTAATCAGTGTTGTCACTTGATTTGCTCCTCCCGGTTGCTGCAACCAAGCCCCTGACAAGGTACGACCATTGAGGGAAATTTGGCTACCAGAAGATAATCTGACTGATGCAGATGATGTTGGACGCTGTATGTTTGCTTGAGCAGCTTTTGGTGGATGCTGGGCGCTAGTAGCTAAGGTAGCAGACAAACACAGTGATATTGCCGTTATCGGAGACACTATAGCTTGAAAGAAGCTGTATTTTAATGATCTGGTAACAAAATTGTGGGGTTTTTCTCGGCAATAATTTGACATTTTGTCCATAATTTACATAGGTACTTTTGAAACCTATCACTCAATGAGCTGGTTGGCTAATTGTGTGGGAATCTTAAAAAACAGTGTTTTAATTCCTTAATAAACGTGATAATGTATATGTTGGCTTCTTATCTCTTATGGATGAAAAGCCAATAAGTGCGTCGCTAAAACCACTGTAACTAAATGCTTTAACTAGCACTAGTTATAGCCAAACTATAGATAGTAGTTTTGGTGATGATATTTGGATAAGATATTAGATCCTGATAGATTGTTCCTGCTGTTGCTACTTGAGTGAAGGTTAAACAGTAGAGACGTCAGTGGCAACAGCGAAAAATCTCACAACAATAAAAATATTAGGAATTGTCAAAGGGGTATATAGTGTACTACGCTGATTTTGCTACTAAATCAGGATTGTTTCTGGTCACAGAACAGTGAAGTGTTAATTGGAGTGCGATGGGCTACGCCCTGCCGTAGGCGATCGCTAGCACTGAAGAGTGTTCTTTGTCGAGGAAACTCAAAGCACTAGAATTGAGAACATATAAAGTTGCACGATATAAATAAAGGACTGTCAAAGCACAGAAATTTTCTCTTCCATTAGGATAAACACATAAAAAATAACGTAAAAATTTTAACGTGGGTAATAAAAAAACCGAAGTTAAAATTTTTTTTCTCTAAATTTTGGTGAATTATGTACTTATACGGCACTAAATTTAGAAGTTTTTCTCACAAACAGTGGCGCAATTCGTGACTCAACGATCTCAGGAACAGGCTATGAATCATAACTTGAAGCATCACAACCAAGAAATCACAGCAAATATGAACTCAGGAGATACCTACCAGGGACAAAGGTGGTTAGTAGAGGAGCGAGATGCCTGTGGTGTAGGTTTTATCGCTCATCGCCAAAATCATGCCAGCCACGAAATTGTGGCTAAAGCTCTAGGTGCCTTGACCTGCTTAGAACATCGGGGTGGTTGTAGCGCTGACCAAGATTCTGGTGATGGTGCAGGGATATTAACTGCTATTCCTTGGGAGTTGTTGCAAAAAAAATATGCCCAAGGACAGATAGATTTTTTGTCTAGCAATAATATTGCTGTGGGAATGATATTTTTGCCACAAGATGCAGAAGTAGCACAAAAAGCCAAAGCCGTTGTTGAGCGAATTGCGACTGAAGAAAAATTCACTGTACTGGGCTGGCGAGTAGTTCCCGTACAACCTGATTTGTTGGGTATACAAGCAAAAGAAAACCAACCTCAAATAGAGCAAATTTTTCTAGCAGCAGATAACAGTGGTGATGCACTGGAAAGGCAACTGTTCATTACACGTAAACGCATATTTAAAGCTGCAAAAAGCATCTCCGAAGAATTTTACGTTTGTTCCTTGTCCAGTCGCACAATTGTTTATAAGGGCATGGTGCGTTCTGCGGTTTTAGGAGACTTTTATCTAGACTTACAAGACCCAGCTTATAAAAGTGCTTTTGCTGTTTATCACCGTCGCTTTAGTACTAACACTATGCCCAAGTGGCCTTTAGCGCAACCAATGCGACTGTTGGGTCACAACGGAGAGATCAATACTTTGTTGGGCAATATCAACTGGATGATGGCCAGAGAAGCAAGCCTGCATCATCCAATTTGGGGCGTTGGCGCAGCCTCTCCACAGGAGACTCGCTTTGACGAACTCAAGCCATCAGTCCTCCTGGGTAATAGTGACTCGGCAACGCTAGATAACGTCCTAGAGTTATTGGTGCATTCTGGACGTAGCCCCTTAGAAGCCTTGATGATCATGGTTCCAGAGGCTTATCAAAATCAACCATCCCTGCGTAACTACCCCGAAATTGTGGATTTCTACGAATATTACAGTGGTTTGCAAGAAGCATGGGATGGGCCAGCACTGTTGGTATTTGGTGATGGTAAAACAGTAGGAGCAACACTGGATCGGAACGGTTTAAGACCAGCTCGTTATGTGATCACCAAAGATGACTATATAGTTGTGGCTTCGGAAGCTGGGGTAGTTGATTTCCCAGAAACAGACATTATTGAGAAAGGTAGACTAGGCCCCGGACAAATGATTGCGGTGGATTTAGTCAACCATGAAATACTGAAGAATTGGGAAATTAAACAGCGTATTGCTAAACAGCAACCTTATGGGGAATGGCTGCAAAAGTACCGTCAAGAACTCAAGCAAGTTACCAGTCAGATGAATGGGAATGGTAACGGTAATGGGAATGGGAAAAGTCATGTAACTACGCTGAAGATTGACAAAGAAAACTTACTTCGTCAGCAATTGGCTTTTGGTTACACCACAGAAGATGTGGAAATGGTCATCCAACCAATGGCTACCAACGGATCAGAGCCGACTTTCTGCATGGGTGATGATATTCCCCTAGCTGTGCTGTCCAGCAAACCCCACTTGCTTTATGACTATTTCAAACAGCGCTTTGCTCAAGTAACCAACCCAGCAATTGACCCATTAAGGGAAAAGCTGGTGATGTCTTTGAAAGTAGAACTGGGTGAGAAAGGTAACTTATTAGAACCAAAGCCAGAATACGCCAGAAGACTAAAGCTAGAATCGCCAGTCTTAACAGAAGCAGAATTGGCAGCAATTAAGCTGTCGGGATTTGCTACGGCTGAATTGTCAACTCTATTTGCCATCGCCAATGGTCCAGACGGATTAAAAGAGGCAGTCCAAGCTTTGCAACAACAAGCGGCTGAATCAGTCCGCGCCGGAGCCAAGATTCTCATTTTGAGCGATGGGCTAGGCCCCACCGTAGATGATGGCGCAGGTGGTGGTATCAGCACAAAGTATAGCTATATTCCGCCCCTGTTAGCTGTGGGTGCAGTGCATCACCACTTGATTCGGGAAGGATTGAGAACGAAGACATCTCTAGTTGTTGAGACTGCTCAATGTTGGAGTACTCATCACTTTGCTTGTCTCATCGGCTATGGTGCTGCTGCTGTTTGTCCTTACATGACCTTGGAAACAGTGCGTGCTTGGTGGTCTGACCCCGCAACCCAACAGTTTATGGAACGGGGTAAAATTCCTAACCTCACATTAGAACAAGCGATCGCTAACTATCGTAAAGCTGTAGAATCTGGTTTGTTGAAAATTCTCTCAAAGATGGGAATTTCTCTACTCTCCAGCTACCAAGCAGCGCAAATTTTTGAAGCCATCGGTATTGGTGGAGATTTACTACAACTGGGATTCCAAGGTACTGCTTCCCGTATTGGCGGCTTGAGTATCAGTGAGTTAGCCCAAGAAGTACTTTCCATCCACAGTAAGGCTTTCCCAGAACTGACAACCAACAAGTTAGAAAACTTGGGGTTTGTCAACTACCGCCCTACCGGGGAGTACCACATGAACAACCCCAAACTGGCAAAAGCCCTGCATGAGGCTGTAGATGGGAAGAAGTATGACCACTACGAAGTTTACAAGCAGTACTTGCAAGACAGACCAATTACAGCATTGCGGGACTTGCTAGACTTCCAAAGCGATCGCTCACCCATTGCTCTAGAAGAAGTAGAGTCAGTGAGTGATATTGTCAAGCGCTTTTGTACTGGGGGGATGTCCTTGGGTGCATTGTCACGGGAAGCCCATGAAGTACTAGCGATCGCTATGAACCGGATTGGTGGTAAATCCAACTCTGGGGAAGGCGGCGAAGACCCAGTGCGTTACAAAGTTTTGGATGATGTAGACCCATCTGGACACTCGCCTACTCTGCCGCATTTGCGGGGTTTACGCAATGGTGACACAGCGTCTAGCGCCATCAAGCAAGTCGCCTCAGGACGCTTTGGTGTTACACCAGGGTATTTAGCAAGTGCAAGACAAATTGAAATTAAAATTGCCCAAGGTGCAAAACCAGGAGAAGGCGGACAACTACCAGGGCCAAAGGTCAGCCAATACATCGCCATGCTACGGCGGTCTAAGCCCGGTGTCACCTTGATTTCACCACCACCTCACCACGATATCTATTCCATTGAAGACCTGGCACAGTTGATTTTTGACCTGCACCAAATTAACCCCAAAGCCCAAGTATCGGTGAAGCTGGTAGCAGAAGTTGGTATTGGCACAATTGCGGCGGGTGTGGCTAAAGCCAATGCCGATATCATCCAAATTTCCGGTCATGACGGCGGTACAGGTGCATCACCACTCTCATCAATTAAGCACGCTGGTTCACCTTGGGAACTGGGTTTGAGTGAAGTGCATCGGGTGCTGATGGAGAATAGTTTACGCGATCGCGTGGTCTTACGTGTGGACGGCGGTCTCAAGAGTGGCTGGGATGTATTAATCAGTGCCTTGATGGGTGCAGAAGAATTCGGCTTTGGCTCTATCGCCATGATTGCAGAGGGCTGTATCATGGCGAGAATCTGCCATACCAATAACTGTCCTGTGGGTGTTGCTTCCCAAAAAGAAGAATTACGCAAGCGGTTTACAGGTATCCCCGAACACGTCGTCAATTTCTTCTACTTCATTGCGGAAGAAGTACGAGGTTTGTTAGCCAAACTTGGCTATCGTTCTTTGTCAGAAATCATTGGCCGGGCTGACATACTAACAACACGTAAGGATGCACAACTCACCAAGACACAATCAATCAACCTCAATTGCTTACTTCAACTACCAGATACCAAGGAAAACCGTAGTTGGTTGGTACATGAAGAAGTCCACAGCAACGGCCCAGTTGTAGATGACCAATTGCTTGCTGATCCCGATGTTCAAGCTGCTATTCGCAATCAGTCCACTGTGACAAAGACCTTACCCATAGTCAATACTGACAGAACATTGGGGGCAAGACTAGCGGGAGCGATCGCTTCTCAGTACGGTGATAGTGGTTTCGAAGGACAAATTAACCTTAATTTCACGGGTAGCGTTGGTCAAAGTTTTGGTGCTTTCAACCTCCCTGGAATTATTCTCACATTGTCAGGAGAAGCTAACGATTATGTAGGTAAAGGGATGCACGGTGGTGAAATTATTATCAAACCACCAGCAGAGGCTACTTATGATCCTGCCAAAAACGTTATTGTTGGTAACACCTGTCTCTACGGTGCTACAGGTGGGGTGTTATTTGCCAATGGTTTAGGAGGAGAACGCTTTGCTGTAAGGAACTCCAAAGGTGTAGCCGTCATTGAAGGTGCTGGAGATCACTGTTGCGAATACATGACTGGTGGTGTAATTGTTGTCCTTGGTAAAGTAGGACGCAACGTAGCGGCGGGGATGACTGGTGGACTAGCTTACTTTTTGGATGAAGATGGTTTATTCCCGGAACTAGTCAATCGAGAAATTGTCAAAATTCAACGGATTATAAGCACAGCCGGAGAGAAACAATTGCAAGACTTAATCAAAGCTCATGCAGAACGTACTAGTTCACCAAAGGCCAAACTAATCCTACAAAATTGGCAAGAATTCTTACCTAAATTCTGGCAGTTAGTACCACCTTCAGAAGCTGAAAGCCCAGAAGCAAATCCTCAAGGTGTAACAGAAAAACACTTGAGTTCAGTTTAGTTATTGGTCATTAGTTATTAGTTGTGGACTAATACAAAACTGATAAAGAGTAGTAAGACACTGATTGTTAAAAAAAGACGCGATATATCGCGTCTTTTTTTTAATTACGAATCACTTTTTATTAGTAATTAATTTTTCCTCTTTATCTTGCATTTCTAAAAGTTCAGGAACAGTTACAAAACTATAACCTTGCTTGCGAAATCTCGTAATAATTTCTGGTAATGCTTGTACAGTTTGGGAACGATTACCCCCACCATCGTGCATTAATACAATTCCACCAGGTTGTACTTGTCTGAATACGTTATTGATTAATCTAGGTACGCTGGGGCGCGAGTAGTCTATCGAGTCAGATGACCACATAATAACGGCATATTTATTATTTCTAGCGTAGGAAACTAGTCCATTGTTCATCATGCCTCCAGGTGGACGAAATAAATCTGTTTTCACACCTGTTACTTGATAGATAAGATTTGTTGTATTAGTAACTTCATAAGCTGCTACTTGGGGGTTCATGAAGTGATACCAGTGATGCCATGTATGGTTGCCAATGGCGTGTCCTTCAGCAACCACTCGCTTCACTAAGTCTGGGTAATTTTTTACATTTTGCCCAACAACAAAGAAAGTACCTTTAATATTGTTTTGTTTAAGGATATCTAATACTTGTGCAGTAGTTTCAGGCCAAGGCCCATCATCAAAAGTTAGTGCAATTACTTTTTGACCTTGACTAAGTTTTACTGCCTTAATCGTTGCGCCTTGAAAACGAGATGGAACAGCATAAGACAAACCTTTGGTTTTTGCTTCTTGCTGCCAACTAGTCAGCATCATCGTTTTAAATTTCTCAATTCGCTGCCGAGTTCCGACTTTGGCTGACGGAGTAGTTATATTTATACTGTTGATAATTTGTCTGTTTTGAGCATCTGAGGCGTTTGGTTTGAGTAGCATCATCACCCCAATACTAAAACTAGCACTAAGAGTTAATAATCCAATCAATATTCCTTGTGGCCAGAGAAACGACTTATTGTTTTCCACTTCATAGCTCCTTCAAGGGTAGAATCATTAGTTACTGGTATTACCGTAATTTTTCACACATTTTCTTATCAATGCTTGGATACTTAGTTCATGACTGCTAATTCTAAAACTTTGTATAAAAATTAACAGGAACTAAGGAATGAGCAAGCTGTATGTGATATAGCTCTAACTCAATGTTAGAGAATTTAATTTGGGAGGCTTGTAGCCTATTTAGTTATTGCTATTTTTTAATACCAAATATATTTTCTCCACAGTGTAGAGCTTGAATTTGTATTGTTGATAGATCCCTGGTAAGTAAAGCCAAATTATTATATTAATCAAATAGTTAGTATTGCTAAATCAGCGCATACTATTTTTAGATACTATTAATTGATTTTTTCTATAATTCTTTATCCACTAATAATTATTCTATTTTGCATAGATTTTTGTCAAAGATGAGCAAAGTAAATATGCAATCTGAGTTAGTTAATTTATTGGAAATTTTAATGATATATCAGTTTGCTTGTTGACAATCATTATTCTACTGCTAAGTATCATTTTCGTATTTTTAAGAAAAAATTAAATTTTTAGCCACCAGAAAGCATCCTTCACTTTTAGATCAAGCAGATAGACGACACTCACCTGAAGATAGTTTCTCATTAACAAGAAGCTCGGAGTAGTTAATCCATATACCCTTTAACGATTTATGCAAAATTAATTGTCAAACACTTAGCAACAAATGTGATAAAAAATTTACTTTTTTAGTATCAAAGTGTAAGTAGACCATTAAAGTAGTTTGACTTTTACTGCTTGAAGTCTCAAGTTCATGGGAGTTCTTATCTTAATTAATATAAAAATTAAATATGGGTCGTCACAGTAAAATTACTGAAATTGTCTAAAATTATCAATGTTTAAACCAGGGATGTGGCTCTATTGACCAGAAACAGTATTTATTTTTATAAAAAAAACATAATTCTCTGACAAAAAATTACATAAGATTAGTATTTGTAGTTATATGGTCGGTCTGCTAAAGAAGGCAATAAAAGTATAGACACTAAGGTGGTTTAAATTATCTTAGATTTGGGTAGTTTTTATAACCTTGCATTAGCAGTATATTATGGGTTTTTCTGAAAAGGGTGATGGTCTGCGACCGACGGTCAGTCATCGCCTAAGTTGGAATAAGCTTATCGCTACAATATTCTGTAGTTTATGATACTTTTATTTGTCGATATTGAAGCCACAGAGACGACTATAACTAGTCATTTTTTTTAATATTTCGTTATGAATATGAATGATTCTAATTATTCTAAAATCAAGAAAGATTATCTCTTACTGCTAATATTTTTTTTTGCCGCATTAGTTATAGACAGAGTTTGGTTTTTTTTAGATGAATCCATCCCCGCTTATGATCAAAGCGCACATCTAACAACAGCTTTGCACCATTACCGAGTTTTTCAGGATATCCATATATTTTCTCGTGATTGGTGGTTATCTCTTTGGCAATTAACTCCTAGTTATCGCGCTCCTTTTGTCTATATTTGTACTGTCCCATTTTTATTATTGTTTGGTATGGGATATGATGAAGCCAGTTTAGTGAATCTGCTTTATAGTGCAATAATTATTACATCAGTTTATCATTTGGGTAATTATTTATTTAATAATCGCAAAATTAGCATAACAGCCAGTATATTTTGTTTATTATTCCCTATCTTAGGGATTATGCGAACTGATTATTTATTAGATTATGGTTTAGCAGCAGTTGTTACATTGACTTTTACTGCTTTAACAATTTGGAAAGATAGTAATAAAGGTTTCTTATCGTGGTTATTAACCTTTATATTAGGCTTAGGAATAGGGTTGATAATGCTGGCTAAACCCACAGGATTTATTTTTATTTTAATTCCTAGCCTTTTGAGCTTAATTAGCTTAACCAAAGAAGGTAAATATCTTAAGTTAGTTCAATCTGGGTTCTCTTTAACAATAGCTTGGATAGTTTGTGGTTTTTGGTACAGTTTAAATTGGTTAACTATTATTACATCTGCATTAAATGCTAACCGGGTAGGAAAATCAGAGGGTGATCCTCCACCTACAACTATAGCTGGATGGTTGGTTTATCCACAAATGTTACCAGAAACTATTGGCTTACCGATATTATTTATGAGTATCGGGATTTTATTAATTTACCTAATTAAAAACAAGTTCGATATTAATTTAATTCAAAGTAAGTGGAATAAATCAGGCTTGAATTGGTTAATAATATTTCTGTTAAGTAGTTATATAATCTGTTCTCTTGGTACAAACAAAGATAGTAGATTTATTCTACCTTGCTTTCCAATAATTAGTTTAATATTATCTTATTTTTTTAATCTGATTGATACTAAGTTGTTTGATAAAATCAGGTTAATAACTATTGGATTAAGTATCATATTTTTACTCAACAGTTTATTTCCATTACCTCTAATTAAAGCGTCGAGAATACAACATTTACCCAATGATGAGGGTAAAAGATATCCACTTTCGCAGTTGATCAATAAAATTAACAAAACAAATCCATATTTAAGGTCAACTTTAGGAGTAATTCCTGTTTCTACACCCCAAGTTAATCAGTTTACTTTAGATTATTTTGGGACGTTAACAGATTTTAGAGTCTACAGCAGAAAATTAACTACTAAATTATCACAAGTAGAGCAAGACTTAGAGTATTTTTCCTGGTATGTTACCAAAGATAATGAACCTGATGAGCCTGGAGAAAGGGGTGAAACTAAAAGGAAGTTAAAACTTTTAGTAGAGTCTTCCTCGGATTTAAAATTACAAGAAGAATGGGAATTGCCTCATGGAGATAAACTGCGGTTATATCACCGAATAAATCCTGCTGTGGTTATTGAAAAATTAGATAACGCTAATTCTTCAGTTACGCTAAAACAAGTGATAACTAACAATCAGTTTGTATTTGGTGATCATAACCCTGTGACTTATCAAGTAACCGGTACATGGGATGATTTGCAAAATGGATTATTGCTATTAAAATGGCAAAATGAGCAGTCATCTTTCTTTCATGATCATGCGATCGCTTTAGGTAATTTATATTGTGGTCTTAAATGTCATCCGCAGGGAACTTTTCAGGTAACGGAGAATCTCGCTGCATTTATTCCTAAAACATTACCGCCAGGCAAATATCAATTATCAGCCCTTTATTTAGATAGAAGAAATAGCCAAGTCACACCTTTGGAAATTTCTGATATTGCTGTCAATCTAACGGCTGAAGGAAAATTAGAAAAATCGCCAGCATTAGATTTAGTCTCAAAAATGTCACAATTGGCATTAGAATTACAAAAGGGTAAGCTAGATAATATTTTTGACCAAATATCTAATTTTAATCAATATGATCCTACTCAAGATTATCTAAAACAAATTGAATTTGCCGCTAATTATTACTTGCAAAATGAACCAAATAATTTAAATTGGCGTTATCGCTTGGTACTCTCTCAACTTTTACAACGTCAAGTTCCTAATTTAATCGATAATTTAACAGAGTTAACTAAATATGATGCTCAAAATCCTTATGTATGGCTTTATCTAGCCTTTGTGTATTTATATGATTTTCAACCTAGACAGGCTGAACTAAAATTAGCGATCGCAGAACAATTAAAGGCAGATATACCAGAATTAAAAACATTAAAAACTGTGACAAATATCATGAAGTTTTTGCCATTAATCCATTTCTAAAAAATGATTTGAACTGTCAATATGCGCTCAGTCACAGAGAAAAAATGCTTATTAGGTTTGTTGGTCGCTTCATTGTCCATGTGGCTGATATTGTTAGGTGACTCTCCTTTGCGTGATTGGGATGAAGGTACCATAGCACAGGTTGCTCGTGACATTTGGCTAGCCCCAGTTGGTTCTATGCGTTGGCTGTATCCGACCTTAGCAGGGGAGGCTTATCATAACAAGCCTCCTCTAATACACTGGTTAATTGCTTGGGCTTACTCTATTGGCGGTGTGAATGAGTGGACAACACGTTTCCCTGGTGCAGTTATCACTGCATTGGGAGTACCTTTGTTGTACTTAGTAGGGCGATTACTTTTCAATCGTAGTTTACCAGCTTTATTGAGTGCGTTGGTTTATTTAACTATGTTGCCTGTAGTCCGCCACGGAAGGCTAGCAATGTTAGATGGTACAGTTGTTACTTTTTTCTTACTATTGCTGTTTTGTTTGCTAAAAGCCCGCCACAACCAAAAGTATGCTTTAGGCGTAGGTGTTGCTTTGGGGCTAATTACTCTAACTAAAGGGATGATCGTTTTGCTACTAGGAGGAATTGCTGGTTTATTTATTTTAGTAGATAGACAATTAGCTTTATTAAGAAATCCTTATTTGTGGTTAGGGTTATTGTTAGGAAATGCACCAGCGATCGCCTGGTATACTGCTCAATGGCAACATTATGGTGGGAGTTTTTTAGAAATTAATTTGCAATCCCAAAGTTTTAACCGTATTTTCCAGTCTGTAGAAGGACACAGAGGCCCGCCTTGGTATTATTTACTAGAAATTCTTAAATATGGTTTTCCCTGGGTTTTGTTCTTTCCAGGAGGGTTTTATTTAGCAGGTAAAAAGCGTCATACTTCCTGGGGTAGTTTAATTCTCATCGGCACAATTGTTTACTTTGGAACTATATCTGTGATGAGAACAAAACTACCTTGGTATATCATACCCATATATCCATTTTTGGCTTGGGCAACTGGTGCGAAGTTAGCTGATATTTGGCAGCATGGCCATGTAAAATCAAAAACTTTGGTAGTTCTATTTGTAATGCTAGCGATAGCAGGTTTAGGAGGTAGTGTTTACTTTGTCACTAGTGAGCCTCAGCCTACATTAATTGGTATGAGCATTATTTTAGCTGTGAGTATGAGTATAGTAGCATGGCTGGTTCACAAGAGCGATCGCAACTTTATTCCAGTGTTATTTGTCGGGATGTATTTAGTTTTATTTTTGTTAATGAGTTCCCAATCATGGATTTGGGAATTAAACGAAGCATTTGCAGTCAAACCAGTTGCTGCATTAATTCGTCAACACCTTTCTCCTGGTACAAAAATCTATACTTCTTTTACCTATAGTCGTCCTAGCTTAGACTTTTACTGTAATTGTCAAGTTCTTCCTTTTGACATATCACTTTTACCACAAATTAGAACCAATAATTATTTATTATTAGATAAGACAACTTTACAAAAAATCTACTTATCTGAAAGTCAAATTTTAGGTTCTGCTGAAAACTTTACTTTGATTGCGCCATCCAAAAATTAATTTGTATCAAACATAAAATCAGATTTCTGTTAATAATTTATCTATCAATTATTAATCTCGCAATGCCGTCTTTAATTTTGGATAAATGACATCACAATTTTTTACCAAAAACCAAATTGCAAAACCCAAAATAATCGAGAAAAACTTAATATGTATAGGAGTTCCTAAATAACTAAAAAGTGATGACAACTGCACAACTATAGCTATCCAACGATACTGAGGTAAATAAAAGGCAAGAATAATAGAACAAATATCGGCTGGATAAAAATATCGTTGGTGCATTTTTGGTAGGATATAAGGCAATAACAATACTGATAATGTAGCTAAATATATCAGTCTTTCTTGCGTAATTTCTTGTTTGTTTTTATAAACAATGTAAGCTAATAAAAGTATGACAAATATAGTTCCTATTACCCCTATTGTAGTAACTACACGATAAAAATCGTTGGGAATCCATTGATAAAAATTAGGTACACCTTTAGCTAGTTCTTTATATTTATTAGCTTGATTGAAATATACTAATAGTAATTCCGGCATTGGTCTTCCAGCTAACCAAGCAGGTATCATTGCCAATAAATATACTAGAGGAATGATCGGTAAAAAATACCACATTATTCTCTTTTTGAGCAACATTATTAATAATAAAGGTGAAAGAAACATTGCCTGTAATTTAAAAGACAATGCTAATCCGAAACTAACTAATGCTGGAATTTGTTTTTGGATACATAAAAAATAAATACAAGCAATTAAACCCGTTGTGTAGATGCTGTCACATTGACCCCAAATAGCGCTATTGTAAATAACAACAGGACTCAATATGACTGTTATAAAAGCAAAATTGCCTAGCTTCCCCTCTGGATACTTAAGTTTGACAATTTTGTAAGTAAAAAAAGCACAAACAAAGTCAATAGACATGGCAAAAAGTTTAATTGCCAGAATTTTTGGTAATCCTGAAAGCAACGTTGCCGCAATTACAAGCCAGTAGAGGTAGGGTGGTGTATAGTCAGCAAATCCATATTTTAAGGCACTAAATCCGCCATTAATTACTATAAAATCATACCAAGGTGCTAAAAAAGATTTATAATCTGATGATTGATTAGGAACACATACTAATCGAATTAGCACAGCAAAAATAATCGCAATAATTAAATAGGCTGGAACTTGATGAGGAAAAATTTTTAACAGCCTTTGAAACTTATATTTTATTAGCTTAAATAACTTCTGATCTGAAGTGTTGGTCATAAATAGTAGATGCTATGTGGTGAAGTTGTTAGGAAATTGTGACTATTATATATGACTTATACAAGCTAGGGAAATAGCAAGAAGTAAATGCGAACGACTCGCTTAGACCTTCGCGTATATCAGCTAAAGTCTTGACACTTCAATGCTGTGCAAATAAGGATTTTAAATTTGCTTTTACCCTACCCATTGTTCTTGGGCAAATCCCACGGCTAGCTTGGCAAGTAATGTAATAAATAAACCTAAAGTGAAATATCCCTGACGAGGATTGTGAGATAGTTGCATACCGATCGCCATACTCAAAGGTACTATGCCATAAGCTAGGCGGCTTAAGGATATCGTTCCACCAGAAGCGAGTAGCAACCCGATACCACAAAAACCATAAATAACCGCTACAGAAGTCAGTTTGGCACGAAAGCGCCACAACGCACAACCACCACCCAACAGTATAAATACATTAAGCAAGCGATTAATAAAATCTTCTGGTGCCAGTAGCAACAAAAGCAAAACTAGACTGTAAAAGCCATAGATAATCTTGGCAGAGTTTAAGTATTGACGAAAGTAGTATAAACAATATCCAGTACCAACAATCAAGGTAAACAGCAAAGGATGCCAAGGGTCATTGATCAGACCCAGTTCAGGCTGAACCCAACCATATTTCCAATTTTGAGAACCTAAGACAATTTGCATCAGCATATTTAACCACCCTTGCCCATCAAACCCTAAAGATGGTCGCCAGCCTCTTTGTGCAGCGATAAAGGCTAACGGATCATGAAAACGGATGGCACAATATAAACTAAATAGAATCACTCCTGTAGCAGTGGCGAAACCAGCAATATAAGCAATTGGTGGTCTGCGTTCCTTCCAAGAAGCGATCGCCAAGGCGGGAATCATAGCCATTCCTGTGGGACGTGTGGCTGTCGCTAACGCACCCCAAAAGGCTGTCCAGCCATACTGCTGTTGATCAAAAGCCCTTAAAGCAGCTGTACTTAAAAATAAATACAGTCCCTCAGTATAAACTACCCCTGTAAACATCGCGGATGGATACCAAGACACCACAGCCGTAGCCCATCTGGCTACACTGGTTCCATAGCAATTTTTCAGCCAGAAGTACAAAATATAAAGTGCTGCCAAAAATGCCAAATTGTTGATTAAAAGACCTGCTAGTTCAAACGAAAAACCCCAAGTCATCAACACCCTAATGCTGAAGGGAAAGAGGGGAAAAAACGCTAAATTATGTTGTTTACCGTCATTAACAAATTCATATCCTGTAGTGGCGATCGCTCTATAATGTACACCATCCCAAGCGTCAAAAACTCCCCAGCCTAAACTAGAGGGAGTTTCTGGTGCTGATGGTAAATTAGGTGCAACTAGCAACATAGTAATCCAAATTAGGATTCGGCTGAGAAACCACATTGCTACTGGAAAGAGAAAATCATTTTTCCATAAAACTTGTGTGATCAATATTTGCACTTTAGCCATAGACTTGAGTCTTTCCCAAAAATCCCTTATCCATTTATTTATCTATGGTTATCACCCGATAATTTCACATTATTCCAGTATTAAACAATTACCATTGAGTAATTTTCGGAAAATAAATTTTAAGCATTTATGATTAAGGAATTAGTATTTAAATACACAAAATATCATTATAAAAATTAGCGAGCTTCAGAAATAAATACTTAGTAGCGACATTTCCTAAGTAAAATCAATATTGATCCCATGAAGAATAATTGATTGTGGCGATCGCTGTATATTAATGAGTCCTCAGCAATTTATAGTGGGAGTTGTCGGTAAATCCTTAAGTAATTGTGAAAAGTATTACTCTTGTTGGTTCCACTGGCTCAATTGGTACTCAGACTTTAGATATCGTCACTCAGTACCCAGATCAGTTTCGGATTGTGGGGTTGGCGGCGGGAAGCAATGTAGAAATGTTGGCAGAACAGATTCGGCAATTTCGACCGCAAATAGCAGCGATTTCTGCCGCCGAAAAATTGCCAGCACTCCAAGCGGCTCTCAAAGACCTTGATCCCCAACCTATTTTACTAGGTGGTGAAACCGGAGTGATCGAAGTTGCCCGTTATGGTGATGCCCAAACAGTTGTCACAGGTATTGTTGGTTGTGCAGGGTTATTGCCAACAATCGCCGCCATTGAAGCCGGTAAAGACATCGCTTTGGCAAATAAAGAAACTCTCATCGCCGGCGGCCCTGTAGTATTGCCCTTAGTGGAAAAACATCGTGTTAAATTACTCCCAGCCGATTCCGAACATTCTGCTATCTTCCAGTGCCTCCAAGGTGTACCCAAAGGCGGCTTAAGGAAAATTTTGCTCACGGCTTCCGGTGGTGCTTTTCGAGATTGGGATGTAGAAAGATTAGCAGAAGTAACAGTGGCTGATGCTCTGAAACATCCTAACTGGTCTATGGGGCGGAAAATTACCGTAGACTCAGCCACTTTAATGAACAAAGGTTTGGAAGTGATTGAGGCTCACTTCTTATTTGGGTTAGGCTACGAAGATATTGAAATTGTCATCCATCCCCAAAGTATTATTCACTCCCTAATTGAGCTGCAAGATACCTCTGTTTTAGCCCAACTCGGCTGGCCGGATATGCGCTTACCCCTGTTATATGCGTTATCTTGGCCGGAACGCATCCACACCGATTGGGAACGCTTAGATTTAGTTAAAGCAGGCAATCTCACATTCCGCGAACCAGACCATCAAAAGTATCCTTGTATGCAGTTGGCTTATGCGGCTGGTAAGGCTGGTGGTTCTATGCCGGCTGTGTTGAATGCCGCTAATGAACAAGTTGTGGCATTGTTCCTGGAAGAGAAAATCAAATTTTTAGATATTCCTCGATGTATTGAATTAGTGTGCGATCGCCATCAAAATGATAACTGTGTAAATCCTTCTTTAGATGACATTTTGGCAGCAGATCAATGGGCAAGGCAAGAAGTTTTAACAGCTACTAAAAATTTAGCCACTCAAGCTCAGATAATTTCTGTGCGCTAAGGCTTAATAAAATTAATTTTTCGTCTAATTGGTGAAAGTTAAAACCTATAGATCAGATCCCCAAATTTTTTGAGAAATTGGGGATCTTGCTTAACACAATAAATCTTCTGATTATTTGCCCAATTCCCAAAGTATGAAAGCGTTTTTCAAGTCAATGAAGTACAAGGAAATTTAAATAGTACAACTATTGCAAATTAATGAGAATACCATAATATAAGTAGGTCGGCGTAAATAATTATTGTTGGAATAATGCAGGGGGCAGGGAGCAGGGAGCAGGGGGAGAAAGAGTTTGAGCTTTATTTACTTTTATTCACATAGTTTGGTTTTATTGCACCTATTTACTTATGCTGTTTGATTAATGACTATTGCCTTGTTGAATTGGAATTTCAATCCAAAATTCCGTACCTAAACCTAATTGCGAGTTGCATTTAAAAACACCACCATGTTTCTCTACTACAATTTTGTAACTAATTGACAAGCCTAAGCCAGTGCCTTTACCCACAGGTTTTGTTGTAAAAAAGGGATCACATATTCTGATTCTCAGGTCTTCCGGTATGCCTGGACCATTATCCGCAATCCGAATTACTATGCTTTCAATACTGTCTCCAATCAGACCAATACTAGTAGAAATGATAATTTCACCATTATGAGTTTTTGATTGCGACTCCCTATAATCTTCTAACGCATCAAGGGCGTTACTCAAAACATTCATAAATACCTGATTCATCTGTCCGGCATAGCATTCTACCAAGGGAATATCACCATATTTTTTGATTAGCTTAATCCCAGAAAGCTCAGGTTTAGCTTTCAAGCGATGTTGCAAAATTAGCAAGGTACTATCAATACCCTCATGAATATTCACAGCTTTCATTTCTGCTTCATCAAGGCGAGAGAAAGTCCTTAAAGACATGACAATTTGACGGATGCGATCAACACCGATTTGCATAGAAGCTAGAGTTTTAGGCAAATCTTCAGCTAAAAACTCTATATCCATTTTGTCTGCCTGCTCTAGAATTTCCAAACTAGGATTGGGAAACTCTTGCTGATAAAGTTTCAACATCCTGAGTAAATCCTGAGTGTATTCACTAACATGGCTGAGATTGCCATAAATAAAGTTCACTGGATTATTAATTTCGTGAGCTACACCTGCAACTAATTGACCCAATGAAGACATTTTTTCTGTTTGGATGAGTTGGGTTTGTGTTTGTTGCAAATGATGTAGTGCTTGAGTTAATTTTTCCGTTTGTTGCTGTGTTTGGGTGAGTAGTTCAGCTTGTTGTAGTACAACTCCCAATTGAGCAGCAATTTGAGTGAGGAAATTAATTTCCGAAGGTTTCCATAGACGAGGGCCAGAGTGTTGATAAGTTGCTAGCAAACCCCAAAGCTTCTGCCCAAAAAAGATAGGAGCAAGTACAAAAGCATGAATTTGATATTGCTCTAGATTTTCAACATGACATTGAGTAAACTCCATTTTATAAATATCATCTACGGCAAATGTTTGATTGTAACGGTAGCGTCCTCCTTCTGTGTCTTGTAAATAGGTATCGTTCCAAACTGTATTAATGCCTATTTTTGATTCATTTGACCAGTTAGGGCTAGTTGCCTCAAAATCACCAACAAATTCACCACCCCAATCTGTTGTGAAACGATACACAGAAACTCGATCAGCTTTGATTAATTGACAAACTTCTTTAGTAGTTGTCTGAAAAATAGTATTAGTATCAAGAGATTCACGAATCTTAGAAATAACACCAAATACAGCTTGTTGTTGTTCTGATGTATGTTGTAGTTCAATAGTGCGTTTATGGACTTGTTTTTCTAAGTTTTCGTTAAAAACTTGTACTTGTTGATATAGTTCATACTGCTGAATTGCTGAGGCAAATTGTTTACCAATTTCTTTAGCTAGTTCAATATCTTCGCCCGTCCATTTTTGAGCTTGCGCCTTTTTAGAGTCACGCCATAGATTAAATGACATACGTGGATAAAGTTGCCTTTGATCGCCATCAAATTGACCAGCCCACAAAGTTTCAGTATCTATCTCATTGCGGAAAATACTTAAGTAACCTAGTAACTGCTGACGATACTCTAAGGGAATAAATAAAATGCTGCGAATTTTAGTTGGTTGAAAAACAGTTTGTAAACTTCGCAAAGCGGGAATTTGATAGATGTCGGTAATTGCCCAGACATCATGATGATGAGATTTGTAGTGTTCCTGCCAGACACTATACTGCTCAATTAGTGGATAGATAGTTGGTTCTGGAATAACGGGTTGTTGTCCACAGATATAAAGTTGGACACAGTTGCTCCCTGGAATTAAACATTCTCCCAAACTCCGAGAGGTACCATTTTTTAAGTCAACAGCTTGATTTTTTAAACAAAGCCTACCACCAACGCCACCGAAAGCGGCAACGGTTGCTTCTAAAGCTGGTTGTAAGACAATCGTTGGTAATGAGTGCAGTAAGGTAGCAATGCGATTAATGATGGTTTCTCGTTGTGCTTTAGCACGGGCTTGGGTGAGGAGATGACTTTGAGCGATCGCCACGGCAAGTTGATCTACAATCATCTGCATGGCTTCCAACTCATCCTCTGAAACCATCCGGCTTTGGGAGTGATGAGATACCAATAATCCCCACAGTGCATCTTGATGAAAAATAGGAGCAACAACCGAAGATTTAACTCCCATCGCCGTTAAATATTCCACATGGCAGGGGTCTACAGGGCGATAACTGATTTCTTCTGAGATTAATTCTCCCGTTTCTAAGTTACGCAAAGGACTTTGACCAATCTGCTGTGTATCTACGTTGACGACAGAACGTACCTTTGATTTGATAAATAGTTCCCGTGCATGGGGTGGAATATCATCAGCCGGAAAATTCAAGCCCAGCATTGAGGGTAGACGGTTTTCATGAATCGACTCAGCAATGACCTGACCGCTTCCATCTGCGTGAAATTTGTAAATCATCACTCGGTCAGTTCCTAATAAAGCGCGTACCTCAGCCGTTGTCGCTGTGATGATGTCTGCCAACTCTAAAGATTGGCGGATGCGAGTTGTGATGCGACGCAGTACACTTTCTTGATTAAGACTGACTTGGGTATTTGATTGAGCGATCGGTGACATTGCTTTTCTTTAAATTAATTTCAGGAAAATTACGATATTCTTAACAAATATAAAGACATTTTTAAATTTAAATAATTACATTGTCTACAGTGAAAGTACGGTCAAAATTTCCTGAAAAAACTTCTTTATATTTTTATATAAATTTTTGGTTTTAACAATTAACGTTTTTTATTAAGCTATAGCAAAGTAAAAATAAAATTTGAACTAATTAAATACTCTTGAATTATTTGAAGAATCAAATTAAAATTTTAAAAGACGCGATATCAATCACGTCTTTCTAAGATAAAAGTAAAATATATTTTTTACTTTTATTAGCGTTTAATTATTTAAACAAAATTAAACTTTCACATTATCAACAAAGCGGATTTTCAAATAGTCTTCTTCCATCTTTGCTCCTGCTGGTTGTAAGGCTGCTAAGGCTTGTGGCAATACTAAATTACGGCGATGATTGCCAATAGTAATGTTTAATTCATCTCCAGTTTTATTGAGTTGAATCTGATTTTTGGGAATTCCAGGCAAATATAATTCTAAACTGTATTGGTTATTTTCTTGAACAACTCTAACAGTCGTTTCTTTATAATATACCTGAGTTGGATCTTCGTCTTTGTACAGAGTTTCTTTTAATCGTTCTAAAGCCGCTAAACCACACATTTCTTCTGAAAATAGTGGTACTTCTTTTACGGGTAAAGGATGGAAATTTTCATGGATTTCTTGACGGTATTCTTCCTGATTTTGTTTCCAGCGTTGGAAAAACGGATCTTGCACTTCGGCAGGGATAATGCGATTAGCCACAACTAAATCAGTGGCAACATTATACAAGCTTAAATATGCGTGAGCGCGTAGAGACTCTTTAATCACCATCTTTTCTGGGTTGGTGACGAGACGCACTGAAGTTTGCGTATTATCTGTTAATACTTTTTCCAAAGCTTCAATTTGTTCATAAAACTCATAAGGCGCATCCATCACTTCTTTATCTGGTAACGAAAACCCAGCTATTGGTTTAAAGATAGGTTCAACCAATGGACGCAGCGCGACTGAGATGTTTTGAAATGGCTTGTAAAAACGCCGCATATACCAACCGCCAACTTCTGGCAAACTCAAAAGCCGTAATGCTGTACCTGTAGGTGCAGAGTCGATAATTAAGACATCAAAGTCGCCTTCGTCATAGTGGCGCTTCATTCTCACTAAGCCGAAAATCTCATCCATGCCTGGTAAGATGGCTAATTCTTCTGCCTGTATTCCATCTAAACCCCTGGCCTGTAAAACTTGGGTAATGTAGCGCTTCACTGCACCCCAGTTTCCTTCTAATTCTTGCAGTGCATCTAGTTCTGCACCCCACAAGTTAGGACGGATTTGCTTTGGTGCATGGCCTAATTCCATGTCAAAACTGTCTGCTAATGAGTGAGCGGGGTCTGTACTCAAGACCAGTGTCCGATAGCCTAATTCTGCACAACGAAGTCCAGTTGCAGCAGCCACCGAGGTCTTACCTACGCCGCCTTTCCCTGTCATCAAAATTACTCGCATGGATGATTATGCCCTGCCTGAGAATTGTTTACATTTATTTACGCTATCTCTATTATCGATGGTTTGCAGGGAATAAGTGCGGTTTGAGTGGGTCTAGTGTCAGGAAGTTATTGGGTGTTGCTAGGTGATGGGTGATTTGGCTCACGCAGAGGCACGGAGGAGCAGAAACAGAGCGAAAAAGAGAGTTAGGCTATTTTTGCAATTAGTTTTTAAGTTATGAATTATTTATTGTGAACATCTTTAATATCTAGTTCATCAGTTTTAAACAATCTCCACACCATCTTTTTATATTTATTTTCTGACTTCATTTTTTTCCATAAATTAATCTTTTTTCATCGTCAAAGCATCACGAAGGTAGTGATTCGCAAAGGTGGCTTATCCCGTTTTAATTCTTAATCATAAAGGTTCTTGGTGATGTTTATTTAACTCTAATTTCATAGCAATCAAATTTTACTAATGATTTATTTGGAAGAAGTGCTGCTTGATTACATCTAAAGGTGAACAGTGCCAATAATCAATATGAGAAACTATCAAGCCATCAGAGTTAAAACCAAGTTCACTCCAACCAGAGATAGAAATGCGTGGTTTCCAAGGTACGGGAGTATTCCAACTCAGCGTCCATTCTGTTTTTATTTTGTCCCCTAAATGTTGAATATCATGCAAATCCATTTTGATATTTAAAAACCAAGTTTGCATGAAATTAATCATTTGTTTATAGCGATTAACCCCGCGAAATTTATTTAATGGGTCTTGAAAATAAACATCTTCAGCATAAATGCTATAAGTTTGATTTACTGGAAATCGCTGATAGTCTTGTTTGAGAATTTCAATAATGTTCATTTACCAATTACCAATTACACATTGTCTAGCTATTTACCTCATTCCAAAGCCGTTCTAACTGACGCTTCCAAGCGGCTAAAACTTCTTCTCTTGCTTCTATAGTTTGGTTAACTTCTCCTAACAATCCTTCTGCATAAAACCGTTCTAGGTTTTGCATTGTAGCTTCAAGAGATTGTCCTTGCTGTTTTGCTGCTTGCACAATTTGCCGGACACGACTTTCAATCAGACGATTGAAGACATCGTTTAAACCAGCTTCATATAAAGAAATAAGTCTGGAGATCGCACTACTCAAATCATCACTAGTCAAAGTACTGCTATTGTGTTGATATACTGCCCAAATCACGCCATCATACAAAGCATAGCGGACTTCTTGGGTATCATCAAAGTTGGCTTCTAAAAACTGTGCCAGGAATGCTTGGGCTTCTTGTAATGGCACAATTGGTAGTAAAACTCGCAACCAACTACTATCTTCCGACAACAATACCAATAGTCTAAATGTAGATGTATCTACTTGCCACGATCCAGGTGCGATCGCTTGTACATCTGCCGTACTAAATAATTCTGCCAGAATTTCCGCAATTATTTCAGGTGTCATATTCTTTTTTGAGCTTCAGCCTCTAGCGTACCGCTTTTACGTTCAGAGGCGCATCAGCTTATTGGTTGGACTGTTGCACTACTTGCTGGACTACTTCTAGAGGTAAATCTAACAACTGAGCGATCGCTTCTACACTCAACTCAAACTGTACCATACGAGGTATCGTTTCTAATTTACGCCTAATGTGAATTAAGAAAAAAGGCGGGAGAAGTAAGAAGATGAAAGTTACCAGCTTCTCAAATCAAACTTCCCCCATGACTAGCATAAACTTTGGAACGCTAT
>NZ_JACJRF010000018.1 GCF_014697105.1 Anabaena subtropica FACHB-260 | reverse complement strand
CGGCTACGATAGTTTAGGGGTTGCCCTACGCCACAATCGCTCGGTGCCAGGTTCTATACTCTACTCAAAAACCCCCTTTTCTTACACGAAAATGGGGTTTTTGTTTTGCCTAAAATCATAGTATCTCCACAAATAATAGGCGTTACTGAATGAAGGGATGAATTGATTTATGTGGGTACTGGCGAACCCGAAGGGCAGATTGAAGGTTGGTTTAAAACTGCCAAACATCGCTTTGGTTTGCATCGTTTTGGACAAGGGACTCTGCTGGGTATGTATCGCTGGCTTTGTGAGCATCAATCGCCTTTAACGAATTGCACTTGCACGTATCTCGGCTTCACGTCAAAGCTGCCTGAAGGGGTGACAGCACTAAGTAAAGAACCTCACTTGCGTTTTAATACTAAAGATTATTCATAAAGCTGTAATAGTCATAAAAAAGACAGGCTGTCGCCTGCCTTACAAGTATTGATTTAGGAGAGAATTTAGAAATTCATTTCAGCAGCTTGGACTTTTTCCACCTGCTTCTTCTTCAGAACTAGCATTACTTGAGCTAACATCACAAGAGCAATGAAAGCAATCAACCAGCCAACTCTATTGGCATCTTGTAGAACAATTTCTGCATCTTGTTGACCGAAACCACCAACGTTGGGGTTACTAGTCAAAGCGTCTCCTGCTTTAACAGTTTGTCCTTCAGAAACAATCAATTCTGGGCCTGAGGGAATGGTATCGCTGACAACTTCTCCAGACTCAGTTTTGATGTCTACTAAATATTTAACGCTACCATCTTCGCCTTCTTGTTTGGCAATATTACTAATTGTGCCAGTAGCAGCAGCGTTATAAACGTTGTTGTTGCTCTTTTCACCTGTAGGATAAAGTTGTCCGCGTCCCCGGTTCCCACCGACGTGAACTGAATATTTACCGAAGTGAATGTTCTTATCGTTGGCGGGATTGGGGGAAAGAACTGGAAAGACAATTTCCTGATACTGTTCACCAGGTAAAGGCCCGACGATGATTATGTTGTCTTTATCTTCACCGTAGGGTTGGAAGTAAACATCACCAATTTCTTCTTTCAATTCTTCAGGAATGCGATCTTCAGGAGCAATCTTGAAGCCTTCGGGTAACATCAGTACGGCACCGACGTTTAAGCCGACTTTAGAGCCATCGGCACCCACTTGTTGCAAGTTGGTGTCGTAAGGGATTTTGATCGCAACTTTAAAAACTTGGTCGGGGAGTATTGATTGAGGAACTTCTACTTCTGTGGGCTTTGCTGCTAGGTGACAGTTAGCGCAAACAATTCTGCCAGTCGGCTCGCGAGGGGTTTCTGGGTAAGTTTGCTGCGCCCAGAAAGGATATGCAGCAGCTGATTGGGGAAAGGCTAAGTCGCTGGTGAAGAAAAATGTCACGCTGGCGATCGCTATGAACAATGTTTTAAGCATTGCTCTAGCACTGCGAGTTAACCTCGCTGTTTTACAGGCATTTCTCATCTCTATAAGGGCAACGATTGAATTTAGTCAGGAGTCAAGAGTCATTAGTCATCAGTCATTAGTCATTAGTCAAAGATTTACCCTATGGACTTTGGACTATTGACTAAAATTTTTACGACCACCAAGGTTCTTCGTTGGTGCGGAAGTCCGTTTCAGTCCAAGAAGTTAAAACGATTTTGTCGTTTTCGACTTTAGCATGACTCAAAGCCAGAGACTTTGGTGCTGGGCCACGAACAACCTTACCTGTTGCATCGTATTGGGAACCATGACAAGGGCATTTAAATTTGTTTTCCGCCGCGTTCCAGGGAACAACACAACCCAAGTGGGTACAGACGGCGTTGATGCCGTAATCTGTAATAGCTTCTTTGCTTTCTACCACGATGTAAGTGGGGTCGCCCTTGAGTCCTTGAACTAGGGTGCGATCGCCTACATTATGACTGTCTAGGAATTTGCTGACGCTGACATCTTTACCCAGTTCGTCTTTTGCTGTTGTACCACCACCAGCGCCACCAGTTGTCGGTGGAATAAAGTAATTGACAACGGGATACAATGCACCCAGAGCCACACCAGTGACGGTTCCAAAAGTTAGCAGGTTCATGAATTGACGTCGCCCCATATCGGGAACGTCCATTGATTCAGAAAATTGAGCCATAGTTTACGCGCTCTTCGTGTATTTTGTTAAGCATTCGACAAGAGCGCTAAATACTTAAGCAGCTCCTGTCTGAGTGAAATGCTAACGCTTGTAACGATGCTATTATTCTGTGTTTCAAGATATATCTCGCATCTTTTCTGTTAGCATTACATTTCTTTATATCCTTATCATACTTGAGTTACGGAACTTAACGTCATAACTAAATGTAAAATCTCGTTGAGCAAAACTATGACAGGACAGGAATTACGCCAAATATTACTGGATAAATGGGGACACTCTTATGACGTGCAGTTTCGCCGTACACAAGGCAAGATATTTTTGCAGGTCATGTGGAAATATTTAGAGCAAGCTTCTTTTCCCATGAGTGAAGCAGAATATCAAGAGCATCTTGATAGTGTTGCTAATTATCTTCATGGCTTAGGTGGTTCAGCGCAGGTCAAAACGTTTATTACACAAACCAAAGAACGCCCCCGACTCGGTAAAGCCGTGAGCATCCCCCTAGATTTGGGTGAACGCACTTCCGAATGGATTATTTAAATATGTGGGAGTAGGCTTCCGCAGTGAGCATCAGCCAAATGGGAGTGGGAAGAATTGATTAAGTTATGAAATAAATTTTTTATGATTTAATAAGGTACAGACTATAAAATTCGTTTACCTAAAAGTACATCTCTACCTGGCTGAACTAGGGTAACTTCGCCATCGTCTAAAACTACACCCAACACCAAAACTTCAGATATAAAATCAGCAATTTGACGCGGGGGAAAATTAGTAACAGCTAATATTAATTTATTGATAATATCCTCTGGCTGATAGAATTTGGTAATTTGGGCACTTGATTTTTTAATACCCAAATCACCAAAATCTATCCATAGTTTATACGCTGGTTTTCGTGCTTTGCTAAACACCTCGACTTTAATGACTTTGCCAACACGAATGTCGACTTTTTCAAAGTCTTCATAACTAATTTGGTTCATTTATAGCGTTGCTCAGTTTGATATAGTAAGTTTGATAGATAGAAGATACTAGTGGTGTGTTCCAGCGCTTTAATAAGTTTGTAGTAAGAAGTTTAGTCATATTTTTTAGGACTAAAGTCCTTACTACGAAATGCCTTACCCATCAAAATTAAAATGGTGAATTAACATTGGTGAGTTTCAAGATTTTCAAGAGTTTTGTAGTAAGAACTGTAGTCTTAATTTTCTCAAGACTCAAGAGAAAAAACTCTTTCCCTCCTCCTCACCTTCATTTACCAGTCAGCTTAACCAAACCAATACCGCCAAAGTACAGAAAAAGTACTGCACCTGCCAAAAGACTCTGAGTCAGGGGGTCAGTTGAAGGTGTAAGCACAGCGCCTAAAACTACGGCTGCCATAATTACGAATCGCCAACCGGAAATCATTCTATCTGATGAAACGATGCCTAAATTAGCTAGTAAAAGTTGAATTATCGGCACCTGAAAAGCTAAACCAGTGCTCAATAAAAGCAATAGTACAAATTCAAAATATTTGTCGATTGACCAGATTTGTTCTACTACATCTGCACCATAGCTAATGAAAAAATTCAAAGCCGCCGGAATCAAAAGTAAGTAAGCAAATACTAAACCGGCTGCAAACAGTACACTAGAACCTAAAACGATAGGCCCAAGTAAACCACGTTCACGGCGAGTCAATCCAGGGAGAACAAACAAAATGATTTGGTAGAGGATGAAGGGACTAGAGAGCAATATGCCACTGTAGGCTGCAACCTTGATAGAAACAAAGAAATACTCACCGGGGGCTAACTGGAGAAATTTAACTCCTTGGGCTGGGACTTCTAGTAGTTGAACAATTGGCTTGACAGCGAAAAAACAGCCAGCAACGCCGATCGCTACAGCAATAAGTGCATAAAAGATACGCTGTCTTAACTCTTCTAGGTGGTCGAACAGAGACATTTCGACTTCACCGGGCAACTCATCGAAAGAATCAATATCTGAGTTGCCGTATCCTTCTGTATCAATCTCAGGAGTGGTTATTGTATCTACTTCTTGTGAGGGGGTCATGGCTCAGGTGGTAGGCAACATTTGCTAACTATTGTATCCGGGGAAGCAGCTACGACGGTAGGATGAATCAGTTCAAAATCCAAAATTCTTAGTTTGGGTAAGAATGAACGGAAAAATATGTGAAAATATAGGAATATTGGGGAAGCTATGAATTATGAACTCTGCACTTGAGGCGAAAGCTAACCCTGAGATTCTCGGCAACACCTACTGTGATATCGGTAGGAAACCGTAATTTTTTAATCACGTCTGTGTAAACAGTAGCATTAATCATGGCAATGCTCAGGTTTTAAATTCCGTTTCATTAGGTGGCATCTACAAAATATCGATAAGTTCACTCTGCCATGAGCGCAGGGAGTCCACCGTAAGTGAGCGCAATTTTTTGCTGAGGTTGGTTATGAATAGGAGGATTTACATTAGCCTCATGGCATTACCTATTTTTTTTAACAATGCCGGGGTAAATCTTGTTGATAGAGATGTGCCGAGTTTCATAAATCAGTTTTTGAGTACAGATGCTGTCATTACTGATAGCAAATATACTCAATTACAGATTATGCCGTGGCAAATATCAGCTAGAGATGAGCAAACAGGAGAGTGCTTGCGTCAGCGTAGATGCAAAGATTAAAAAACAATAAAAATCCCCCATGATGAACTGGGGGTTTAATAATGTAAGTACTCTGGCGTGGATGACATGGAATGTAATGACAATACCAATGGGAAATGAATTAGACTTGCCAAAGTGCCGATCGCTCATTGGTAAGGGTGTTTAGATTAGTCTATTTTTTGAGTAAGCGCTGACGCATACGGACTACAAAACCATTAACTTCTGGGATTTTCATGAGTGAGGCGATCGCTGCAAACACGGCAATCCCCACAAAACCAGATGTACATAATTGCAAAATTTGAATTAATAAACCTTCTTTCCCTAAAAATTGCTGAGAAGCAACCAAAGTTGCAAAACTAGCTATCCCAGCTACCACACTACCCCCAGCTAAACCCAAAATCGGCAAGCCCCACTCCCGCCAAGGTAAACCATTGAGACGGCGATCAAGCAAAAATAACAGCATTAGCATGGAGCTACAATTGACACCTACTGTTGCTAATACCAAACCAGGAGCGCCAAATGGTTTCACCAAAATCCAATCTAGTCCAGCATTGAGGAGGATATTAAAAGTGCTGATGCGAAAAGGTGTCTGTCCATCCCCCAAAGCGTAAAATACTCTTACCAAAACATCCCGCCCCAAATAAGCAAACATCCCGACACCGTAAGCCACCAGTAGGGAGGAAACTAATTGTGTCGCATCTTGTTTAAATGCACCGCGTTCATAAACTACTTGGACAATCGGCACAGACAAAGCCACTAACAACGCCCCTAGAGGTAGCATGGTGACAGCAGTCAGTAATAATCCCTGACGAATGCGTAATTTCAGGTCTGGCCAGTTTTCTGGTTCCGCTAGTTTGGCAAAGATGGGCAATAAAGGCAACAATATAATATTAGAAATAATCCCTAAAGGGGTTTGCACTAAAAGATTGGCATAGTTAAAACCAGCCGCCGCACCGGGAATCGGACTGGCAAAGTAGAGGTCAGTGGCGACATTAATTGGCATCATCCCTGATGAAATAGTTGCCGGAGTCATGACCCTAATGACTTCTTGAACTCCAGGGGATTTAAAATCAAACCGCAGTCGTAATGTACCTAGCCCTAAACGCCACTGAACAATTAGTTGGACTAACCATTGAAGAATAGCCCCGGCTAAGGTTCCCCAAGCTAGTACCATACCACCGATGAAAGCGTATTCTGGCTTGATAATATCTTTGCCCAATTGCAAAGACATAATACCAATACCGAAAACAACTGCCACACTGGATAACAGGGGGCTAATTGAGAGTAACCAATATTGATTAGCAGCGTTGAGAGTCCCGAAACCAATGCCGATTAATCCTGAGAATAAAGCCATCGGGGCCATAATCTGGATTTGTTGGATGGCGATCGCTCTAGTTTTCGCATCCAAACCATAACCGACAATATCAACAATATTATCTGCTAGAAAAATCTGGGCTACTGTCACTAACAAGAGTAATCCACCTACTAAGGTAGTCACAGTTTCCACCAAGGGAGCCGCTTCTTCTCGCTGGCGCTTGGCTAAAACGCTGACAACTGCACTATGTAATGGTCCATTCACGCCCCCCAGTAACACTAATAAAAAACCGGGGATAATGTAGGCGTAGCTGTAAGCAGTTGCAGCCGCCCCTACACCAAAAGCAGCTGCGATCGCCTGCTGTCTCACTAAACCAAATACTTTACTAATTAAAGTGGCTGCGGCAACAATGCCAGCAATCCCAGCAAAAGAACGAGAAGGTTTTGGCTCTTGATTAGTCACGAATAATACCCGACAACTCTGACAGAGTGCATACCTGAAAACATTAACTCGAAATCTCCCACTCTGTCAGGTAAATTTTCCCTAAATTCATGCAAGTAGTTACCTACAACCCAAACTATCACGGGTGGCAACACCTGTAACTGGATTTACGCCATCTGCTTTTTCACACAGCAAAGAAACTTGATAGCGATCAATTAAAGCATCTGTAAAATCAGCACCAGTAATGTCAGCATCATAGAAGCGACTGCGAGTTAAAGTTGCTTCTGTGAAAATGGCATTTTTTAAGTTGGCATTATCTAAAGTCACTCTATCTACTAAAGCACCTGTTAAATCTGCCCCTGACAAATTAGCTTTCAATAAAACTCCTTTGGTGAGAATAGCGTTAGTTAAATTCGCACCTTGAAAATTTGTCCCCCGCATTTCTGCCGCGACAAAAGCCACCCCAGCTAAGTTAGCATTGCTAAAGTCACGATTTTCCAGATTAGTATTGTTGTAGTTAATTGTATTCTCTTGAGCCAAAGCAGGCTGAGGATTAATAATTATCCAAAACCACGCCAGTATAAAAATAAAAATTAAACTAAACAATTTGATTAAAATCTTCTTCATAACTTTAATTATTTGTCAGTTGTCATTAGTCAGTAGTCAGTTGACGGGAAGAGACAGAGAGAAAGGGAGTAGGGGGGAGGTACTTCCCCTTTTCCCCTTGTCACCCCGCCCCTTTTCCTATTTTTGACCACTGACTACTAACCACTCACTATTTCCAATCTTTCCCAATTCTAATTGTCAGGTCAGATTCTAGATGTCCTGTGGATTTAGTCTCAAGTAAACCCAAACCCAAGACTTTTTGCAGGTTAAAACCCGCTTGGCGGTTGCCTTTCTGGATAATAATTTGGGTTTGGCGTTGGGTATCAGGCCAATCCGGTACGGTGTAAATATTTGTAAAACCTTTCTGTTTCAAGTAGGCGATAACTTTTTCAGTTAGCTGGGGTTGATTGGAAGCATTTTGAATAGCAATTTTTAGTTGGGAAACCGGCCGGGTATCTGGTTTAAGACCAGGCACATCTACCCCAACATAATTGTTTAATAGATTTTGCTGTCCGGTCAGATTTAGCCAATAGCTATTTGGGTCTTGACTAAATCTGCTGAATGTACCAGGTAGCATGGTCATTTGGAAATTATCCCGTTCTAAATTGACGGAGAAATTCACCAAAGCCATCATTTCTTCTATCTTCAAATTTGTATCAAAATATTTCCGCATCAGGCGGGTTAATTGAGGCAATCGAGGTAATACAGTAGGACTGTTAAGCCTTTGTAGCATGGCTGCTACTAGTGCTTGTTGTCGCTGTACTCTAGGTAAATCACCTAGTCCTTCTTCTCGATAACGGGCAAAAAGTTCTGCCTGTTCACCATTGAGAGTTTGCCAGCCACTAACCAAACTCACTCTAGAACGAGTGCTGGGGTTTTGATATTCCATTGATACAGGTACAAAAACCTCCACACCACCCAACTGATCGACTAATTGTCGTAAGCCACTGGTAGAAATGCGGATGTAGCGATCAATACGGGCATTATTTAAGGTACGGCTGACTACTCTGGCTGCTAATACTGGCCCACCTTGAGCATTCGCCTCTGACACCTTAGTTAATCCCTTTTCTGGGATGGCAATCATTGTATCCCTGGGAATGGACAGCACCCGTGTAGTTTTACTTTCGGGATTCAGCCTGACCATCATCATGGTATCGCTATTGCCAGAGAAACTTTCTGGTGAGCCATCAACAGCACCATTAACTGGCTCAATTCCCATGATGAGAATATTCATCGGTTTAGATAGTTGGTACTGGGAAATTTTGCTCCACAGTTCCCCAGGCAGTGGCATTTTCTGCTCATCTTGCCCACCAATTCCTAATTCTTCATCAGTGCGATCCAAATTGCTCCATAAAGGAGTCCACAGCGCCAATGTGGATACTAACAGTCCAGATAGGATCACCCCTAAAACAACTGTCAAAATCCACAATAGCCAGCGAGGCATGGTCAAGCCCAAGCGCTCGTACAATTCATGGGGGAGCGTACCGACAGAATCGACAATATTACGGGAAACGGTAGCTGACAGTTGTTGATCTTCTACCTCCATCTCACCTGTTGATGGGGGTTGAGGCATTCCCTGATTATCTACCAGTTGTATTTGAGAAGACCCGACCTCTAAATTTAAATCCGGTATTTGTTGAGGTGCGGTCTGATTTTCTGACCATTGAACCTGTTTAATCACAATTATCTCCCCACTCAACCACTCCCTAAAATTTATGTTAATGCAAGCTACCAATCTTGCCAGTGTTAGACCGCACTGTACACTTGAAATGTTCTACCGTTGGTGTGTATGACAACATGAGTAGCCCATTGTTCCCAGTAATCCTGGCTGGTGGTAAAGGTGAACGTTTTTGGCCCCTTAGCCGCCAAGATCGACCCAAACAATTTTTAAGTCTTGATGGTAGCTCTAGGAGCTTATTACAATCAACCGCCGAGCGATTGTTAAGATTCGCCGGCGAGTGGAATGACCTATGGGTAATCACCTCTAGTCAATTAGGACAAGGGGTGAAACAACAATTACCCGAATTACCATCGCAAAATTTGTTGATTGAACCGCAAGGTAGAGACACTGCTGCGGCCGTTGCTTGGGCCAGTTTGGAGATTCAAAAGCGTTATGGTGATGACGCGATTATAGGCTTTTTTCCCTCTGATCACTGGATAGCTGATCAAGAGGCGTTTAAACGCACGTTGGATGCTGCTACCCAATTAGCGGCAAGCACAGCAGCGATTGTCACTTTGGGGATCAAGCCTGCTTTTCCATCAACTGGTTACGGCTACATTGAGCAAGGTGAAAAAATTGGTACCTTTAATGAGTTGCCAGCTTATCACGTTAATCGCTTTACTGAAAAGCCCAACCGGGAAATAGCGGAAACTTTTCTATCTACGGGACGATATAGCTGGAATAGCGGTATGTTTGTTTTCCGAGCCGGAGTTGTTCTCAAGGAACTCTACACCCATGCGCCAGAAATCATCGAACCACTGGTAAAACATGGGGTTGACATTTATCCCCAGTTACCTAAGAAAAGTATAGACTACGCACTCATGGAAAAGACTCATCTAGTATATGTCTTACCAGCAGAATTTGGTTGGGATGATTTAGGTGATTGGAATGCAATCGAACGGTTACTCAAAAAACCAGATAATCCCAATGTGGAATTGGCTACTCATGTAGGTCTAGATACTCAAGGAGCGATTGTTTACGCCACTAATCCAGAGGATGTAATTGTTACTATTGGTTTAGAGGATGTGGTGATTGTGCGCGATCGCAATGTTACTCTCATTGTCAACAAAGAACGCACTCAAGAAATCAAGCAGATCCTCAAAACTCTGCAAAGTGATCCCCGATTTACTGACCTACTCTAACTATATAAGTTGTAAAAGTTAAAACCCTTGGCAGAGGTTGAAATGCGGGGTTTTTATTATAACTAGCTAAGAAGAGGCAGGGGAGCAGGGGGTAGAGGGAAAAGGGGAGATCATACTCTAATATTATCCCCCTTGCACCCTATAGCCTGTTCCAATTCTTAATTCCCACTCTCCACCACCAACAATGTTCCTGACCCAAACTGTTCCTCGTCAAAGAGAAATTATTGAAGTCGTCCTCCGCAATGGCTGGGATTATATGCGGCGGGTGCTAACAGGCGGTAAAGCTGATGAACCCCAGCTACCGACTCCGGCGGTGTTAAAAAATATTATGGTGGATTTAGGCCCGGTTTATGTGAAACTCGGTCAACTCATGTCTACTCGTCCAGATTTACTGAGCGCAGCTTACATTGAGGAACTGTCTACACTACAAGATGAAGTACCACCTGTTCCTTGGACAGAAATTGAAATCCTCATCCGCAAACAACTAAAGCGCCCTCTGGAAGAGACTTTCAGTAAGATTAATCCCGTACCGGTGGCGGCGGGATCAATTGCCCAGACCCATCGCGCTACATTAATAGATGGTCGGGAAGTGGCGCTGAAGGTGCAACGACCGGGGATCGATATTACGATTGCCCAAGATATTGCTTTAATTCTAGGGATTGCTGATTTGGTGGCGCGTACCGATTTTGGGCAGAACTACGAAATTAAATCGATTGCTGAAGAGTTTACGAAAGCTTTAGAAGCAGAGTTAGATTTTACACGGGAAGCCGGTCATACAGACCTATTGCGCCGGAATTTATCTCGTAGTCGCTGGTTTGATCCTACACAGCTTGTAGTTGCTGAGATTTACTGGCACTTAACTACAGAAAAATTACTGGTGATGGAATGGCTAGATGGTGTACCGATACTGTCAGCGAGTTTGAACAACAATAACGGTAAAGACCCTGCATCTGAACGTAAAGCAGTTACCACTCTGTTATTTCGCGCTTTCTTTCAGCAGTTATATGTTGATGGCTTTTTCCACGCTGATCCCCATCCGGGCAATATCTTTTATTTGAGTGATGGTCGTGTTGCCTTGTTAGATTGTGGCATGGTGGGCAGACTTGATCCCCGTACTCAGCAGATATTAACAGAAATGTTGCTGGCGATCGTGGATTTGGATGCGGGGAGATGCGCCCAATTAACATTGCAATTGGCAGATTCAGCGCAACCTGTGATTGTATCCCGGTTGGAAAACGATTATGACCGGATGTTGCGGAAATACTATAACGTCAGCTTGACTGAGATGAATTTTAGTCAAGTATTTTATGAAATTTTACAAATTGCCCGGAATAATAAGATTCGTTTACCCAGCAATATGGGTTTGTATGCCAAAACTATAGCGAATTTGGAAGGGGTAGCCCAGACATTTAATCCAGAGGTAAATTTATTTGATGAAATTCAACCATTAATTACAGACTTGTTTCGGCGGCAGTTATTGGGGGATAATCCAGTGCGATCGCTCCTGAGAACAGCCTTAGATTTAAAAAGTCTCTCTTTACAATCTCCCCGACAAATCGAACTACTCTTAGACAGAGTAACATCGGAAACTATGCGGTTGAATCTTTCACTACATGGTTTAGATGGTGTGCGCCGGACAATGGACGATGCGGCTAACCGTTTGTCCTTCAGTATATTAGTAGGTTCACTGATTATGGGTGCAGCAATTATATCTACTAAAGCCCAGACAAGTGAGTTGTCTTTTTTAAGCAGCGTCCTGTTCGCCGTGGCAAGTTTGTTGGGTTTGTGGCTAATTGTGAGTATATTGCGATCGGGTCGTTTAAAATAAACCTTAGTTTGCTTTAACAAAGTTTGCTTTAACAAAGAAATTTCTTATATCAACAGTTCAGTAATTTTAGCCCTTTGTGTCTTTGTGGCTCTGTGGTTAACTAACTGTAAACCACAGAGCTACAGAGAACGGGGTTAATTGATTTAAGATATATGTCAATCATTATTGCTGAAAATCTAAGTAAGTCTTATCCAGTGGCAGTAAAAGAGCCAGGAATTAAAGGGACAATTAACCACTTTTTCCGCCGCACCTACCATTCGATTCAAGCTGTTCAAGATGTTTCTTTTGAAATTGCACCCGGTGAAGTAGTGGGATTTCTGGGACCAAATGGTGCAGGTAAAACTACCACACTGAAAATGCTGACGGGATTAATTCATCCTTCTGGTGGTGTGGTGAAAGTAGCTGGTTATAATCCCTTTTTACGCCAAGAGGCATTTTTACAAAAAATTACCTTGGTAATGGGACAAAAGCAGCAACTTCTCTGGGATATACCAGCACTAGATTCTTTGAAAATTAATGCTGCTGTCTATGACATCTCTGATAAGGAGTTTCAGCGACGGGTTGGGGAATTAACAGAAATGCTGGCTTTGGAGGGTAAGCTTAACCAACCAGTGCGGAAATTATCTTTGGGTGAACGAATGAAGGCTGAACTGTTAGCAGCACTTTTACACCGTCCCCATGTATTGTTTTTAGATGAACCAACTCTGGGGCTAGATGTCAATGCACAAGTAGCAGTGCGTGATTTTTTGCGTGAATATAATCAACGTTATCAGGCTACGGTTTTATTAACTAGTCATTACATGGCTGATATCACGGCTTTATGTGAAAGAGTGTTGTTGATTCACCAAGGAAAGCTCATGTACGACGGTAGTTTAGATGGACTGCTAGAACGTTTTGCACCTTATCGAGAAGTTCGTGTAGAGTTAGCCCAACCTCTATCTTTAGAAAAACTCAACTCTTATGGTGATGTGCAAATGTTAGAAGGACGTGCGGTTTGTTTTCTGGTTCCACAGGAGATATTAACGCGCACAGTATCAAAAATCCTAACAGATTTAGAAGTAATAGATTTAACAGTAACTGAGCCACCTGTGGAGGAAGTGATTGGGAAAGTTTTTAAGGCGGGCATTGTGTAAATAATTAAAAATTGATCAGGTGCATGAAAAAAATTATTAGAAAAGCCTCGACTTTGCTGACAGTCTACTACGCCTATATGGTTGAGTATCGGGCAGAACTAATTTTATGGGTTTTGTCTGGTTCTTTACCCATTATTCTGATGGGGGTTTGGATTAAGGCGGCGCAAGGTGGACAGTTTAATTTATCAGCTACGGATTTTGCCCGTTATTTTCTGACAGTTTTTGTTGTGAGACAAATCTCTGTTGTCTGGGTAATTTGGGAGTTTGAAAAGGAAGTAGTAGAAGGTAAATTATCACCTAAATTGTTACAGCCTTTAGATCCAGTATGGCATCACGTCGCGTCTCATCTTTCGGAAAGGGTTGCTCGTATACCTTTTGCAGTATTACTAATAGGGTTGTTTTTTATTTTATATCCTGAGGCGCTTTGGTTGCCCAGTTTAGGACAATTATTCTTATTTACATTAGCTGTAACTTTGGCTTTTATTTTGCGCTTTGTAATTCAATATACCTTTGCTATGTTCGCATTTTGGACAGAAAGAGCTAATGCTATAGAAAATTTTTGGTTTTTATTCTACTTATTTTTATCTGGATTAATTGCACCTTTGGATGTTTTTCCTGAACAAGTAAAAGCGATTGTATTATTTACACCTTTTCCGTACTTGATCGATTTTCCGGTCAGTTTATTGGTAGGGCTATCTGTTGATGTAGGACGAGGATTTTTCTCACTATTGGCTTGGATATTAATATTTTTAGGATTGAATCGCTTGTTGTGGCGTGCAGGATTGAAAAGATATTCAGGAATGGGGGCATAAATTACAGTTTGAGCCAACCTATTTTAGGGTATAACTTTACTTGGGATAGTCTTCAATCTATCTACAGAACCTAAAGAGTAATCATCTAATTTGAAATCACCAAAAGGTCTGCTTTCTAATCTATTCCGCAAAGCTTCATCAATAACAACGGCTTTTGATTGTCTTTGTAAACCAATAATGATTACGCTTCTTTGATATGCCGTTAAATCTCGATTGTTTCGACAATTTATGTCTTGAAATTCTCCTAAATTTAATAAGCGATAACCTTTAACACTTGGTGTATTTTGAAATATTCTTTTTACTAAATTTTGTATTTCTTGGGAGCGTTCAAACGATATACGTTGTGCAAGTTCTGGACTAATTTCACAAGAAGCAGTACCTACAGAGATAATTTCTTCAGGATTTTCCATTATCTCTTGTATTCCTTCTTGTTCTAAGCGTAATTTTAAAACATCTAAACTGATGACTCTATCTTTATTTTTAATCTGAAAATTACTGCCTGAAAGCCATTTATATTCTATTGATAAAACAGCTATATTAAATTTAGCAATTCTTCCTTGACTGTCCTTACCTTCTTCATAAGGAAAGTAATCAATTCTGCCTTTTCTTTGTGGTGATTGGCTTGGTGGTGGTAATAAGGTGAATTTTGGATAGCCTATCGTGAAAGCTACTAAAATAAGTAATCCCACAGAAACTATCAGAGCTGCAAAAAATGCTATCAAAGGTACTTTGTTGAAGGTTTTTGTGGATGATTGTAAGGGTAGATTAGATTTTAGTTGAGTTTGCTGTTCACTTTTCGGTATTTCGTCTACATTCACCGTCACTTGCTGTTGAATGTTTCTGAGACGCTGCAAAATGCCCTGGGTATTTGTAGGGCGATTTTTTAATTCGGGTGCTATTAACCAATCGATTAAATTCCATAGGGGAGGTGAAATTTGTTTAGCGTTGTCGCGCCACTGTAGTAAATTTTGATGGACATCATACATATTTAAAGGATGCTGTCCTGTTAGTAGAAATACAAAGGTTCGTCCCAAACTGAAGAAATCTGATTGTGGTGCAGCTTGTCCGTTCATCTGTTCTGGGGCGCTGTAACCGGATAACAAAGTTGGTGTAGAGGTTCCACGGTGATAAGTTCTAGCTGTACCAAAATGAATTAAGACTAATTTTCCATCGGGTCGGAGCAGGATATTTGATGGTTTAATATCTAAATGCAGGTATTGCTTGCCATGAACTAAATCTAAAATCTCTGCTACCTGTATCAACCAAGCGATCGCTTGTGTTTGGGAAATCGGCTGATTTTGTCTTTGTTGTAGCCATTCTTCTAAGTTTATCCCGTCGATTTTTTCCATGACAATGCACTGCAGAACTGAACCATTTCTGGTTTGATGCTGGAAGTAGCTATCGACTTTGGGGATACCTGCATGATTTAATTGTCCTAAGACCACCGCTTCTTGACGAAACAGTTCTACAGCCTTGGGGTCCTTGGAGAGGTTGGCTTTTAGTAGCTTGAGTATTTTAGGTGTTTCTTGTTCGTAGGCTTCATAAATTGTACTAAAGCCAGTTGTATCACTTAATAATTGTGTCACCCTATAGCGTCCTAGCAATTCCAACTGGGAACCACAACTTTGACAGAAACGGTTTTCGTTGTTATTGGGATGGTTAGGCTTGGGGCAAACTGGATTGATACAAAGGCTCATGATAGATAAGTCAAAAGTCAAGAATCAAAAGTCAAAAGAATTACATGAGTGTTGACTTGTCTCTCTCAATTAATTCTTTTGTCTCCTATCCATCTATCAATCATGAGACTTGTTTTCCTGATATTCTGCTAAGAATGCTGCTATTGTCTGATTAAAGGCTGCTGGTGCGGTTAAAAAAGGCCAATGATTACCGGGAATTCGGCAGAGACGAAAGTTTCGGAGATAAGTTTTGTAAGGTTTGATTTGCCATTCTTGGCGGTTGAGTCCTTGTTCTGACTGGACAAACAAAGCGGGGGTTTCTAAGGGGATCGTGAAGCCGGGTACACGCAATATTTCATCAAAGATGCCATCACGAGCTGCAATTGTGAATTTGCTACCCCACCTACCATCGGGTTTTTGTTCAAGTCCGGCTTGAAATACTTGCTGTTGCAAGGAACTCCAGCCTTGGAATTGATTTAATTGCTGTGCTATTTGTTCAGCTTGTTCGTAGCTGGAGAAAGGCCCCATTGCTTTGAGAAAGGATAAGAAGCGGTAAAGCAGGGGAAAACTTAGCCTGAAGAGGTTGGGCATTTTCCAAATGAAGATGGGATCAACTAGCACCATACTTCGCAGACGTTGGGGATGTTGTCTCGCCCAGATAGCGGTTAATTTACCTGTCCACGAATGACTGACAATGTGTGCAGATGACCATCCCAAATGATTCATCAGTGCTTCTAAGTCAGCGATCGCACTCTCAAAGCTATAATCTTTGTCTGGCTTGCTGCTTTCGCCATGACCCCGCATATCTGGCGCTACTATATGATAGTCTGCCGCTAAATAATCTCCTAAGCTAGACCAGGCTAGGGCATGGTCGCCTAAACCATGTAACAGTAGTAAAGGTTCTTTGCCTTGGTTCCACTCTAAGTAAGACAGATTGATATCAGGTGTTGATAAGGTTTGGCGTACAGGCATCGTCTTTAGTCTGTTGATAAAGCAATAAATCCCACTTTTTTCATAGTATTCTCAAAATAAATGGCTATTTTTTGGGCTTTTTTACTATTACTACTATAGATTTATAGTGATGATGTCGTAAAATAGCTTTTATATACATTTATTCTCAGTGAGCTTGCTGACAAATGCAAGCGTGGGAATAACCTCAGTTAAGTCTAAGGCAAGCGTTAAGCTCTAAGTTTTTGTCTGAAAGTCTGATTATTGAGTTAGTTTTTCTACATTTTCTGTACTGCTTTCTCCGGATGCTCATATTTAAAATACATAATTTATTATTTGATAAATATGGCAATAATTAAGAGAACAAGTTTAAATACCTCATTAACTACTTCAGAACAATTAGCACAGAAAAATCTTGAAGAACAGCGAATGCGGGATGTTCGGCTTTTGCTACAAAACTTATTTGAAAGTGAAGCACCAACTATTAAATTGATTCTCGATTGCCTTTATGATGTTGGTTCTGTGAATATTATTAACCAAAAATTTCGCTACCGCCCTTTAAATCGAGTAATCAAATCAATTGCGCGGATGTCTAAACCTGTATTTAGAATTTTCGCATGGCGTTGGTTTAAAAATAACTGCTCCCAATTAGCTGCTAATTGGTTATACTCTCAGGTAGCTTTTGAAGTTTCTATCACTAGACCTCCAGAAATAGCTGTTGAGGTTTCAGAAATTCAACAACCTCAGCAGTTGCAAGCCGAAAATCTGAGTCGTGAAGTTAAGTATTTGCGTCATCAAGTCAGATTACTAACTGGGATTACTATAGTTGCCCTTTCTGCTTTAGGTTTAGCGGTTATTACATTTAGTCGCAATACACAGGAACCATTACAAACTAGAGAGCAATTTCAATCAACAATTTACCGATAATATGTAGTGTTTATTGTTTGAGAGAGGTTCATCTTTTTGATATTAGACGTTAGTTTGTACTTCATTTAATTAGGAACTGTTATGATTAATGCCTGAGAACACAAGAGCTAAGGCATATTTCTAACAATAGTTATACGAAATCCATCAAAATCCTAATTTTTCTCGAACTACTTTCTCGTCTCTAAAACCTACTGCTACTGCTGTTTCATTCTTAACAAAAAGTGGACGTTTGAGCAGCATTGCATCCTTAGCGAATGCTTCAATCCATTGTTCATCAGTCCAAGTCTTTTTTTCATCATCCAAAGCACGGTAGGATTGACCAGAGGTATTCCGCATGGGTGCATAACCCAAAGACTCTATCCACTTTTGAATCATCTCACGCGTCGGCGGATTTTCTTTAGTGTTAATGAATTCATAGTCAAAGTTATTATTTTGAAGCCAGTTAACAGCTTTTTTACAAGTTCCGCAATTGGGTATTCCGTAGACTTGAATAGACATAACACAAGTTTCTCAACAATTCCCATACCAGATAAATATATACATAATTGGTGTCATTTGTATCATTTATGTCAAACAAGAGTAGTTTTTGATACTAGTATTTTCCCTTAAGCATTTACAGATGAATATTTAATGCTTGATGAGCTACACCGTAAATTCACTAAAACTCTGTAAAAAAATTAAGATAGCTTTGAATAAACTGATTGATACTTGGGTTCATCAAGGGTAAGCTAATAACAATAAAATCAAAAAAATCTTTGGTCTTGATAAATTCCATGACCACTAATAGTTTGCCTAGTATTGTAGGAAATCAAGATACTGTTAAAATCAATTATCTAGAGCCAAATTTACAAGCTTTACAAGAAAGTCTTTATAGTTTTTTGTTGCAACTTGTAAATATATATCCACCTGAGGAGGCTTTAAACGAATTTAAACAGTTGTTTATCAATTGTCTGGAGTCTGGTGATTTATATGCTGTGCCAGTTATACAGAAAATGGTGCTTTTTAATAATGAAGATGAGTTTCATTATACTCTCAAGCGTTCTTGCTACATTTTAATTAATAATTGGGCTGCTAAGAGAAAACATAGATATATTCAAGAATTAATTAATTTATTTACTGAGTTACCTGTCAATCACACAATATATAGTTGCTCTGAATTAATTACATATCAAATATGGCTAGAAAATTTTGTTCATAGCCAAGATTATCAAGAACTCAAAAAGTTTAATTATACAAACAACAGTAAGACTAAAACCCACTGGAGCGATCGCTATGCTAACTATTTGCTAATTGCTCAATCTTTAGATCCTGATAAACCAAAGGAGCAACAAGAAGCAGCCAGCAAACTCTCTAGACAGATGAAGGACAAGTATAAGTTTGAGCTAGCGATGTATATTGCTCGTTCTCAGTCTACTGCTTCTAGTCCAACACGCTATCACAACCCCAGTATTTTTGGGGATGAGGTTTTGCGTCTCATCAAAATGATTGTAGTCAAAAGAGGTAAATTTAGTTATGAAAATATTGCTAATATATTCCTCAAGCAAACTCAACATCAAACTCTGAAGCAGTTTAAAAAAAGTGTCCAAAAATATTTATTCTTTTCTGTCGGCAATCAAGCGATCGCAGAAATCATTAGCCAAATTTTGACAGAAAAATTGTCATTATGGAAAGTAGAAAAGGATGAGGTGAATTTAAATAAAGATTTGTTGTTAAGGGCTTGTAATCGATTAATTGATTTTTTGACGACAGAAAATAGACATGAGCCTTCAGAATTGTTTATTTTATTACTTTCTCATGGACATCCTCTAACACTAGTGATTATCCTCCTGAAGATTATCTCTATTTGTAAAAGCACCCGCAGTCATTTAGAAAGCCGGATTGCAGATTTAATTAATTATTATAAAGATAAGTCAGAGGATGAATGTAAATGGGTAATTCATTTTATTGAATTTTATAATATTACCTTTGCAATTTATGCAGAAGATGTAGAATATAACTTGCTGAAAATAGCTAAAAATGAAGCAGCCAGTAATTCGCAAATGAATCTAGATATTTATCGGGTATTTTCTCAGGTGAAAGCAGATAGAAGCACACCTGAATAAATAAAAATAACAATTTAGGATTGAGCAAGGCGTTCATCCAGCCATGCTAAACCAGCACCGACTGTTTCAGCGATAATACTAATCAGACGATATAAGGCGATCGCACTAATCACAGCCGCCGAAGGAAAGCGATTTTGCAAAAGTGCGATCGCTGTTGCTTCAAATACACCTAAACCCCCAGGCGCACCCGGAACCACAAAACCTAACAACCAAGAAAAACTAAACGCCCCCAATAATAAAGGAATTTGATTGATATTCAAGGGCATCAGGGCAAACAAGGTGAGAATAAATCCTATCCCGCGTATCAGCAAAAATCCCAACTCGCCCAATAATGGTCGTAGGGGATAACGTTCAAGACTAAAAGCCCCAGTTGGTTGAGTATCTGATTTTTTAGCTTTCAATTTGTACAAAAAGCTAATAACTGGATTCAAAAATCGCGGATGCACCCCAATGAGTATAATTACTAAACTCAGTAACTGTAAGACCCGTACCGTCAAGCTGTTTCTGCTAACTGCAAATCGGCTACCAAACATCACCACAATAATTAAAGCCGCAGCCGCCAGCAGCAAAGGTTCTAACAACACACTGAGAGTAGCTGCACCAGTAGCAACATTGGCATTTTTTAAAGCAACAATACGCCGATAATGATGCCAAAGATTCCCTGGCAAATACTTAGCAATATTAGTTTTAAGATAAACTTGGATAAATTCAGCCGTAGGTACTGGTTGATTTAAATCTTGCAAAATCCACGTCCAAATCCAACCAGCCCAGGTATGGGCTAATAAAGTCACACCTGTGGCGATCGCTAGAATTGACCATCCGACTTCATCAATGCGGATAGCCGTCACCTCTAACCAGTGATCTTTCAGGGCTTTAGCTAAAAAAATCAGCATTGCCCCCAAAATTACCCAACGTAAAATTTGCTTCAATTTTATATTCATTGAACAGCTAAAACACTCAAAGCTGAATATCTCAAATTGTATGCTACATCAGCTACACACCATATTTTTAGGAAAAATTTCCTAGCAGAGTAAAAATAAAAGTGTTTTTTTTACATATTAATATTAGGATGTTTATAAGTTGTAAATTACTTTAGTTAAATATATTTTTTAGAATTCAATACAGTACTTGTAAGAATTTAATATCTTTCTCAAGACTGACATAAATTGATTTAGTACTTGATTATTTTAGTAATTTATTAGCATTTTAATACTACAAATAATATTGCGATATATTAAGCATTCTCTCTCTGTAGTTAGAGAAAATTTACACATCTTGCCTCAAATTCATGTGACTTACGCTAGATGTAAGGCAATCGTTTACTCTTTAATATTAAAAATTGTTGGTTAACTAATTAGTCAACTCAAGAAGCACTAAACTTTTGCTCACTGCAAAAAAGTTTCCTATGTATTAAAGGAGGAACTGGTGAACGGTTTAATGAGTGTATGGAAAAGACTAAGACTGCGCCAGATTTTAACTGTATTTTTGGCTGGTCTATTGTTAATAGTTAGTACTGCTTGTAGTCAAGGAAATCCTCAAGGAGCAAATCCTAAAAATCCTGCTGTACAAGCTGGTGGTGCTAATAATCCTTATAAGAATGGTGGAGATAAATACGTCAATTCTAGGTTTTCTACAGACCCTAAAATTACTAACCCAGAAACCCAAAAAAGACGTGATCAAGCAAGTCTACCAATCAATTCCCAACTATTGATTGCTGCTAATAGAGAATCAGAACTACTCTATCCTGGTGCAGAAACACCAGCAGGCAGAATCAAAAAAGAAGGGGAATTACCACTAATTCGAGAAGAAGACTTCCAACAGCCTAAACCAGGTGGTTTGATTCAGAATGAACCAAACATAGGAAATCGCATTCAAGAAAGACTGGAAACTGTTAAAGAATCAGTGCAAGAGGCTTCCAAATTTTTACAAGATAAGGGAGATGAAGCCAGTTCCAGACCTGAGTTACAAAAAAATCCTGCTGTTGGTAGATAGAAATATTTTTGACTAGCAGTTGGAAATCTTCAAATTATTCAAAGTTTAATCGAGATACAAAAAGCAAGGAGTCATAGAATGAAAAGAGTCATTGATTGGCTACAAAATCTTCGTCCCCTCAAAATTTTCACAGTTGTTTTAGCAGGATTTTTCCTACTACTTACACAAGCTTGTAACAGTCCCACCATCGCGGGGCAACCACCACAGCAAAAGGCTGAATCAGCTTATACTGAAAGATATGACCCCACAAAAGAATATCCACTCAACAATCCTCAAGGAGGAATGAACAACTTTAGCGATGTAGATCCTAGAGGACAGGCTGGCGAAAAAACAGCAGAAGCCAAGGCCAAGGCTTTACGGGATAACGCTAAGAAAAATGTTGAACAAAAGGGTGTTGACAGTCCACAGGAATATGTCGAAAACTATCGCCAAGGTACACCTTTAGGTCAACGGGTGAAGAACTTAGGCGAAGATATTGGTAGTTCTGCTGAAGAAGTGCGCGAAGGCGTTGTTAAAGGCACTCAGCGCGGTGTAGAAAATATCAAAGAAAATACCCGGAATGCTGGTGATGATTTGGCTAAAAAAGGGAAGCAAACCACTGAAAACGCATTTTAATTCGTAATAGGTTAAGGCTTCCTATTTAAATATTTTCGCAGAGAGACGTTGTATTGCAACGTCTCTATTGTCCTAAAAATCTTGATTTTCCAGATACCAACACTGTAACGCCAGTTGCTGAATTTCCCGCCAGGGAATTTTGTGTTTACGGGCTAATTCTGCACAATCTTCATACTCTGGCTGTACGTTGGTAATAACTTTTTCTAGGGATTGTCCTTGCCATGCTACTTTAATTCGCACTGTGCCATATTTCGTTTCTACTTGTTTAAATTCCCGTTGTAATATGGCGCGTTGCTGGGTGCTTCGGCGGATTCCCAAGGTACTTGTTTCACGGAATAACACAGCTTCGCAATCCAGTAAGTTATCTGGATGGCAAATAACCGTTAGTAAAATCCCAGGACGGGATTTTTTCATGCCTATAGGCTGGGTGAAGACATCAAGCGCACCAGCAGCAAATAACTCCTCAAAGACATAACCGATCGCTTGCGGATTTAAGTCATCAATTTGAGTTTCAAGTACAGAGATGGTTTCCAGAATCGGGCTATTGGCAGCATAATCAGTGAGATTGGCTTGTAAACTAGCACTTTCACCCAACCATAGGCGTAGTATATTAGGAATAGGTAGATTAATAGTACCGGCTCCCAATCCTACCTGTTTAATTGTCATGGGTGGTGGCGCTCCAAATTCTCTGACTAGAGTAGTGGCGATCGCAGCTCCAGTTGGTGTCACTAATTCCCTATCAATACCGTTGCTATAAACTGGACAACCCCGCATTTCCCATAACTTCAAAACTGCTGGTACTGGTACTGCCATTTTTCCGTGAGCAGCACGCACAGTTCCTCCACCAGTGGGCAATGCCGAGCAATACAGCAGTGGGAATCCTGCATGATCACTAGAAATACCCAACCAATCCAAGCCTAAGCAAGTGCCAACAATATCAACAATCGCATCCACTGCACCTACTTCATGAAAGTGAACCTTCTCAGGAGCAATCCCATGCACAGCCCCTTCAGCTACTGCTAATTGCCGAAACACTGCCAAACTCCAAGCCTCAGCCTGTGCTGGTAAACCAGCTTGCAAAATCATTTGCTCAATTTCCGGCAAGTGTCTTGCGTGATGGTGGTCATGGTCATGGTGATGATGATGCTCCAGCAAATCTACATGAACCTTAGTCGCCTCCTGACCATTCTTTTGCACCAGTTCGGCTCTTAATTTATATTCCTGAGAAATCCCTAAATTATTGAGTTTTTCTGTGAGATACTCCACAGGAACACCCAGACTAACTAAGGCTCCCAGGCACATATCACCAGAAATCCCTGTCGGACATTGAAGGTAAGCAATTTTGTTCATAAAGATAATTTGTAATAGCCTACGGCTAAACTAACGCCACCGTAGAGAAGGCTTGCACCTACGTAATTCGTAATTAATACAGCTAATTAAGTATTACGCATGATTAAGTACAAACTAGCGTGATTTGCTCGTAAAAATATGTATCTACAGTTTAAGCAATTGCTTCTGTATGTAAATATGTGCAACGCTTAATTTTACAACCTATTTCCTACTCCCCACTCCCCAATTTCAGCATTCAGTAACCCAAACTTTTATGGCAAAAATTATCCCCGTCCATCCTGATAATCCCCAGAGTCGCAGAATAGAGGAAATAAAGTCAGCGCTTTCTAGTGGCGCGGTTATGCTCTATCCGACTGATACAGTTTATGCGATCGGTTGTGATTTAAATGTCAAGTCTGCGGTGGAAAGAGTGCGGCAAATCAAGCAGTTAGCAAATGATAAACCACTGACATTTTTATGTCCTTCACTGTCAAACGTAGCTACCTATGCCTTTGTCAGTGATACAGCCTACCGAATTATGAAGCGACTAATACCAGGGACTTACACATTTTTACTACCTGCAACCAAGTTAGTACCCAGATTAGTCCAAAGTCCCAAGCGTAAAACCACTGGAATTCGCGTACCTAATCATACAGTATGTTTAGCATTACTCGAAGCTTTGGGAAATCCGATTATTTCTACTTCGGCACACCTGCCACCAGATGAGGCAGATAATGGAAAAATCGGCATAGTTTCAGACTCCATCACCTCAAGGGTAGAGCTATTTGACCGCGTAGATAAATTAGTCGATATCATTGTAGATACTGGGCAGGAACCGACTTATGAAGTGTCTACAATTCTTGATCTGACGGGAGATGAGCCAATGATTACTAGGCGGGGATTAGGTTGGGAAGCGGTAACAGCATGGGTGTAAGAAACGAACTTCACAGGCTTTCTCGCCGATTTCGGAATATTGTCACAAAATGGCTCCAGTTTCAGGATCGCCATAATGATCAGTCCTGGAAGTGGAGATTAGAAGATTATGGTAGCTCTTGATACATTAAGGTTTTGAGCAATTTGGCAGGCAAAGCGAATATGTGTGTGTTAACCTCGATTTGGTTGCGAGTGGAAAAAGCGACACAATAGCTTATCTGTAACTTTTTTCGATTGCGTACAGTCTTATATATAAGCAGTGCTTGTAGTAGGTCTTGATGGATGAATAATCCAAGATTCTCCGGTGAAACCTGGTTTCAGGTACTGTTTGTGCATTGTATTTAAGGTGCAAGACCAAACCCAGGAAAATACATGAAACTAAACCTTGTAAATCTACCAGTCTCTACATCTGCTATTGTTGGCAACGTTGTCACTTCGGAAGTATCGGCTACAGATACTTTGATGCAATTTTTATCTCAAGAAATGCAAGCTCAAGTCAAAGCATCATCTAAGTGTATACAAGCTGTGGCTCAACGCATTGCCAAAGAAGTAAATCGTATATGTGATAAAAGTTCTCGGATTCAAACATCTGGTGAAGTTCACTCTTGGCAATTAACTCTATCTCGCCATCGTCTGCAAAAGTGTCTACATTACTATCAACTAGGTTCCCAAAAGGGAAGGGTAGAATTACATAGTAGTTTGGGCGCTATGGTTTACCGCCATGTGACGATCGCAGGTTCAGATTTGGGGTTTGATGGTCGTTACAGCTTAATTGAAGATTTTCTCCAAGCGTTTTACATTGAAGCTATAAAAGCTTTCCGTCGGGAAAATGAACTGACTGAAGATTATACGCCACGTACTCAGCTGCAACTAGCAGAATATATGGCATTTACTGAACAGTATGCCAAGCGCCGGATCAACTTACCTGGTGGTAATAATCAACAACTGGTTATTTTACGCGCTCAAGGTTTTGCCCGTCGTCAGCCACAAGAAACAACTGTAGATATTGAAATGGCGGTAGAATCTGCCAGAAGTGAGGAAGCAGAATCTTACCAGCGTAACTCGGCCGTACAACAAATCCGATCACAGATGATCGCCCAAACTAATTTTGATCCTTCAGAAGAATCAGAACGCGATCGCATCATCTCTGAATTGGTCAAATATCTAGAATCTCAAGGACAATCTGACTGTATTGACTACCTCACCCTCAAGCTGCAAGACCTTTCTGCACCAGAAATTGACCAAATTCTCGGTCTTACCAGCCGTCAGCGTGATTACCTGCAACAGCGTTTTAAATATCATGTGCAGAAGTTTGCCAAACAGCACCAATGGCAATTAGTTCATCAATGGTTGGGTGCAGGTTTAGAACAGAAGTTGGGTTTATCCGCCCAGCAATGGGAAATTTTGATGGGTACACTCTCTTTGCAACAACAGCAACTCCTACAATTAAAGTTGGCTAGGAATAGTGATCAGGCGATCGCTAAAACCCTAAAATGCACCCCCAAACAATTACAAAAACGCTGGACTGAACTACTAGATACAGCATGGGCTATCCGCAACGGCCATACTGAAATGCAAACAGGCTAAACTTTCAGCGAAATCTCTAAATTTAATCAGTTTTATTCCCTTGGTTACACAAGTTATTACCAAGATTTTCCCTCAAAATCCAACTGCATAATTAAAATTAAAATTCTTTCTTCTCTAGCTCGTAACCTCTATTTTTTTCACATCATCCCATGACTTTTTTAGTACAATTGCACTAAAATGTAGTCTTGTGAAATCTCAATTGAAAATTCATATTAAGTAACCGATCATTTACCCCTGCTTCCATGAAATCCTGAAATAAGCAGGGTTGATATAAAATGATTGGGGATAAGCATGACTCCGGGTGCAAGGGCAAATCAGTCAGGCAGGATTCTAGAAACTAATGTAGAAGCAATACTCACTGCCTATGAGTACTTTCAAATCGGAAATCATGTTACAAGAGAATATTTACTCAATGCCAGCCTATTAAAAAAACGCTACGCTAAACAAGTTTATATTGGCAATGGAGTTTATCAAACATCACTAAAAGTTGATTTCTATGTTGTAGGCTTACCTGTAAACCCACCAGAATTAATTATCGAATGTAAATGGCAAGAAAGTGGAGGCTCTGTTGACGAAAAGTTTCCTTATTTAAATTTGAATATTCAAGAATATTATCCAGCACCAACTATTGTAGTAATTGGGGGTGAAGGTATGAGAGAAGGGGCAATTAAATGGTTACGGCAACAAGTAAATTTTAATCACAATCTACTGGCAGTACATACCCTAGATAGATTTATAGCTTGGGCAAATAAAACTTTTAATAGGATGTAATTAATAGTTCCTTAATCATCCCTCTCTTTTTAGTATTAGAGTTAATTGAACGTGCTGCTTCAATATAATAAATATTAAAACCTATTTCTTGATACAAGTGTTTAATGAATTCACAATCAGAGTTACATACTACTACTTTAACTCCTCGACTTGCCAGTTCTGCACAAGTGTCTCTTAACCGTTCTTGGTCTTTGTCTCCAAAAGAATTTTTACTATAACCTGTAAAATAACTAGTATTACTGATAGGATAATATGGTGGATCTAAAAAAACGAAGTCATCACTGCTAGTAGCACAATTAAGTACATCTATAAAATCCGTCTGTTTAATTTCTGATGTAGAAAGTACTGCTGAAGTGGCTCTTAGTAAATCTTCTTGACAGATATTAGGATTATTATACTTTCCTAAAGGTACGTTAAACTTACCTTGAGAATTAACTCTATAAAGACCGTTATAACAAGTTTTATTCAGATAAATAAATCGCGCCGCTTGTTCTAACTCATTATCTACAAATTTTCCCCTAACACTATAATAATAATCTCTATCGTGTTTGCTTTTATGCTCTTTCAAAAGAGAAATTAATTCCTCAACGCGATCGCGCACACAACGATAAGTAGTAATTAGTTCAGAATTAATATCAGTTAAAATAGATTTGGTCGGTTGCAGATAAAAAAACAAAGCACCGCCACCTAAGAATGGCTCATAGTAAGTCTGATAATTCTTGGGCAAATATGGCAGATATTGTGAAATTAACCTACCTTTACCCCCAGCCCACTTTAAAAATGGACGTGGGCAAGTTTCTTTGGGGATTTGGCTCACCATCTCACTGGAAATACGCTACAGGCTATTAAATATAGCAAATATAACTAACGAACCATATTTTATATTAATTGAGTATTTTTCTAGCGCCATATATTACAATTATGTTGATAAAGTAAATCACAATGAACGTTAAGTATATAAGAAGGCAGTTTCAATTAAAATGTTTGACGGATTTTGGGATAACGTTTTTCGCTACCCCCGCTACTTGATTAGTATTGTATTAGGCATTTTCCTAAACACCTTTGAGCCACTATTCCCTCTGTTAAAACGTCCTATCACTCTAATCGCCGTTTTGGGATTGTTTGTAGGTGGTTTGGCGTTTATCACTTTTACATTACGAGCCATGCTTGGCTTAGGTACAATCTAGACTAGGACATACAACTATACCTGTAGATGGAATCAAGCTACGAAATCAACAAACAGCTTATTTGATAAGCCTTTTGAATTCTAAATTTTGGATTCTGCATAGCGATGTTGTCCTGTCTAACTGAATAAAATTTATGTTGTCGTCCAACCTCTGTGAGGAGGAAAAGTTTTTATGGCTACAAATCGCCGCGTCTCCCGTGTTGCTGAATTGATTAAACGGGAAGTTAGCCAAATGCTAATTAACGGTATTAAAGATGATCGTGTTGGTACAGGTATGGTCAGTGTCACAGATGTAGATGTTTCTGGGGATCTGCAACACGCCAAAATCTATGTCAGTATATATGGTACAGAAGACGCGAAAGCAGAAACAATGGCTGGATTAAAATCAGCCACCGGTTTTGTCCGTAGCGAATTAGGGGCGCGGGTAAGGTTACGTCGCACTCCCGAAGTAACTTTCATCGAAGACCGTTCAATAGAAAGAGGAACAAAAGTACTATCGCTCTTGAACAAACTTGAGAATGCGCGATCGCTTGACGATGTACCAGCCACAGATGACTATTTAGATGAAGATGACGAGTAATTTTAGAGGCTGAGGACTGGGGATGGCAGATGAGTGTTTTTTACTCAGTACTCACCACTTGTTCCTGTAACCTCTGCCACAATGTCACCAGAGAACAATGAATCTCCGAAGAATCAGCCAACATTTGACAGACGTGACTCTATTACGTCTGTTTAAATTTGTTCATATCTAATTCGCAATCCAAGTTAACACTCTTAACCATTTACCCTTCAATTGTAGATTTTTCAATCCAAAATCCGTCTTAAAAAGTTGAGCCACTCCGTTGCTGGGGTTCCCTCCGTTGTCGAAAGTGGCGTTCCTGCGGTGGGAAATTCGCCTAAAGAACTTTTGTCTCCGACACGCTACAAAATCTAAAATTTCCCACCCCCCTTTATCGGGGGTGAGAACCCCTAAGACTGTAATGGTCAGTAATGTTACGATTTGGACACAAAGCCTGCTATTTTCGGTCTCCACAACTTCACTGACAGGAAAAATCCTTATGTTTAACAAAAATTCATAATTATGATGAAATTTACTTACGTAAATAGATGTCATGGAATTATGACTTGAGTCATGATTGTAACAATCCATGATTTCTAGCTACGTCGTAAGTGGGATATGTCTTTATCTGGCTACTGTTACTCTAGAGGGATGCCATCTCAAACTGTGACAGATGTTGATCTTAAAGAATAAATTAGTCCAGATAAAATTCATCAATTTATGAATGACAGGTTGCTTTAAGAAATTATTAACTTATGGTACTTTTTAAGTCTTCCTAGTGTACGGTAGCCTTGGCTACGCAACAGTTTATACTGTAATTTCCGCTATAACTGTTGGTTTTGCTTAATCCAGCGTTTCTAGAAATGCTTGGAATTCGATGATTCACCACCTCAATTATCTGGCTCTATGAACTATTATCGTCCACCAAAAAATGTCTAAAAGCAGATATGGTAAAAGTCTCTCATGTTGCTGAACCTCATTAACTATGAATTGTTCAACAAATTACATTAGTAAACTCGATACCTTATTGTGTGATGCTTATAGGCACAATGTCAGGAAATTTTGACAAACTTAACATTTCTTTAAATTATTTGAGGATGTCTAGCGTCAAAATGAAAATAGTTCCGTATAGCAAAATACAAAACCCTAAGCGCAAGTCCAATCCCTGTCATGTTTGTTCCCGATAATTTAGTGGGAACACTATCTTAAGTGTAAATTTGTGAGTAAAAACCATGAGTGTGAATACGGTGCCCTCTATCAATTACTACTCCCTAGACGTAATTCAGGACGAAGCACGGCGACTAGTAGAAAAAGGAATGGTCAGCAGACAACAGCCTATCTATACACTCTGCCAATACATTCCTGCTAGAGAGTGGGTTTGTGTAGAGTGTGAGTTAGAGAAATGTGATTTCTTATTACGCGATCGCATTGGCGACCTCATCGGTCGAGAACAATGGGACAACGACTAATCCAAAATTCATAATTACCCGTGATTTTGGATTGGGAGTTTATTTTTGGATGACTGGATTTGACTACAAAAGATTCATTTCCCAAGCTGAGGGACAATCTCTGGTTTTAATAGCTCCTTCCCGATCCAGAATCCTCTATTTCTCCTTATTTTCCGTTTTCTACAAGTTTTCCAATTTAACGAACACCTAAAAAACAAGCTTTTGTGTAAATCCTGCGTAATAACTTGATTAACTTATTTAAATTATCTGACCGGGGCGGTTTTTCGTTGTAAACTGCTCCGGTAATTTTTCAGAGAGCATTTGCATCAGCGCCACTCTAGAGTTAAGTATTGCTGACTGACAAATTCTAACTTGTTCATGAAAACTTCATGTTTTCTAGATTAGAAACCCTACCCCACCTGCTCTAAATACTGGTTAACATCTTCAATCACTCGTGTTAGTTCAGCTTCTGTAGTCAAACGAATACTGACATCGCGGACTGTGAGTAGCACTTTGGCGGCAAAAGGGGTAGGCCAGATATTAGGATTGCAGAAAATTTCTAAAAAGACCTCGCCAGTGTGACGATATTCTAGTGGAGGTTGGGGAGTAACCCTACCACCTGAAGCTGGTTTAGTGCTAACAGTCCTCAGACGCTCCATCAATTGATCAATTGCTGCCTTTAATTCCCGCGCCGCCTGGGGGGAAAAACTGAAAGATACCGAACCTTCAACTAGGTTCAGCATGAGAGGAGTAGAAGACATAAGCTTGTGATCGAAACTGATTGATTATTACCTCTACCTATGTTACTGGAATCAGTAGTCAACAATTTCTCATCACTGGGATTTAGGGTAGACCATGAGCCTTATAGTTAAGAGCGTAGTTTGTAACTTAGGATTGCGATGCTAAAGTTTTACTACAATCCCATCTCTGTTAACGCTCGTCGAGTTTGGGTAGCTTTACTGGAAAAACAAATTCCTTTTGAACTATTATTGTTAAATCTCAATGGGGATCAATTTCAAGAGGAATTCACTGCGATTAATCCCCTCCAGCGTGTACCAGTTATAGTGGATGATGGCTTACGTGTGGTGGAATCGTTGGCAATTTTGGATTATCTAGAGGCGAAGTATCCTACTCCTGCACTGATACCTAGTGAACCTGGGGCGATCGCTACCGTTCGTATGGTAGAAATGATCACGGTGAATGAGCTTCAGCCTGCTACTTTGATCCTGACTAGGCCATTAGTCGAATTAGATACGGATGCTAAAAAATTAGAATTGGCTCAGGAGACTGTAACAAAAATTTTACGGTTTTATGAAACTCTTCTGGGAGAGCAGACTTACTTCGTCGGCAAAGATTTTACACTAGCAGAAGTGGTTGCAGGTACACTGATTCCATCTTTACCTTTGTTTGGGTTCTCGTTGGATGATTACCCGCGTTTGTTAGCATGGGCAGAAAGACTAGAGGAACGGGAAAGTTGGCAAAAAACGACTCCAGATTTTGCCTCCATTGCAGCTGCTATCCCCAATATCAAGGCAATTCTGGAACGTCGTTTTTGATTATGAGTTCTGAGTGGTGAGTGAAAAAGTTAATTTTCATTCTCCCTCATCTCCTCCTACACCCTACAATTAATAGCTAGTCATGGAAAAACTTCTCGCAGTAAGGCGCGGAATCCTGCCTGTTGAAAATGCTCATTAGCAGTTAGAGCTTCCGTAATTCCACTATATTGCATTACAATAAAAGACACGCAATCAATAAATCCCCATTCCTTATCAGGGCTTTCGCAGTATAGCTGGAAAGCTCTGTCATATAGTTCTTGAGATAGGGGGACTATTTCTACTTTAGGATCCACTGCCAAGGAATTTAACAGAACGATCGCCTCATGACGATGTGGTTGTTGACACAATATATTGCCAATTTCCAACATCACTGTCTGTGTGGTAATTAAGCGTGTACCGGCTTCGTCTAATAACTGAGATAAATAGACAGCTTGTTGATGTAGGCGATCGCTAGGTGCTGCTAAGGCGATGGCAAAAGAGGTATCAAGAAATACTTCAGATTTCATGCCTAATTTCCTGACCGTACAAATATTTGTCGATATCAGTAGACCAATCAGCAGGCCCCTGGAGTTGGAGCGATCGCGCTGTTGCTAAAAATGATACTGTTGCTTGGGCTTGTGATGGTAAAACTTCTATACTCAAGCGTACACGGGTATTAACTGGCAGAGCGATCGTTTCTTGAACATAAAACGCTTTACCATCAAATACAGCCGTAATCGTTTTTTCTCCCATATTTTTGTCCGGAATGAATCATATCTATACTATGCGCTTGTGTAGCGATCGTCTGTATTCATACCGCGTTTCTTGGTTGAGTTTAGCAAAGCTTTATATACGCAGCGCCGTAAAATTATCCCGTTATTATGCACTTTGGAATTGTTTAACGGCTTCTTCTTTGAAGCGATCGCTCTACTGTCCCACCTTTACGGAACCGAGAAAGAATGATCGCAGCTTCAGCTCGTGTCACCGCTTTTTGCGGAGCAAAAATTCGAGTTTTGCCATAGACACGAGCAAAGTTAAAGTTACTGGCACCATTTCCTAAATCAAAAGCAATGTGTAGGAGATACCGTTCACTGATTTGATTGGCATCAGTAAACCCTTTTGTTTTGCCAATAAAATTGCGAAGATTATTAGGTGAACGAGTACTTGGGGCAACATTGGTATCTAAGCGTGTTTTAAGGACAATCATCTGTTCTCGTGTCAAGACTTCGTCAGGTCTAAAGTTGCCATCCTCAAACCCGGCTAAATAACCAGCATCGTGAGCAGCTTGGATAAAGGTGAAATGAGGGTGAGAGGAAGGTACATCAGGAAAAGCTGATAATGTACCTTGCGGTAGGCGAATTGGCTCCCGATGTAGCTTGTTATAGGTCTTGAGCAGCCAAACCACAAACTGACCACGAGTGATGGATGCTAATGGTTGAAACTCACTAGAAGTAGTTTCCAATACCCCTAGTTCAGCTAGTTGCTGAATCTCTTTTTCACCACGAACGCCACTAATATCAGTAAAAGTCAATGATTTTAATTGACTAATGTCACTGTGATTACTCCAAAACGAGTTATCAAGTTGTTTGTCACTTACTAAAAAATTAGTTTTTACTAGCTGTGGTGATTTTGCAATAGATGAATCACCAGATCCCAGTAACACCAGGGCTATAACTGTAGAACCGACTATTTTTGAAACAAATTGCATTTTGAGATACATCATCATTTTTCTCCTAGTTCTCTACCTCAACGGAGTATAAAAAGTATTTTATTTGTTATCCTCAAAGATATGTATGGATTGGCAAAAATATGCAAAACCCCAAACCCCGACCAATCCCCATTTTATTAATTTTAAGTTTTGAATCGGTATAAGATTGATTGTTATTCGTAAGTACAGTAAATCTGAAATTGGTTGACAACTGAGAACTAACACACGCAGTGCAATCATTATGTCTGCCTATTTAAGACAAATATGACAAGGTGTCTTTTGACACAACTTTACAAAAATAGTAACAATAACACTGAGTGATAGTTACTACTTGGTGTGAAATAAAGTGAAAAAGAGCTTCTTTTGGTTGCCAGTTGCCTTTCCTGGGGTACTGTTAGCATTGCCGGCGTTGGGTAATGATACAGAAATTAACTTAAAAACAGTAAATTCAGATATTCCTTATTTGAGTGAAATTACTCTACCCACAACTCGTGCTGAATTATTAACTCAATCTCCACCAGATGAATTAGACGAGGAAAATCAACCAGATCAACAGCCAGAAACCGAAGACAATGCTAGTGATGATGCAGACATTACCATAGAAGCGATCGCCGAACCAGAAACCCTACCCCAATCTACTCCCACTCACGTTATTGACAAAGAAGAAATTCAAAAACAAGGTGCTACCAGTGTTGCTGATGTATTGAAAAGAATGCCTGGTTTTGCCGTTAATGATGTTGGTCATGGTGCCGATATTCATACAGGTACTTATTATCGGGGAGCCTCAATTAATCAGTCTGTATTCCTCATCAACGGTAGGCGCATTAATAACGATGTCAACACATATCATGGTGCAACTGATCTCAATAGCATTCCTGTAGAAGCGATTGAGCGAGTCGAATTATCTAGCGGTGTCACCTCGGCTTTATATGGTTCCTCAGCTTTTGGAGGAGTGGTGAATATCATCACTAAAGAAGGTTACGCACAACCCAGACTGACAAGTAGTATAGAATTTGGCTCGCTAAATTTAAATAATCAACAGTTTAGTTATGGCGGTACAGTGGGTGCTGCTAGATATAACTTTAGCTTTGAAAGATTCTTTATAGATAATCGATATCGTGTACCTGTAGGTGCAGCAAATCGTGATTCTCAAGGTTTTTTATCAAATGCAGATACAGCAACCAGTACTTATTTTGGTAGTATTAGCTTAGATTTAAATCAAAGAAACTCTTTAAATTTCGATGTTACTAAACTCAGCAGTCGTAGAGGTTTAGTTTACTTTGGTTTTCCCCTACAAAGAGACAGACTAGACCATGATGGATTAAATCTTGGTTTATCTTGGAAAGCTCGCCTCGGTAATGGGGAAAACTCCAATCTCACTACTACATTAGGTTACAATCAGAATTATTTCAGCACCTACGGCCCTACAGTTTTTGCAGGGAGAGAATTTTATCGTACAGGCGTTTTAGATACACAACAATTCACAACTAGAATAGATCATGATTGGAAAATTACCCCCAATAATAAATTACGCTGGGGATTAGATTTAAAAAATACTAATTTAAATGGTGATGTTTTAAGCTCTAGTCCTAATCGGATTGCTTTTAACGAAACTGAAAATAGAAACGTACTAAATACAGCCTTATTCGCCGTCAATACATGGAATCTCAGTAATAGTTTTCAATTAGATTTAGGACTCAGACAAAGTTTTGATGGGCAGTTTGGTAATTACCTCAACCCTAGCATGGGGTTACGCTACGCTATCACACCATTAATTGCTATGCGTGGTAGTTGGGCAGGAGGACAGCGTAATCCTGGTTTAGACCAGCTATATATTTATGATACAGTTCATGGTTGGGAGCCGAACCCAGATTTAGAACCAGAAACTGGCTCTTCTTGGACTGCGGGAGTAGATATCAAGTTAGCAGACAATTTAACAGGACAGTTTACCTACTTTGGTAGCAGTCTGAATAATCGTTTGGGAATTGTCGCTGGAAGATGGGCAAATATTGGTTTAGTAGATACCAATGGTTTAGAAGCAGCACTGCAATTGAGGGTAACTCCTAACTGGTCAACTTTTCTTAACTACACTTATACAGATGCCCAAATCAAAACAGGCTCAGAAAGAGGTTTACAGTTGGGTATGATTCCCTACTCTGTATTGCAAACTGGTGTAGGTTATCAAAACTCAGGATGGCAGGCTAACCTGTATGTTACCTACAATAGCGGCGCTCGTCGAGCCTTTTTCAATAGACCAGGTGAAACAACTACAGATTTTGTCCCATCTTTTGTAAATTTAGATTTGAGTGGTCGCATCCCTTTAACTCAAACTCTAGGACTCACAGTTTACTTAGAAAATTTACTAGGTGAACAATATGAGAGAGTTAATCGAATTTACAGTCCTGGGTTTACTTTTCGTGTAGGTTTAAGTTCCAGTATTTGACAAAACTTAACACTAAGTGATTGGTTCTGAAGCACGTAGTAGAATGAGATACAATGCTGAGTAAACAATGCTACTCAGCATATTTTATGGATTTAGATGATTTTAAATCAGCAAAAAAAAATTATAATAAAACCCATTAATCAACAAGTAAATTTTATTTACTTATCATTATCGTATTTTGATAATCATCTATGAGTAAACGATTTAGTAGACGAGATTTTTTAAAGTATTCACTAGCTACTAATATTGTCATCTGGACAAGTGAAGCAATGGCTCACAAGCTAAACATCAGTTCAAAGGAAATACAAATATTTAATATTCCTACTGCCTCTGCAACCTCATTGACTACATTTCCTCAAAGTGTAAGTTCTGGAGATCCTCAAGCTCATGGTATTACTTTATGGACGCGCATCATAGCTCAATCGGAAATTGCTAAAGTAGCCTTTCAAGTTGCTTCTGATAGTGCTTTTGGACAGGTGATTTTACAAGGGTTTGCAAATACTGATAAAAATTGTGATTATACTGTTAAGATTCCACTAGAGTCTACTGTTCTTAAACCTTACACCACTTATTATTATCGATTCATATTTAATCAAGATATTAGCCCTATTGGTCGTTTCAAAACCTTACCATCTCCTGAAGATAAGAATTTAGATAATATAAAATTTGCTTATATTAATTGCCAGAATTATACTAACGGCTATTACAATGCCTATCCATTTTTAGCAAAAGAGGATATAGATTTTATTGTCTTTTTAGGTGACTATATTTATGAAAAAGTAAATGATAATAGTTTCCAAAGAGGAATACGTTCCCTTGAACTTCCTAGTGGTAAGTTAATAGCATCTACATTAGAAGATTATCGCTTTCTTTATCAAGCTTACAATTCTGATCCAAAGTTACAAAAACTGCGGGAAAAATTTGCCTTCATTACTATTTGGGATGATCATGAGTTTGCAAATGACAGCTTTCAAGCAAATGCTCCTGATCAATTTCCTTTCTATCAACCAGAATTAAGGCAAGCGGCTACCCAAGCTTGGGCTGAGTATACACCTACCAGTATTCCTTTCGATGCTAACACTGACAGTATTAACTCATTACAAATTTACCGTAAATTTAGGTTGGGAAATTTACTTGAGCTTGTGTTAACGGATGAACGCCTTTATCGTGATGAACCTCCATCCTGTGATAACCCTGTTATCCAAGAGGAACGTTATGAGCTTAGACAACGTTACCTTGTATCGGATAGTCCCCAACGTAATGAAGCCCAAAGAACTATGCTTGGTCACAGACAGCGTGACTGGTTCGTAGAACAAATTTGTAATTCTTCTTGTGTTTGGAAGATTTGGGGTAACGGAGTGATGACGTTGCAATTAAAAATTTTGTCAGTTTTTGCAACCCTATTCTTAGGAAAGCGAACTCCAGACTTATTCGTTAACCTTGATCAGTGGGATGGTTATCCTGCGGAGCGAGCTTTACTATTTAAAGCTATAAAAGAAGCTAAAGTCAAAAACTTTGTAACTATTACTGGTGATCTTCATACATTCGTTGCTGGATATCAAAAATTGAACTTCGATGACCAGAATGATCCACCTGTGGGGGTAGAGTTTGTAGTTGGTTCAATCACATCTTCTAATCTTGCTGAACAAATTACTTTAAATTCCTTTAATGTCCCCTTACCTCAAATTGAAACTGTTACTAAGTTAATTCAGGCTAGTAATCCACATATTGACTATTTCAATTCTGATACTCACGGCTACAATATAGTAGAAGTAACTCCAGAAGCTTTGATTTGTACTTTCAAGGTAGTTAGTAACATTATAAAACCAGGGGGAAAGGTTTCCACTCTCAAAGTTTTTCGCGTTCCCCGTGATCAAGTCTTAATAGAAGACATAACACCTACTTTAGAAAAGTGATAAAATAAATTATAGTATTTTTTAATTTATTAATAAAGAACTAGATTACCTTGCTTATGAGGTGGCTTAGTTGAATTCAAGACTTATTTAGGGATGATATATATGCAACTTTCATTAATATCTATCTCTTCATTCAACCAACCTGATTTTTCTAACATCTCTAAAGCTACTGGTAAATTTACAACTATTCTTTCACTGGGATAGGCTTCTAAAAAAGATATGATTCCTAAGCCTTTTGGGGCTTTTGCTCCTAGAAGTATAGCAGAACGTAGTGCTTGTATCCCGGCATTATCACTGCGGGCGATCGCTAGAGCAACAAAATTGAGAAATTTTTCGCCAGTTTCTGAGGTTACTAGCTTATTCATCGCTACAATATCTAAAGGTATTTTGATCTGAAGTACCTCTAGTAATTTCTGTTGTTGTTTTGGACTTAAGTAATCTAATAAAGATGCTAAATCAGCAGAGACCTGTTGCGTTTCTTCATACTTACGTATGTCATCTACTGCCACTGATTGCTCAAATAATCCATATCTAATAACAATTGTCTCTGCTGCCAAACTAAAAGATGAACCAAAAATACCACTAAAACTTAGAACTATTGGAAAACTATTTATGTAGAAAAGCAGATGACATAAATAATTGATAATTGAATATTTTAAAGTTGGCATTTATAGCTTTTATTAACTCTTCGTACTAAAATTACCATTAATTGGTAAATATATGGTTATGAAAAAATAGCCAATTTTAGCAAAGACATAAAATCGCTGTATTGCCTATCCAGAGCATCTTTTAGACAACCAGATAACTCATGAAAATTAGCTGTGTTTTCTAAGTATTTCTGCTTATTATTGTCGTACATGATGAAATATTAGCCTCTGACATTGGCAAAATACTTTGTTAAATCAGTTACTGTGGAAGTCTTATAGATTACCTCATCGCTTAGAATAGCTGATATGAGAGCCAGAGTTGAAAATCAAGTCTTGTTTCTGCATCACGAAGATTTGCCTGAGTTTAAAAAGGGTGGTTCTGTCGTCAGAAACTCATATTTTTGGGCGCTACGTTCAATTGCTGGTCGAGCTACGCGTTATCGTGATTGGGAATATGAGCCGGAAGTATGGCTAGCGCTGGCACGAATGCTGTTGTCTTTCTCAGAGTCGGGATATTTGGGTTATCGAGAAACCGTGTTAGAGTTTCCCCCATCACAAGGGGAAATTCCTGATTTGTTACGAGATGTGTCTACATGGGAATAATTCGTAATTATCAAAGATTTCTCAATGGGTGAAAAATGTTAGGTTAAACTCCCATTATGAATATTCAGCGTCGCCAATTTCTCAAAACTTGTGGGTTCGCTACCTTGGCTACCCAACTTCCTGTACTTACGGCTCAAAGTCAGTTATCTCCAAACACTATTATTAAACCACCACGTTTACAAGTAGGCGATACTGTGGGATTAATTGCGCCGGCGGGTACTTTTGAACCTCGGTATATAGATGTAGTTCAGCAATATCTGACGAACTTGGGGTTAAAAACTAAGTTGGGAAAGCATATTTTAGACCGTTATGGTTATTTAGCTGGTAAAGATGCTGACCGCGCTCAAGATGTAAATGATATGTTTGCTGATAATTCTGTTAAAGCAATTCTGGCTATGCGTGGCGGCTGGGGTTGTAATCGGATTTTACCTCTACTCAATTACCCCTTAATGCGTTCCCATGCCAAAATTCTCATGGGTTATAGCGATATTACTTCTTTATTGATAGCTATTAATGCCCGTAGTCGAATTATGACTTTTCACGGGCCTGTTGCTACATCGACCTGGACTCCCTTTATGCTGGAGTACCTGAAGCTTATTTTATTTAATGCGGAAGCAGTAACATTACAAAATACTAATTCTCCTGAGGGGAAAGTGCAGACAATAGCACCTGGAAAAGCCAAGGGTAAACTGGTAGGTGGTAATTTGTCTGTGTTAACTGCAATGGTTGGTTCACCATATCTACCTGCTTGGCAAAATAGAATTTTATTTTTGGAAGATGTTAATGAAGGTGTTTATCGGGTAGATAGGATGTTGACGCAGTTAAAAAATGCTGGAATACTGCATCGAATTTCTGGTTTTATTTTTGGGCAATGTACTGACTGTAACCCCACTAATGAATCATCACAGACTTTAATGGAAGTATTACAAGACCATATCACTCCTTTAAAAATCCCAGCTTGGTATGGTGCAATGATTGGTCATATTCAAGATAAATTTATCTTGCCAATTGGTGCAGATGTGGAAATTGATGCTGATGCGGGAACAATCCGCTTATTAGATGCGGCGGTGAGTTGAGGAATTATTTTCATTATTTATTTGCATAAATTACTATTTCCAGGTAGTATAATTTCTAATTTTTTACTGAAACGTAGCCAAATTCAGAAGATGAAGAAGCTAAAACTTCTGATATTCCCTTGAATAATTTTTCTGATTCTACAGGTTTAACTAAGTGCATTTGAAAACCAGCCGCCAGTGCTTTTTTTTGGTTGATTTCTCCCGCATAAGCAGTAAGTGCGATCGCCGGTATTTTACCCCCTTTTTCTGATGACATAGATCGAATTAATTGCATCAACATATATCCATCGATTCCTGGCATTCCGATATCACTTAATAGTAAGTCAACTTTGGTTCTAGCTATTATTTCTAAAGCTTCACTTGCTGATGTAACTGCTGTCACTTCGGCTCCAGATTGTTCCAGCATAAAGGTAAGAAACTCACCTGTATCTACATCATCATCTACTACTAAAATATATAGCCCTGCTAAACCCCAAGTATTGTTATCTGGAGTTCCTAGTTCTCGTGCTATCTGCGGCGGATTAATCATGAGTGGTAAACTAACTGTAAATGTTGCACCCATCCCTTCCCCTGCACTGTCTGCTTTAACAGTCCCACCATGCAATTCTGTGAGATGCTTCACAATAGCTAGCCCTAATCCTAAACCTCCAAATTGTCTTGTGATTGTGCCATCTGCTTGACGAAAATACTCAAATACATAGGGTAAAAATTCTGGACTTATCCCCTTACCATTATCTTTAATTTGAATTTGAGCATACTTATTAACTTTTTCCAAAACTAACTGTATTTGTCCTTCTGGAGGAGTAAATTTAATTGCATTAGAAAGCAGGTTCCAGATAATTTGTTGTAAACGAGCTGTATCACCAGCAACCATGCCTACATTTGCATCCATTATATTTTGAACGTTAATATTTTTCGCCTCCATTGCTAGACGCACAGTCTCTAAAGCCTCGCCAATAGTATTAACTAAATTCACAGGTTGAACATTTAAAGTCAATTTCCCTTGCTGGATGCGAGAGACATCTAATAAATCTTCAATCAATTGAATTTGTAATTTAGCATTACGCTCAATTGTGTCTATTCCCCGCATTCGCGTAGCTTCTTCCAAATTACGCCTTTTTAGTAGCGTTGCCCAACCCAAAATCGGGTTCAGGGGAGTACGTAATTCATGAGAAAGGACTGCCAGAAATTCATCTTTTAGACGATTGGCTTTTTCGGCTTCGCTTCTAGCAATTTTTTCACGCATCAGCAAATATTCCCGTTCTTCTTCTGCTTGTTTGCGTTCAGTAATATTCCTAAAAAATATCCCTAGTCCATCTTCAGCAGGGTAGGCATGAATTTCTAACCACATACCCCACAGTTCGTAGAATACCTCAAAATGGACAGATATATTTTCCGCTAGCGATCGCCTATATTCTCGCTCAAAATCTGTACCTTTCGTTCTCGTCCACTGTTCCCAGTAGTTTTTCCCAATCAAGTCTTCTGGTTCTAAATCTTGAATTTTTGCTGCTTGATGATTGCAATAAGTGATTTGCCAATCTTGATTCACCGCAATAAAAGCATCAGTCATGCTTTCCAAAATATTGCTTAACCGACTACGGAGGGCTTGTTCACGCTGAAGTAATTCATCCGTTTCTTGATGGGACTCTTCTAAGCAAGCATTGGTTTGCGCCAGTGATTGATTGAGTTGAATAAGTTTTTCCGATAATTCTGCGCGGGTTTGATATTCTCCACGTTGTACCCTTTCTACAGCTAACTCTACTTGAATTTTTGACCGTTCCGTAATCGCAATACCTACTAATAAACTAACCGCACACTGCACTAATAAGCTCAATTTGTGGACGTGTAGAACTTCCGCCTGTACGGGAAAAATGGGCAATGAGATAGCGTTAGGATAAGCGACTAAATAAGCAAATAGTGTCACCAGTACGCAAAAGCTAGAGATTAACATCCCACTGGTGACACCAAAGCGTGTTGCAGCCCATAAAACCGGAACAAAGCTTAAAAAAGATAATTGTTGTAACTTAAACCCACTTTGATCAGTTTCAATCACAGTCAGGGTTGCTATAGCTATACAAAGCAGTAGTATGGCACTGAATTCTAGTAAGAGACGACGGGAAGGATGGAAATTTTGAGAAGCAAATGAAGAGTTAAGTGGTTCGGGATGGCTTAACCAGCCTTGAGATTGAAAATAGGGAGTGAGGACTAACAAGGCAGTAGGTGCAATAGCCATGACTCCAATCGCATTGCCTAACCACCAATGAGGTATGTTGTAACCCAAGCTGGCAAAAGACATTTTCCCTATTGTCACCAAACCTAAACTACCAACCGTCCCTATAGTCGTGCAAGCGATGAGGGGTACACTGACTGTAAAAAACACCGCATCCTTGAGGGTATTGAGCGTCCTAGAACCCTTCCAGAGACGACGGTACAGGAACCAAGCAGTCAGAGGTTCGATGATATCGCTAAAAGCAAATAATCGCTCCCAACCATGCAACCCCCAAACTGGAGACATCAGAAAAGATGCCAATCCGGTGAGCATAATACCACAGGGGCCAAACCAAAAAGTTAAGGCGATCGCCACACCTGATGGGGGAAACCATAGAGAAACTCCAGGTTGAATGCGATAAATCAATGCCATTCCATGAGCGATAACTAGGGCGAGTAAGCCTAAGAGTGAAATTATCAGCCATCGACGCATAGGTGCAATTTTCATGGAGTCTTTTATGCGTTGCATCATCAAAGGGTGCTTTGTGCTTTAGCTCATGCACTCACAATTTTATAAGTAGCCGTTATAAACTGCTTACACGAGTACAAATGAAAACACTTTTTCTCGTATTTTCCAGCCTATCTTGGGAGTAATTACAATATGCGCTCATATCGCCCCACCATAGGCGGTTACATACTGCCAAGCTTCTAATATTCTCATCTAATTTCTGTTTTTTGTAATTGCTTGATAGTTAAGATAATTATCATTTGCAATTTTATACATTACGGTTAGTATAGTTTAGTCCATAGAGCATTTCTGAAGACTATACTTTATGGTCAAAAAAATTTGCTTCAGCCAGGAAACACTAGCAACTATCAGCTAGTCTGTTTCTCAAAAGAAGTAAAAAATCTTATTGAGTTCTATGAATACCGACGTTAACCCAATTAATAATCAAAAAAACAAATTCAATTTTGATGTTAGAGGAGTGAAGAAGAATCATCTCCTGCCAATCAACTTCTTGATTGGTTTATGTGCCACTTTGCCTGTGACATTGGGATTACCTGTAGAAGCTTTGCAAGTAGAGGTGAATCCCAAGAATCCCCGTCTGGGGGATACAGTTTCTGTGGTGATCAATCTAGATAATCCAGACAATATTAATAACCCAAGTGTATCTTTTGGTGAGAAAACTTACCCAGTTTTTGAAATAGCACCAAATAAATATCGAGCATTTATACCTACAACCCCTCTAGAAAAGCCAGGCGCTAGAAAAATTAGAGTTTCTGGTGATGGTCAAGTCAAAGAATTGCCTCTAGCGGTAGCTACTCGGAAGTTCCCGGTACAGCGCATTACTTTGCGACCTGGCAAATCTGCCGATGGCGCGACGCAATACGAACTTAACCGTGCCGCAGCTTTTAAAGCTATACAAACACCACAAAAATATTGGAATGGCAAATTCCTCAGACCAAATAACGGGCGCATCAGCACAATTTATGGTGTACGTCGCTACTACAATGGGAAATTTGCCAATGGCTACTTCCATCGTGGTCTTGACTACGCTGGTGCGGCAGGCTCTCGTGTAGTTGCCCCAGCTGCTGGTAAGGTAGCTTTAGTCGGCACAGTAGCCCAAGGATTTCGAGTTCATGGTAACACTGTTGGCATTGACCACGGTCAAGGAGTTGTCAGTATTTTCCTGCACCTAAGTCGGATTAATGTCAAAGAAGGTGACTTTGTCAAAGCTGGGCAATTAATCGGCACAGTGGGTTCAACAGGCGCTTCTACAGGGCCACACTTGCACTGGGGTCTGTATGTTAATGGTCAATCTATTGACCCAATGACTTGGAAAAGCAAAACTTTTGAATAATTGAAGCGTGATTAATCGCTTCTATTGTTGACTTTGTATATTTTTTGTCGATAATGAGTTAGGCAAAATAAGTTTGAATTGGTTCCGTCCTTACCTTGCTTGGGTGGCTTAAATTTAAGATGAGCGTTATGAGTATTGAGAAAATTGTAGAACAAGCTCTCCAGGATGGTTATCTTACGCCAGCAATGGAAGCAGAAGTTGGACGCATCTGTGATAACGCATCAGAACTCTCCATAGAAGAGTATATGGCGCTGGATCGATTGATGGGAGCGTTATTAACTGGTGAGGTAGTGGCGGTTCCTCGCAAACAGTTCATTAACGTTATGGAAGAATTGGTACTCACTGAAGCGATCGCTAGAGTAGCAGAAATTGAAGCTACCAGCGAAAGTTCTATCGATGTCGGGGATATAGCCGCTTACGCCCTTAACCGATTGCCCCCCTTATACGCCACCACAGAAGAAGGTGCTAGCTACCAACGCATACGCGCCAAAGCAGAACTTCAAGAATTAATCTCCCAACAGGTAAGTGAGGCAATCAACCTTAATCTTGACCAGCCAAACGACAACAGAACCCCCGTTTCTACAAAAACAACAGGTAATGAAGTCCTGCGTCAGGTTAGCAGTTTACTGCAAGTCTATGCCCCTGGCTTTGAGCAAAAATTTTCATAATTCAGTCAACGGTCAATGGTCAATGGTCAACAGTCAACAGTTAAAAGCTAAAAATGAAGGTTCTGGACTCTTGACTATAGCTCTTGACCATTGACTATTCCTGTACTACCACGGGTGTACCTACATCTACTTGGTCATATAGCAAACGGACATCAGAATTACGCATCCTCAGACAACCATGAGAAATAGCTGTTCCTAAGAGGTGGGTGTCTGGTGTACCATGAAAGCCAATTTTATTCCGGCCATCTGACCAAAAACCAATCCATCGTTCCCCTAAAGGACTATCAGAACCAGCAGGAAATATTTTACCTGTGATAGGGTGCTTCCAGATGGGATCGTGTTCCATATGTGACACGTTGAAAGTACCTGTAGGCGTTTCCCAACCCTTCTTACCTATAGCAATTGGGTAACTAGCTATAACCATACCCCCTGCATAAACATAAGTACGGCGATCGCTTAAATCAACCACTACTTCCTTCTTGGCATTTTCTAGCTTATTAGATGTTTTTTTGTGGGCTGAAGGCGGAGAAGATTGTGACTGGCTTTGAGCAGATAAACGAGAGTTTTTTCTTGATTCTGGTGTTAATAACTGTGTTTTTTTAGGTACGTTAGTTGCTATCGCTACATTTTTGCTAACAGTATCCGACTTATGATTAGACTTTATAGCCGAAGACTGTGGTTGGGATAGTTGATCTGATGTAGAGTCACCAGCAGGTGCAGGCGCACCAAAAGCGATTTCACCTAAACCTCCTCTATAAGTGCCTCCAGGGCGACTTGATGTGGTGGAAACTGACTTTTTAAACTGCCCCTGTGCTGTAGTAATGCGCCAATGCACAGCTAGCGATAAGATGGCTGTGCCAAAGCAAAGAAACATTACCATACGCCCTACAGATTTATTTCTTACCATTGCCATCGCCTATTGTTTATCCCTGACATATTCAGCCGACTAATTGAACATTTTTATTCTCTAAATTATCAAGAATTTATAAATTCTTATCTGTTCCCTCATAACTATACCTACGCTCTTGGGCAGACTAAGGATATATAAGCATTACAGCTAGACAATTTCTGGAAAAGAAATTTGTTTAACTGAAGTCTTGAGGAAAGAATTTTTAACATCGACGTTACTTGTAGCACTCTGCAAGTGCAGCAATCAATTATTAATGGTGTGGGTGGGAGAAAGACCATGTTAGAAAAACTATGGCTAGCAGTCACGATTACATTTGCCCTCAATTTATTTTTTCAAGTCCATGTCCCTGATCAAAGAAATTCTGGTGCTAGTTATCAACAACACATAGATAGATCAACAACAATTTTAGTAAAAATACCGGAAAGATAACATTTCCTACTAACTACAGACCCAGAAATCTCAGATACTAGATTTTTAACAAATTCTAACCTGTAAGTATTAAGAATCCTACAAATTAACCTGGGTCTATATTGTGTGCATCAATTTTTTGCCTTCTTTTTCGTGAATTGGTACTAGCATTAAAAATAAAGTCTAATCAATTCAGTTTCTGTGTGCCAAATAACTATGTTTTTGATTTAATCTTAAGCAAATTAAGTCCTTTTAAAATGGAAAATCAAAAATGGAGCATAGAATCAATAAAAGGGATATTTTCATAATTATTTATGTTTATGAAATCATAATTATATGAGGTTCAAAAATTCTGGAATCATAACTTGCTTTTAAAGCAAATATAAGGCAGAAAATTAATCAAATCAATCTTATAAATTTTTCCACAAAAATTACATCAAAATTATTTTCCCCCACTTGTATCGTTAAGATACATAGATTATTTTCTATAATATTGAGAAAAGCCACTCCTAGAGTAACTTAACTAGTAGAGAACAAAAAGCAGTTTTCACTCTATAGCTGTATTTTGATACACCATTACTCATAATCATACATCGTCTTATTTGTCAATCACAGGTGGTCACTAATCGTTAGCTCCACAACAATATGTAACATAGCCTTGACTGGGGGGAGATAAACCAAAACAATCCCTGAAGAACAAGATTGACGTTGTGCGCCAGAACAAATGCACTCAATATTGGAGAACTCAGTGTTACAGTCCTAAATCCGTCACTTAATTCAGGAACAAGCTGCCAATTAGCAGGTCTAATAGATAGGGATAAATTAAAGCCAGTACGATCTATGAGTCAATCGATTACTGTATCCTGGTCAACGGTTGATGCGAGGTGTTCAGAAGCATCGGTGCAAGTTGACAAACTCTCTAACCACGATTTAATCTTGCGCTGTCAAGTAGGGCTGCGTCCAGATCGTGTTGCGTTTGCCGAGCTATTGCGCCGCTATCAAACCCAGGTTGATAGAGTTCTGTACCACCTAGCCCCTGATTGGTCAGACAGAGCCGACTTGGCTCAAGAAGTTTGGATTCGCGTTTATCGGAATATTAACCGATTGCAAGAACCATCGAAATTTAGGGGCTGGTTAAGCCGCATTGCCACCAATTTGTTTTATGACGAATTGCGTAAACGCAAACGGGTTGTGAGTCCTCTGTCATTAGATGCTCCCCGTTCTGTTGATGATGGCGAAATGGATTGGGAAATTGCTGGAGATACACCAGGGCCAGAGGAAGAACTGACAACTAGAGAATTTTACGAACAACTGCGGGAGGCGATCGCGGATTTACCCGAAGTATTCCGTACTACCATTGTTCTCAGGGAAATCGAAGGTATGCCATACGAAGAAATTGCCGAAATCACAGGTGTATCCTTGGGAACAGTCAAGTCGAGAATTGCTAGGGCTAGATCCAGATTGCAAACTCAGTTGCAAACCTATCTTGATGCCTAATGTACAGTATCTTTCATCTACCCTATGGGAGAATTTAACTATTGATTAAGAATTGTGAGGAAACTGTATCGTACCTATGCTATCAGGAAAAGAATTAATTAACCTCTCAGGGTTGCCCTCCTTTTGTCCGTGGATGAATTGGTAATAATGTTAGTATGACTACTGATTCTGATTTTAATAAGCGTTGTCGGCGGCAATTTTCGAGAGATTTACCAAAAAAGATGGCTAGGCATACCAATGAAGCAACGGGTGCTATGGATATGGTGAAGCGCGATCGCTTTGAATTATTGAGTGCTTACCTCGATGGAGAGGTGACAGCTGCGGAACGTCGGCAAGTAGAAGACTGGTTAGCCAACGATGTCGCAGTTCAACGCCTCTATTCCCGACTATTAAAGTTAAGGCAAGGCATACGAACTATGCCCATACCAACAGCCCAGCAACCACCAGAAGTTACTGCCCAGCAAGTATTTGCCAAAGTCAACCGTCGTTCTCGTTTGGCTTGGAAATTTGGTGGTGCTGCTGTTGCAGCTTGTGTGATTGGCGCAGTTTCTAGCTGGCTACCAGGGCGGCAAATAGGAATACCCCAACTAGCCCAACAATCACAAGAACAAACTACTCAAGGTGTCAGCAAGTCAGATGCACTGCCAATGATAGCCTTGAACAACCCAGTAATTGAAATTCCCAAAGCAGCTGTAGTCTCTCCCACAAACTTTTTGAATCAACCACAGCCGCAACTTGGTGAAATTCCTCCAGACATCAACTGATCCCCAAGTTTGTAGTAAGAACGTTCGTATTGATATTTTGAGGAGTGAACTACTCATCCTGTAGGCGAAGCGTCAGTGTAGGCTTCCTGCCCAACAGATAGCGTAGTATTAGATTTCTTGCGTTCTCTAGGACTCCTACTTACACTTGGGCAACAGGCTTATTGATGAAGTTGTTCATGGGGAAAACCCCCAAGACCACACTTCATCGCTTTATCCCCCGTTCCAGAAATGAAAATTTGTAGTCCCTGATTTATCTTTACAATCCTCAAATAAAACAGCAGCGAGGAATTACTGAAAAATTTTCCTTAGTCTGACGATCGCTCTAACTGATTAGCAAGCAAATCAAGGAGCGATCGCTTAATCAGCATAACCTCCAAGCTACCGCTAAAAATAAATTCCTTCTGCCCTGTGCCTTCTTCACTGTTGAATTTTGCATCGAAACGTAGCGACAGTCACACAAAGCGGTATATTCAAGTATGGCAGGGTCGGAAGTAAGCAGTGCCAAAAATCATCACTATTCTCAACGGTAAAGGGGGAGTCGGCAAAACGACTACCGCCATCAATTTAGCTGCTCAGTTTGCGAAGAAAAAAAAAGTCATTCTCATTGATACAGATATACAAGGTTCTGCTAGTTGGTGGTTTGGAAGAAATCAAAATGGGATGGGATTTGATTTATCCCAAGAAACCCATCCTGAACTTTTAAGTCAGTTACAAACAATTAAAGGTTACGATTTAGTAGTAGTAGATACGCCACCTGCGCTACACTCGGAAGCACTAGCAACAGTGGTAGCGATCGCAGATTATCTAGTTTTACCTACACCTCCATCAGCAATGGATTTGGCTGTGTTAATTGAGACAGTCAAAGCGGCAGTAGTTCCGTCCGGAGTTCCCCATCGGGTTCTACTCACAAAAGTGGATACCCGGAGTATAAATGAAGCAATAGAAGCACAAAATACTCTTCAACGGCTAGGAATTCCTGTTTGCAAGGCTTTTATTCGGATATATAAAGCCCACGAAAGAGCAGCCTTGGAGGGTGTAGCTATCGACCAATGGCGAGGAAAAAATGCTAGAGAAGCCGAATCAGACTACCACCGTGTGGCTGAAGAGATACAGCGTGACTGGAGGAAATAATGCCTAGAAAACAGAACCTCTCCGATTTAATCCAAGAGGAAGCCCAAAAATTTACACCCTCTGCTGGTGAAACTGCAATTGAAGTCACCGCTCAAGAAGTGGCTGAAGAAACTGCTGCAAGTCCAGAAGAATCACAACAGACACCTGAAGCAACTACTGCTAAACGTAGCGTCCCTACTAAAGCGGATTTAGAAGCTACCATCCAAGAATTACAAGCAACTTTAAAAAAATCTGAACTACAAGAAAAATCACTCCAGCAAAAAATAGAAGATTTGCAATCAGCTTTATCCGAGCAAAAATCTTCAGTCAAAAAACTTACAAAAGAACTGGAAGAAACCAAAAAAACTGCGCTACAACTGGCAGAAGCTAACTCCCAACTCATAGAAGAACATAAATCATTAGCTTTAGCACAAAAAAAAGAGCAGCAAGAAAAACTCCAACAAGAAAAACTCCAACAAGAAAAACTCCAACAAGAAAAAGAGCAGCAAGAAAAACTCCAACAAGAAAAAGAAAGCTATAAACCAGTAACTTATAGAAAATCACACCGACTTCCTGATAAGTACCCAACACAACTGATTGAAACTAAGGATGATTTTTCTTCAAATACTTGGTTGTATGATTAAAGATATAAGGCAGTAGGCAGGAGACAGGGGACAATAGGCATAATTTCTCTACATTTTCCCCCAACTCCCTTGAATTATTTTCATGCGTAATTCCTATTGATATCAATCTGTTGCTGAATCTTGAGAATTACTCATGAAATACCGAATAATATCCCTGTTGCTATGTGTGATAGTTGTTGTTCATGCTGTTCCAGCAAAAGCCACGCCCAAAATACTAGTAGATTCTAGTGACAAATCTATACATATCACTGGTTGGTTAGGCGAAGAAAGTGCTTTAGTTGGTAACTTACGATTAACTGCTCAGGGAGAAAATATCGATAAATTTGTCTTTCTACCCTCAGATTTGCGGCGAAAAGAAGGTGATGGCATAATTAACCGCCATCAAGTAACCATTGTGGGTGAACCAAAACTTTCTGTAGGTATTCCTCAAGATTTCCAATTAAAAGTAACAGACATTCGTTTACCTGGCACTTATGAAGGCACACTCCAGATATTGTTGCCAAATCAGCGTCAGCAGCAACTGCAAACTATTCCCATTCAAGTAATCGCTAAAGCTAGACCAACCCTTATTCCTCTGGGTGGTACAGAACAAATTCAACTGCGCCTCGTGAATTGTGACGGTGTTTTGAGTTTTTTTGACTGTTTAATTGCCAAAGGATTACTACCAGCCAGTGCATTTTTAAATCAGTGGCAACTCCAATTTGACAATCCGAGCCAAGTACCTGTAACCATTGTTGATGCCAAAGTCATTCTCAAAGGTGAACAGACAGGATATCAATTAACAGAGACATCTTTGAATGTAGTTCAAAGTCCCGTCAATTTAGTGATGAATGACCTCCAGTCCGTCGGAGACAAACATCTACAGTGGGCGGAACGCGATCGCATTATTACTCTACCATTAAATTTAAATCGTTCTGCCATCCCCCCAGATCGTTACATAGGGGCTATATACTTCACCCTATCAGGACAGACTCAAAGACTAGCCATCCCAGTAGATTTAAAAATGCGGTCTGGGCCGATTTTGCCCCTGATGGTGTTAATCTTCGGCGTTATTTTGGGTCGATTATTCAAATATATGCAAGAGTCTGGTAGTGACATCACCAGAACTGTTAAAGCAGTTTATCGCCTCAAAGCCAGAATTAGACAAGAAGTAGAACATACCGAAGACCAAAATATACTCAACAACATGGTTGAATGGGTAGAACAATTAATTAAATGGGAAAAAATAGATAGAGCATTAGCCGAAATAGATGCTATTGAATCGCGGTTAGAAGCCTTAAACAAACTGCGACAAATAGAAAATCAAATAATTGAAATACAAGGACAAGATAGCTTAGATAAAATTGCTCAAGAGGTGCAGCAAAATATTATTAAAACTCGTACCTTTTTAGCGCAGAAAAATGATGCTGTTGCCCAAAGGGTTATGCAAGATGTGATGAGAGGTTTAGCCAACCTCAATCAAAAGCGGTCAGTAGATAAACATTTCATGCAAAATGAAACTTTCCTACCTCTAGAATTAGCTAATGCAGCACGTAGTTTTTTAATTCAAGCTGATGCAGTCGCGCCAATATCAATCAATCAACCCAAATGGAAAACTCGCTGTCAAGATTTTCTCATATTACTCTCTGGCGTGTCTGATGATATCCGCATCGGCGCTACATTTTGGCTCATCCGCCCATTTTTATCCCTCACCCTACTAATTGGCTTGTCCTTAGTTGGTATAGGTTCACTCTATGTAGATAACGGACTCACCTTTGGTGCTAGACCTTTCTCCGACTATTTAGGATTAATTCTCTGGGGAATTAGTGCCGATGTAGCCAGCCGCAACCTCAGCAGCTTGCAAAACAAAAATATCACTTAAACAAACATCCCTCCGTGTTTGTGTGCCTGTGTGGTAAAACAACCACACAGGCACACAGAGGTTAAGCAACCACGAAATTGACCAACTTTCCAGGCACTACAATCACCTTTTTAATCTCCTTACCTTCCAAGTGTCGCTGCACAACCTCTGACTCACGAGCATATTTTTCTAACTCAGCTTTATCTGCTTGCGCGGGAACTTGAATATCAGCACGTTTTTTGCCATTAACCTGAATTACCAAAGTAATCTCATCAGCAACTAAAGCAGCTTGATCAAAATTAGGCCAAGTTTGAGTATGAACTGACTCACTATTTCCCAACAATTGCCACAATTCATCAGTAATATGTGGCGCAAAAGGAGCTAATAACACCACGAGAGTGCGAACACCTTCAGCATAAATTGGTGAATTGCGGCAGTCAGCATCAGTGAGAGCGTTACTCAATTTCATCAACTCGGAAACAGCAGTATTAAATTGATACTCATCTTCTAAATCTTCTGTCACAGCTTGGATAGCCGTGTGAATTGCCCGGCGTAATTCCTTTTCTGGCTTACTCAAATCGGCAAGCTGAGCCGACTTACGACATACCCCAGCCGCAACATAATCTGTCACCAAACGCCAAACCCGATTTAAAAAACGGAATTGTCCTTCAACATCGGCTTCATCCCATTCCAAATCTTTTTCTGGCGGCGCTTTAAATAAGATAAACATCCGTGCTGTATCTACACCATATTTACCAATCACATCTTCCGGCGCGACACCGTTACCTTTAGACTTGGACATGGTGGCGTAAAGACGTTGCAGTGGTTCACCTGTTTGAGGGTCACGAGGGTCGTTTGGGTTAACCAGATTTGAAGGAATCCATTTATCTTTACCACCCTTGTTGGGATTCATGTAAGTGAGACCTTGCACCATTCCTTGAGTTAACAAACGCTCAAAGGGTTCATCAAAGTTCAACAAGCCGCGATCGCGCAATACTTTAGTAAAGAACCGGGAATATAATAAATGTAAAATCGCGTGTTCAATGCCGCCTACATATTGGTCTACTGGCATCCAGTTATTAGTTTTTCCTGGCTCAAATACCTGTTCTTCGTTCCTAGCATCAGTAAATCGCAAGAAATACCACGAGGAATCAATAAAGGTATCCATCGTGTCAGTTTCTCGTTTCGCAGGAGTACCACAGGTAGGACAAGGAACATTTACCCAACTTTCCAACTGCGCCAACGGTGAACCACCACGTCCAGTAAATTCCACTTCTTCTGGTAAGGTTACGGGTAAATCTTTCTCTGGCACTGGGACTATGCCACAGTTGGGGCAATGAATTACGGGAATTGGTGCGCCCCAATAGCGTTGCCGAGAAATTAACCAGTCCCGCAAACGATATTGGATGCGTTCTTTACCAAAACCTTGTTCTTCGGCATATTTAACTATGGCTTGCTTGGCATCCGTGGAAACCATGCCAGTAAAAGCCCCGGAATTAATTAAAATTCCTGGTTCTGTGTATGCTTGGTTATATTCAATTTGAACGACTTGTGTAACTTCTTCTGTTTCTGATGTCGGGCTTAAGTCGAAACCTGCCACATCATCTGGGTCGGCAATGACAAAATCAATGGGTAAACCATACCTCTGAGCAAATTTAAAATCCCGCGCATCATGAGCAGGTACACCCATCACAGCCCCAGTACCATATTCATAGAGTACATAGTCAGCAATCCAAATAGGTACTTCTTCCCCTGTAAACGGGTTAATTGCCTTAGCACCAGTATCTACACCGCGTTTGGGTTTGTCGTCGGCGGTACGTTCTAACTCGCTTTGATTTGTCACCTCTTGAATAAAGGTGTCTACTACTGCTTGTTGTGTTTTGGTGGTGACTTGCTTAGTGAGAGGATGTTCTGCTGCTAACACCACATAACTAACACCATAAACTGTATCAGGACGAGTTGTGTACACGGCGATTTTGTCAGTGCTGCCGACAATGGGAAATTCCAAATACGCCCCTGATGATTTCCCTATCCAGTTTGCCTGCATCAACTTGACCCTTTCTGGCCAACCAGTCAATTTATCCAGGTCATTTAATAATTCTTCCGCGTAGTCGGTAATCTTCAAAAACCACTGGCGCAGTAATTTACGCTCAACTATAGCACCACTACGCCAAGAACGTCCTTCATTATCAACTTGCTCATTTGCCAATACAGTTTGGTCAATGGGATCCCAGTTGACGGCTGCTTCTCTTTGATAAGCTAACCCCGCCTGCAAAAACTGTAAGAAAATCCATTGTGTCCACTTGTAATAGTCTGGCGAACAAGTAGCAACTTCACTATCCCAGTCAATTGATAAACCAAGACGCTGCAACTGTTGCCGCATTTGGACAATGTTTTGATTAGTCCATTTGGATGGTGGTACACCACGGTCAATGGCGGCGTTTTCTGCTGGCAAACCAAAGGCATCCCATCCCATTGGATGCAGTACCCGATACCCTTGCATTCGTTTGAGGCGGGCAATCACATCTGTAATTGTGTAGTTACGGACGTGACCCATGTGTAGGCTGCCCGATGGATAGGGGAACATGGATAGAGCGTAGAATTTTGGTTTATTACTCTCTGTTGGGGTCTTATCTAAACCAAGTTCTAACCATGTTTTTTGCCATTTTTCCTCAAGTGCTGCTGGGTTATATCGGGAATCCACCAAAAATTCTCCTACTGGGTCTGTAATCTTGTTTGCCTCCATATTGTAGATGATGCTAGGCAAAGGAATCAGTTTTCCTCTTATGAATACCTACTACCCTTTGTCAGAGCTTCAAGCTTCAGCTTCAAAGGCTCAAGTTTTAGCTTCAGAACCTTTGAAGCTGTAATTTTGACTATCTAGAACCTATTCTCAAATAGTCAAAGGCGATGACCTCCGATTGCTTGGAGACCATCGGCTCATTATTGAAAATTCCCAAAGCTACAACTTGAGTTAGTGATAAGCATCCATTGGTAGACAAGAACAAATAAAATTTCTATCACCAAAAGCTGCGTCAATTCTACCTACACTAGGCCAGAATTTATGTTCCCGTGTCCAAGGTGCTGGGTAGGCGGCTTGTTCACGGGAATAGGGATGATGCCATTCGGCGCTAAGGAGGCTTTCGATGGTGTGGGGGGCATTCTTCAAGGCATTATCTTGAATATCTACCTTACCTTCTTCAATTTCAGCGATTTCTTGACGAATAGCCATCAGCGCATCACAGAATCGATCTAATTCTGCTTGAGATTCGCTTTCTGTGGGTTCCACCATGATTGTACCTGCCACAGGCCAGGAGACAGTCGGAGCATGGAAACCATAGTCGATGAGACGCTTGGCTATATCATCAATTTCGATGTTCGCTGATTTTTTAAGCGATCGCAAATCTAAAATACACTCATGGGCAACTAGACCATTTTTTCCTTTGTACAACACAGGATAATAAGCTTCCAATCTCTTGGCAATGTAATTAGCATTGAGAATTGCCACCTTGGTAGCTTGTGTCAAGCCATCTGCCCCCATCATGGCAATATACATCCAAGAAATCACCAAAATACTGGCACTCCCCCAAGGCGCAGCAGCTACAGCGCCGATAGATTGGGTATTGGGTATTGTTTTCTTCCCATTCCCCATTACAGTATGTCCAGGCAAAAACGGTACAAGATGGGATGCAACACCAATTGGCCCCATACCAGGGCCACCACCACCGTGAGGAATACAGAAAGTTTTGTGCAAGTTTAAGTGACAAACATCCGCGCCAATATCCCCCGGACGACAAATACCCACTTGGGCATTCATATTTGCCCCATCCATGTAAACTTGACCGCCGTGACTATGAATCACAGCACAAATTTCTTGAATTGCTTCCTCAAACACGCCATGAGTTGAGGGATATGTCACCATCAACGCAGCAAGTTCATGACTATATTTTTCTGCCTTGGCTTTGAGGTCATCTACATCAATATTACCTTCCGTATCACAGGCAACTGCTACAACCTTCATCCCACACATCACTGCACTCGCTGGGTTTGTCCCATGTGCTGAGGTAGGAATCAAACAAACATTACGGTGTGCTTCCCCCCGACTTTCATGATATTCACGAATCACCAAAAGTCCTGTGTATTCGCCTTGAGAACCAGCATTGGGTTGGAGAGAAATCCCAGCAAAGCCAGTAATTTCTGCTAACCACCCTTCCAGTTGTTGGAACAGAATTTGATAACCCCGCGTTTGGGTTAACGGCGCAAAAGGATGTATCCTACCAAATTCTTCCCAAGTTACGGGAACCATCTCAGCCGTGGCGTTTAACTTCATCGTGCAGGAACCCAAAGGAATCATCGATGTCGTTAACGACAAATCTTTAGTTTCCAGCCTGTGTAGATAGCGCAACAACTCAGTTTCTGAGTGATAACGGTTGAAGACGGGGTGGGTGAGGTAATTACTGGTGCGGAAGGGGAGGTGGGGAGATGGGGGAGAAGTTAGTTCTTCTAGGGTGAAGGGTAACTCATCTCGGAGAGCGAAGATTTGCCAGAGGTCGATGAGGTCTTCTGGTGTGGTAGTTTCATCTAAGGAGATACCCACAGCAGTTTCATCAAAAATCCGTAGGTTAATATTACGGGCTTGGCAACCTGCGAGAATAGTCTCGAGGTTTTGTATTCCCAACTCTACCCGTAAGGTATCAAAGAAAGTTGCGGAACTGATTTTGTAACCCAGATGTTTTAAGCCTTCTGCCAGGGTGACAGTTAGCTGGTGAATATTCTCCGCGATTTGTTTGAGTCCATCCGGCCCGTGATAGACAGCATACATACTCGCCATCACCGCCAGTAATACCTGGGCTGTACAAATATTACTCGTAGCTTTTTCCCGGCGGATATGTTGTTCACGGGTTTGTAAGGCTAGGCGCAGTGCTGTTTTACCGTGAACATCTTTAGATACGCCGACAATTCGCCCCGGAACTTGCCGCTTGTACTCTTCCTTGGTGGCAAAGTATGCCGCATGAGGCCCCCCGAACCCTAAGGGAATACCAAAGCGCTGGGTACTACCTACGGCAATATCAGCACCAAACTCACCAGGCGGGGTGAGTAAAGTTAAGCTTAAAGGGTCTGCGGCTACTGTTACCAATGCACCCTGGGCATGGGCTGTTTCGATAAAAGCGCGGTAGTCGTAGATTGTGCCATCACTGGCGGGATATTGTAAAATCGCGCCGAAAATTGGCTGATCAAAATCAAATGTCTGATGATCGCCGATAATAATCTCAATCTCTAAGGGTTTAGCCCGTGTTTGTAACACGTCAATCGTTTGGGGATGGCAGTCATGAGAAACAAAATAGGCATTTGCTTTATTTTTGCTCACACCGTAACTCATACTCATAGCTTCGGCGGCTGCTGTTGCTTCATCAAGTAGGGACGCGTTAGCAATTTCCAACCCAGTTAAATCGATAATCATGGTTTGGAAATTTAGCAGCGCTTCCAACCGCCCTTGGGCAATTTCGGGCTGATAGGGAGTGTAGGCAGTGTACCAACCAGGGTTTTCGAGAATATTACGCCCAATGACGGGAGGAGTTATGGTATCGTGATATCCCGTACCAATGTATGAACGAAACACCTGATTTTTAGAGGCAATTTGTTTTAACCTTGCCAGGGCTGCATACTCGGTTTGCGCTTCTGGTAAATGTAGCTTTTTATTCAGCCTAATTGCTGTTGGTACTGTTTTTTCTATCAAATCATCTAGGCTGGGAAATCTCAACACATCAAGCATCTGTTGAATATCTGCTGATGATGGGCCTATATGTCTTTGTATAAAATGATTTAAATTTTGCTTTCTGTTTTCTATCTGTTGGCTGTGACCTACAGTAGAATGTATCCCATCGCTAGACTGAGGAATAGGGGCATAAGATACCACTAAATTAAACTCCAGAAGTAACTATTTAATATTTTGCAACAAATATTCTTGACAAGTGGGAGCAATTTGTCAACGCTTGGACGATTTATCAAAAATCATCCATTTAGGGAAATGGGGAGTGCTGAGTAGGGGAATAATTTTCTGCCTTGTCTCCTTTTCTTCCTGCTCCCTGTCTCCTAACTCTTCCCAGTCCCCAATACCCAACTACTCGCCTTCTACTTCGGCGCGATACTCGTCCGCAGTCAAAGCATCATTTACTTCATCAGGGTCATTAACGCGTAATTTTAAAAACCACCCTTCACCGTAAGGGTCATCTGCTATTGCTTCAGGAGATTCAATCAAAAGTTCGTTGCGTTCTACGACTGTTCCAGTTATTGGTGCATTCAAATCTTCGACGGCTTTGACTGATTCAATTGAGCCAAAAGTATCTCCTTTAGTCAGTAAGTCCCCAATTTCCGGGAGTTCCAAAAATACCACATCGCCTAATTGGTCTACAGCAAATTCTGTAATACCGATAGTAGCAATTTCGCCATCTAGCCTCACATATTCATGAGTATCCAAATATCGCAAATCTTGAGGGTATTCAAACGACGACATTTCTTTTCCTCTTAAAATCTCAAAAAATTAGCGTCCCAAAGGTAATTAATACCAATTCGTAATACTGCTACGCAGTGAATCCTTTTCTTACGAGACTCTTACGCAAACGGATACGCTGCGCCAAAGCAGTAGCGTTGTGTAGCAAAGCAAGCCACGTAATGATGAGGGTCGGACAGAATCTGGCTTGATAGCTTTGAATCTGTTACCGAATTTTCCAGAATTGGTTTAAGACCATATTTAGTAATTAACCATACTGTGATTGAGTATCTTACAACACATTCAGTTGGTCAACATGGATATTAGAGATTGGGGACTAAGTATTTAGCCTTTCTTGCTTGAACGATAAAAGGGACGTTTAACTACAAATGCGGGGTATGCTTTACCACGAATTTCGACTTCTAGGTGCTGACCCACTTTCGCTAGCTTGCTAGGGACGTAGGCTAGAGCAACAGGATAACCGAGTGTAGGGGATAAAGTACCACTAGTAACTTCGCCTACTACTTTACCCTCTGAGAGAACTTGGTAGCCGTGACGGGCAATGTTCCGTCCTTGGGTTTGCAAACCTACGAGTCGGCGCTGTACTCCTGTGGCTTTTTGTTGTTCTAAAACTGACCGACCAATAAAATCTCCTTTGGTATCCAGATGAACTAACCACCCTAACCCAGCTTCTAGGGGAGTGGTTTTGTCATCGATGTCTTGTCCGTAAAGTGCCATTGCTGCTTCTAGTCTGAGGGTATCTCTTGCACCTAAGCCACAGGGAGTGACACCCGCATCATACAGACTACGCCATAATTCTATCCCTACCTCTGGGTCTACTAAAATTTCAAAACCATCTTCCCCGGTGTAACCTGTACGGGCTATAAAGCCGGGTTTATCTAGTATTGTTGTCTCTAGATGTGCAAAAGCTTTGATTGGTTGTAAGTCTTTTTTGACAAAGGGTTGGAGATAGTTGATAGCTTTTGGCCCTTGGAGGGCAATTAAGACTTTTGCTGGTGAAAGGTCTTGGAATTGCACCTGATTTTGGTCTAAGTGTTGCAATATCCATGCTTTGTCTTTGCTGGTGGTGGCTGCGTTGACGATAATGAATGCCTGTTGTGTACCAGTGCGGTCTTCGCCTTGGTAGTAGACAATGATATCGTCAATGATTCCCCCTTGGGGATTTAAGAGTACAGTGTATTGGGCTTGACCTGGTTGCAACCGACTCAAGTCTGAAGGAACTAAACCTTGGAGTTGAGAAATCAGGTTTTTACCTTGGAGGGTAAATTTGCCCATGTGAGAAATATCAAACATCCCAGCAGTGTTTCTCACTGCTTCGTGTTCACGGGAAATACCAGTAAATTGTACTGGCATTTCCCAGCCACCAAAGCTGGTGAAGCGGGCTTTGAGTTCTACACCCAGTTGATATAAAGGTGTTCTCGCTAGGGTTTCGGCAGTTTCTTGTTGATTAGCCACAGATAGTTTTGCAGTTGCGATCGCACTTCAACATCTAATATCCTACGTGATGGCTTCAATTAATAGGGAGCAAGTGGCGTTGAGGAATTAGTTTTTCATCTCCACTCACCACTCTTCTGTAATGTTTAATAATGGTGGAGTATTGAGATTTATTAAGAAGACATTATGAAATATTGGCGAATAGTAGCTAGTCTTGTTTTGACTATGGTTTTATTTCTGTTTCCTCCTTCGGCGGAAGCTGCAAGTTCTTCTAGTATCACCCGTTCGGCTGGTGATGAATTGAAGGCTAAGGATTTCACTGGTCAAAGCTTAATTGGTGCTGAGTTTACCAATGTGGATTTAGAAAATGCCAACTTCAGCAATGCTGACTTACGGGGTGGGGTGTTTAACGGTACCGTGTTGGAGGGAGTTAATTTACATGGTGTAGATTTTAGTAACGGTATAGCTTATTTGGCGAAGTTTAAGAATGCTGATTTAAGTGATGCTGTTTTGACTGATGCCATGATGTTACGTTCTCTTTTTGATAATGTTAATGTGACCGGGGCGGATTTTACTAATGCGGTTTTGGATGGGACAGAGGTGAAAAAACTCTGTGTTAAGGCTAGTGGAGTGAATTCTAAAACTGGTGCTGATACCCGTGAATCTTTAGGTTGTAGGTAACGCCATGTCAAGCTTTGTCTCAAACCTAACCCCCAACCCCTTCCCTTGTAGAGAAGGGGAGCAAGAATCAAAGCCTTTGCAGAGGAGAGACACTCTGCGGGTTTGCGGTAGCCTTCCGTAAGGAAAGCAAGCTATGGAGATGGGTTTTAAGACTAAGTTGCCCATCGCCTTAGGTAGGTCTTAAAGATTGTTAGCTGAGTAGAAAAGATTTTCTATTTTCGCGCAAAGGCGCAAAGACACAAAGTTGTTATTAGCGTCTTTGCACTACATAAATCAGTAATACCAATGAAAAATTAAAATTGGTGTAGCTATTGTATTTTTACTGGATAAAAAGTGATTTTAAATACTATTGAGTAGTATTTATCAGTAAATTCAAGTTTGTCTATCAGCACAATCAATCACAAAAGACTTGCTGAAATCTTCACATTTTGTTACAAGAGTACAAAGAACTTCTAGAGACCCACAACCAAATGTTCGGCGGACTTACTGGTTTACAAGATCCTAAAGGCACTGATTGGGGCGAGAGAATGCTCAATACAGTAGCCAGCCAAACGATTCGCCACTTGTTTACCCAAAGCGAGTCAGTAGAAGTCTTCGTGCGCTGCTATCCCTCCAGCAAGCTGTTGCAAGGCAGCATTGATAGCTTCAAAATGAGCGGTCGTGGCTTAATCATCCGCAGAGATTTTGCGGTTGAGGAGATGTCTTTTGAGACTGATGCTGTTTCTATTGATTTTGGTGCTGTTTTGAGTGGTAAGTTGAATCTCAAGCAACCAACCCAGGCGATCGCTCAAATAATTTTATCTGAAGCTGGGATCAATAAAGCTTTTAAAGCTGAACTGGTGCAGAAGCGGTTAGTTAATTTAGTTGTACCTGCTTTAACTGAATTATCTGATGGCAAACCAGTCTCTTTTACCGATGTTCAAGTACAACTATTGCCTCAAAATAGTCTCCGAATTTCGGCTCAGGCAGATTTGGGTGGTGGAGAACTAATACCACTAAACATGACTTTAAGTGTGGCTGTGGAAAAGCGCCGCCGAATTTCTTTTAAAGACCCAAGAGTTGAACTTGACCTAGTTCCAGAAACACAACGAGAAATATCCCAAACCTTGAGCCTAGCACTGGCGGAAATTTTAGATAATATGGTTGACTTAGACCGTTTTGACCTTGACGGTGTGAAAATGCGCCTCAATCGGTTAGATACTGAGGGAGACAAGTTGATTTTCAGTGGCTATGCAGAAATAGAACGTATTCCGCGTAGTCCTTAAAGAAAAAGCAGGGGAGCAGGGGAGGAAATTCTTAATCAGCACGCTGCTCAATGCCCCACTATCCCTAACATCACTCCCATCACAAAAATAAATAGCGGGACAAACACCCCGCTATCTTTTAGTTAAGTATTGCGGTGGAATTTACTTCCAATCTTTATCTGCTTGGTCTAGGACATAAGCAGCTACATCTTCAATTTGGTTAGGTTTTAAGCGACCTTTGAAAGCAGGCATAGCGTTTTTACCGTTGGTTACTTGGGCAATAATTGCTTCTGCTGAATCCATCCCAAATTTTTCCAAAGCGTCTTTCTTCAGAGTTTTGTTGGCTTGAACCAAATTCTTGCCACCAGCATGACAAGAAGCGCAATTAGCACTGAATACTTTGGCTCCACTTACACTGTCTGCTGCCAATACAGGGCTACTGAAGGCAAAAGTGAAGAGTGCTATGCCTAACAGTACTAGGGAAAAAATCTTTTTCATTTCGCGTTCTCTTTGCAAATAAGGCTTATGCGGCCTAATATCTTCCTCAACAATTGTCAATTGAGGGATTACCTGCGTCAAAAGACAGGCTGTCAAACTTCATTAGTCAGTTGTCAGTTGTCGGTTGTCATTGGTTCCCCCTGCCCCCTATCTTCTATCCCCAGAGGCTAATTGGCTCATTGCATCTTCTGTAACGCGGCAAATTCGCCAATCATCTAATATTGATGCTCCCATGTGGCGGTAAAATGCTTGGGCTGATTCATTCCAGTCGAGAACACTCCACTCTAATCTTCCACAACCCCGTTCGACAGCAATTTGGGCTAATTTAGTGAGGAGTGCTTTACCAATGCCTTGTCGCCGATATTCAGGTAGAACGAACAAATCTTCCAGATAGATTCCTGGCTTGGTGAGAAAGGTAGAGTAATTATGAAAAAATAAGGCAAAACCTACACCTTGGCCTGCGGATTCCGCTAACATCGCCTCAACGTATCTCTGGGAGCCAAATAAATGCTCTTGAAGCGCAAGAACGTTGCCAGTTACAGCATGAGGTAATTTTTCGTACTCTGCCAATGCTTTAATTAAGCCAAACAATATTTCGCTATCAGCAGGTTCAGCAAAACGCACAGTCAAATCATTACGCACAGTCATTAGTTCATAGCCAATAGTCCACAATCAATAGTCTAAGCGATCGCCTCCCACGGAGTGAGCTTATCGTGTAGTTTTTTTGACTCAATACTCATGGCAGAATAAAAAATGGTCAGGTTAGTGATGAGTTCTGAGTCCTGAGTCTTGTTAGTGGTAGCGAGTCATTCAGCCTGTGATGAGTGAAAATATTAGCCCCTAATCTCTAGTCTTAAATCAACCAACCCTTAAGACGTTTTGCTATGTGAGGACGGCGTAATTTACGCATGGCTTTGCTTTGAATTTGTCGGACTCGTTCACGAGATAAGTTGAACATATTCCCGACTTCCTCAAGGGTGCATGGTTCACTGGTTGTCAAACCATAGCGTAAAGAAATTACATCTTTTTCCCTGGGAGTGAGGACATCACCCAAAACTTCCCAAATCTCCTGACGCATCATGTTTTCGTTCATTTTTGCTTCTGGAGAGAGGTTGTCTTCATCCTCTAATAAATCCATGAGTTCGGTATCTTCTTCTTTACCGACACGATGGTTAAGAGACAGTGCTTGTCGCCGGAGTTGTTGGAGTTGGCGTAGTTGGGGGACGCTAATTTCCAAAGCTTCCGCCATTTCTGCTTCGGAAGGGTTGCGGGTGAGTTTTTGTTTGAGTTCCCGTTGGGCTTTTTTGAGTTTGTTGAGTTTTTCTACAATGTGAATGGGTAGGCGGATGGTTCTGGCATCGTTAGCGATCGCTCTAGTAATTGCTTGTCTAATCCACCAGTAAGCATAAGTAGAAAATTTATATCCTTTATCGGGATCAAATTTTTCTGTAGCCCGATTTAATCCCATTGCACCTTCCTGAATTAAATCCAGAAAAGGTACTCCCCGATTGAGATATCGCTTGGCAATTGATACTACTAATCTCAAGTTCGAGCGAATCATTTTTCGTTTAGCTACTCGACCTTGATACAAACGATTTTCTAATTGCTTTTCTGTTACATCTAATTGTGCAGCTACTTGGGCTTTCGTTGGATGTTGTCCTAATTGCAATTGCAAAGCTGCTTGTAAATCTCTAAATTCTTCCAAAAATCTGACTCTTCTGGCTAACTCCACCTCTTCATCTGGTTTGAGCAGTGGATAGCGGGCCATTTCTTTGAAAAAAGCACCTACTGCATCATCATGCTCTGTTTTGTTGTATCCTGAAGGGCGAGCTGCTGCCATTTCATCCCCATCACGTTCATCTGAATCCAGATTCTCTACTATTGGGGGTTCTTCCTCTATTATTAGCTCTAAAGTTTCTAGAGATTGTTCTTCATGTTCAACAACATTTTCTAGTATTTCCATTGTTCCCAATTCAGCAATATTCATAGTTTCCTTGAGGGATTTATGCTTTGTTTGGTACATAATTTAATGACATCTGTTAACTACTGAGAATTAGTATTTTCACTAAATAAAGATGTGCTTATTTAGCAGCAAAAAAACAGATTTACATGAATTATTTTTTAGAAGTTCAAATTAATTGCCAGTCGTCTGTTTATAGCTAATACTATTTTTCAGTTCTCGGAAGTATTTAGTTTTGCACCCAAATTTTATTTTCTCAGTTTCCAACAGATATATTGCTTATTTTTTTATTAATCCTTTAGTCTGTCAAACCCCCTCCACCTTTTTCAAATTTAATAATTAGAAAAAAACAGGTAAATATTCCTTTATTCTTAATAATTATATACTTTTATAAAGTTTTTAGCTTTATCGGTTGAGAGTTATGACAAGAATCACAATATTTGTTGGTTTAGTGTTATGAGTTACTTAGTAATTTTCCTGAATGCTAATAATTGGGCAATTGATTATGTCAAAAAAATTGTTTGTATAAAAGCATCTCATAGAGACAAAGGAATGAATATCTATCAATGGGCGGAAAAAAGGCTATTCCCTATTTAGTAGTTAGATGAACTATTTCCGAAATAACTAGGCAGATAGTTTTATTCTTTATAGTGTACTTCAAATATTTATTGCACGTATGGTTGAGATAAATTTGTCTAGTAGATTACATAAGAAGAAAGTTATCAAGTATAATAAGTAATGAAAGTATTGTTAATTACAATTTACTTCTACAAAGAGAAAAATCAAAGTCTGGCAAGATAAGTAAATTTTTTAGCCCTATTTTAAGGAAATAAGAAAATTTATCTTTAATTTTCAGGAAGTATGTATATTAATGACATCAATTCGCTCGATTTAGTGGTTAATGAAAATAAGGAATTATACCGAACAACAACAAATGTAAATCACTACGTTGAAGTATTAGTAGACTTTCCTGGTAATTCAGGATTATTTACCTATCGAGTGCCAAGTCAGTTAGAAATCAAACCAGGAGACGTATTAAGTGTACCTTTTGGCTCCCAAATGTTGGGAGCGATCGCCATTCGGTTGTTGGCAGAACCCAATATTGACTTAGCACCAGAAAAAATCCGCGAAGTAGAAGATGTAGTAACTTCTGGGTTTTTTGCTAGTGCTTATTGGGAATTATTAAATCGAGTGGCTGCATATTATTACACGCCTTTGATTCAGGTAATTCGTGTGGCCTTACCACCGGGATTATTAGGGCGATCGCAACGTCGCGTCCGCTTGGTAAAAAAACAAAAAGACCAATTACCTATTACCTTTTTAAGTCCCTCAGCCCAGCAAATTCTCCAACTATTACAATCTCAACCATCTGGGGATTATAGTTTCGCTTATTTGCAACAAAAAGTTAAAGCGACCTATCGAGGAGTTCGGGAATTATTGCGTATAGGTTTAGTAGAGAGCTACTTAGAACCACCCCGTACAACTCGCCCAAAACTGCAAAAAGCAGTGATATTAATTGACACAATTGATCGTGATTTAACGAACCGCCAAAGGGAGATTTTGGAAGTACTGCGAAGACGTGGCGGTGAGTTGTGGCATAGTGAGTTGTTGCAAATTTGTAGTACCAGTTCTTCTACCCTGAAGACGATGGAACAAAAGGGTTATATTGCTATTGAAGAACGAGAAGTATTACGAACAGAACAGGGACAAGTATTAGATTTAGATACACCAAAGTCATTAAATATTGCTCAAGGAAATGCCTTAGCAACTATCCAACAGCTAGATGGATTTGCTCAAGTATTGTTGCATGGAGTCACAGGTTCCGGTAAAACAGAAGTATATTTGCAAGCGATCGCCCCACTACTCGCACAAGGTAAATCAGCCCTAGTTTTAGTCCCGGAAATCGGACTCACACCCCAGCTCACAGACCGTTTCCGCGCCCGCTTTGGTAACAATAAAATCAGCGTCTATCACAGCGCCCTCTCCGACGGTGAACGCTACGACACCTGGAGGCAAATGCTGACAGGCACACCCCAAATTGTCATCGGCACGCGCAGCGCCGTTTTTGCACCCTTACCCAACTTGGGCTTGATTATCCTCGACGAAGAACACGACTCCAGTTTTAAACAAGACTCCCCCATCCCCACCTACAACGCCCGCACTGTCGCCCAGTGGCGTGCAGAACTAGAACACTGCCCCTTGGTTTTAGGTTCCGCCACACCTTCCTTGGAAAGTTGGGTAAGTGTGAGGAGGGAGGCAGGAGGCAGGGGGCAGGAGGCAGGGGGCAGGGGGCAAGAAGAACATCAAAATTTCTCCGCAACGCACTACTCCCCCCTACCCGAACGCATCAACTCCCGCCCTCTACCGCCAGTAGAGATAGTAGATATGCGGCAGGAATTACAACAGGGAAATCGTTCTATATTTAGTCGGTCGCTACAAGAAGCTTTACAACACCTGCAACAGACAGGACAACAGGGAATTTTATTTATCCACCGTCGGGGACACAGTACCTTTGTGTCTTGCCGTAGTTGTGGGTATGTAGTGGAGTGTCCCCACTGCGATGTGTCTCTAGCCTATCACCAGACAGAAGCAGGTGCGCCGCAATTGTTGCGCTGTCATTACTGTAATTATGTGAGTGTACATCCCAAAAACTGCCCTGAATGCGCTTCACCTTACTTAAAATTCTTTGGTAGCGGTACTCAACGCGTCGCCCAAGAATTAAGCCGACAGTTTCCCGATTTGACATACATTCGCTTTGATAGCGATACCACCCGTAACAAAGGCGCACACCGTACCCTGTTGACTCGGTTTGCTAATGGGGAAGCGAATTTATTAGTGGGTACACAAATGCTCACCAAAGGCTTAGATTTACCACAAGTGACACTAGTAGGTGTTGTTGCTGCCGATGGGCTGTTGAACTTATCAGATTATCGCGCCAGTGAACGGGCATTTCAAACCCTGACTCAGGTAGCTGGTAGGGCTGGCAGAGGTGATGATCCCGGTAGGGTGATTATGCAAACTTACACCCCAGAACATCCGGTAATTGAAGCAGTCAGATTTCACGACTATCAATCTTTTGTGGAAGCAGAATTAGAACAACGACAAGTCCTCAATTATCCACCTTATGGCAGGTTAATTTTATTGCGACTGAGTAGTTTTGATCCTATTCAAGTACAGAATACAGCGCAAGCGATCGCCACAGTATTAAGTGCTAACCCAGGATTTGAATTATTAGGCCCAGCACCAGCTAGTGTAATGCGGGTAGCAAACCGTTATCGCTGGCAGATATTGTTAAAATTTGCCCCCGAAGCTTTACCACAACTACCAGACTGGGACGAAGTACGCTTACTTTGTGCCGATGGGGTCAACTTAACTATAGATGTAGACCCCTTAAATATTATGTGATGAAGCAAATAGTAAGCGATCGCCTGCAACTAACAATCCACACATTAGTAGTAGGCCAAGTACGTATAAAATCTGGGTGGTACGTTTGACTTTAGCCAAAATTTCTTGGTAAGAAAGCTGATCATTTTGGATGAGAAAAAATGCTGGGGGATTAAATAAGAAGGGTAACAGGCGACTGAGTACAAGTCTGAGAAAAAAGTTGATACTCCATAGCTTAGTGCGGAAGGGGGCTTGACCGTATTGCCAGGGAAAGGCGATTTGGGCAAGTCTGATCAAAGCTTTGACATCAGCAACCCGCAAGGATTCATATAAAGGTAGTGCTTGTGAGATATCATCATTACTTTGGGAGAGTGCTTCATCTAGAACACAAACATCTTCTAAAGCTGCATTTACCCCCTGTCCGATATCTGGCGGAAAGCAATGGATAGTGTCACCTAACAGCATTACCCCAAGAGCAGAGGAATCCTTACTTTTCGGCTTGTGTCTCAATAAAAATTGCAATCTAGGACAGTATTGAGGTTTTGGAAAATAACCGCCTTCACTTTTGGCAAATCTGTCTGCCTCTTCGGGCGATAATATTTTACGTATGGGTAACTGGGGAAAAGATTTCTCAAAAAAGCTGTAGATTGCCTCACCATCCTTTAATTCCCATATCTCATGATCTGGTGGGGTAATAACATTGGCCGTCCGTGGTTCCTCTGGGTTTTTCACGGGTAGTAAACCAAGACGTAAATAACGCTGGCGATTACGCAATGCTCCAAGGATAATATAAGCCATCTCACTCACGGCATATTCTTCACCACTATGAGCCAAAGGTGGTTTAGGTGGCAAGCTTAATACTTTATACCTCAAACCTGCACTGGCAGATGGGAAAAGCTGCATCTGAAATTTGTTTAATCCAGAAGTATCCCACTCTGCTAAGGTATTGCGAACAACTGAGCGCAGACCATCACACCCAGCTAATAAACTAGGCTCAAATCTGACAACATGATCGTTACCCACCTGAGCAACAACATCTAGTTTATCTTCTTCATTATTGATAGATATCTTGTTAATTTCGACACACTTAGCATCGAACAAGACTTTTATACAATTTTGCCAATTCCGTTCAATTTCTTCATACAACATCCTTACAAAAGCTTTTCTTGTTATCCAATATGCAGTTTTTCTTTTGGGGTCTACAATAGGCAATTTTGATGATTTTCTGCTGCCATTAGGTGCCATCCTGGTCAAATAAAATTCTTGAGTTGAAACACCAATTTCTGCAAGATTAGGCGTAATTCCCAGATAATCTGTGAACTTTTGACCACGACCATCTATTAAATAATTAAATGATTTATCAGGCTCATAATAATCTGCTGTCGCCCGTTGTTCCAATATAGTAATATTTGACCAACCACGTTTAGCTAGCATTAATGCGGTAGCTAATCCTGCGGGGCCTCCGCCCACAATTAAAATACTTTTATGAAAATACTGAGGCTCATCCGCTATAAATGATGGTTTTGCACACATATTCGGCTTAACTTTAGTATCAGCTAGTATTTTTCATATATTAATCCTCAAAACTATCAAAAATTAGATACTATTTTTGGTATTAGATTAATTTATTGATTTGCTGATCAAAAATGTTGGTGAAATTTTAAAATATACAACTTCATTTTTTATAATATTTTCTTATTAAGTACAATCATGCGAAAAAGTGTAATATTATACTAAAAGTCTGTTGACAATAAAGTAAATCTTACAGATTATAAAGTAGCCAATATTGAAGATGTGTTGTATAAACAGAGGTAATAACAGTCAAAATATATGAATAAAAGTAAAATTTAAATATTCTTAATAGAGACTTTAAACAGTATCTAAAAAATAGTAATGGCTGAAACAAGTAAATTATGTAGAGTTAATTGTGGTTAACGGAGAAGTTGCCAAATTGCTCACACTCTCATAAGTAAACAGGTTATTTTTTATATCTAATAATTAGCTTCGTAGCACTCAATTAGAATTGGGCGGGAAATAAATGGGACAAGGTTTGTTACAAATTGGCTTAACGCTATGTATTGTCATCACAATTACACCTATTTTAGGTAGATATATAGCACGGGTGTTCTTGGGAGAAAGAACAATACTTGATCCTTTAATGAATCCCATAGAACGGAGCATCTACATATTAATTGGTGTTCGTCCTAAGGATGATATGACTGGTTGGCAGTATATACGCGCAATACTATACACCAACCTATTCATGGGAATTTTAGTATATTTGCTGATATATTTTCAGAGGTTATTACCTTGGAATCCTAATAGTTTAGGTATACCTAACTGGGATATCATACTACATACAGTAATTTCATTTGTCACCAATACTGATCAGCAACACTACGTCGGCGAGACTACCCTCAGTTACTTCTCGCAAGTAGCAGCTTTGGGATTTTTGATGTTTACTTCCGCAGCCACTGGTTTAGCAGTGGGTATTGCCTTCATTCGCGGCTTAACAGGCAAAAAACTGGGGAACTTCTATATTGATCTCACCCGTGGGATCACTAGAATATTATTGCCCATCTCGGTAGTGGGTGCGATCGCCTTAGTTTTATTAGGTGTACCGCAAACATTAGAGGAAAGCTTGACTATTACTACCCTAGAGGGAGGAACACAGTACATCGCTAGAGGGCCAGTAGCATCCTTCGAGATGATCAAAATGTTGGGTGAAAACGGTGGCGGTTTTTTTGCGGCTAACTCCGCCCACCCCTTTGAAAATCCTAACAGTGCTACTAATTTCATCGAAATGATTGCCATGATTGCGATCCCCGCAGCCATGATTTATACCTATGGTGTATTTGCGAAAAACATCAAGCAAGCTTGGCTATTGTTCTGGATGGTATTTATTGTATTTGTCATTCTTGTGTGGGTAGCCGCAGGCGGAGAACTACAAGGAAATCCCCTAGTTAATGGCACTTTAGGCGTAGAACAGCCCAATTTAGAAGGCAAGGAAGTCCGCTTTGGTTGGGCAGAAACAGCACTGTGGGCAGTTATGACAACCGCTACCATGTGCGGTGCGGTGAACGGAATGCACGACTCCCTGATGCCTCAAGGACTATTTGCGACGTTATTTAACTTATTCTTGCAAATTATCTGGGGTGGTCAGGGAACTGGAACTGCTTACCTATTCATTTACCTAATTCTCACCGTCTTCCTCACAGGACTGATGGTAGGACGTACGCCAGAAATTTTTGGGCGCAAAATCGAAAAGCGCGAAATTGTTCTAGCTAGCTTGATATTACTAATTCACCCCATAGCAATATTAATTCCCAGCGCCATTGCGCTAGCTTATCCTTTTTCCCTCTCCGGCATTACCAACCCCAGCTTTCATGGTATTTCCCAAGTAGTTTATGAGTATGCTTCAGCTAGTGCCAACAATGGTTCCGGTTTGGAAGGACTGACAGATAATAGCCTCTGGTGGAATCTCAGTACCAGTGTCAGCATTCTCATCGGTCGCTACATCCCTATTATTGCCATGCTGTTGTTGGCTGATAGTATGTCTCGTAAACAAATAGTACCCCAAACCGCAGGAACACTGAAAACAGATTCCTTGTTATTTACCACCGTTACCGCCGGTATCGTATTGATATTGGGAGTTTTGACATTCTTTCCCGTCCTAGCCTTAGGCCCCATCGCCGAAGGTTTTAAACTAGCCTCTGGTAGCTAGAAGAGTTAGGGGACAGGGAGCAGGGGGAAAAACTTAGAGAAAGCTTCCCTCTTTTCTTTTTGCGCCTTGTCCCACTCCCCACTCCCCACTTCCCACTCCCCACTCCCGAAGATATGAATCCAGTTGCACCTACCCCAAAAACTAAATCCCCCCGTACTCGTCCCAGCGATCGCCGTCAAGCACGCAAGAAAGCTAAAATTAAAACCAAAGGAATTTACCTGCGGGCAATTAGGGATGCTTTTGTCAAACTCAATCCCAAATCTGCTATTAAAAATCCTGTAATGTTTTTGGTGTGGGTGGGAACACTCATCACCTTATCAGTCACAATTAATCCCAATTTATTCGGCCCCACCCAACAGGAAAATCCCCAACTTTTCAACGGCATATTAACAGGGATTTTGTTCTTCACCGTTTGGTTTGCCAACTTTGCCGAAGCAATAGCCGAGGGTAGAGGTAAAGCCCAAGCTGATACATTGCGCGCAACAAAGTTAGAAGCGATCGCTAAACAACTCTCTCCTGATGGCACAATTACACAAGTCCCTTCCAGTAGTCTCAAACAAGGCGACACTATATATGTAGTGGCTGGCGATATTATTCCCGCCGATGGGGAAGTAATTATGGGTGTCGCCTCAGTCGATGAATCAGCAATTACGGGAGAATCAGCCCCAGTCCTCAAAGAATCAGGCTCAGATATTGCCAGTTCCGTTACTGGTGGTACACGCATTATCTCCGATGAACTAATTGTCAGGGTGACGGCTGACCCTGGTAAAGGTTTTATTGACCGGATGATTGCCTTGGTAGAAGGTGCAGAACGCAGCAAAACACCCAATGAAGTAGCTCTGACAGTCCTGCTGGCTGTTTTGAGCTTGGTATTTTTATTTGTTGTCGCCACCTTACCTGTATTTGCTTACTATGCGGATACTCCAGTCAACGTGCCGATTTTAATCGCTCTGTTAGTAGCCTTGATCCCCACCACCATCGGCGGTTTACTTAGTGCTATTGGCATTGCTGGTATGGATAGAGTCGCCCAATTTAACGTCATCGCCACCTCTGGACGAGCAGTCGAAGCCTGCGGTGATATTAATACTTTAGTTCTAGACAAAACAGGCACAATCACCTTGGGTAATCGCTTGGCAGAAGAGTTTATTCCCATCAACGGACACTCAATCGATGAAGTAGCCAGTGTTGCTTGGGCAGCTAGTGTCTTTGACGATACCCCAGAAGGTAAATCAATTGTCCGCCTAGCTGAGAAATTAGGTATCAGATATGACCTCGATCCCAACTTAGCGGAAGCAGTAGATTTTTCTGCCAAAACGCGTATGAGTGGAACTAATCTACCCGGTGGACGTGAGGCACGTAAGGGAGCAGTGGGAGCAATTAAAGGGTTTGTGCGTTCTCGTAATGGACAAACTACCCCAGAACTAGATGCAGCCTATGAACGAGTTTCTCAACAGGGAGGAACACCCCTAGCAGTTTGTTTAGATAACGAAATTTATGGTGTCATCTACCTCAAAGACATTGTGAAATCAGGTATTCGAGAGCGCTTTGACCAGTTGCGCCGCATGGGGGTACGTACCATTATGCTGACTGGTGACAACCATATCACCGCATCTGTAATTGCCCAAGAAGCCGGAGTTGATGACTTTATTGCCGAAGCCACACCAGAAGATAAAATCACCGTAATTCAACGAGAACAAGCACAAGGCAAACTCGTAGCCATGACAGGAGACGGAACCAACGATGCACCAGCTTTAGCTCAAGCCAATGTCGGTGTAGCTATGAACACGGGAACTCAAGCCGCCAAAGAAGCCGCCAACATGGTGGATTTGGACTCAGATCCCACAAAACTTATTGATATTGTCAGTATTGGTAAACAATTGCTGATCACCCGTGGAGCTTTGACCACATTTTCCATTGCTAATGATATTGCTAAATACTTTGCGATTATTCCGGTCATCTTTGCGGCGGCTAATCTGCAAAGTCTCAATATTATGAATTTGACCAGTACGAACTCTGCCGTACTGTCCGCGTTGATTTACAATGCCTTGATTATTCCGGCTCTGATACCCTTAGCTTTGAAAGGTGTACAGTTTCGACCTCTCACCGCTAATCAGTTACTCCAACGCAATATTTTAATTTATGGTTTAGGTGGAGTGATTGCACCATTTATCGCTATTAAATTGATAGATGTGCTAATTACAGTTGTCGGGTTGGCTTAAACAAAGGACTTGGGGAATATGGGGAGAAAACTAATGACTAATGACTATTTAAGCTGTTATGTCAAAAAAAGTATGAAAAAAGAAATTAATGAATATGTCAAGTTTTTTATGATGGATTTTAAGCAAGCGATCGCCTATATTTGGTCACGCTTGTGTAAACAACAATTACTATTAGCGATCGCTATTATTTTGGGTTTACATCTCATCATTAATCCAGTCGTCTATGCAGCTACTAGCATTACATTAAATCAGAGCGCCGCCTGGGCTTTTGGTATTTTAGGAGTAGTGATTGCAGCACTTGTCATTTACTTATTTGCCGTCATTTTTCAGCCAGAGCGCTTTTGACAATTCAAAATAAACTAAGGGAAATCTACATCTAAATAAATTAAAAATTCAATTTTTACACTATCTGGAAAATTTTATATGTTTTTTATTCAAGAAATTTTTAGAGCAATTCGTATTACTTTAGTATTTTGGTTAATCACAGCCATAATATATCCTCTCGCTATTTTAGTAATTGGTCAAGGTTTATTTCCTTCTCAAGCTAACGGTAGCATCATGCAAAATATAGAAGCACAACCAATTGGTTCAGCTTTAATCGGTCAAGTATTTACTTCCGAAAGATATTTTCATAGTCGTCCTAGTGCAGTTAGATATAGTCAAGGTAGAAGAGCTAGACCAATTGGTATATCGGGTGGTAGCAATCTGGCTCCCAGCAACCCTGCACTACTCAACCGCGTGGTTGAAGAAGCAAATCAACTCAGCGATGAGAATATTCAACCTATTGCTGATTTAATATATACTTCTGGTTCCGGCTTAGATCCCCACATTTCTATTCAAGCAGCAAGACAACAGTTAGAGAGAGTAGCCCGCGCCCGTGGTGTCCAACAAGATGAAATTCTCAGTTTAATTAATAAGTACATTGATGGCAGATTTTTATGGATTTTTGGTGAGCCAGGAGTCAATGTTCTGCGATTAAATTATGCTCTCGACTTACAAGATATTAATCGTCAACAAAATCAATAAAATTGTTGACTATTCAAGATGAATTACGAATTAAGACGAGGAAAACATAAAATTTTTATTGGTATGGCTCCGGGTGTGGGGAAAACTTACCGGATGCTAGAAGAAGCACACGCACTTAAACAAGAAGGAATCGATGTTGTTATTGGACTATTAGAAACCCACGGACGCAAAGAGACAGCAGATAAAGCAACAGGACTAGAGATTATCCCTCGTCAGCAAATTGTCAGGGGTGGATTAACACTAACTGAAATGGATACAGACGCTATTATCAAGCGATCGCCCCAGTTGGTATTAGTCGATGAACTAGCCCATACTAATGTCCCTGGTTCCCCACGGGAAAAACGCTATGAAGATGTGGAAATGATCTTAGCCACAGGGATTGATGTCTATTCCACAATGAATGTGCAACATTTGGAAAGTCTTAATGATTTAGTAGCAAGAATCACTAGTGTAGTTGTCAGGGAGCGCCTACCCGACAGGATTCTAGAAGAAGCTGATGAAGTAGTGGTTATAGATGTTACACCGGAAACTTTACAAGAAAGGTTATTAGAAGGGAAAATTTACGCACCACAAAAAATCCAACAAGCCCTGGATAACTTTTTTCAACGTCGTAACCTGATCGCTTTACGGGAATTGGCTTTACGTGAAGTAGCAGACAGCGTAGAAGAAGAAGCCGCCTCTACTCCCAATGGAAAATTCTGTAATATTCACGAACGGGTTTTGGTCTGCGTATCCACCTATCCCAATTCAGTACAACTTTTGCGTCGGGGTGCTAGGTTGGCTGGCTACATGAATGCGCCTCTATATGTTGTGTTTGTTGCTCATCCTGAACGCTTTCTGACTAAAGAAGAAAGCTTACACATAGACACTTGTGAGAAATTGTGTAAAGAATTTGAAGGCACTTTTATTCGAGTGACTGACAGTAATATAGCTAAAGCGATCGCCCAAGTCGCAGAAAAATATCGCATTACGCAAATAGTCATCGGCGAAAGTCAGCGATCGCGCTGGCAAATTCTCGTCAAAGGTTCTTTAACTCAAAAATTAGTCCGCTTACTGAAAAACATTGATTTACACATCATCGCTACGGAAAAAACACCATTAGCCAAGCGCTGAATATTCATAACAATCATTTAAAAAAATTCTCACCAACACCTAGTGGTTTAGCTAATTCTTGTATTAAAGATTTTATTTCTTTTTCCTGATCTAAAGTATTGTTAAGTATTGCAACTATACAATAGAGATTACCAGCTATTAATCGTTTATTCTTATTTAAGTTAGTAATTTTAGATTCTTGTTGGGTAACTTCCAAATAATTATATATTTTCTTACTCTCAGGTTCTTTTAGATTTGGATATGTTTTTAATAATGACTCAATCTTTGATAATTTCTCAATTACTTCTTCTTGCCAACACTTTTGTTCTTCAACGGATTCTAAATCTCCTTCTGGTATACCCTCAGCCACTCCATTACTAAAAGTGACGCTGTATGTACAAGAACCACCCAAAACAGTCATACCATCTCCACCTACAAATTTTATTCTTCCTTCCTCTCCTTTGCTATATTCATTCCATTTAGTTCTTAAGACTACACGCTCCCCTTTCTTAAAAAGACTCATAATATAAAACCCTGTGTCAAATTAAAATTAAAGGTAACTATTGCCAGAGATATTGTAAATTATTAGTAAATAAAGAAAAATTGATTACCAAAAATAGGTGATTATTTTTTGACATGAGCGATAACATGAACTAAATTACCCCTTGCAAGTAACAAAAGAGCCTTTGTTCATGCCTTCGATTCAAGCATCTACCCTCCCCACCCGCGTCATCGGTTTAATTAGTGGCACATCTGTAGATGGTATAGATGCCGCCTTAGTAGAGATTACTGGTACAGATTTGGATCTGAAAGTTGAGTTGCTAGCAGGAGAAACATATCCGTACCCCGCAGACTTAAGAGAACGTATATTGGCAGTTTGTGCAGGAGAAGCCATCTCCATGTTGGAACTAGCACAGATAGATGATGCGATCGCTCTAGCTTTTACTCAAGCCGCCCAAAAAATTCAAATAGATCATCAGCCAGCAACTTTAATTGGCTCCCACGGTCAAACTGTGTATCATCGACCACCTAAAGAATCGGGAGTGGATCAGAAAACCCTTGGCTATACTCTCCAACTTGGTCGTGGTGACTTGATTGCCTATTTGACAGGAATTACTACTGTCAGTAATTTTCGTGCTGCTGATATTGCCATTGGTGGTCATGGCGCACCGCTTGTTCCCAGAGTAGATGCCTTTTTACTGAGTCATCCCCAGGAGAGTCGTTGTATTCAGAATTTGGGTGGTATTGGCAACGTCGCCTACATCCCACCTCGTACTGATAACTGGCTTTCGCAAATTCGTGGTTGGGATACAGGGCCAAGTAATAGCCTGTTAGATTTAGCGGTCGAACATCTAACTGCTGGTGCTAAAACTTATGATGAAGATGGTAAATGGGCAGCCAGTGGTACTCCTTGTTATCCCTTAGTAGAAAAATGGCTCACTCAAGAATATTTTCATCTCCCACCACCTAAATCTACTGGTCGGGAGTTGTTTGGTGTCGCTTACGTACACCAATGTTTCCAAGATGCTGAACCATACCAACTTAGTCCAGCCGATATGCTGGCAACACTCACAGAACTAACTGTGGCTTCGATTGTTCATAGTTATCGGACTTTTTTACCACAAATGCCACAGCGTGTATTTTTATGTGGTGGTGGTAGCCGTAATTTGTACTTAAAGCAAAGATTACAATTAGCCTTAGAAACAATACGAGTCGTGACCACTGATGAAGCAGGCTTGAGTGCAGACTTTAAAGAAGCGATCGCTTTTGCTGTGTTAGCCCACTGGCGACAATTAGGCATCCCAGGCAATCTACCAACAGCTACAGGCGCACCTCACGAAGTATTGTTGGGAGAAATTCATCAAGTATAGAAATGAGGAACCGAGCGAGAAAACTATTGACCATTGACTATTGACCAATAACTAATGACATTTTTGCTTTGCAGAATATATGTTTATAGTCTGATGACTACTCGATCAAGGCAAGGCAAGGAAGATACAAGGTGGCTCACACTTTTTTATTGGAACCAGGACGCTGGACAATACAAGGCAGTTGGCTAGAACGTAATGGTCTGCCAATCAGCGTTAAGGGTATGACCTTGGTGGCTTGGAATCGAGGTAACTGGTTCACAATGGCAGCAAAGCTAATATTTCCGGGTAGCGATCGCCCGGAAATTTCACTACAGTATAAAGGGCGTTTACATCAAGAAGAACGCCAATATACTTTTTTACTCCAACATAGTCTTTTAGGGCAGGTTGAAGGCGAGGGCTGGATTGGTCTAGATACAATTGTGCAACGTTACTGGGTCATGAGCGATCGGCAACGTCGTAGCGGATTTGAAACCATGCACCGAATTTCTGACGATGCCTATTATCTAAGTAGCGGCGTTATGTCAGGACATTTTCTAAGCAGCACAATGGAAGCCAGCCTAGAGCGTCAATGAAGCAGCAGAGAAGTCAATTCAAAATTCAAAAATATTGACTAATGACTCTTGACTATTAACCAATCCCCCAAATTTTGACATACCCTAAGTTATCTAGTGCAGAGAAATTGGGCAAACTAAAACTACAACAAAATTCAAGTGCTGTTGTATATTGGAGTCCAATTTTCTATGTCAGACCCCAACATAGGTCGTTTTCTTGCTAAACGCTACCAGCTTCAGGAATTAATTGGTACTGGAGCAATGGGGAGAGTTTACCGTGCTAAGGATGTTTTGTTGGGAGGTGTACCTGTTGCGGTAAAGTTTCTCGCCTTATCGATGCAAAATGAAAAAATGCGTTTACAAGAACGCTTTGAGCGAGAAGCAAAAACCTGTGCTTTACTGGGGCAAAAAAGTATCCATGTTGTGCGAGTCATGGACTATGGCGTAGATGAAAATAAAATTCCTTTTTATGTCATGGAATATTTACAAGGACAAAGCCTCAACCAAATAATTCGGCAGCAAAATATCTCTTTGTCCCGATTTGTGAGTATGGCACGTCAGATTTGCTTGGGTTTACAGTGCGCTCATGATGGCATTCCCGTTGATGGCACGGTCTACCCAATTATTCATCGTGATATTAAGCCTAGCAATATCTTGGTGATTCAAGACCCCAGTTTTGGAGAATTAGTTAAGGTTTTAGATTTTGGTATTGCTAAGTTACTACAGTCAAATAGCGATCAAACAAAATTTTATTTGGGGACACTTGCTTATTCATCTCCTGAACAGATGGAGGGTAAAGAATTAAATAATCGCGCTGATATTTACAGTTTGGGTGTGATGATGTTTGAAATGCTCACAGGCAAGATGCCACTAGTCGCACCTACTCATTCTTTTGGCTCATGGTACAAAACTCATCACCACCAACCACCACGGACTTTTGCTGAGGTTGCACCGGAATTAGCAATTCCTCAAGAAGTAGAGGATTTAGTTATGAGATGTTTAGCTAAGGTAGCGAAAGACCGACCGCAACATATTAAGGAAGTATTACAAATTTTAGAGTCTGTCGAACAACAACGTAGTCAATACTCATTGAGGCAGAGCAATCACAAAAACCATCAATCTACGGCTACTCTAACAATTAACGCTGTACCTGAATACAAGACAATATCTGATTTACAGTTATCCTTACCTAAAAATGACATCATTTACAATACTTCCTGGCCTCAAAATAAACCCATCGCTGATATTGTTTTTCCTCAGTCTATCCAAGTTAATAGAGAAGTCTTACCTGCGCTATGGGTAATGTTGCCAGAACGGGAAATTTTCAAACGCATAATTTGTAGTCGTTACAATCAATTTTTGTTCATCACAGCGCCTCACCCCATGCTGTTATGGATAACTGTCATCCATAACCGTAAATATGGAGCTAAATGGTTGCCTTACTATCTTGATCTCAAAACTAATATTGGACAAGAGATAGCTAGCTTGTTGGTAAAAACAGGTGGCTATCGTTTACTATTCTTTGCGAGGGAATCACCAAATCGCTGTTCTCATGTCTTAGCTGCTAGTGTCGCCTCTGTTCAATGCCAACGACTACAACAGTGGATAATGACCGCAAGAACGTTTGTCTCAAGCACTGATCCCCAATTAAGCAAAAACCTACTCAAAGGAGAATACGAAAAGATTAAGCCTCAAATTCTAGCAAAATTGTCAGCTATTGACACAGATTCTCCAATTGATCTTTCTGGTTAGAGTAGATTGATGAGGTTATGTGTAGTCTCTGTAGTATTCAACCTCGTCTAAATATGTAAACTTTTATAAATAATATATATAACTAGTTGTAACTATTATTGGTAGTAAATATAATAATCATCAGTGCGAGTGGAGAAGGCGCTGCTGGTTCAATGTAAAGCAAAGTGTTCATTATACTTATGGCATTTGAAAGTTAAATGTACACAAGTGCAACCTAGTCAAGAGTCATTCAATAGGCGAAATTTGCTAACACTATCAGCCTGGTAGGCGAAAATCTAGACAAGTTAAAGGTAAATATTGCTTTACAGCTAAAGTAGATGCCATGTCTCGTTTTGAGTCATTCACTTTTAGTTATGTGCAGTTAATTTGGTCGAAAGTTGACGCCCCAGCATCCCCAGCTCTTTTCCTCCCAGGAACTTAGCAAGAGAAGGAGGTCGCCCACTGCGACACATAGTTACTCTATGCCGGAGTGGAACCTGAATCTAAGCCCCACTGATGCTTCAGTAACTCTTGATAAGTAGCCTCGCGGACAACCATTTGCTCGTATAGTTTGACCAAGAAATCTTTTGCTTGGTCATGACTCATGTTCTGCACTTGAGTGGAGAATGAGCGAATGCTGAATTGTTGTTCCAAGGACAGTTGAATTGGTTGGTTCATAACAGACTCCTAAAAGACAACGCGTAAAAGTGATGTCGGTTACAGAATTCCTATAGGAATAGGACTTTAGTTAGTACCTGCCTTATATTGTTTATCCGTATTAAGAAAGATAACAATTATTTGACAGATTGCCTATATCCTTAATAGGTAAAAATTTTGCTTTGTTGTTTTGCATCTGAGCCTACTGATATACAACCCAAGTCTGCCAAAGGCGATTTCGGGTAAATTCACTAATTTTGTGAACTTGCAGTAGGTTCAATACCATAATTCACTTTTTTAGCCAAAAAACTTCTCTTGGCGGGAGAGGTTAAGGGCTAGATAGTAAATTAAGGGTAATAAGATCGCATTATATGCGTCTTACATTATTATGTGCAAGATGTCAACCGACAAAATTTAGTTAAACTAAACAGCCAATTGGGAAATTGATTGACTAAAAATATTTGTATCAAGTTGTAAATAGGAAAAATGCTCAGGTTGAACAAATTGCTGAGTATATTTACTAAAAAGTCAATAGTCATTAGTCAACCGTCAAAAGTCATTCTCTCCCGCTCCCTGCACCACTAATTACAGAGTGCTTAATTATTTTTTATTTGGCAGTCTCTTACTCAAGGGCGACAATGACAACGGTAATGTTGTCGTGTCCGCCTTGTTCTTTGGCGGCTTCCACTAAGGAAAGAGCAGATTTCTCTAACAAATGAGTAACTTGCAAGTTATCTGCGATGTTTTGATCGGCCAGTTCTTCTGTTAAACCATCACTGCATAACAAAAGGCGATCTCCAACTTTCACGTTTAATGGTTGCACATCAACCTGGTGTAGGTCTTCTCGACCCAAACAACGGGATAATACATGGCGAAATGGATGGACTCGTGCTTCTTCACTGGTGATGTCGCCAATTTTGATAGCTCTAGCCACCCAGGTATGATCTTCTGTGACTTGTTCTAATTGTGTCTCTCGCAAACGATACAGCCGGGAGTCACCGATGTGAGCGCACCAAGGCTCTTCACCACGGAAAATGACGACTACGACTGTCGTCCCCATATCAGCTCGTTCAGGATGATTTCGCTGATCATGGAGAATGGCTTCGTTAGCCTCCCATAAGGCTTGTTCTATCAATTCAGCCGAGGACTTGGGAGAATCCCAATTAGACGTCAAATAGGCTTTAATTTCGCTTGTGGCGATGCGACTTGCTTGTTCACCTCCTGCATGACCACCCATACCATCAGCAACGATAAAAAATCGTCCATCAGGGTCGATATAATAATCATCCTGATTATTAGAACGAATCAGACCCGGATCACTAAGACCCGTGAAGTTCAGTTTCATAAATTTTTACTGCAACAATTAATACATACGGTCATAACGGTCTAGACGGAGAAGCAGTCGAATCAGTGCTACTGAGACTGCTGCGGCAATTAAACCAGCCAGTAGTGATAACCATACATAATGATTAACTAACAAAATAGTGGCTGAAAGGGTAAATCCACTGATTATCAGCGCGTAGCCTATGCCTATTTGAATATTACCCTGTCTCCGTAGCAGGCGTTCTGATTCTATAGAACGCACCCGTAGGCGCATATCTCCCCGCTCTAATTTTTCTAAAGTATCTTCTAATCTCCGTGGTAATCCAAAAGCAGTGGTGCTAACTTGGACTGCTTGCCGGCTTAATTCATTGAGGAAGCTATTGCCGTCTGAACCATTCATGTCGGTCATGAGCTGCATTGCATAAGGTTGGGCAACTTCCATAAAGTTAAACTCTGGATCTAAGCCTTTGCCTACCCCTTCTAGGGTGGAAAAAGCCCGCATCACAAAAGTAAAAGTTGCAGGAAATCTAAATGGTTGATTATAAGCTATTTCGTATAAATCATCACTGATTGCCGCCACAGATTGATTCTCAAAGGGCTTATCCATGAAATTGTCGAGCATATACTGCACAGAACGCCGCACTGGACCCATATCGTCTACGGGTGCGATCGCTCCCAAATCTATGAGAGACTGGACTACGCGATCGCCATCTTTCTGAGCAATACCAAACAGAGTTTGCATTAGCCCTTCACGGATATTCGATTTAATCTGCCCCATCATGCCGAAGTCGTAGAAAATTAAAGCACCATCGGCACTAACAGCAATATTACCTGGATGGGGGTCGGCGTGGAAAAATCCATTATTCAGCAATTGTAGGAGGTAGGCTTGAGCGCCTTGACGAGCAAGTATTTTCCGGTCTAACCCTGCGGCTTCTATTGCTTCGTATTGGCTAATTTTAATGCCAGGGAGATACTCCAAAGTTAGCACTCGTGGCGAGGCATAACGCCAATAAACCTTGGGGACTTTCACCCAGTCGTAGCCGCGAAAATTCCGCCGAAATGTATCAGCGTTACGACCTTCGTTAAGATAATCGATTTCTTCCCAAAGAATGCGACAACACTCTTCGTAAATCCCCATCCAATCCCTTCCCCGGCCCCATTTTGGATGACTTTGAAAATAGCGGGCAATGCCTTTGAGAATTTGTAAATCTATCTCAAATAATTTTTTTAATCCAGGTCGTTGCACCTTAACAACAACAGATTCTCCACTATGTAACACAGCTTTGTGTACTTGACCTAAGCTAGCAGCAGCTAGCGGAATAGGCTCAAAACTGTGAAAGAGTTCGGGAATTTTTTTACCCAATTCTTGCTCAATTGTTTTTTCTACTTGTTCATAGCTAAACGCCGGCACTTTGTCTTGTAGCTTTGCCAACTCTTCGACATATTCACCAGGGAATATATCTGCACGGGTAGAAAACAACTGCCCGACTTTAATAAAGGTTGGTCCCAAATCCAGCAGAGTATTACGAATCCAGACTGCTTGAGCTTTGCGCCGTGCAGCCTGTTTTGTTTCTGTGACACCGCCAGGATAACTCCAAGATTTGTTGTATCGCCAAAGCTTGAACATTAAGGTCAAGACAAAAGACCAAATGTCCACAAAACGCCGCTTGCTAGAGTAGTTTTCCCGATTCCAACGGTAAGCCTTATCTGAATAACTGGTTTCCATATCCTGCGCGTACCGTCGGGTTATTACTGAATCACCTGGAAGAAAAGACACTCTGATCCCTAAACTGTTTTCATAAAGTGCCATTCGCCAGTTAACAAGTTATTCACTGACAACTGACAACTGACAACTAACTAAATTTATACAGAACTGCTGCGATAACGTTGTAATTCGTTGCGCAATAGGGCAATTTCTGCCCGTAATTCGTCAATTGTGGCTTGTAAATCTACTGATTCAGCAGGAGTTGTTCCCACACCTGTAGTTGTTTGACCTGCTTCAGCAGCAGCAGAGGCGCGGTTTGCGCGTTCTATCACTTCGTCTGTGAATTGGCGTAGCTGTTCTCTAGCCTCTGCATCAAATTTACCGATTTCACTCAAAGCATCGGTAAAAGCGACCTCTATACGTTCATTGATGACTTCGGCTACAGCTCTACCGACGAAAAAAGCTTGTACTAAGGGGTTACTCATAAATTTTTGTTACGTCTGTCCGCAAGAGAATTATAACTTGCCTGTATGCTTTGCGGCTTCTATTGGAGAGTGAGAAATTTGGCGTTACTCATGGCTTAATATTGCTTCGGGTTGCCTGAGTCCATCAATTTGTAGTTGAGCCTAGACATAGGCGATGGTCTCCGACCGACGGTCAGTCATTGCTCGAGTGTGGCTAAAATAAACCCATAACTATTGATGCCGTATTGATTCTATGACTATTGCTCAAGAATTAGATGTTCAAGAAAGCATCTCCCCAGATGTCATATTTCCGCCTGGTGATTTATATAGTGATGAGCCTCCCTTAGAAACAGAACTACATCTAAGACAAATAATTCTACTTTTGCAATGTTTAGAATGGCTGTGGCGAGATAGAAATGATTTCTATGCGGCGGGAAACTTAACAATTTATTACAGTCCGCATCAAAAAAAATCAGAATACTTTCGTGGGAAGGAAATTAACGGATATTTTTGATTAATTACTTCCTTGTAATTCTTGATAATATTTCTCTGGTGTACTAGGTAGATGATTTGTCATTTTTAAGGCTTGTTTTTTTAGTTGAAAACTGTGGGTGATGTTAATCCTACTGAGAAAATCAATATCGTGGGAAATAACCCAAAGAGCGCCTTGATATTTATTGATAGCTGAGATCATCTGCTCAACGGTTTCAATATCTAAATTATTGGTTGGTTCATCAAGAATTAGTAGGTCAATTTCTGAGATGCTAATAATAGCGATCGCTAGTCTTGCTAATTCACCACCACTCAATATGGATGCTGATTTGTGGACATCATCGTATTTAAATAAAAAGTGTCCCAGTTGTTGACGTAGCTGCTGATAGTTGAGACTAGGGTTAGCAGCCTGCATATTTTCCAGAATCGTCTGCTGGCGATTGACTAATTCATAGCTTTGGTCAAGATATACACTTTTGATTCCAGATGCAAGTGAAACTTCACCAGACTGGAAAACGGTTGTTTGTTTGTCTGTTCCTAGAATTGCCTTGACTAGACTGGATTTACCGGAACCATTTGCACCGATAATAGAGATGCGATCGCCAGTGAGTATATTTAACTGTATATTCTCAATCAGTAGGCGTTCTGACACCCAAAGATTTGCACCCTGAATATTAATCAAATTCCTGCGCTTGTGACTTTTCTGTTCTAGTTGGATACTCGTCACCTTGTGAGTTTTTACCTTAGTATCTGCAACTTTTTGACTAGCCTTAGCTACAGCCACCTCATGTTTCTTTTTAGCTGTTCCGGCTGATGCTTCGGCTTTAGTTTTAATCAGTCCGGCTGAGATTCTGTCGATACTACCATCAAGAAACTTGGTTCTACCGTTGCGGTGCGCTTGTGCTGCGCGTTGCTGTTCTTGCATCGCTGTAGTTTGGACGCGGTTAAGTTCCTTTCTAGCGACTTCGTGCGATCGCAATGCTGCTTCTAATTCTATCCCCTTCTGTTGCCGATAGTAGGAAAAATTACCTCCGTACACCTTCAACCCATTAGGTGTTAGTTCCCAGGTAATATCTGTCACCTGGTCTAGAAAAAATGGCTTATGAGAAACAATCACAAATGCACCTGAGAAATTTACTAGAAATTCCCTCAAGCTCTCTAATGCTTGTAAATCCATGTGATTAGTTGGTTCATCAAGTAACAGCAAATCTGGTTCTTGAGCTAAACCAATAGCCAAAAATAGTTTTGTCAGTTCGCCACCGCTTAAATTATTGACTGGTAGATATAAGTCAATCTCTGTATGGAATTTTGTTTGTAAAATCTCATGAATTTGCCACCATTCATCAGATATAGAACTTAAGAAATTCAATACTGTATCTGTATTAAGTTCTTCCCTAATAGTACTAATTTGAGGCAAATAGTAGATAGAACTATGCTGTGATACTGAACCTGCATCTGGATGGAGTTGACCTGCCAGTATTTTCAGCAAAGTTGATTTACCGACACCATTGCTAGCAACTAAAGCAATCCTGTGACTTTCTTCAACACTTACATTAATCCCTTGGAACAAAGTTTTCTCTAAGCTGAGTTCATAAGTTAGATTCTCAGCTACTAATATTGATTTTTTCTGCATTCTTATCAAACCTCTATTGACAAAAATCCACCTGTCTCTGCCAAAAAATACGGGTAGATCAGGCAAACAAAAAACTAGCCGCAACAACTTATCAAGCAGCCAAATGTAGATATTGAGTAATGAAAATTTTTAGCTCATGACTATGGGGAAGTAACCTGTCAAATATGTTTTGCTGATTTGGGTTTGACATTTGTTGCCGAGACGCAACATTACTTCGTTACTACTTCATTGCAGCTATCTCGATAGAGGTTTGAATATAAACTAGAGTGTAACACAAAAGAATTTCGCAACGTTAACAAATTCTCTTTGTGCTTCTGTGGTTGATAAACATTGATTAATCGAACTGCTCCTGATAACTTAAGTATATTTGCTTAATACACAGCAAATTTGGCATATCATAAATTAGTTGCCCTTTTAATTATTTAGGATATTGTTTGGCTAAAAACTCTTCTGCTTCTCTTTGATTGGTAATATCTCCATCCAAAGTACCCGCGAGTAAATCATCTAGCATTTGTTTATACTGCGGACTTGGCTTGTATCCTAACTTTTTGAGGTCATTGCCGTTGAGAATTGGCTGAATGTTAGTCAAAACTGTCAAGTAATTCCATATCTGTCGCCTAATTTTTTGCTGACTTTGTAAGGCAATTAAAATTAATATTTCTAAGTCATAATTGCGTAGTAGTTTAACTACTTGGCTGTGGTGTTGATATTTAAGTAAAGACCCTATAATCTCAGTTTTAGCTGTAGCTAAGTTTTGCAAATGCTTAATGCTATCTTCTTGTAATTGCAGGTTTTTGGCGACTTTACCCCGATGGGTTGGTGCGAGGTGGGCAATAATTGCTTCTAAGCGCATTTGCCAATGAATTAAATTTTGTTGCGGATCAAATCGCCGCAAACAACGTTCTAGTAAACGCAGTTGTCGTGTGAGTTCACTATCTAGTTTCAGGGTAGGGTGGATGCACTGCAACGCCCCTAAATCGTCGAGTAACTGCAAAGCCGATCGCCAGTAGGGTGCTTCTAAAATGTGTTTGAGTTCAGTTTTGAGTCGAGTTTGTAGGGCTGGGGTTTTGGTGTTAGTTTGGGCAGTGCGATCGTAAACGCCACTGTTGATGGCATAGCGGATATATTCTTCGGTGCGCGGTTCAATGGCAAATCCCAACCGCACTGCAAAGCGTACACCACGATAAATGCGGGTGGGATCTTCGATAAAGCTATTGGCGTGCAGCACTCGGATTTGCTTGGCTTTTAAATCTAATAAACCGCCGAAGAAATCGAGTAATTCACCAGCACGGGGAGGGGTGAGGCGCAGGGCGAGGGCGTTGATGGTAAAGTCACGGCGATATAAGTCTTGGCGAATGGAACTGGCTTCAACTTCGGGATTGGCGGCTGGGTAAGGATAAAATTCTGTTCTGGCGGTGGCGATATCCACCCACAAGGAATCTAAGTCGGGGTCTTTATGCCATAACAAAGCAGCCGTTTGAAAAGCGCCGTGGATTTCTAAACGGGCGGCTGGGTACATTTCTTGGAGTGCTTTTGCTAGTTCCACACCTGCGCCCACATCTGCTGATTTGTGGAAACCATCAACTACTAAATCTATATCTGTAATCATGAGAGTGCCTGCTGTGGCTTCAGCTAACAGCAAATCTCGCACCGCACCACCCACCAAATAGAGATGCCAACCCCGTTTCTCGGCGGCTTGGGAAGCGGTGGTGAGTAATTGCCAGAGTTGGGGAGTAAGGCGCGATGTCTGCGGCGGACTATGCCTATTCAATTCAGTACTGAGTTTTGAGTTTTGAGTGCTGAGTGAGGTTTTAAAATCAGGTCTGATATCTGGGAATTCAGCACTATTTTGATGCAATTCCCGCAAGACATCAGTCCGAGTGACGATACCCACTAACTGCCCATTTTCCAACACTGGCAAGCGACCAATATCATACGTCACCATCAACGACTCAATTTGTGGCAATGTCGTGTCTGAGGTGATGGTTTTTAAATCAGTAGTCATGTAGCCTTTGACAGGCGCATGACTAAATCCGTGGTGTAGGGCGATATCCAAATCACGGCGGGAAATAATCCCTACCAATTGCCCTTGGGGATCAACTACAGATAAACCAGAGTGTCCGTAGCGTAATAAAATGCGTTGTGCCTCGGCAATTGTGGTTTCTGGGCGAATTGTGCGGACTGGGGAAGACATCAAATCCCTGGCTGTGGGGGGATGGGGAATAGCAGCTTTGATACCTTTTAGGAGTTGTTGAAGAATATCTTGGGTATCAACGCCACGTAAATTGAGTGATGCTGCTTGGGAATGACCACCACCACCAAAGGGTTGAAATAATTGGTTAAGATGCAGACCCGGAATTTGCGATCGCCCAATTACTGTGAAGCGGGAATCATCTTTATTTGAGGGGTGTTCATTCGCCAACAACAAAGCATCAATTTCTGTTAACTCTATTAGCTGGGAGGCTAAACTTGATAACCCAGGGACAAAACTATTTGTTGTTAATGTCACCCAAGCAATAGTATAACCACGCAAACAAAGATATTCTAATTTTTCCAATGCTTCCGTTAATAGCTTCTGTAATTGGGGAGATAAGCCAGGGTCACGGTAACTAGAAATTACCGATAAACTAGCGCCTTGTTCCATCAACCAAGCTAAAGCCAAAGCATCCCGTGGTGTGGACTGGTCATAAGTCAGGGAACCCGTGTCTACATGAATACCCAAAGCCATGACAGTTGCTTGAGCAGAATTGAGAGTGATTTGCTGCTGTTGTAGTTCCTCCACAATTAGCGTTGTGGTTGCACCCACTGGGGCAATATGAAACTCGGTAGCTGGGATATCTGATACTTGTCCGGTGTGATGGTCGTAAACCTTAATTATCTTAACTTGAGGTAAGTCGAACCATTCAGCCGGTTTACCCAAGCGATCGCGCTGTTGTGCATCCACCACTGTCAGCGAACGAATCTTTTCGGAATTTACTGAACGTCTTTCAATCAAAGGATACTCATCCCGATGCAGCGCCAAAAAATCGCGCACAGGTGGATGTGCGCCACCAGTCAACACAATCTTACTTCCGGGTAGTAGGCAAGTTAACCCTACGGCTGCGCCCAAGGTATCAAAATCAGCTGTTGTGTGACAAAGAATTAGATCCATAATTGTCAATAGTCAGTAGTCAATGGTCAGTGGTCAGCAGCGACAACAAACAACTGACAACTGACAACTCACTATTGACTATAGTGACGCAATTTCTGCTAGCTTACAATTAAGGAAAAACTGTCAGTGTCGCCAGTTACGATATTCTATTTTTAGTACTTTCTTTAGTATGTTGCTGTCTTGGGAGAAGTCAAAATGACCATAATATTCCAATTTGCTTTGGTAGCGCTTGTGTTTGTGTCTTTTGTCCTAGTCGTGGGTGTGCCTGTTGCTTACGCCACTCCGCAAAACTGGGTTGAATCGAAAAAGCTACTCTGGGTTGGTTCTGGTGTTTGGATCGCCTTGGTGCTGTTAGTCGGACTGTTAAACTTTTTTGTGGTCTAGGCGATCGCTTTGTCTTAGATCAGATAAATAATATCAAGACTACAAGGGCAGGAGAGCCACCAACACAGGTAAACGATACAAGAGAAATTCACTCTTTTTCTTGTTGTTCTTACCTAATTGTGTTCTCCTGCTCTTCAACATTTAAAGAACAAATGTATATTGACAAGAAGTATAGTAGATTTCAGGTAGAGTCATGGCAGTTTTCGAGGGAACTTTTACTCAAACAGAACCTTTGCGCTTGGCGGTAGTGATTGGTCGATTCAATGACCTGGTGACTGCAAAGCTGCTAGCAGGATGTCAAGATTGCTTAAAACGTCACGGTGTAGATCCTGATCCCCAAGGAAGTCAGGTAGATTATGTTTGGGTTCCGGGGAGTTTTGAAGTGCCTCTGGTTGCCCGTCAACTAGCCCTTACCCATCGTTACGACGCAGTAATTTGTCTTGGTGCAGTTATTCGTGGTCAAACACCCCATTTTGATTACGTATCTTCAGAGGTAGCCAAAGGGATTGCGGCTGCTAGTTTTCAGACTGGAGTACCCGTAATTTTTGGGATTTTGACAGTGGATACTATGCAGCAAGCCTTAGAAAGGGCAGGTATTAAGGCTAATCATGGTTGGGACTATGCTATGAATGCTCTAGAAATGGCTAGCCTTATGCGCCAATTGCGGTCTAATTTGAGTGATCCCTACTCGCGCACCCAATCCTTACCAGCCGCATTCCCCAATGCTAACGTCGGCGACTTAACCGCAGAGTCTGAAGAAGTAGTTTGAGTAAAAAGTGCTGAGTGATGAGTGATGAGTGCTGAGTAAGAAATTCTTGAATTTTGAATTAATTAGTCCCCACTTCCCAGATTTTGCACTCAGCAAACAAAATTTCTAAGTTTAAACAGTTGACAAATAAAAATTAATCTGGCATAGTTAAATATAGTGAAGTTTGCGGGTATAGCTCAGTGGTAGAGCGTCACCTTGCCAAGGTGAATGTCGCGCGTTCGAATCGCGTTACCCGCTTGTGAGAAAAGTAAAGTCAGCATAGCTCTTGGGAAAACGATGTAGGAAAATAACTGCCATAGCTGGTAGTTTGAGTGGATCGTTTTTGTAGAGGGTGGACTACACTAGATAGTAGGTAGGTAGATAGTGGTGTTATCAGGTGCATAATCAGCCTAAAAACTTCGAGGAATAGTCAGGGAAACTGAGGATTGTCTCTTGGCGATCGCCAAGAAAAGGCACCCATAGTTTTCTGCTCGAACGAAATCCTGATACTGGAAAGATGGCTGCAAAGATGTAAATGAATCATCCTGTTCATCCTTAAAAGAATAGCGATGCCCATTTGTGAATTTTTCCACAGAAAAAGCGGGGCAGAGTCTGGTCGCTAGTTACTAAAGAGCAACTTAAATAAGCACTTATTTAAGCACAGCTTGCCATAATGGGTTGTCTTCAGAGAGTTCGCCACGTAAGCTTAAAAATATACCCCTTATGCCTGCACTATCAATGCCTAATGAAGAGCAATACATTAATTGTGTAACTTAGATATGAAAATGCAGAAAATTTTAAACAAGAAGTTAACGTAGTTTTAATCCGCATATACATACAATTCAAACTAATTACCATGTATGGGTTTCTTCCTTGCGGGACACTACGCGACAGTTTTAAATTTTAAATTTTGAATTGCTGATAAAGCTTGTGCAATCTAAAAAACCGGAAAAAATCGACTTCAACACCGAATATCCGTGTCCTTGCCGTCGTCGAGGACGGTTAGTACCGATTACGCTGACAGAAGCCTTTGGTTGCGATCGCTGTCAGCAAATCTTTGTCGTAGAAGATAATGGTCATGTGTTAGAACAGCTTTCCACAACCTATCCCTACAAACGTGCTTGGCGTTGGACAGGGGGTAATTGGCACGTTGTCCACCCAAAATTGGGAGAAAGCTATTTACCTATAGCCTTAGGCATTATTTTCGTGCTAGTGATTATATGGCTACCATTAGCACTGCGATTGGCCAATGGTTCTAGTATCATCGCTTGGGCAATGGTGGCAGTATTGTTGGCGATTTTGCCAGCACTCATGGTCTGGCTTACTTACAGACGATAACTCAATGACCGTTGCAGTTTTAGAAGATTATCCCGAACCCATGAAAAGCGCCAAACGTGCTTTTCAAGCTTCCCTGAAGTTAGGCACTACCAAGGGAGTAGACCGTAGTCGCGCTGTTTTGGCAATGGCGCAGGCGCTAGAACAGGCATTTGACGACATTTTAGAAGCCAATACGTTGGATCTAGAGGCCAGTCGAGAAATGGCAGTACCAGACTTGATTTTAGATTGGCTAAAGCTAACCCCCACTAGGTTAGAGACGACAGTAGAAATCCTCCAAAGGTTGGGAGAAATATCCGACCCCTTGCGCCGGGTGAGAAACGCCGACTATCAACCAGAAGATTCTCAGAGTTATTCTCAGTTAATGCCATTGGGAGTAATTGGCTTTATTTATGAAGCGTTTCCTGATTTAGGAGCGATCGCCGCAGGTTTGTGTATTAAAACTGGTAATAGTATCATCCTTAAGGGTAGTACCGAAGCTAGTCATTCTAACGCAGCGATCGTTGAAGCATTACAAAATGCCATTGTGGAAGTTGGACTACCATCAGGCTGTGTAGAACTAGTCACCACAGAACATGGAGGTTCACTGCGAGATTTAATCACCCAAGACCAATATGTGAACTTGGTGATTCCCTATGGACGTACCAGCTTAGTACAGCAGGTCATGCGGCAAGCGACTTGTCCAGTGTTAAAGTCAGCAATGGGTAACTGTTACCTCTACTGGTCGTTAAATAGCAGCTTAGAGATGGTACGCTGGATGATTCTCGATAGCCATGAAAGCGAACCCGATCCCGTTAACGCTATTGAGAAAGTGCTAATTCATCGCCAAGCCGTGCCATCATCTTTAGCCGTATTATGGAACAGCTTAAAAGAAAAAGGTTTCGAGATTAAAGGCGACGAGGAACTAGTAGAAGCTTTTCCTCAGTTGCAGTTGGCAAAAGATAACGAATGGGGCAACGCTTATTTAACTAAAACAGTAGCATTTAAACTGGTAGATAGCTTAGATGGGGCGATCGCCTGGATAAATCAATACAGTAGCGGTCATGCTGATTCCATCGCCACTGAATCATATCAAGAAAGTCGCCAGTTTGCCTTAGGAGTGAATAGCGCCTCCACCTATATCAACACATCTCCCCGCTTCTCTCGCAACCCTTCACGAGGTGATTCAGTGTTTTTAGGTATGTCTAACCAAAAAGGTCATCGCCGGGGATTTATCAGCTTAGAAACCTTGACTACTGCCAAGCATATTATCCAGGGAAATGGCAGGTTTTAGTTTTAGTCAATAGTCCATAGTCAATAGTTAAGAAATTTTCATGTAGGGAGTGTTGTCGCGCAACACACCGTCAACAATTCAAGGTACGTTAGCCTACGGCATAAAACACCCTACCAACCATTTACATTTCTTCATATCAGTTGGATTTTTCTCGCCGACTTGCTTAATTGGTGACTGGTGATTAGTTAATAGTCTCCAAGAGTTTTGTAATTTTGAATTGATTTGTCCCGTGCTACCATAGCAGGCGATCGCAGGTCATGATAAGTTGATCGAATACCCGTGTAGAGAAATGCTTGGGTTTTGCACAAAAAAGTAAACTAGTAAATTTATGATGACTGAAATTAATATTCATAATTTAGCCAATCTTGAATATATACCCTACATTGATGAAAACGGTCAATTACCTGAAAATTATCAGGGAAAGATAGGAGTATATGCAATTTTCGACCAAGCAAAAACATTGCAATTTGTGGGATATTCCCGTGATGTTTACTTGAGTTTGAGACAGCATTTAGTCCGTCAACCACAACAATGTTACTGGGTGAAAGTTCAAACCATTGAACGTCCTAGTCGGACAGTTTTAGAAAATATTGAAAAAGCTTGGATGGCTGAAAATGTTGCTATACCTGTGGGGAATGGAGAACAAAAAGATAAATGGTCACAACCTGTAGACGTGAAAACATTGATGACAGATGAAGAACAAGCAAATTATCAAAAACCTACCAATGATGAATTAACACAAATTAAAATTATCAAAAATGTAGCTCGACGAGTGGAAGCGGAAATTTTAGCGGCTTTAGAATTACGTGGTTTAAAAACTCCATTGCGTTTTCATCCAAAATTAAAGGAAGAAGGATTACTAGATTTGAAATGAGATTATATTGAACTAGCTAGTTTTTGAAGTCTGCTATGAGCATACAGATGTTGAACGATCGCTATCAAGTTATCCGCACACTCGGCGCTGGTGGGTTTGGTGAAACCTATCTTGCAGAAGATAGTTATATGCCTTCCAAGCGGCTGTGTGTAGTCAAACAATTACGACCGATTCAAAATAACCCACAAATATACCAGCTAGTACAAGAACGGTTTCAACGGGAAGCAGCAATTTTAGAAGAACTGGGTGGTACAACTGACCAAATTCCTGCCTTGTATGCTTACTTTTCAGCTAATGATCAATTTTATTTAGTGCAAGAATGGATTGAAGGGGATACTCTCACAGCAAAATTGCAACAGCAAGGGTTATTGACGGAAAGTGCTATTCAAGAACTGTTGATAAATTTGTTACCTGTTTTGGAATACGTCCATTCTCAGCACATTGTTCACCGGGATATTAAACCAGACAACATTATTCTGCGTCATCGTGACGGTAAACCTGTACTGATTGATTTTGGTGCAGTGCGGGAATCAATGGGAACAGTCGTAAATTCCCAAGGTAATCCTACCAGCTCGATTGTGATTGGAACACCCGGATATATGCCCAGTGAGCAGGCGGCTGGTAGACCAGTATATTCTAGTGATTTATATAGTTTAGGTCTGACAGCAATTTATCTGTTAACTGGAAGACAGCCACAACAATTAGAGATAGACTCTCAGACTGGTGAAATGATTTGGCGACAATACGCCAGTCACATTAGTTCTATTTTAGCCAGTGTACTTGATCGAGCGATCGCCTATCATCCCCGCGATCGCTACTCCACTGCTAGAGTCATGTTAGATAGTTTACAAAGCATCAACACTCCTGTTGCGCCCACGCAGCCTTATTTTGCACCACCACAGCCGACTGTTCCCGTAGCTCCCCAAGTGAGTGTTTCAGGTAACAATCAAAAAGGTATCCTCTTAGGTAGTGTGATTGCAGGCGGTTTAATCGGTGCATCGGTAATTGCTGGCTTGGTCTTTACAAGACCATCTCAACCTGTAGCTGAACAGAATATCACCTCTCCAGTAAAATCAATAACTGTCACACCAGTAGTTACACCAAATTCTGTGGTGTCTCAATCTCCAGTCACTACACCACCTATTGTCCAACCTCCCATACAAAAGATTAACCCTCCAACCTCTCCCTCTATTACATCCACACCAATAGATGTAAACACAACTGACAATAATTATTTTTGGCTTTCGCAAAGGGCTGTAACCGACGCAGATTTAAATGGTAAGAATGGTTACGCCTTAGATATTATGCGAAATAGTATCTTCGCTCGTCATGGTCGCCGTTTTGATACTCAGGGTTTACAGAATTACTTTAATAATCAACCTTGGTATAACCCCAGATATTCACCTAAAGATTTTCCTGTAAGATTACTCACAAGAGTAGAGCAGAGAAATGTAGACTATATTGCCGCATATCAAAAACGTTATAATCTGAGACATTTTAAGTAATCATCTCTGATATGTGTGTAGTTATTACATGATTAAACACTCCTGATTTAGTTGACTGCTTGAGAAATGCTCAACTTAAGATTTGAGTAACAATTTTTAAGCAAGTACTGACAATCGGTAAAACGTAAAGTATATAAAAATTATTCTTGTACTGCTTGGCGCTAAGTTATGGAAACGCTGTTAGATAATCGTTATCGGGTAATTCGGACTTTAGGTGGTGGTGGATTTGGGGAAACATTCCTTGCAGAAGATAGCCAAATGCCCTCCAACCGTCGCTGTGTAGTAAAACAGCTCAGACCGATTCAAAATAATCCCCAGATTTACCAACTAGTACAAGAGCGTTTTCAACGAGAAGCGGCAATTTTAGAAGATTTGGGTAGCTACGCAGACCAAATCCCTACCTTGTACGCTTATTTTCAATCTAATACGCAATTTTATGTAGTCCAAGAGTGGGTTGAAGGGGATACACTCACAGATAAAGTCCGGCAGCAAGGAGTACTAAGTGAAAGTGCAGTCCGGGAAATTTTGATAAATTTGTTACCTGTATTAGAATATGTCCACTCTAAACGCATCATTCACCGCGACATCAAACCAGACAATATTATTTTGCGTCATCGTGATGGTAAGCCTGTACTAATTGATTTTGGTGCAGTACGGGAATCGATGGGAACAGTCGTAAATTCCCAAGGGAATACTACCAGCTCGATTGTGATTGGAACACCCGGATATATGCCCAGTGAGCAAGCAGCAGGTAGACCAGTTTATTCGAGTGACTTATATAGTTTAGCCATGACAGCAATTTATTTGCTGACAGGGAAACAGCCACAGGAATTAGAAACAGACCCCCGCAGTGGAGAAATTATTTGGCATAGACACGCCTTGAGTGTAAGTCCTACATTAGCAGGTGTGATTGATCGAGCGATCGCCTACCACCCACGAGAACGTTTCGCCACGGCCAGAGAAATGCTCGAAGCCTTGCAATTAGGAGTAGTCAGTTTCCCTCCCACAGTCGCTTATCAGCAACCACAATCATTGCCCACAGTTCCTTATCAACAACCACCTGTAGCAACTGCATCGCCTGCTGTAAACCTACCTAATACAGTTGCTGTCAGTCCAGGGACTGCACCAACACCTCAACCCATAACCCAAAACAATGGTAGTAAAGGAATCCTCCTCAGTAGTCTAATTGCTGGTGGTTTGATTGGGGCTTCTGTAGTCGTTGGTTTTGCCCTCACTAGACCAAATCAGCCTGTAACCCAGTCAACGGCATCGTCTAATGAATCCACTCTTAACAGCAATGTCACCCAGACTGTAGAACCATCTCCATCTGAAACATCCACCAATCAAAATACAACTCAAAACCCCACACCACAAGAATCTTCCCAATTTCCCAGAAATTTACGCCCTTTTACCACACCCCTAGATTCCCAAACTTCCATTAACACAGAACCCACTACACCATCACAAACTCCTGTTGCAAACCAACCGGAAGTAAATAGACCTTCACCAGAAGAAGCCGTACAAAACTATTATGAAACTATCAATCAAGGTGAATATAATACCGCCTGGAATCTGTTAGCTCCCAGTTTCCAAAATAATAGAAAGCTGCACCCCAAAGGTTATCTTTCCTATGTTGATTGGTGGGGTGGACAAGTGCAAAATGTAGATATTGAACAAGTAACCTTGGAACAAGCTAATGCAGACACAGCAACAGTTAACGCCAAGTTGCGATATTTTATGAAGAATGGCAAGCAATCACCTAGTTCTGTGCGTTTCTCCCTATTATGGGATGCAGGAAATAACAGATGGGTTGTGAGTGGTGCTAGATAGGTTAATTCGTAATCTGAGTCTAAGTTTAGCCCAGCGATGCAGTCAGTCAGACAAAGCGAATTTCTCTTGTAACTTCTTTGCGTACCTCTGCGTTTAAAAATAACCCCCAAATTGCAGGAACATAACCTATCGCCGCGTCGTGATGTAAATTGAGAAAGGGCGGATACTTTTAACATTGCATGACATCTATTCTGCTGAACAATCGCTATCAAGTTATTCAGGTACTCGGTGCTGGGGGGTTTGGAGAAACCTGGTTGGCGGAAGATACTCATATGCCTTCTCGTCGTTGCTGCGTGATTAAGCAACTCAAACCGATAAGCAATGACCCACAAACTTATCAGATAATTCAACAACGGTTTGAAAGGGAAGCAGCAACTCTAGAGTTTTTGGGCGAACACAGTGACCAAATTCCCCGACTCCATGCTTACTTCTCCGAAAATGGGCAGTTTTACCTTGTGCAAGAATGGATTCATGGTCAAACCCTGAGAAGTCTTGTTGAAGCCACAGGGTATCAGAATGAAAGCACTGTTAGGGCAATTTTGTTGAGTCTGCTATCAGTTTTAGATTACGTCCACAGTAAGGGTATTATTCACAGAGATATTAAGCCGGATAATATTATTCTCCGTGATGTTGACCAAAAGCCAGTTTTGATTGATTTTGGTGCAGTTAAGGAAACGATTCGTTCAGTGGTGAGTTCTCCAAAATATGCTACTCAATCGCTCGTCATTGGTACACCTGGATATATGCCGAGCGAACAAGCTGTAGGTAGACCTGTTTACGCCACGGATATTTATAGCTTAGGTTTGACAGCAATTTATTTATTAACTGGTAAAAGTCCTGAAGAATTGCCAACTCACCCGCAAACAGGAGAAATTCTTTGGCAAAACTTTGCTCCTCATGTTTCGCCACAATTTGTAACAGTGTTGAATCAAACTATTAAACCACAGGCAGGCGATCGCTTCAGTACTGCTAGTAAAATGCTGTATGCTTTATCATCTGGTTTGACGACTCAACCTAGCGTATCTCCCACCACTGCACCAACCCAACAAACCCAAGCCTTATCTGTTCCCTCTATTAAACCTCAAGGCGATCGCCTACCGTGGATAGAGAGCGATCGCCAAAAATCTATTTTGGTCTTTGGTAGTTTATTAGTCGGTGGTTTAATGGCTGGAGTTGCAATGTCTACTCTTACACGCCAGTCACCATCGGAAACACCTGTTGTTAGTAATCCTCTCCCCTCACCAGTCTCTCCGAGTTCCATTCCTGAACCCATCACCCCTATCACCCCTAGTGTTCCTACTCCCACTCAGCCACCAGTCTTTTCTGACACGAGAACTCAGGAAAATCGCCAAGATAACGCCAATTCCCCAGAAGCATTTACACCAACACCAGACAACACACCCATAACCACTGATACGCCAGCACCACAACCTAGCTCAACAACAGAACCAGAAAATCAACCTGTTCCCGAACCCCCAATTCAGCCAGATTCATTACCAGAAACAAAACCACCACAGCCAAGCAAAGCCAATACAACTAGGCCAAGCGTTCCCGCATTTCCCACAGGCACAGCAAGAAGCACGGTGGAAGCCTCACTCGGCAAGCCAAATAGAGATTTACGAGGCTTGTGGGGCAATACCCGTGCTGTAGTTTATAGGTTAATCCCAAACCAAGTTGACTTAGGCTACTTATTTGATCGCAACTCTGGAGTTCTACGCCAAACTGAGGTATCTTTTGCTCAGTCGGTAGACCCTGAAGTCATGCAAGCTACGTTAAATGGGATGTTAGGCGGTCAATCTAGTACAAAAATCCAGCAGGGTTTGGAACAGATACAACAACGTCAGTCAGATAACTTTAGATTTACCGCAGGTGGAGTTAAAGGTCAAATTGTGCGCCAGAACTGCGATTTAATTTACATCAGTGTTTGGGAAGCAGATTTACATGATTTTGTCAATCCTGCATCAGCAAAACGATGTTAGGAAACACCAAAAGTAAGATTATTCTGCTTGTTTCAAATTCTTATTGCTATTACACTCAATTTGGTTGACCCCGAACATTCAAAAAACTGGTTTACAAACTGCTGTAACCATGATCAAAAAAAATCTGCTTAACAACGAAATTTTTACTTTAGACAATATTCTTCTACCACAAGAGTGTGCTGAGTATATTAATTTAACTGAAAGTATTGGTTATACAAAGGCTCCGATCAATACTATTCGAGGTGTGCAAATACGTCCTGATATCCGCAATAATGAGCGCGTTATCCTCGATGATCACCAACGGGCTTTTGACTTATGGCAGCGTGTGTCAGATTATATTCCTAAGACCATTGGCAGGTGGCAAGCAGTCGGATTAAATGAGCGTTTTCGTTTTTATCGCTATGATCCAGGGCAGAGATTTGCAATACATCATGACGGTTGTTATCGACGACCGAATGGGGAGGAAAGTCTGTTAACTTTCATGATTTACCTAAATGAAGGTTTTGAAGGTGGTGAAACCCGTTTTCATCTTTCGCCTCGCTACTATGAAGAATTATCTAATATTACTGTGGTTCCAGTCACAGGTATGGCTTTATGTTTTGTTCATGAGCTGGTGCATGAAGGTGTTCCTGTTATTCAAGGGCGAAAGTATGTTTTACGGTCAGATGTCATGTATCGTCAACAGTCGAGAATCTATTAGAGAGTCTGATGCGGGGGCTTCGCCCCCGCGAGGATAAGATAATATCGTGATTTAGCAATTCCAACTAAATCATATACCTAAAAATCTTTGATACTCCTCAAGTTGTCGAACGATTTGATTGATTAACTGTCCAAAATCAAGATTATTATCGTCATTGATATCAGTTGGGCTGTTGGCTAGGCTATTGGCTACAGAGTCTTGATAATATCGGCGTGTAACCTCCACGTTGGAAATAGTGGATGTTTGATTATTAGACACTACAGATGGGATATTTGAGCTTTCAGTGAGAGTGTTGTTCTGTTCAAAAGACTGATACTTAAAGCTAGAGGTACTAGTTAATGTGTTTTTTGCACTTGAACCGCCAAAGAATTCATCTAGAATAGGGCCAAAATCAAAGCCAGGGTTGGTTGTGGGCGTACTGTTGCTGTTGTTATTGCCTGCTGTTCTGGTAATAATATTACGTACTTGGGCTTCAGTTAAATTAGGGTTAGCACTCAGCATGAGAGCTACTACACCAGCAACATAAGGAGCTGCCATAGATGTACCGTTATAACTGGCATATTGATTATTTGGTACTGAGGAATAAATACCTTGTCCTGGGGCTGTGACATAAGCCATTTCTGTATTACCAGAACGGTTCGAGAAATTAGTTAAATTACCATTTGCATCTACAGCGCCAACGGCAATTCCTGTTTGATTAGCATAACGAGCAGGGTAGTCTGGTGTTGAACCACCACTATTACCTGCGGCCATAACAACAACTACCCCTTTGCTACTGGCATATTCAATTGCAGACTTGAGAGTACGATTGGAGAAACTACCACCTAAACTGAGGTTAATGACGTTTGCACCATTATCTACAGCATAGTAAATTCCGTTAGCGATCGCACTATAAGAACCAGAGCCAGATTCATCCAAAACTTTTATGGGCATAATCTGGGAATTATAAGCAACACCAGTCACACCCACACCATTATTTGATCCAGCAATAATCCCCGCAACATGAGTTCCATGTCCATTATTGTCTAGGGTGTTGTTATTGTTGTTGTTAAAATTCCAACCGTGGACATCATCTATATAGCCATTCCCATCATCATCTATGCCATTACCAGGAATTTCTCTAGTATTAGTCCAGATATTATTGCCTAAATCCTGATGGTTGATATCTACGCCCGTATCTATCACCGCCACAATCACACCTTGGCCAGTATGTCCATTTTCCCAGACTTCTGGGGCTTTAATCATATCTAATCCCCAATTATTCCCGCCAAGGTTAGGAACATCACCGTAAGGATTCTGTCCAGCCGCTTCAGATACAGCTGCGCCAGCATTAACTAAGCCATAACCATCTGTAGAGTTATAAGTGCTAGTGCTGGTAGCTATAGTATTATCATCTACATCTGAAGTGTAGCTACTACGAGAACCTAAGTTAAAAGTATAATTATTTTCTGTATTAAAAGCATCCGATGAGGAGAGGTAAGGAGAATTTTGCCCGTCAATTGAAAGTGGATTTTGATGATTCTGATTTGTGGGCATAGGTATTTGCTCCTCAACTAAATATAAGTTTTTTTTTGCAGCTTTAATTGTTAAAACCTTAAAATTAAGGTTTCCAGTAAATGACTTTGCCCTCCTAGTCAATAACTACTATGAATTAATTTTGTAAAATGCCTTTTTCTTTACCAAAAATATCTTTGGACATTTTAATTATTTATTTATGATTGCTCAAAAACATACTTTTGAGAGTATTTACTTTGCGAAAATAAAATTATAATATTGAGGTTTTTATGACAATGGAAGACACATTAAATATCAAACTATTCAAGGCCTGAATAATCTTGGCAATACATAAATCAAGGCAACGTTTCTGCTCACCCATAACCTTAACCGAACGTTATTGAGGAATGGGTTGGGGTTAGGTTCGACTATCACCCCAACCCACAAGATTGATTACACGTTGGCTTGTTGACGTTGATACAGTGACCAATACAAACCTTTTTGTTGCAAGAGTTCTGGATGGGTTCCCCGTTCAGCAATCACACCTCGTTCCAAAACTAAAATTTGATCTGCTCTTTTCAAGGGTGCAAAGCGGTGAGCAATCAGGAATACAGTCCGGTTGGCGGAAATTGTTTGCAGATTTTGCAAAACTTGTTGTTCAGTTTCACTATCTAAGGCGCTGGTAGCTTCATCTAACACTAAAATCGGTGCGTCGCAGAGAAACAACCTCGCCAAAGCAATGCGTTGTCTTTGTCCGCCAGATAAAGCTGTACCCCTTTCTCCTACGTTAGTTTCGTAACCATACGGCAATTGACTAATAAAGTCGTGGGCTACGGCTAGTCTAGCGGCTTCTACTACCTGCTCGGCAGTAATATCAGGATTACCAAGGGTGATATTTTCCAAGACGGAACCATTAAATAAAAAGTCTTCTTGGAGAACTACGCCAATTTGTTGTCTTAAGGACGCTAAATCTGCGCTCTTGATATCAAAACCATCAATGAGGATGCGTCCTGATTCAATTTGATAAAGTCTTTGCAGCAACTTAGACAGGGTACTTTTCCCAGAACCACTGCGTCCAACAATTCCCACAAATTGCCCTGGTTCCACATTAAAAGAAATGCCTCGCAGGACTGGTTCTGTATTGCTTTTGTAACGGAAAAACACCTGCTCAAAGTTAACTTGACCTTTCAGTGGTGGTAAAACTAAACCAGTCCCCATCTCTGCTTCAGGGGCAACGTTGAGAATATCACCAATCCGGTCTACAGAAAGTAGGACTTGTTGCAGGTTTTGCCATAACTGTACTAGGCGCAAAAGTGGCCCTGTAACCCTGCCAGAAAGCATTTGAAAGGCTACCAATTGACCAATTGTCAGTTTTTGGTCAATAACTAATTTTGCACCAAACCAGAGAATTAGTAAGGAAGAAAAATTAGTGAGAAAGTCACCAATATTACTGCTAATGTTAGATGTGGTCGAAGCTTTGAAACCAGTACGCACAAAACGAGCAAATAAACCTTCCCAGCGATCGCGTGCTACTGATTCAGCTGCATGAGCTTTGACAGAATGGATACCTGTAACTGTTTCTACTAAGAATGATTGGCTGTCAGCACTGCGGTTAAAGGTTTCGTTTAGCCAGTTACGTAAAATTGGTGTGGCAACTATAGTCAGTGTGGCAAATAAGGGTAACACTGCTAAGGCTACAAAAGTCAGAGGAATATTGTAATAAAACATCAATGCCAAATAGACGACGGCAAAGATGCTATCTAAAATTACAGTTAATGCTGTACCTGTGAGAAACTGGCGAATTTGTTCCAGTTCCTGGACTCTAGCTACTGTATCACCTACACGCCGTGACTCAAAATAAGCCAAGGGTAGGCGCATCAGATGGCGGAATAATTGTGCTGATAAGCTTAAATCTAGACGCCTGGCTGTGTGGGTAAAGATAAATAACCGCAGAATCCCCAGTATCGACTCAAATACAGCGATTAACAAAAGTGCGATCGCCATGACATCGAGAGTTGGTAAACTCTCTTGTACCATGACTTTATCGATAACCACCTGGGTAATTAGTGGCGTTCCTAAACCCAATAGCTGCAATGTAAAAGACGCTAATAATACTTCTGTTAACAGCTTGCGATATTTCCAAACTGCTGGGGTAAACCAATTCAGGTTAAATTTTTCTTGTTTGGATATCAGTTCTACTTGCCACAACTGACCATCCCAGCATTGCTCTATGATCGATTGTGGTACACTTTCACAAAGATTATCAGGATTTAAGGGATTAGCAATAATTAAGCGATCGCCTTTTATCCCATAGGCAATAACCCAAGAAGGTTGAGGAACTGACTCGGTTTGCAACTGCAACAAAGCTGGGAAGGTTAGCTGTCGCAACTCAGCCCAAGTTATTTGCACTCTTCGCAGAACTAAACCTAACTTTTCTCCCGCTTCTACAACTTGCTTGGGACGTTGACCCCTGAGTTGGCGTTGTACCCATTCCAAGTTCACAGGATTTTCCAGGTGCTGAGATGCCATTGTTAAACAAGCCGCACCTGTATTCCAACTGCTAACAAAAGGATAACTGAGTGTGACAGGTGTAGGAATTTGCGGAGTTGTCTGTTCTGGAGGAGTAGGAGGTTGTTGCAAAATGGGAGACTGAACAGATGTCACCTCATTCTCAATTGCTGTATTATCCTGTTGAGCCAATCCCAACCAGAAATCCTCCATTGCTGGGGTGGATATTTCTGCCCACAGATGTGTATCCCAACAAGCTACTATCACTTCTTTACTAGCAGCTACGGCTTTGTATTCTCCGGGTAGCTTTTGTAAATCACCAAACCAATCACCCATCTGGATGGCTGCTAAGGATTGACCGCTTCCTTCCTCCCGCAAACGGACTTTCCCAGTCACAAGGAAAAACTGATAACCACCCGCTTCGCTTGACCAGATTTTTTCTCCCAGTCGATAACGACGGATTTCTAAACGCTCCTCTAAGAGGGATCTTTGCTCAGGAGTGAGCCAATTTAGGGGAGGTTGATTCCAAGGTATGGCAGCTAGCACTTTGATTTTTAGTGATTCATTATCCAGAAGTTTTAACTCACTTGTAATTTCACTGTCAGCTTTTGAATTTTCTCTGCTAACCATTTTTCAAATAATTCGTTTTGTAATGCTTGCTTGAGCTGAATATCATCTAAAGACGCTGGTAAAAATTGTTCTACTCGAAACAAACCATAACGTCCATCAATTTCTATAGGCCCGACTAATTGACCAGGACTAGCCGCATCAACAGTCGCCCGCAATTTATCTGGCATAGTTCCCCGACTAATTGGCCCCATCATGCCATTAACGAGGCGATCGTCTAATACAGAATACTCTTTAGCTAATTGTTCAAAACTACCTCCTTCGGCAATTTGCAGTTGTAATTCTTCTGCCAATTCTCGACTATCCACTACAATCCGCGATATTACCACCCGATCCAGAAAAATCTTCTGTTCAATAAAATATTCTGGTAGTTTGGTTTCTGTCACCAAAGTTTTTAATCTTTCTAACTTAAAGTTGAAACTAATTGAAGCATGGAACCTGGGATAGTCTGTACCATTTTTCGTTAACCATTCCTGAAAAGCTTGGGGGTCTGCTAGTTGATTTTTGAGGCGAAAATCAATCACTGTTTGTTCGGTTAAGGCTGGATTAATTTCTACATCCTCTCGCCCTGCGATTTCTTGCTCAATGACATACTGACGGAGGACATCACTAATGAATTGACCCAACTTCCCTGAAGATTGCAGATATTTTATGGTTTGTTCAATCGAAATTGGTTGGTCATCAATACTCAAAAAGGATAGAGTTTCCATGAGATCACCTGGTAAAAACAGCTAAAAATAAAATTCTATTGACTAGAAATAAGTAATGGCAACTTTCAGAAATAAAAATATTTAATAATAATTGAATTTTCTATTTCAATTGACATTAATTTACATGGCTATAGTTTTCAACTCCAGATATGAAGTTGAAAGCGACTTGAAGCATAGTTATCGTTAGTAATCTGAGTCCTGTTTGTTAGCGGTGGCGGCGCGTTCAGCCTGTGATGAGTTTAGGAGTAAAATAATTCTTTTGATTTCCCCCTGCTCCCCTGCCTCTTCTACTCCCTAACTAAAAGAGCTTGCCCAAATAAAGGCAACTAACATCGCAGCGATCGCACCAATTAAGGTATTAAGAATATTAACAATTTCATTAGTTAACCAGGTATATTTTGATTGTAGGGTTGCACCAATCACACTTTCTAAATTAGTGGCAATCAAAGCAGCCAGCACACACCAAACAATTCCCAAGGGTGAAATTAAACCGACACCCCAACCTATAATAGCGATCGCCACTGAACCCACCACACCAGCTAAAGTCCCCTCTAAACTCACAGCACCCTCTGTACCTCTGGGAACCGGTTGCAAGGTAGTAATCAAGAAAGTGCTTTTACCGTAAGCTTTACCCACTTCACTGGCACAGGTGTCAGAAAGTTTTGTGCTAAAGCTGGCGACGTAACCTAATAATAATAGGGACTGGACACTAGGAACTAGAGATTGGGGACTAAGTGAGAAAAGTTCAGCATTAATAATTCCTATACCTAAAGCACACAGCGCCGCAGTTAAAGCAGAACCCCAAACATTTTCCGGGCCTCTTGCTCCCGAACGCTTTTCAGCAATCCCAAGGGCTTCTTTTTGTGCCATACCAATGCGTGTGACACCGGAACCCACAAGAAAATAGAACATCACTACTACGTATCCCTGCCAGCCTAAAATACCCCAAATCAGTATGCCCAATAACCAAGCGTGAAACACACCAGCAGGGGTCAGTAGTTTTTTAGGAGCGAACCAGACTAAACTCAATAAAATTGTATTTAGTCCTACTCCCACTAACCAAGGATTTGCAGAGCTAATAAATGACAACATCAGCCAAAAACCACGAGTAGTTTTGCCAGGATATCAAAAGAATAACTAATTTTAGGACTTCTGTGGTTAATTTTCTGATACCCCCTCATCCCAAGAGTGCATAGTTTATTTTCCCTTTACGGGTGGAGTTAACCATCAACAGGCAAAAAACCATGAATAAATTTGGTTCATAAAGTGGGGAGAGGGGAAAATGAGCAATCACTAATGATTCATGCAAACATCGTCATCAGGATATAAGCTAAATTCATGAAAAACTGTATTTCAATTAACTACTATCAAAATTTAAAACGCATCTTATTTAACAAAACCTCTTATTCTCAACTCCCCATGCTCTGACAAGTTTTTAACTAAGGAATGAGTGATGACTATAAAACCAACTACAGAATCATAGTTTTATCAACCCCTACACCCTAAAACCATATTTTAGGTACAAACAAAGGGTAAAAACTTACACCTGTGAGATCCCTATTCCCCAGATCCCAATTTATGCCTAATGTGAATTAGGAATCACAACTCATCACTCATCACTAATCACTCGTCACTCATTACTCATCACTCGTCACTCATTACTCATTACTCATTACTCATTACTCATTACTCATTACTCATTACTCATTACTCATTACTCATTACTCATTACTCATTACTCATTACTCATTACTCATTAC
>NZ_JACJRF010000017.1 GCF_014697105.1 Anabaena subtropica FACHB-260 | reverse complement strand
GATATCGGGCATGGGCTGATTGTGGTTTTTGAGTTGTCGTTGTGAGAGACAATAACTCTACTACATCGGCCCTCTCTCTTCATCCTCTTATTTTGGCTAAGGTATTGTTTGTCAATACCCTTGTGTTGCGTACTGACTTCACTGGTAATCCCACTTTTAGAGAATTATTGAGGCGTGTACGTGAGAAGACTTTAGAAGCTTATGCTCATCAAGATATACCTTTTGATTTGTTAGTTGAAGAATTGCAGCCACAGCGAAATTTGAGTCATGCGCCTCTATTTCAAGTGATGTTTATTCTTCAGAATACCCCCATGTCTGCGTTAGAACTGTCAGGTTTAACTTTGAATTTCCGGGAAAATAACGCAAACACCGCCATGTTTGATTTGACACTTGACATGAAAGAGACAGAAGGGGGACTAGTAGGAACTTTAGAATATAATACAGATTTATTTGATGACACCACCATTACTCGCATGGTGGAACATTTACAGACTTTGTTCAAAGGTATTGTTACTAATCCAGAGCAACGGCTATCAGAATTACCATTATTAACAGAATCAGAGCGTCATAAAGTTTTAGTAGAGTGGAATGAGACTCAGGTTGAATATCCTCAAGATAAATGCCTTCATCATTTGTTTGAAGCACAAGTAGACAAAACACCCAATGCAGTAGCAGTAGTATTTGTAGACGAGCAAAGCGCGGCTTCTCGCAGAGTAGATCAGCAACTAACCTACCGCGAACTAAACACCAAAGCAAATCAATTAGCGCATTACTTACAAACTTTAGGAGTAAAACCAGAGGTATTAGTTGGGATTTGTGTTGAGCGATCGCTCGATATGGTCGTGGGTATCTTAGCCATTCTCAAAGCAGGTGGTGCATATATACCGTTAGACCCTAACTATCCAGAGGAACGCCTAGCTTTCATATTGTCAGATTCTCAATTGCCAATACTGCTAACTCAGCAGCACCTCAAACAAAAGCTTCCTCAACATGAAACACAGATAGTTTGTTTAGACACCAATCAAGCCCTAATTAGCCAACAAAGTCAAGACAATCCTATTGTTAGTTTAGCAGCCGAGAATGTAGCTTATGTTATCTACACCTCTGGTTCTACTGGTCAACCGAAGGGTGTTTTTGGTTTGCACAAAGGTGCTATCAATCGCTTTCAATGGATGTGGCAGAATTATCCTTTTGGAGAGCAAGAAATTTGTTGTCAGAAAACATCTTTAAATTTTGTTGATTCAGTATGGGAAATTTTTGGCCCCTTACTTCAAGGTGTAACTCTAGTAATTATCCCCAATAGAGTTGTCAAAGACCCACAACAGTTTATAGCAGTTCTTGCCGAGAATAATATCACACGCTTAGTAGTTGTTCCCTCCTTATTGGCTGTAATGTTAAGTACAGCTAATCTTTTACAATTGCAGCTACCTAAATTAAAGTTGTGGATTAGCAGTGGTGAAGCTCTTTCTCATGAATTGCTTGGACAATTTCGCCAGAGTTTGCCAGATAGTACTTTGTTAAACCTTTACGGTTCATCAGAAGTATCTGCGGATGTTACTTGTTACAGTATTACCCCACAAACACCCCTATCAGCATCCGTCTTAATTGGTCGTCCAATTGCTAATACACAAATATATATCCTAGATACAAATAAACAACCTGTTCCTGTAGGTTTACCAGGTGAAATATATGTAGGTGGCGAACAACTAGCACGAGGTTATTTAAACCTTCCTCAACTAACTGCTGAAAAATTTCTCTCTAATCCTTTTAGCAATAAACCAACGTCGCGTCTCTACAAAACTGGAGATTTAGCCCGTTATCTTCCCACTGGAGAAATAGAGTACATTGGTCGCATCGACCATCAAGTAAAAATTCGTGGTTTCCGGGTGGAAACTGGAGAAATTGAAGCTAAAATAACTCAATATCCCGATGTGCAAGAAGCTGTAGTTGTTCTCAGGGAAGATGTATCTGGAAATAAGCAACTAGTAGCTTATGTAGTATCCGAACAGGAATTGAAAATTAGCGAATTACGGAATTTCTTACAAGAAAAAATCCCTGATTACATGATACCTGCTGCCTTTGTATCGATGAAGGCTCTACCATTAACACCTAATGGTAAAGTAGACAGGCGATCGCTGCCAATACCAGATAATCTTCGTCCCCAGTTAGAAACCACATACATCAAACCACAAAATGATTTAGAAGCATCTATTGCGATGGTTTGGCAGAAGGCACTGAAAATAGAAAAAGTTGGGATTAACGATAACTTCTTTGAGCTAGGTGGACATTCGTTATTAGTGGTTCAGGTTCATAGCCAACTGCGGGAAATATTGCAAAAAGATTTATTAATACTCGATTTATTTAGATATCCAACTATCAGTTCTTTGGCTGAGTTTTTGAATCAGACAAACGAGCATAAATTATCAGAAATTCACTCAAATAAAGCTCGGACTCAACAATTAGAAGCAGGCAAAATTCGGATGAAACAATTTCTCAAAATCAGTAAAGGAGTCAGATAAAATGGATAATTCAGCAACGTTTGAGCAAACGGGTTTAGAAATAGCCATTATTGGCATGGTAGGCCGCTTTCCTGGCTCTAACAATATTGAAGAATTTTGGCAAAATCTCCGAGATGGTGTAGAGTCAATAGTGCCTTTAACAGATGAAGAACTCAAATCTTCAGGAATAGACCTTGCTGTTATCAACGATTCCAATTATGTTAAAGCCGCCGCCATATTAGAAGATATAGAATTATTTGATGCTGCATTTTTTGGCTTCAATCCCAGAGAAGCAGAAGTTCTCGACCCTCAACAGCGTATTTTCTTAGAGTGTGCTTGGCAAGCTCTGGAAAGTGCTGGCTACGATTCAAAACAGTATCAAGGGTCAATTGGAGTTTACGCTGGTACAGGGATTAATAATTATTTAATTAACCTTTATACAAATCAGAACGTTAAAAATTCTATTGATGGACAACAACTGGTTTTTGCTAATGATAAAGACTTTCTCACAACACGAGTTTCTTATAAATTAGAATTAGAAGGGCCTTCTATTGACGTGCAAACGGCCTGTTCCACTTCCTTAGTTGCTGTGCATTTAGCCTGCCGAAGTTTATTAGGTGGTGAATGTGACATCGCCTTAGCGGGTGGTGTTGCCATCAGTGCATCACAAAAATCTGGATATTCCTATCAAGAAGGGGGAATTTTATCTCCAGATGGTCATTGTCGTGCTTTTGATGCCAAAGGGCAAGGAACTATTTTTGGTAGCGGTGTAGGACTTGTTGTTTTGAAGCGATTAGAAGAGGCCCTTGCTGATGGAGATTGCATTCATGCTGTTATCAAAGGTTCAGCTATTAATAACGATGGTGGCCTAAAAGTTAGTTATACAGCACCTCGTATCGATACCCAAGCGAAGGTAATTAAAGCGGCTCAAACAATTGGGGAAATTGACCCTGAGACAATTACTTATATCGAGGCACATGGAACAGGAACTTCTTTAGGCGACCCAATTGAAATTGCCGCACTAACGCAAGCTTTTCGTACTGATTCACACAAGAAAAATTACTGTGCTATTGGTTCAGTCAAGACGAATATTGGACATCTTGATATTACGGCTGGTGTTGCGGGATTAATCAAAACAGTTTTAGCCCTGAAAAATAGACAGATACCGCCAAGCTTGCATTTTGAGCAGCCCAACCCTCAAATTGACTTTGATAACAGTCCTTTTTACGTTAATACTACACTTTCAGAGTGGAAAGCCAACGGCACTCCCCTCCGTGCTGGAGTTAGTTCATTCGGCATTGGTGGAACTAACGCTCATGTGATTCTGGAAGAAGCACCGACTACTCAACCCTCTAGTGTCTCTCGTCCTTGGCAGTTGTTATTGCTTTCTGCAAAAACCGAGTCGGCGCTAGAAACTGCTACGACAAATTTATTTACTCATCTCAAGCAGCATCCAGACCTGAACTTGGCCGATGTTGCATACACCCTACAGGTTGGTCGTCGAGGGTTTGAGCATCGTCGAATGCTTGTATGTCAAAATTTTGATGATGCGGTTACAGTTCTCGAAAACATAGACTCACAAAGAATCTTCACCAACTTTCAAGAAGCTTGCAACCGACAAACTATATTTATGTTTCCCGGTCAAGGTTCACAGTATGTGAACATGGGTCAAGAGTTATACAACACTGAGCCAGTATTCAGGAAACATATAGATGAATGTTGTGAAATCCTGAAATCTCATCTTGGTGTTGATTTACGCAGTATTTTATATCCCAATGAAGAAAAGATAGAAATTGCTGCCCAGCAACTACAACAAACTCACATTACTCAGCCAGCACTCTTTGTCATTGAGTATGCTCTAGCTCAGTTGTGGATGGCGTGGGGTATATCTCCTGTAGCCATGATTGGTCATAGCATTGGGGAATACGTAGCCGCTTGTTTGTCTGGTGTGTTCTCTGTGGAAGATGCTTTAGCACTGGTTGCTACTCGTGGACGACTGATGCAACAACTTCCATCTGGTGCCATGCTTTCGGTTGTACTTTCAGAGGAAGCAATAAAACCGTGGTTGGATGAGAATGTTTCTTTAGCTGCAATTAATGCACCATCTTTGTGTGTTGTCTCAGGTTCCGAGGAAGCGATCGCTCAGTTGCAAAGTCAGTTAACATCAAAAGGCGTAGAGTGTCGGAAATTGCATACTTCCCATGCCTTTCATTCGCAAATGATGGATGCCATTCTGGAAGCATTTACTGACAAAGTTCAAAAAATCAATTTAAATTCTCCTCAAATTCCTTTTATCTCCAATGTCACAGGAACCTGGATTACTGCATCTGAAGCAACTGATCCCAGCTATTGGACAAAACATTTAAGGCATACAGTACGCTTTGCTACAGGAGTTGCTGAACTGTTTAATAACTCAGAGCAAATGCCAATATTACTGGAAGTTGGCCCAGGACGAACATTAAATACTTTTGCTAAACAACAGGCTACTAAATCTATAGTGCTAAGTTCAATGCGCCATCCGAAAGACCAACAGTCGGATGTGGCATTTTTACTTAATACTTTGGGGCGACTTTGGTTAGTAGGTTTACAGGTAGATTGGTATAGTTTTTATGCCCAAGAAGAACGTCGGCGCATTACATTACCAACATATCCTTTTGAGCGTCAGCGTTATTGGCTCGACCCACAAACAGCCAACGACACAAGTAATAACCATAAGCTAAGTAAAAAATCAAATATTGACGAATGGTTCTATGTTCCTAGTTGGAAACAACTTAAGTTACTTGAACCTTTAGCAGAAAAAGTAGTAATGAAGCAAAAGCTTTGTTACTTGGTTTTTGTTGACCATTGTCAATTAGGTTCACAAATTGCTCAACAATTGGAACAAGAAGGACAAGAAGTCATTACTGTGGCGATCGCAGAGGAATTTACCCAATTAGGCGATCGCGCTTATGCAATCAATCCTCAACAGCAGCATGATTATGCTATCCTGTTCCAAACACTGCGTCAGATAGGTCACATTCCACAAACTATTGCTCATTTTTGGGGTGTTACAACCAAGCCTAAACAAGGGCTATCAACAGTTTCCACTTTTGAAAACTATCAAGATTTTGGCTTCAATAGCCTACTTTTCATAGCCCAAACGCTTAGTAAACAAAATGTTACAAATCCTCTACAAATCATAGTTGTAACGAATAACCTTTATGATGTCATAGGACAAGAAGAGTTAATTCCAGAAAAAGCAACAGTTTTAGGATTGTGTAAAGTAATACCGCAAGAATATCCAAATATTACCTGTCGTAATATTGATATTGTCACTCCTGAATCGGGAAGTTTCGCAGAACATCAATTAATAAAGCAACTCAAAGCGGAAATGGTAACCCATTCATCTGATTTAGTTGTTGCTTACCGCGCCAATCATCGATGGATAGAAAGTTTTGAGCCGACACAATTAAAAGAAGTTGAAATCAAAAAAACTAGGCTCAGGGAAAAAGGAATTTATCTCATAGCAGGCGATTTTGTAGGAAGTTTAGGCTTAGTGTTTGCAGAATACCTAGCTCACACACTACAAGCAAACCTCGTCTTCATTGGCAATACAGGACTTCCCCAGAGAGATGAATGGTCGCAATGGCTGGCAAATCACGATGAACAAAATACTATTGTTCGTTATATCAAAAAAATAATTGAATTAGAAGATTTAGGTGTAAAACTTCTAATAATTAATACTGATGTGGCAGATATTGAGCAAATGAACATCGCCCTTAATCAAGTATATGAAGAATTTAATCAGATTAATGGGGTATTTTATGTAACACCAATGAGTGATAAAAAATCTGCTTTTTCTATCCAAGAAATTGGTCAGTGTGAGATTAAATCACAATTCCATTCAAAAGTTGATGGAATTTATGCTTTAGAAAAAGTTTTGCAAAATAGAGAAGTAGATTTTTATTTACTACAATCTTCATTATCATCTCTTGTGGGGGGTCTGGGACTTGTTGCTTATTCGGCAGCTAATCTTTTCATTGATACCTTTGTCAACAAAAAAAATCAAACAAGTCATATTCCTTGGTTTAGTGTTAACTGGGATGCGGTAAAATATGAAGAGGAACAAGAGAACAATACTGCATTTGGCACAAATTTAGCTGAATTAGCAATGATGCCTGAAGAAGCATGGAATGTTTCTCAACGCATTTTATCAATGGATTCAGCAGGTCAATTTATTGTTTCTCCAGGGAATTTGCAAGCTAGACTAAACACATGGATTAAGCGTGAGCCACTAGACAATAAAGATATTCTCCCAGGAGATACTCTTTTACAGTACTCAAGACCAAATTTGCAATCTACCTATATAGCTCCCAGCAATAAGATTGAGAAAACTATTGCAGTTATTTGGCAAGAACTCCTCGGTGTTGAACAAATTGGTATTCACGATAATTTCTTTGAGTTAGGAGGGCATTCCTTACTAGCTGTCCAGGTGACTTCGCGTTTGCGAGAAAGTTTTCAAGTGGAATTGCCCCTACAAAGTATTCTTTTTGATGCACCTACTGTAGCTGGGCTAGCTAATATCATCGCTGAAAATCAACCTAAACAAGAAGATATGCAAGAATTTGCAGCTTTATTACAAGAAGTGAAAAACCTTTCACTAGAAGAAATTCAACAAGAGTTAGTGAAAGACTCTTAATTACAGTGATATAGGGCTACTATTTGTTTTTTTTAACTAATTAATTACCTCAGATAATCTCAGGAGTTAAGAATGGATTTCAGCTTACTTTATTTTTCTGGTGATGGCTCTACAACTGGAAAAAATAAATATAATTTATTAATAGAAAGTGCCAAATATGCAGATAAAAATGGTTTTTCTGCACTTTGGACTCCCGAACGTCATTTTCATCCCTTTGGAGGACTTTATCCCAATCCTTCTTTGACTTCGGCAATGTTGGCAATGGTGACAGAGCAAATTCAATTAAGGGCTGGTAGTATTGTCATGCCACTTCATAATCCAGCGCGAGTTGCTGAAGAATGGTCTGTGATTGATAATATTTCCAACGGTAGAGTTGCTCTTGGTTTTGCTTCCGGTTGGACAATAGATGACTTTGTACTTTCTAGCGAAAGTCATGCTAATCGAAAAGAAACTATGTGGTCTGGGATAAATAAAGTCCAGAAACTTTGGGAAGGCGAATATGTAGAACTCCAAGATGTAACTGGGAAAGCTTTCAAGGTAAGAACATTTCCCCGACCAATACAGCAGAAACTACCTACTTGGATTGTGTGTCAATCAGACATAACATATATTGAAGCTGGCAAAATGGGTGCTAACGTACTTACCTCTTTGCTAGGTGCAACTCTAGAAGAAGTAGCTCCACTCATATCACTATATCGTCAATCTTTAGCAAAACATGGTCATAATCCTCAAGCAGGAAAAGTAGCAATCATGTTACATACTTTTGTAGGAGAAGATTTCAATATAGTAAAAGAACAAGTTAGGGAACCTTTTTATAATTACTTGAAAACACATATAGAATTGCTAGAAAATTTAGCCAAGAATGCTGGAGTACGGATTGATTTGAAAAAATTTACCGAAGCAGACATTAATAGTTTATTAAGGTTTGCCTACGAAGGTTGGCTAAAGGGCAGAACTCTCATTGGGTCAAAAACAACCTGTCTACAAATGATTGAGCGTCTGAAAGCAGCTGATGTTGATGAAGTTGCTTGTCTGATTGACTTCAATGATAATTTTGACGATGTCATGTCAAGTTTGCCTTATTTAAAAGATTTAAAGGATATGTGTAATCTCAAAACAGAAAAAATGTTACCAGTACATTGAGATATTAGTGACTATAATTCTTTGTGTTTTAGTATTAATTATTTTGGATGCACACTAATGAGTGATTTTTCTCAACAAATAGCTGCTCTATCTCCAGAGCAACGGTTAATATTTGAAAAACGGCTCAAACAAAAAGGTTTGAATCACGTAAGAACTTCAGAAATATCTAAATTAGAAATTCCCAAAAGAAAAGATATTAACAGATTACCTTTATCCTTTGCTCAACAAAGGCTGTGGTTTTTCCAGCAATTAAACCCTGATAGTGGTGCTTACAATGTTTTTAGTGCTTTGTGTCTCGAAGGTCAGTTAAATGCAACAGTATTGGAGCAAGTATTTAACGAAATTATCAAACGTCATGAAAGCTTACGAACAACTTTTACTACTGATTCACAAGGACAACCAGTTCAGTTAATTAATCCACATCAGCCATATACATTATCAAGATTGGATTTGAGAGATGTACCCAATCAACAAGAAGAAGTTGAAAGTTTAGCTACTCAAGAAGCCGAAGAACCTTTTGATTTGACTAAACCATTATTAAAAATAACTCTTTTACAATTGGAAGAAGCAAAATATGTTTTGTTGTTAAAAACTCATCACATCATATCCGATCGCTGGTCTTTAGGCATATTTGTTCGGGAAATGAAAGTTCTTTACGAAGCTTTTTCCCATCAGCAACTTTCTCTGGGAGATGCTACGCATAGCTTGCTTCTCCAAGGGATTACACCACTCCCTGAACTACCAATCCAATATGCAGACTGGGCAGTTTGGCAACAACAATATCTCCAAGGAGAAGTGTTGGCAACCCAAATGGATTACTGGAAAAAGCAGCTTGCTAACCTGCCTATTTTAGAACTACCCACTGATAAACCTCGACCAGCCGTTGCAAAGTATCAAGGTGCAACACAGACTTTTGAATTATCTAAAACTCTATCTGATGCACTCAAAGCTTTGAGTGTGAAACAAGGAGTAACACTATTTACATTATTATTAACAGTATTTAAAGTCTTATTATATAAATACACTTACCAAAATGATATTGTTGTTGGAACGGATATTGCTAACCGCAATCGAGTTGAGACTGAAGGATTAATTGGGTTTTTAATTAACACTTTGGTGCTGCGTACTGACTTATCTGAAAACCCAACTTTCTGTCAGTTACTAAGTCGAGTACGTGAAACAACTCTTAAGGCTTACGACCATCAAGACCTTTCCTTTGATAAGCTGGTGGATATTTTGAAACCAGAGCGAAATCTCAGCGAAATGGTGCCATTGTTTCAGGTCAAATTCGATCTGCAACAAACGCAAGTGGAGCCGTTAGAACTTGCAGAACTTAAGGTAAGTCCGTTGATATTTGACAATGGAACAGCGAAGTTTGAGTTGCGTTTTAACTTATCGGAAGGAGTGCAAGGAATAACAGGGCTGGTAGAATATAGCACTGATATTTTCGCTCGCAACACCATTACTCGAATGGTGGAACATTATCGAAATTTACTGGAGGCAATTGTCGCTAATCCACAGCAACAGCTTTCAGAAGTATCACTGCTCACAGAACCTGAGAAAAATCAATTACTAGTAGAGTGGAATGATACAAAAGTAGAGTATTCTCAAGATCAATGTATCTATCAGTTGTTTGAAGCTCAAGTGGAAAGAACACCCGATGCTGTAGCAGTGGTGTTTGCAGACCAACAATTGACTTATAGAGAACTCAACGCCAGAGCAAATCAATTGGCGCATTACTTACAAGCTTTAGGAGTAAAATCAGAAGTATTAGTCGGGATTTTTATAGAGCGATCGCTCGATATGCTCGTCGGATTATTAGCCATCCTCAAAGCTGGTGGTGCATACATCCCACTAGACCCTAGCTATCCCCAAGAACGATTAGCATTTATATTAGAAGACGCTCAAGCGACAGTGTTGCTAACTACTGCGTCACTTGTGCAGGCAATGCCCCAACACCAAGCCAAAGTCGTTTGTTTGGATACAGATTGCCAAGCCATTGCACAACAAAGCCAGGAAAATGTATCCTGCAATCTAACTCCTGACAACCTAGCTTATGTCATTTATACATCTGGTTCCACAGGTAAACCTAAAGGCGTACAAATTCCCCATCAGGCTTTGAGCAACTTTTTGTCTGCCATGAAGCAAAGGCCGGGGCTAACCGAGAAAGATATCTTATTAGCAGTCACTACCATATCCTTTGATATTGCAGCCTTAGAACTTTTCCTTCCACTTGTAGTAGGTGGTCGCTTGGTAATCGCCAGTCGGGAAATCGCCTCAGACGGAACGCAGTTGTCAGCAAAACTCATAGAGTCAAAAGCCACAGTCATGCAAGGGACACCAGCAACTTGGAAATTACTTTTGGCATCAGGCTGGAGTGGTAACAATCAATTAAAAATTCTTTGTGGCGGCGAAGCTTTACCCCCACACCTAGCCAATCAATTATTGCATCGGTGTGCTGCCCTGTGGAATATGTACGGCCCCACAGAAACTACCATTTGGTCAGCAGCATCTTTAATTGAAAGCGATCGCAAAATTGTACCAATTGGTCATCCAATTGCAAACACCCAGTTCTACATCCTAGACCAATATAACCAGCTAGTTCCCGTGGGTGTAACAGGCGAACTGCACATAGGCGGTGCAGGACTAGCGCGAGGCTATTTGAACCGCCCCGACCTGACAGCAGAAAAATTTATTCCCAATCCCTTTAGTAAACAAGCTACACGTCTTTATAAAACGGGAGATTTAGCCCGCTATCTACCGAATGGAGAGATAGAGTACATTGGCCGTATTGACCACCAGGTTAAAGTCCGTGGTTTCCGCATTGAACTGGGAGAAATTGAAACAATTTTATGTCAACACCCAGCAGTACAAGAAACTGTAGTTACGGTTCATGCTTCACCAACAGACTCTCAACGTATAGTTGCTTATGTAGTTCCGAACTCAGAGCAAATGCCAATGATTTCTGAACTACGGGATTTTTTAGAAGCAAAGTTGCCCAACTACATGATGCCATCAGCTTTTGTCACATTAGAGGCACTCCCACTAACACCTAATGGCAAAGTTGACCGGAAAGCCCTACCCACACCTGATACAGTACGCCCAGAATTAAAAGTAGTTTATCAGCCACCCCAGACCGAGGTAGAAAAAACTATTGCTGAGATTTGGCAAGAAGTACTTGATATTGAGAACGTGGGAATTCATGATAATTTCTTTGAACTAGGCGGTCAATCCCTGCTTTTAGTGCAAGTTCATAGTAAATTGCAAAAAATATTTCAGCGAAATTTCCCCTTAGTTGAAATGTTTCAATATCCAACTGTCAGCCATCTAGCTAAATATTTCAGTCAGAAACAGAGTGAAGAAACATCTTTTCTCAAGCCTTCTCATATTCCTGAAAATAGAACAGCTTCAGTACAGCGTCGCAAACAAGCCAGAAAAGAACACCGAGCAGCTAAGGGAAAGGAAATTTCTTCTCAATGAGGCGGTTCAAGGCAATACCGTAACTTAAATCTTCCCTTCTACCCTCTGCCTTCTGCCTTGCCCAAAGGGCTGATAAAAGTATTAGCAGTGCAGTAAAAATATTCTTGTCAAGGAGATAAAATGACATTAAGTAACCAAGAAGTTCTAACCAAGAATACCTTTTCTCCAACTGAGCAAACATTGCATTCAGAAATTGGTGATCATGTAATGCAAATGTTTACTTCAAGTCATAAAGGTAAATCTCTCGAAACGCAAATAGATGAAATAGTTAATGATTTTTCTCTAGATTTTTTAACTACACTAAATGCAAATACTAACGTTGATATTGATGAACTGATTAGGAAGTTTGGTGATAGTAAAATACCTAGTCAACCTATTGATTTTGAAAGCTATTTCCAATATTTAGGCGACAACATTGTTTCTAATTCTATACACACATCTTCGCCACAATTTATCGGTCACATGACCTCGGCACTTCCTTCTTTTGTACGTCCTCTAGCTAAACTAATGACAGCAATGAATCAAAATGCTGTCAAAATAGAGACTGCAAAAGCTTTGAGCTTCTGCGAACGTGAAGCTTTAGCAATGATGCACCGACAAATTTATGATTTTTCCGATAATTTTTACACTCAACATATTCAAAACAATCAGAGTACATTAGGAATTTTAGTTTCTGGTGGTACAACAGCAAATATCACAGCCCTTTGGTGCGCCCGAAATAAATCTTTAGGAGCAAAAAATGAGTTTTTAGGCATAGAGAAAGCAGGTTTAACCGCAGCTTTAAATTTTTATGGCTACAAAGGAGCAGTTGTGATAGGCTCCGAATTAATGCACTTCTCTTTTGATAAAGCAGCCGATTTGATGGGTATTAGTACCCAAAACTTGATTAGAGTTCCAGTCGATTCTAACAATCGAGTCAAGATACAAGCGCTACGCCAAACTGTTGCAGAATGTCGTGAACAAAACTTACATATTATAGCCATTGTTGGCATTGCTGGAACCACAGATTCTGGTTGTGTCGATCCGCTAGAAGAGATTGCCGAGATAGCCCAAGAAAATAATGTACATTTTCACGTAGATGCAGCCTGGGGTGGCCCGGTTATCTTCTCCCAAAAACATCGACACAAACTTGCTGGCATCGAAAAAGCTGATTCAGTAACCATTGATGGTCATAAACAACTATATCTGCCAATGGGCATTGGTATGGTCTTTTTCCGCGACCCCTATCTAGCTTCTTCAATCGAAAAACAAGCTAGCTATACCATGCGTAAGGGGTCATTTGATTTAGGCAAACGTGCTTTAGAAGGTTCTCGACCGGGGATGGCTTTATTTTTACACGCTGGTTTAAAGCTAATTGGGCTGAAGGGATATGAGTTTTTGATTGATGAAGGAATCAGGAAAACCCAATACATGGCTGCTCGGATTTCGGCTATGCCTGAATTTGAGTTGCTAGCAGAACCGGATACAAATTTGTTGATTTATCGTTATATTCCAGAGCAATTGAGAGGAGTTGTTGCTAAAAATCAATTGACGGAAATTGATAATCAACTCATCAATGAATTGAACGAGCATTTACAAAAACTTCAGCGACAAATTGGCCGTACTTTTATTTCACGGACGACAAAAACAACTATCATTTCGGGTAAAGAAAATCCTGTTATTGCTATGCGTGCAGTAATTGCTAATCCCTTAACTACAGAAGCAGATATTGACGCGGTTTTAAATGATCAAATTCAAATTGTTACGGAAATTTCCAGGTCATATTTTCCAGATAATGACGAATTAGCCAAATCTTATTAAATATCAGTTTTCGATTTGTATTTTTAGGACTTACGCGAAAAATAACTTCAGTTTTTATTGGATTAAATCTAGAAGTAGATAGTACCTCTAAATTAAACATAAAAGCGTAAGTCTTAATATTACAAACTGATGCCTTTTACCTTTTTAAGGAAAATTTATATCTTGAGATTAACTAGAAAGTATTAATGCTTCGAGCTATGGATGTAACAAATAATTTTATTAATAGTTTAAACGAAGACGAAATTGCCATTATCGGTATGGCAGGACGTTTTCCTGGAGCCGATAAAATTGATAGCTTTTGGCAAAATCTGTCCAATGGTGTAGAGTCAATTTCTTTTTTCACCAATGAAGAACTAATATCTGCTGGAGTAAACTCAGAATTACTGAGCGATCGCAATTACGTAAAAGCAAGCGGCGTATTAGAAGATATCGAGTTGTTCGATGCTGCATTTTTTGGTTTTTCTCCCAGAGAAGCCGAAATTACAGATCCACAACATCGCCTTTTTATAGAATGTGTTTGGTCAGCTTTAGAAAATGCTGGCTACAACTCTGAAAATTATCAAGGTCAAATAGGTCTTTTCGCTGGTGTTGCTGCCAGTACATATCTACTTTCCAACTTATATTCCAATCAAGATTTGATGGAATCCGTAGACAGTTACCAAATCTTGATTGGAAACGATAAGGATTTCTTACCTACGCAAATTTCTTATAAATTAAACTTGAGAGGGCCAAGTATCAATGTACAGACAGCCTGCTCCACATCATTGGTTGCTGTCCACTTAGCCTGCCAAAGTTTAATGAATGGTGAAAGTGATATTGCTTTAGCCGGGGGTGTTTCCGCTACAGTACCGCAAAAAACTGGATACCGCTATCAACAAGGCGGAATTCATTCTCCTGATGGTCATTGCCGAGCTTTTGATGCTCAAGCACAAGGAACCATTGGTGGTAATGGTTTGGGTGTAGTAGTTTTAAAAAGATTAGAAGATGCTGTTGCTGATGGTGACTTTATTCATGCAGTCATTAAGGGTTCAGCTGTTAATAACGACGGTTCTTTGAAGATAGGATATACAGCCCCCAGTGTTGATGGTCAAAGGGAAGTAATTTTAGAAGCGCTTGCTTTAGCTAGAGTAGAACCTGAAACCATCACATATATAGAAGCACATGGTACGGGAACTCAATTAGGAGATCCAATTGAAATCAAGGCTCTCACAGAAGCTTTTCGTGCTAGCACACATAAAAAAGGCTTTTGTGCTATTGGTTCAGTAAAAACTAATGTTGGGCATTTGAATACAGCCGCAGGTGTGACAGGATTAATTAAAACAGTCCTTGCATTAAAACATCAACAAATACCTGCTAGCTTACACTTTGAAAATCCTAATCCAGAAATAGACTTTGCCAACAGTCCGTTTTACGTCAACACGAAATTATCAGATTGGCAAACCAACGGTATACCTCGCCGCGCAGGTGTAAGTTCTTTTGGTATCGGTGGGACTAATGCCCATATAATCTTGGAAGAAGCTCCGGCTATAGGGAAGCAGGGAAGCAGGGGAGCAGAAGAGCAGGGGAGAAAATATCATCTGTTAATACTCTCTGCGAAAACCGAGTCTGCGTTAGAAACTGCTACCCAAAATCTGAGCCAACATCTAATATTACATCCAGATATTAATCTGGCAGATGTTGCTTACACCTTACAAGTAGGTCGTAAAGCTTTTGACCATCGTCGCATAGTCGTTTGCCATGACAAAGAAGATGCAATCAAAGCTTTAAATGACCTCGACCCCCAACGTGTTTTGACTAACTACCACAAGCCTAGTCACCGTCCAGTAATCTTCATGTTTTCAGGACAAGGGGGGCAATATGCAAACATGGCAAAGGAATTATATGAAAGCGAAGCAACATTTAAACAACACATAGATATTTGCGCCGCGATATTGCAACCCCACCTCGGTATTGATATTCGTTGCCTACTTTATCCCAAAGAAGAAGATATTGAAACAGCTAGTTTGCAACTACAACAAACAGCCTTGACCCAAAGTGCATTATTTGTCATCGAATATGCCCTAGCTCAATTATTCATAGAATGGGGGATAAGTCCAGCAGCAATGATTGGTCACAGCATCGGGGAATATGTAGCCGCAACCATTGCAGGTGTATTTTCTTTAGAAGATGCCCTAGCAATTGTGGCAAAAAGAGGACAACTGATGCAACAGTTACCCACAGGAAGTATGCTGGCAATTAGACTTCCCGCAGAGAATGTGCAGTTGTTATTAGATGCACATTCTCTAGAGATAGCAGTGATTAATAGCCCATCTTCCTGTGTTGTTTCTGGAACAAATGAGGCAGTTACTGCACTACAAGAGGAATTATCCTCTCAAGGAATTGAATGTAGTTTGTTGCATACATCTCATGGGTTCCATTCTCTGATGATGGAGCCAATTTTAGAGGAGTTTGTGCAATGGGTCAGTAAGTTTCAACTCAATCCACCACGCATAGGTTTTATTTCCAATGTTACTGGTAGTTGGATGACACCAGAACAAGCGATAAATCCCAGCTATTGGAGTCAACATTTACGACAAACTGTGAGATTTTCCGATGGGATATCCCAATTAATAAAGCAGTTTGAAGGTGTTTTTCTGGAGGTGGGGCCGGGACGAACTTTAAGTACACTCACAAAACAGCATTTAGAGCAAAATGCTCCACAGGTGGTGCTGACTTCTTTACGTCATGTTAAAGAACAAGTCTCGGATAGTAGTTTGCTATTACAAACTTTAGGGCGTTTGTGGTTAGCTGGTGTGGAGATTGATTGGTCAGGATTTTATTCTCATGAGCAGCGTCATCGTTTACCTTTGCCTACTTATCCTTTTGAACGACTACGATATTGGATTGATGCTAAAAAGCAAGGACAAGATAGCGATGTCTACGACGGACTAAGCTTACGCACTCCAAAATCCCAAGGTAAAAAACCTGATATAGCCGACTGGTTTTATATTCCTTTTTGGAAGCCTTCTTTACCCCCAGTACAACAAGAATTAGTATCTCAAAAATTCTGCACTCTGGTGTTTATTGATGAGTGTAGCTTGGGTACAAAATTAGTAGAAAAATTAGAAAAACAAAACCAGGATGTAATTACAGTAAGAATCGGTGAAAACTTTACTGAAATAGGTGAATCTAAATATATTATAAATCCTGAAAATAATCGTGATTACAATACCTTAATCGAGCATCTTTGCACACAAAATAAGCTGCCAAAAACGATTGTTCATTTATGGAATGTCACACCTAGCCTCGATCAAAATTTAGAGCAAGCCCAAACAAGAGGATTTTACAGCCTACTATTTCTTGCCCAAGCTTTGGGCAAACTAGAAACTGTTAATGATTTTCAAATTACAGTTATTTCTAACAATCTACAGCCAGTAACAGGAGGTGAAGTGCTTTGCCCAGAGAAAGCGACTTTACTTGGCCCAGTTAAAGTTATTTCTCAAGAATATGCAAATATTAAGTGTCGTAGCATTGATATTACCTTACCTCTAAGCGGCAGTTGGCAAGAGGAAAAACTTATCGAAAAACTGTTAGCAGAATTGACAGTTTATGATGCTGAAAAAATCATTGCTTACCGAAATTTGAATCGTTGGGTGCAATCTTTTGAGCCAGTACGCTTTGATAAAACTCAAATCGACAACCCTCGACTTCGAGAAAAGGGAGTCTATTTAATTACAGGTGGACTTGGTGGTATTGGACTGGTTTTGGCAGAATACTTAGCTCAAACCGTACAAGCAAAACTGGTATTGCTAGCACGTTCTGCTTTCCCTAAACGAGATGAGTGGGAACAATGGCTTGCTACTCATGATCAAGCTGATAGCACTAGCTACAAGATTCGCAAGGTTCAAGAACTGGAAAACTTCGGTGCAGAAGTTTTGGTGATGAGTGCTGATGTGAGCAATATACAACAAATGCAAGGCGCGATCGCTCAAGCTCAACAGCAATTTGGTCAATTAAACGGTGTTATCCACGCTGCTGGTGTTGCTGGAGGCGGTTTAATTCAACAAAAAACGCAAGAAGAAGCAGAAAATATTCTCAGTCCGAAAGTCCAAGGAACAATAGTGCTTGATGCAATTGTTAAAAATATTCCATTAGATTTTTTTATTTTAGTATCATCTAAAAATTCAATTTTAGGGGGATTTGGTCAGGTAGATTATTCTGGTGCAAATGCTTTTCTTGATGCCTTTGCTCACTATAATGCCTCGAAACAAGGCATATTTACTACAAGCATTAATTGGGATACCTGGCAAGAAGTGGGAATGGCAGTAAACACGGAAATATCCCAACAATTACAAGATTTACGAACCAAAAGTCTCCAGCAAGGGATATTACCTCATGAAGGTATAGATGCTTTTGTACGCAGTTTGGGAAGTACAATGCCTCAAGTTGTCGTATCTACTTCTGATTTATTTTCTTCAATAAAGGAATACAATTCTGACAAAGAAATACAATTTATAGAAGTTTTAGAGACTGTCAATCAATCAAACTCACAATATCCCCGACCTGAACTAAATAATGATTACGTTGCACCGCGAAATGAAATTGAAAAACAGCTAGTTGATATTTGGCAACAAATTCTTGGGGTTAAACAAATAGGGATTTATGATAATTTCTTTGAACTTGGTGGGGATTCCCTTATAGGTATTCAACTTATTGCCAAATTAAATAACTTATTCAATTTGAATATTTCTATAGCGAAACTTTACGAATGCCCAAATATCAGTTCTATGTCAAAGATTTTCATTCCTGAAGAATCTCCAGAAAATATTTTTGAGCAAAGGCTAAGTCGAGGACAAAGAAGAAGGCAGACAAAAATGCAAGCTAAGTAAAACATCAAGTTCATTTATTAAGTTTAGAAGATTATGAGTAGCAATACATTTTTTGAAAATACAGCTAATTTAGATATTGCCATAGTTGGAATGTCTGGGCGCTTTCCTGGTGCTAAGAATATCGATGATTTTTGGCACAATCTCCAAAATGGAGTTGAGTCTGTTTCCTTCTTCTCAAATGATGATTTAGTAGATTTAAATCTAGAAGAAGAGATTTTAAAGAATCAAAATTATGTTAAAGCCGCACCTATACTAGAAGATATTGAATATTTTGATGCTAGTTTTTTTGGTTACAGCCCCAGAGAAGCTGAAGTCATAGATCCCCAACATCGCCTCTTTATAGAATGTGCGTGGGAAGCTTTAGAAAACGCTGGATACGATCCAGAAACTTATGAAGGTTTAATAGGAGTGTATGCTGGTGTCAGCACCAATACTTACTTCTTCAACAATATATATAAAAATATTAATTTAATAGATATATCGAATAAATACACGCTGAATAAAGATTTCACAACTACAAATATATCGTATAAATTAAATTTAAAAGGGCCAAGTATAGGTGTTCAAACTTACTGTTCTACTTCATTAGTTGCTGTACATTTAGCCTGCAAAAGTCTATTGGATGAAGAGTGTGATATTGCTTTGGCAGGTGGGGTGACGATTATAGTTCCACAAAAGTCTGGTTATTTCTATGAAGAGGATGGAATTTTATCTCCTGATGGTCATTGTCGAGCCTTTGATGCTAAAGCACAAGGTACTATTTTCGGTAGTGGATTGGGAATAGTAGTTTTAAAAAGATTAAAAGATGCGATCGCCGACGGAGATTATATTCATGCAGTTATTAAAGGTTCAGCAATTAACAATGATGGTTCTCTAAAAGTTAGCTATACAGCACCTAGCGTAAATGGTCAGGCTGAAGTGATCGTAGAGGCTTTGGCAAATGCTGGTATAGATGCTGATGAAATCTCCTATATAGAAACTCACGGAACTGGGACACCTGCTGGAGATCCAATCGAAATTGCTGCACTCACAAAGGCTTTTCGTGCTTTTACTCAGAGAAATGGTTTCTGTGCTATTGGTTCGGTAAAACCAAATATCGGACATTTAGATACAGCATCCGGTGTAGCAAGTTTAATCAAAACTGTATTGGCATTAAAACATAAAAAAATACCTCCTAGCCTTAATTTTGAGGTTCCTAATCCTGAGATTGATTTTGCCAAAAGTCCTTTTTATGTTAATACTAAACTTAGTGAGTGGAAAAATAATAATACTCCCCGTAGAGCTGGAATTAGTTCCTTAGGTTTTGGTGGAACTAATGCTCATGTAATTTTGGAAGAAGCCCCTGAAATTAAATATTCTGATAAATCTAGACCTTGGCAGTTGCTATTATTATCAGCTAAAACTAGTTCTGCTCTGGAAACTGCAACTACAAATTTAGTTGACTATTTAAAACAACATTCAAATTTGAGTTTAGCTAATGTGGCTCATACTCTAAAAGTGGGACGTAGAGCTTTTAATCACCGCCGAATCTTGGTATGTCAAAGTGTTAAAGATGCTGTTAGTGTTTTAGAAACACAGGAGCAAGAACGGATTTTTACTACTTACCAGGAGCGGAGACAACAGCCAGTAATCTTCATGTTTTCAGGACAAGGGGGGCAATATGCAAACATGGCAAAGGAATTATATGAAAGCGAAGCAACATTTAAACAACACATAGATATTTGCGCCGCGATATTGCAACCTCACCTCGGTATTGATATTCGTTGCCTACTTTATCCCAGAGAAGAAAAGACAGAAACAGCTAGTTTGCAACTACAACAAACAGCCTTGACCCAAAGTGCATTATTTGTCATCGAATATGCCCTAGCTCAATTATTCATAGAATGGGGGATAAGTCCAGCAGCAATGATTGGTCACAGCATCGGGGAATATGTAGCCGCAACCATTGCAGGTGTATTTTCTTTAGAAGATGCCCTAGCAATTGTGGCAAAAAGAGGACAACTGATGCAACAGTTACCCACAGGAAGTATGCTGGCAATTAGACTTCCCGCAGAGAATGTGCAGTTGTTATTAGATGCACATTCTCTAGAGATAGCAGTGATTAATAGCCCATCTTCCTGTGTTGTTTCTGGAACAAATGAGGCAGTTACTGCACTACAAGAGGAATTATCCTCTCAAGGAATTGAATGTAGTTTGTTGCATACATCTCATGGGTTCCATTCTCTGATGATGGAGCCAATTTTAGAGGAGTTTGTGCAATGGGTCAGTAAGTTTCAACTCAATCCACCACGCATAGGTTTTATTTCCAATGTTACTGGTAGTTGGATGACACCAGAACAAGCGACAAATCCCCGCTATTGGAGTCAACATTTACGACAAACTGTGAGATTCTCCGATGGGATATCCCAATTAATACAGCAGTTTGAAGGTGTTTTTCTGGAGGTGGGGCCGGGACGAACTTTAAGTACACTCACAAAACAGCATTTAGAGCAAAATGCTCCACAGGTGGTGCTGACTTCTTTACGTCATGTTAAAGAACAAGTCTCGGATAGTAGCTTGCTGTTACAGACTTTAGGGCGTTTGTGGTTGGCTGGTGTGGAGATAGATTGGTCAGGATTTTATTCTCATGAGCAGCGTCATCGTTTACCTTTGCCTACTTATCCTTTTGAACGACTACGATATTGGATTGATGCTAAATCTCCATTACCTTATTTAACTAGTAAACCAACAACATTAGATAATAAACAAGATATTAGCAACTGGTTTTATATTCCTTCATGGAAACGCTCTTTAGTTATTCATTCATCTCCTTCTCAAATAGAATCTACACAAGAATGGATATTTTTTGTTGATGATGTGGGAGTAGGTGAAGAATTAATTAATGTATTTAAAAATCAAGGTAAAAATGTCATTGCGGTTAAGCAGGGGGAACAATTTAGTAAAGTAGGTGAAAATATTTATACAATAAATCCATACGTAAGCGAAAACTATGATACTTTGCTTAAAGAATTAATCTTATTAGGTAAGAATATTCAAAATATTGTTTATCTATGGAGTGTAAATGATGTTGAAAGTCGTCAAATTGATAATTATTTAGAATTCAAAAGTTTGTTGTTTTTAACACAGAATATTAGTAAGCTCAATATGAGCGATCGCTTACAGCTTTGGGTTATATCTAACAATATTCAAGAGGTTGATGGTAATGAAAAAATATACCCAGAGAAAGCAATAATATTAGGTTTATGCAAAGTTATTCCTCAAGAATATCCTAATATTACTTGTCATTGTATCGATATTGCTTTAGGCGATCGCCAAGATATTAAGAATAGTAATATTATTGACCAACTTTTAAGTGAGTTAACATCTCTATCCTCAGACTTAGTTGTTGCTTACCGTAATTCTTACCGTTGGGTGCAAACATTTGAACCAGTTTACTTAGAGTCAGTAGTTGATGAAAAAATGCCTTTGAGGAAACAAGGTGTTTACCTGTTTCCTGGTGGCTTAGAAAGTATTGGAGTTGTGCTTGCAGAATATTTAGCCAAAAATCTACAAGCAAAACTCATATTTATTGAGGATTTAGATTTTCCAGAAACAGAATATTTTTCACAATGGCTTGAAACTCACATCCCAGAAGATGAAGTGAGTTGCAAAATTCAAAAATTGCTAGCACTAGAAAAATTAAATGCTGAAGTTTTGGTAATACGTGCTGATGTAACTAATTATGAACAGATGCAGCAAAGCCTTTCATTTACGAATATTGGTCAAATAAATGGAGTTATGTATTCAACTGGAATTAAGCGAGAAAAAATATTTGGTTTAATTCCGGAAATTTCTCACATAGAGTTAGAACATCTCTTTAAATCCCAACGTCGTAAGATTTCGGTAATAGAACAAGTACTACAAAATAGAAATTTAGATTTTTGTACTGTCTTTTCTTCTTTAGCTTCTATTTTAGGAGGATTTGGGTTAGGTTTATATTCAGCAGCTAATCATTTCATAGATACGCTGATTACCCAAAAATGGCAGAATCATTCTTTGCCGTGGTACATCATTAATTTGGATAAATTACAATTAAATATTGCTCAAGAACAAAAAAACCTAGAACAGCCGCAGGGAATAGAATTAGCTATTAATCGATCAGAAATTGTAGAAGTTTTCAAAAAAGTCTTCTCTCTAGAAAAGGGAACTCAAATTATTGTTTCTACAGTAGATATAAACAACATAATTCATCAAGTATTTAACGCTGCTACTTGCACTGATTCCAAATTTGTCAATCAATTAGACTCAGCAACGCGCTATTCCAGACCTCATCTGAGTAATTCTTATGTTGCTCCGACAAATGAGTTGGAAAAGCAAATTATAGAAATGTGGCAAGAGGTACTGGGAATTGCAGAAGTTGGTATTTACGATAATTTCTATGATTTAGGAGGAGATTCTTTAATTGCGACTCAATTAGTGTCTCGATTGCGAGCAAGGTTTCCGGTGGAATTACCTTTACGTGACCTTTTATTGCAAGCAATGATACCTGCAAAGCAGGCAGAAATGGTTGAGCAAATTCTGTTAGAAAAACTTGAAGATTTATCTGACGAAGAAGTAGCTATTCTTTTAAATAATTTGTAATTTATGATTAACAATGGATAAAAAATATTCTAATTTATCATCCGCTAAAAAAGCTCTTTTAGAAAAATGGAAGGGAGGAAAACTTAAAACAGATACTATTCCCAAGCGTCAAGTATCTAAAAATATTCCCTTATCTTTTTCTCAACAAAGACTGTGGTTTATAGACCAACTTTACCACGGGAGTTCTTTCTACAATATTCCCGTTGCATTTCATATCACAGGACAATTAAATATTGCAGCACTTCAGCAGAGTTTAAATGAAATACTCAATCGTCATGAAATTTGGCGCACAAATTTTCAGATTAAAAATGGAGAATTGGTACAGGAAATTAGAACCCAAGTCAATTGGGATTTATCCATCATTAATATTGAAGATTTATCCGGAGAAGATTGGGAACCTGAAGTTAAACGCCTGGTAGCAGAAGAAGCAAAAAAACCTTTTAATTTAGCTAAAGAACTTTTAGTTAGAGCAACTTTATTACACCTGAGTAAAGCAGAACACGTTTTGCTTGTGACCATGCACCACATTATTACAGATGGATGGTCTTGTGGTGTGTTTCTGCGGGAGCTGTCAACCCTGTATGCTGCTTTCTCTAAAAATCAGCCTTCTCCCTTACCGCAACTTCCCATTCAGTATGCAGATTTTGCAATTTGGCAGCGCGATCGCATTCAAGGTAAAATCCTCACAACCCAATTAAATTATTGGAAACAACAACTAAAAGGTGAGCCACCTTTACTACAATTACCTACAGACCGTCCGCGACCTACCGTTACTACTTTCACTGGTGCCAAGCAATACTTTAAATTCTCAAAGGCTTTAACTGATGGTTTAAGACAATTGAGCCAGCAAGCAGACGCTACTTTATTCATGAGTTTGCTGGCAGCATTTAACATATTACTACACCACTATACAGACCAAGAAGATATCTTAATTGGTTCTCCCATTGCCAACCGCAACCGCGCCGAATTAGAAGGGATGTTGGGGTTATTTGTTAATACTTTGGTGTTACGTAATGACCTCACTGGTAATCCCAGTTTCCGCGAACTTTTACATCGAGTACGTGAAGTAACTCTTGATGCTTATGCACATCAAGATTTGCCTTTTGAGATGATTGTAGAAGAATTACAACCCGAACGCGACTTAAGTCGAAATCCTCTTTATGAAGTAATGTTTGTCCTGCAAAATAGTCCAGTATCTGCACAGGAATTGTCTGGCTTAACCTTACGTAATTTAGAGTTTGATAGCGGTACGGCTCAACTAGATATTTTTCTGTCTATATCTGAATCTCCAGAAGGATTAACAGGGTTTTTGGAGTACAATACAGATATTTTTGATTCAGCAACTATTAACCAATTTATCAATAATTTTCAGACTTTATTGGAAAATATCGTTGCTAATCCAGAACAAACCCTCAGTCAGTTATCACTACTAAGCGCTTCTGAGCAAGAACAACTACTATTTAATTTTAATCAAACGCGTGCAGATTATCCTCAAGATGCGTCTCTCCATCAATTATTTGAAAAACAAGTTGAATTAACACCTGATCACATAGCATTAATTCATCAGTCAGAGAAACTAACTTATTGTCAACTTAATCATAGAGTTAATCAGCTTGCACATTATTTACAAAAACAGGGGGTCACAGAAGAAACTCTAGTTGCTATATGTCTAGAACGCTCTATAGATATGGTGGTGGGAATTTTAGCCATTCTCAAAGCTGGTGGTGCATATATTCCCCTTGATCCCAGTTATCCAGTTGAGCGTTTAAATTTGATGCTCTCTGATTCTCAAGCATCGGTGTTAATTACTCAGGAGAAAATATTAGATAAATTATCATTATTTTCGGCTAAAACTGTTTGTTTGGATATTCACAAAGACGAAATTGCTCAAGAAATTCAAGTCAACCCAACCCACATTTACAAAGCAGATAATCTCGCCTATATTATCTACACTTCTGGTTCAACTGGAACTCCTAAAGGCGTTCTTGGCACGCATCGCGGTACAGTAAACGGTTTACACTGGTTATGGAAAACCTATCCTTTTAACCAAGGAGAGGTTTGTTGTCAGAAAACAGCTATTAGTTTTGTCGATTCTGTTTGGGAAATTTTTGCTCCTTTACTTCAAGGGATTCCCACAGTAATTATTAGCAATGCAACTCTATTAGACCCGCAAATATTTATAGCAACTTTAGCGGAAAAAAAAGTTACCCGAATTATACTTGTACCTTCGCTACTGCGCTTACTTTTAGATAATTACAGTCATCTGACTAAGAAATTATCGCAGCTAAAACTTTGGATAACAAGCGGAGAAGCTCTGTCTGTTAAGTTAGTCCAAACTTTTTACGAGTTGATACCATTTGCTAAACTCATCAACCTTTACGGCTCATCGGAAGTTTCTGCCAACGCTACCTACTACGATACGAGTTTATTACCAAGCCAAGCAAACAACGTTCCTATCGGTTGTCCTATCGATAATACTCAGGTTTATGTGTTGAATCGTAATTTACAACCAACACCTTTAGGAGTGATTGGCGAACTCTTTATTGGTGGCGATGGATTGGCAAAGGGTTACTTACATCGTCCGAAATTAACTCAAGAAAGATTTATCGATAATCCCTTTATTCCTGGATATAAACTTTATAAAACAGGTGACTTAGTACGTTATCTTAACAATGGAAATCTTGAGTATTTAGGTCGTCATGATGACCAAATAAAAATTAGAGGTTTTCGAGTAGAATTAGGGGAAATTGCAAGTGTTATTACACAATATCCAGATGCAAAAGAATCTGTGGTTATTGCTAATAATGACGCTCAAAATCAACATTTAATTGCCTATATCGTCACAGAAAAACAGGAAATAGCAACAGAGATATTGCCATACTTACAGCAGAAATTACCTAATTATATGGTTCCTTCTGCCTTTGTTGTCATGAATGCACTGCCACTAACACCCAATGGTAAAGTAGATAAACGTGCGCTGCTAACTCATAATAATATCCGACAATATACGACTAAATCTCTGATTGCTCCTCGTAATTTTACAGAATTAACATTATTCAAATTATGGGAAAATCTCTTAAATCATAACCAAATTGGAGTCACAGATAACTTCTTTGATTTAGGTGGACACTCGTTTTTAGCTGTACGCTTAATGGCTCAAATTCAAGACAAATTTGGGCATAACCTTGCTTTATCTACTCTTTTTGAAAATCCAACAATTGAGAAATTAGCAATTATTGTCAGTCAGCCATCCCGCAAAAATTCTAATTCCCCTCTAGTAGCAATTAACTCTTCTGGTTCTCAGATACCTTTCTTCTGTATACATGGTGCTGGTGGAGGTATTAATCACTACTTTAATTTATCCAGAAGACTTGGTGAAGACTATCCATTTTATGCCTTAGAACATACTCCAGAACAAGACCAACGAGAAACTATCTCATTAGAAGAAACAGCAACTTACTACCTCAAAGAAATTCGTCAAGTGCAACTAAATGGGCCTTATTTTTTAGGTGGTCATTGTTATGGTGGTGTCCTGGCTTTTGAAATGGCGCAGCAATTACAAAAACAAGGTCAAACTGTAGGTTTGTTAGTGATTATCGATGCCATAGTTTCAGAAACACACATTAAACCGACAAAAGACGATGATGCCAAATTTTTACTCCGCATGGCAGAATCGATAAAAACTAATAATAATATAGATTTTTCTCTTCCTTTTGAGGAAATTCGAGATTTGCAGCTGAATGAGCAATTTAATTTGATCAATAAAAAGGCAAACTTTATCTTTAGCGACACAGAAATTCAGGATTTTCTGCGCTACTACACAATTTTCAAAGCTAATGTCCAAGCCATGCGAGATTATATTCCGCAGATTTATCCTTACTCAATTACTCTCTTGCGAGCTAAAGAAGAAATTATTCATGACTTTGATAATCCCGAATGGAATACCGATGACCCCTTCTTAGGTTGGGGAAAATTTTCTAGCCAGCCTATTCAAGTTATGGAAATTCCAGGTGATCATTTCTCGATTTTCGTTGAACCTCATATTCAGGAATTAGCTAATAACTTGCGAATTTGTATTGATAATGCTAAGTGCGATGTTAAACAATAAAGAGAGTAAAAGAAACTGATGAAACTACCCCCCCAACCGAAAACACCCTTCTGGTTGCTAAATCTCCAATTCGAGGCCGATCCCTTTAGCTATATGGATGGTATTTCCAAACGTTACGGTGATATTGTCACTGTCATGTCTGGTTCTACACCAATAGTTTATGTTAGCAATCCTTTAGGACTAAAGGAAATTTTTACAAATACAAAAGAAATTACAGCTAGGGGTGAATTGAACCGAGATTTCGCTTTTATGACAGGAGATCGCGGAGTTCTTCAACTTGATGGTTTAATTCATAAAAATCGACGTAAGCTCTTAATGCAGTCTTTTCATGGAACGCGGATGCAAGCCTGTGGACAACGTATCTGCGAACTCACAAAAAAGATTATGAGTCAACAAGTAATTGGAAAATCCTTCGTTGCATACCCAATAATTGAAGATATTACCTTGCGAATTGGTATAGAGATTGTCATGGGTTTAGCTGAAGGAGAACGCTATGACAAAATCAAACATTTATTCGTATCTGCACTTAGACACGGACAATCTCCTATCGTTAAGATTCTGAAAACTATTTTGGGACAACGGGATTTAGGCCGATGGAGTCCGCAAGGATATCGCCTCCATCTACAGCGAGAACTTTTTCAATTGTTACAAGCAGAGATTACAGAACGGCGCCAAAAAGAAGATTTGTCACGTACTGATATGCTTTCGGATCTGATATTTGCTTGTGATGAAACAGGTGAATTATTAAGTGATGAAGAGGTGCGTGACCTTTTATTGTCGCCTATATTTGCAGCAGGTGATGCTTCGGGAACGGCGATCGCTTGGTCTTTATACTGGATTCATCATTTACCGACGGTGCGATCGCGCCTGCTTGCAGAACTCGACAGCCTTGGTCAAAACCCAGACCCCATGAGCATTGTTACACTACCCTACCTTAGTGCTGTTTGTCACGAAGCTTTACGAATTTACCCAACTCAATTGTTTGCATTTCCCAGAGTGGTAGAATCGACCGTTGAGGTCATGGGTTACGAATTGCATCCCGGTACAATACTTATTGGTAATATTTATTCCACCCATCAGCGCGAAGATGTATATCCCAAACCACAAGAATTTCAGCCAGAACGCTTTTTAGAAAAACAATTTTCTCCCTACGAATTTCTACCTTTTGGTGGTGGTTCTCGCGTGTGTATTGGTGGAACTTTCGCCTTATTTGAAATGAAACTTATATTAGCAACTATTCTTTTCAATTATCAGCTGGAATTAGTTAGCGATCGCCCAGAACGCCCTAAATTTGGAGGTCTAATTTGTTACCCAGCTAGTGGCGTGAAAATGGTCATGGGCGATCACCGTCAACATCAAGGACAGTCGCAACCATCGGTTGTTGGATCAATCTAAGTAGAAGTAAAAAAGATTAATTTTTTACTTACTTTTTCCAGCGTATTAACACTTAACTAATAATCTAAATTATCTCAAAAAATACTAATGAAACTACCCGACGGCCCTAAAACTTCTCCTTGGTTGCTGAATCATCACTTTAAGACCGATCCTCTTGGTTTTATGGATGCGATGGGCGATCGCTATGGTGATATTTTCACTATTATGGCTGGTTCTGAACCTTTAGTAATAGTCAGCAATCCCGAAGGAATAAAACAGATTTTTACCAGTGCTAAAGAGATTACAGCCGCCGGTCAGCTCAACCAAGGAGCCGCTTTACTAGTGGGAAGCAATGGCTTACTCATGCTTGACGGCTTGCGTCACAAACATCGCCGTCAATTGTTGATGCCTCCCCTGCATGGGACTCGCGTAAAATTATACGGAGAACGCATTTGTCAAGTTGCAGATAAAGTTATTAACAATCTGGCGATCGGTCAATCTTTTTATGCCTACCCGACTGTACAAAAAATTACTCTAGAGGTGATATTGCAAACTTTGTTTGGTTTGCATTCAGGAGAACGTTACGAACAGTTTAGGCAAGTGCTTTCCAATTTACTAAGTTTTTCTAGGTCTTACTGGCTGGGCTTATCTCTGTCTTATCCCTTTTTGAGAAAGGACTTAGGTCACTGGACTCCTTGGGGATATTGGCTGAGTCTCCAACGAGAGTTTGACAAACTACTCAAGAGAGAAATAGAAGAACGGCGATCGCAAGCAGACACCTCCCGCACTGATGTCCTTTCTGAACTCGTGCTTGCTTGCGATGAAACAGGTCAACCAATGAGTTATGAGGATATACGCGATTTGTTTCCCTCATTGCTATTGGGTGGTCAAGATGCGTCAGCCACGGCCATTACTTGGTCGTTATATTGGATTCACCATTTACCTGATGTTCGCCAACGACTGCGAGAAGAACTCGATACTCTGGGGGAATCTCCAGATCCGATGAAGATTGCAGCACTACCTTACCTGAGTGCTGTTTGTAACGAAGCTCTACGACTTTACCCAACTCAGGTAGTGACATTTCCCCGACTTGTAGAATCACCAATTGAGTTAATGGGTTATGAATTGAGTCCAGGTACAATCCTCAGAGGCTGCATTTATCTGACCCATCAACGAGAAGATTTATACCCACAACCAAAGCAATTCCGACCAGAGCGTTTTCTGGAAAGACCGTACACTCCTTATGAATTTCTCCCATTTGGCGGCGGCGCTCGTCGCTGTCCTGGGGAAGCTTTGGGTTTGTTTGAAATGAAGCTGGTATTGGCGACAATTGTCTCACGCTATCAACTCGGACTAGCAGATGAAAATAAAGTCGAAAAACCCAAGGCCATAGGTGTTAACTATCCACCTAGTAGTAAGTTGAAAATGGTAATGCTTGGTCAGCGTCCACACCAAGAGCGATCGCAAAAACTTGTTACAAGTTCAACTTAGTACATAAAATCATGCAAACCGAACAAACCAATCAATTTCCCCTTACAGATTGTCGTTTTTGCTCTTTGGTTTCTCAAGCTAACAAAGAAGACCCGATTGGTACAGCAGGTAGTTACGACCATTGGCTGATTATGGAAGCTCCGCAACCTTGGTCACAAGAAATATTTCAGGAAAATCCCACTACTAAGTCATTGATGGGTTTATTCCAAGAGCTAATTTTTCAGCAAGGGGTCAAACTACGACCGATGTTAATTGCTCCTGACCGCGAGTACTCTCACTCTGGCTTCACCCGCGTACTGTACTACCATCGCCCTACTCAGATGTTTTCTCAGTTTGAAAAGCAAGAATTTATCGTTCCAGAGGAGGAAGCCAATGCGTTACTAACAGCAATACTCAAGCAGTTGATGCAACAGCCCAACGATTTATCAAAGTTTCAGCAGTATCAGCAACAAAACATTGACATCCGCGAACTGATGGTTTGTACCCATGCTCAAGTTGACCTTGCTTGTGGCAGATTTGGCACACCTATATATCGGCGATTACGCAAAGAATATGCTCCAGCATCCAATGGAAAATTAAGAGTGTGGCAAACAACTCACTTTGGCGGTCATCAGTTTGCCCCTACCTTAGTTGATTTACCCCAAGGATGCTTATGGGGACATTTAAAACCGGAAGTCCTTGATTTATTGGTAAACGAAAATGGCTTAGTTGCAGATTTGCAACACTACTACCGAGGATGGACAGGTTTTAGCAAATTCGAGCAAATTGCTGACCGAGAAATTTGGATGCAGTCTGGCTGGAGTTGGCTCAAATACTTAAAAGCAGGGAAAGTCCTGGCAATAGAAGAAGTTACTGAAGGACAGGATGCTGATTGGGCAGAAGTTCGTATTGATTTTGCAGATCCACATAGTCGTAGAACAGGTGCTTATGAAGCCAGAATCGAATCTTGTGGTGAAATTATGAGTGCATTTAACTCAGCAAAAGAACTGGAGTTAGAGGCGGTGAAGCAATATCGCGTTAGTCGTTTGGTTCAAGTTGAGTAAATAGTCATAGTCGAGAACAATAAATGACTTTACAAAAAAAATCTCAAATCAAAAATGAAATCCTTCAAGGTAATCTAATTAAACTAATGTTCAAGTTATCAACTCCCGGCATTTTGGGAATGTTGCTAATAGGCCTGAACACTTTTGTTGATGCTTTATTTGCAGGGCGACTCATGGGGGAAACTGCCTTGGCGGCTATATCCCTTGCGCTGCCATTGACATTTATTGCCGTCGGATGTGCCTTGTCAGTGGGAGTAGGGTCTGCTTCAGTTCTCAGTCGATCTATTGGTTCAGGGGATAGTAAAACTCAGTCAAAAATATTTGGTAATCTTATCATTCTCAGTCTCATTGTCTCATTTTTGATAACAATATCAGGATACCTTTTTGGTGAAAAATTAATTGCATTTATGGGGGGAGAAGGTGAAGTTGCATCCTCGGCAATAAGCTACTTTAAAACCTATATACTAGGCTCAGTATTTTTGGTAACAGCAGTATCTTCTAGCCAGTTAATAAAAGCCGAAGGTAAAATTGTCTTAGCAACTTGTTTTGCTGGGCTTTATGTCCTTGTTAATACTATTTTGAATTTTATATTTGTCAGTATCTTCAAGTGGGAAATTCAAGGAATAGCTCTGGCGACAGTTATTTCTGCAATCGCTTATGCCATTGTCAATTGTACATATTTTATTTCTGGTAAAAGTTCTATTTCGGTTAATTATCAGAAATTAACTCTGTCCCTAGATTTACTACCCGCGATCTTAACAGTAGGTTTATCGGTTATGCTTTCCCAAGTTACGGGTATAGTTCAAGAAATAGTACTTTTTAAATCAATGGCTTACTATGGCACAGATACCGATATTGCATTTGGTGGAGCAAGTATCAGGTTATATTCCTTAGCGATCGCTCCTTTATATGGATTAGTGCAAGCCCTACAACCAGTAATTGGCATGAATTATGGAGCCAATAACTATCAAAGACTGAAGAAGAGTTACTTGACTTTTACAATGGGTGGAACTATTTTTTTAATTCTAATATGGCTACCTTTACAGTTATTTCCCAAAATATTTCTTAGCTGGTTGATACCTGATTTTAATTTCACTGATAACGATTTGCTGAACTTTCATATTGTTACATTTTTATTGCCATGCCTTTCTTTTGTGTCATGTAGTATTGTTTTTTTTGAAGCTATAGGCAATGGGAAAATTGCAGGAATTATCACATTAACCGGACAAATTATTTTGTTTTTATCAATATTGTTAACTTTCCCAATAGTTTTTGGAGTCAATGGAATTTATTATGGTGTTGCTTCTGTCAATATATTGACTTTTTTAATAGTCGCTTTATTTACATGGATAGAATTTAGAAAAATTTACTTGAAAACAATGTCACAATCAGTAATTACCGAAATAAAGGAATAAAATTAAACATCTGTGAGCAAAAAAAGTATCAACCTCTGGCTGTGTTAAAAAAAGCTATTCTAGATAAAAAACAATCAGAATGCTAGTCATTGTCCACTCTAAAAATACTGAGATTTTTAAGCGCAATTGCAGACTACGCCAACAATAATCAAATCGGATTCCTATACAAGAGAATTTTGTTCGCCGCGATCTCTACTATTCAACAGTTGGACAGTTAGAAAAAATAATCTCCCAGGGGACTAGGCAAAAATAAATTTGTCTGCTATATTAAGAAATGTGTGAAAAACAAGGCTCAGTAGCTCAGTTGGTTAGAGCACGGGACTCATAAGCCTGGGGTCGTCTGTTCAAATCAGACCTGAGCCATTTTTAAATCAATATTATTTTGATTACCTACCATATAGTTATCAATGACCTCTCAAAATAGCTTTGAGAGGTAACAACCAGATGAAGATTGATTACGATTAGAAAACTATGATGTTTTCCAATTCAGGGTTAGAGAAATCTGGAGTTAGATTGCTCACTATTGACTTTTAACGTCTGTTCACTTGTAAGCTTCTGTTTTCGGGTCTAACTCTAAGTTGGGGTCGTACTCAATTGCTTGCTGGAATTTGGTGATTGCAAGTTCTACCTTGCCCTGAACAGCTAAGTCATAACCTTGTCGCTGCAAAATTTTTGCTATTTCTGCACTACTCCAAGCATATTTTGCACAGACAGCGCAAGCTCCTTCCATAATATTGATTTCAGGGTTGTGAGAGATAAGGTAGTAAACAAATCGGTCACAGCAGACCTTCAGCCATGATTGCCAGCTACCACGCCACAACCTGAGTGTGTTGTCATAACTGCCACTGACAATGCGCTGGCCGTCGGGGGAAAACGCCACTGATGTGACCCCAGATTCATGCCCCATCAAGGGTTTACCAATGGAGTTACCATTCACATCCCACAACCTAACTGTCTTGTCCGTACTGCCACTGGCAATGCGCTGACCGTCGGGGGAAAACGCCACTGAATTGACCCCAGATTCATGCCCCATCAAGGGTTTACCAATGGAGTTACCATTCACATCCCACAACCTGAGTGTGTTGTCCGTACTACCACTAACAATGCGCTGTCCGTCGGGGGAAAACGCCACTGAATGGACCCCAGATTCATGCCCCATCAAGGGTTGACCAATGGAGTTACCATTCACATCCCACAACCTGAGTGTGTTGTCCGTACTACCACTAACAATGCGCTGTCCGTCGGGGGAGAACGCCACTGATGTGACCCCAGATTTATGCCCCATCAAGGGTTGACCAATGGAGTTACCATTCACATCCCACAACCTAACTGTCTTGTCCGTACTGCCACTGGCAATGCGCTGGCCGTCGGGGGAGAACGCCACTGATGTGACCCCAGATTTATGCCCCATCAAGGGTTGACCAATGGAGTTACCATTCACATCCCACAACCTAACTGTCTTGTTCCTACTGCCACTGACAATGCGCTGTCCGTCGGGGGAAAACGCCACTGAATGGACCCCAGATTCATGCCCCATCAAGGGTTGACCAATGGAGTTACCATTCACATCCCACAACCTAACTGTCTTGTCCCTACTGCCACTGACAATGTGCTTACCGTCAGGGGAAAACGCCACTGAATGGGTCCCAGATTTATGCCCCATCAATGGTTGACCAATAGAGTTACCATTTACATCCCACAACCTAAGTGTGTTGTCATAACTGCCACTGACAATGTGCTTACCGTCGGGGGAAAACGCCACTGAATGGACCCCAGATTCATGCCCCATCAATGGTTGACCAATGGAGTTACCATTCACATCCCACAACCTGAGTGTGTTGTTCCAATTGCCACTGACAATGTGCTTACCGTCGGGGGAAAACGCCACTGAATTGACCCCAGATTCATGGCTCATCAAGGGTTGACCAATGGAGTTACCATTCACATCCCACAACCTAACTGTCTTGTCCTTGCTGCCACTGACAATGTACTTACCGTCGGGGGAAAACGCCACTGATGTGACCCCAGATTCATGCCCCATCAAGGGTTTACCAATGAAGTTACCATTTACATCCCACAACCTGAGTGTGTTGTCCCTGCTGCCACTGACAATGTACTTACCGTCGGGGGAAAACGCCACTGATGTGACCCCAGATTCATGCCCCATCAAGGGTTTACCAATGGAGTTACCATTCACATCCCACAACCTGAGTGTGTTGTCCCTGCTGCCACTGACAATGTACTTACCGTCGGGGGAAAACGCCACTGATGTGACCCCAGATTCATGCCCCATCAAGGGTTTACCAATGGAGTTACCATTCACATCCCACAACCTGAGTGTGTTGTCATAACTGCCACTGACAATGCGCTGTCCGTCGGGGGAAAACGCCACTGAATGGACCCCAGATTCATGCCCCATCAAGGGTTTACCAATGGAGTTACCATTCACATCCCACAACCTGAGTGTGTTGTCATAACTGCCACTGACAATGCGCTGGCCGTCGGGGGAAAACGCCACTGATAAGACCGCTTTTTCATGCCCTCGGATAATACTAGGTAAATTCACAATAGCCATAGCTTGCAGCAGGTTATTCTGCACTACTGTCAATATATTTGTTGGCAGTTGCTTCAGATTTTCTCCTATTGCCTGAATGGCTGACTCCACGCCAGCCTGTGGTTGAATTTGTAATAAGTAAAGTATCCTTGCAGCTTGCTCCCGTAGTTGGGATTCAGTTAGTGCCTGGTTTAATGCTTTAATTTGTTCATCCTTTTCTCGATCTAATCGCTGCTGTTCTGTTTTGCTAGCTTCAATAAATTTTTTGCTCAGGGGAGCTAGTCGCCCCATGCTGAAGTATTTCTGCTCATACTCTTGTGCTTCTGCCAACCTTGCACCTAACCACAAATAATCACTATCTTGTTGGTGATCCTGCCAATCTTTAGCGGCAACCTGCAATTTTCTCTCCGTTCTTAAAGCATCACGGTTTTCATCGAGCCATAACCGCAGACTTGTCCAGTGACGAATTAGTGCTTCATGGGCTACATCTATGACCACCTCAACGGGTTGGGCTGTCGTATCTCCCAGTTCCTCTGTTCGTGCCACTGTGGTTACATTTAGCACAATATTGTTTGTGACCACTAATCGAGCATCTGCCAGCTTGCGAATTACCTGATCTAACAATTCCTCTGGATGCTGGTCATTAATCAACTCACCTTTGAGAACTCGTCTACGGGTATCCTCCGTACCCTCTCCCAACTGCGTTAACTCCAAAAAGATTCGTTTGGCAACTGCTTGTTCTTTCTCGGAAAGGGTATTGTAAATTTTATCTGCCTGTTTTTCTAAAGCTCCTTTGACTTCACCAATTTGATCATAGTTTGTCAGTGTTAATGTTTTACCTGCTGCCGTCCCACGCTGCTGCCAGTCCTGATGCCAAAGTTCCCACAGTTCTGTCAGTGCATACTGTAGTAGTGGCAAACTAGCAGGAGAACCCTGGACATCGGCAATCATTTTCCTTACCAGTGCTTCCTCAACACTTAATCCCACCAGTTCAGCAGGTTTGATAATGGCATCTCGCAACTCCTCTTGGTTCAAAGGTGTTACTGTTGCCATATGATTTTTGATATTTTCGGCAAGTCCGGCATAATCTTGTTCTAGACATTTGCCCAAGAAATCTGCCCGCATGGTAATCACAACTCGTAAGGCAGCAGTATTGTTTTCACTTTCATTAGGTGAAGTCAGCACATCCATGAGACAAGCAAAGAACTTTTGTCTTTCTTGGCTGTCGTGGCAGAGTGTAAATACCTCTTCAAACTGGTCAATAACCAATACCACTGGGTTTGGCTGGTAATCAGCAACTAACTCTGCTAAGGCTTTTGCTCCCTCCTCCTGTAACGCACGGCTGTAGGTTTGGCAGAGTCGAGACTTACGCCCATCGGGTTCGTTGAGATTAATAAACGCTGCTGCAAGACTTGCTAAAGGATCATTTCCTGGTGTAATAACTGGCAGAATATGCCAATTGGCTGTATCTCGTCGCTCCCCTTGCTGAATCGCATTTAGCAGCCCTGCCCGTACAACTGAAGATTTGCCGCTACCAGATGCTCCCAATACTGCCAGAAAATTCTGCTGCCAGAGTTTCTCTAAAAGTTCATCTGTTAATGCTGTTCGTCCATAAAAAAACTGAATGTCTTCTGGTTTAAAGTCAAAGGCGGCTAAACCCCGATAGGGATTTTTGTTCGGTTGCAAAGAATTATCAGTATTTTGGGTTAAAGTTCTTCTACTGTGAACCAATGTGATGGATGAGCCAGAGTTATGAAATACCGGACGCTGCTTTTCTTGCTTTAAGTTCTGATTGATAAAATCTATTAGCCTTAAATTATCTACTAAACCATCCTGTTGTCTTTGTGGATCAAGCCCTTTTAGTAATACCTTCGTCAGCACACTGTAATCACTGTTGGCATCTTGCCAGGATTTTTCAAACTCTCTACTAGCTGCAATAAAACAGCGATCGCGTGCTTTTTCTTTACCACCTGGATTTGCTTCATCAAAGTTCAACAGTTCGCCACTGTAACAGCAGTCTAACCAAATTACCTGCTGGCGGATTGGGCTTTCTTCCAACAACCGCCGTAACCACTGTAAGGATAATCCCCATTTGTCATCTTCTGGGTTGGTGTCGCTAGTTGCCAAAAATCCTTCTTTAATGCGTCCTGTACTGCGAATACCATGTCCTGAAAAATAAAACAGAACTGTGTCTGGATAATTATTGCCTTCAGGGAGAAATAGTTGTTCTAATGCAGTTTTTAATTGCTTCAAGGTGACTTCTTGATTTTGAGCTACACGACGGGCGTTATTTTCAAATGGGTCAAGGTATTCCGGAAGCCGCCAAACTCGAAAGTAATCTCCTTTACTTAGTCGTTGAGCAATACCTTCCGCGTCCTTGGCAGGCGATCGCAAGCGGGGCAATTGTGGACAATTATAAGTATTAATGCCAACAACTAAAGCATCTCGGCTCATGAATTATCAATCGCTCCCATTAGTTTTAATACGATGCGCTGTGCTGACGTTAGCCCTGTTACACCTGTGATATTCAGCCCTGCACAAAGTTTATAGCTGATTACCCGCAGACACTCACCAGTAGTTGCATCCCAAATACGGATGGTTTCATCATAACTGCCACTGACAATGCGCTCACCGTCGGGGGAAAACGCCACTGAATTGACCCAAGATTCATGCCCCAACAAGGGTTGACCAATCGGCTGACCATTCACATCCCACAACCTGAGTGCCTTGTCATAACTGCCACTGACAATGCGCTCACCGTTGGGGGAAAACGCCACTGCCAAGACCAAATTTTCATGCCCCATAAAGGGTTGACCAATCAGCTGACCATCCACATCCCACAACCTGAGTGTCTTGTCAGCACTGCCACTGACAATGCGCTCACCGTTGGGGGAAAACGCCACTGCCAAGACCAAATTTTCATGCCCCATAAAGGGTTGACCAATCGGCTGACCATTCACATCCCACAACCTGAGTGTCTTGTCATCACTGCCACTGACAATGCGCTCACCGTCGGGAGAAAACACCACTGATCTGACAAAATCTTCATGCCCCAACAAGGGTTGACCAATCGGCTGACCATTCACATCCCACAACCTGAGTGTTTTGTCCCTACTGCCACTGACAATGCGCTCACCGTCGGGGGAAAACACCACTGAATTGACCCAAGATTCATGCCCCATAAAGGGTTGACCAATCGGCTGACCATTCACATCCCACAACCTGAGTGTCTTGTCCCTACTGCCACTGACAATGCGCTCACCGTCAGGGGAAAACGCCACTGATGTGACCCCATCTTCATGCCCCAACAAGGGTTGACCAATCGGCTGACCATTCACATCCCACAACCTAAGTGTCTTGTCCCTACTGCCACTGACAATGCGCTCACCGTCGGGGGAAAACGCCACTGAATTGACCCAATCTTCATGCCCCATAAAGGGTTGACCAATTGGCTGACCATTCACATCCCACAACCTGAGTGTCTTGTCATCACTGCCACTGACAATGCGCTCACCGTCGGGGGAAAACGCCACTGATCTGACCCAATCTTCATGCCCTTGAAGAAACAACAAGACCCTGCCAGAGAATGTTTCCCAAACCTGTATAGTACCCTTACTATCTCCAATCACCAATTTTTTGCCATCTGGACTAAAAGCTACTGAATTGACAACTCCCAGAACTGGTGCAAAGACAGAGTTTGTGAGATTGGCTCCCATCAAATTGATCCACCGAAAGCTGGTATTAGCAAAGTTTACATCCGTAATCACAGTCTGGCTGAGATCACAATTTTCCAGGCTATAAGGATTTCTTCCTATTAGTAATTTCACTAAATTGCCGCCCACATAACCCACCTGAGCCTGGGTTTTGCGACGGGTTGCTTGAATCAGCCTCAACAAATTTTGTTGAAAAACCTGCTCATCTAACATTGGCACAGCTAAATCCAGCACAGCTTTTGCCAAAGGCGACGTACCCAAATAATTACATAACCTCTCTAAAGATGCGTTGGTAAATGACTTTATTGGTGCTATGGGTAGCAGTTTTCCATCTTCTTGGCACTGTCGCTGAAAGTATTCTGACCAAGTGTAATCTCTTGCTGAAACAGTTTTGTCTAAACAAGACTGTGCTTGAGCCAGTTCTGTGAAGTCGGGGGCTAAAACGCCTAACTCTGCCACCAGCTTATAGGCAGCAAAAAACTCTAATAATGAACGATGGGCTGGGCTGTAGTCACCTTCCGCATTACGAATCAGCATTGTCTGCCCCATCATGTCATAATGCCAGTGGTCTAAATCCTTTTCTTCCTCGACTACAGAACCAAATAAACCCCGAATCCGATCTGGAAATTCTTTGTAGTTCATGCTCATCTGGTCTTTTGAGAGCATTTCCCACGACAGTTCACACAAAAAATAGAGTTTATCTGCCAATGAAGTAAAGGTACGCTCGGCTTTGATATCCCTTTCCATCTTGTGCCGCACAGCATATAAATATACCCGTGATATATCAACTGGCTTACCCGCCTCAATCTCTGGCAGAGCTTCTATAATCAGTTCTGTCATGACGGGACGACGCGCCAAATCCCGCAGTGTCGAATTATTCATTACTCGTTCTACAGTCTCTACTTCAGCACGAAACCCAAATACCTGCCGAATCTGCTCGTCATCAAATTTTTCTAATTCCAGCACTTCAAAGCGAGGTGTTTCTAGAGGCAAGTTAATTGTAGAAGCTTGCAACTCTGCACTAAGCAAAGCTCTGCCTTCTTTTGCTTCGGGGAAATGTTCAGTTCGACAAGTCAGAATTACCTTTGCTCCTGGTACTACTACTTTGGCTAGTTCCCAGAAGTTGTTAATCATCTCTTGGCGATTTACCCTAGCTGCCATTTCATCAAAGCCGTCGAAAATCAGCAACACTTTACCCATGCGGTTGAGTTGTTCAAAAGCAGAATAACCAGGCAGAGGGATTTCATGCTTACGAAAAAAGAACTCCGAAAATAGCGATTCTACACTGACTGCTTTGGCATAATCCCGTAAAGGAATAACCAACGGTAAACGTGGACGTTCTACTCCCCGGCGTTGAGCATCACGATAGCGTTGCAGAGCAGTCCAGGCATAATGCAACCCAAACCAAGTTTTACCAGTACCAAATTCACCCAGAATGGAAAGGTGTTCTTTAGCAGGATCATCAAGCCAGCGATCAACATAACCATCAATCCAACCATCAGCTTGGGCGTAACGGCTAATGCCCATTTTCTGCTTTGAGATGGGATCAAATTCCTCTTTAGTACAAGCTAGCGGTACATAGGTGCGGTCAATTCCCCGTTGCTTGATTTCATCTTCCAACCAGTTGAGATAGCAACTAAAATCTGCATCTCGATCCAGCAACTCATCAAGGGTGTAGCAGAACAAATCCTGGTTTTCTTGCTTGCTCACCTCATCTTTAGCAGCGCGACTGACACGGCGGTTCGTGATTAGCCAACCTATATCTGTTTTTCGAGCATTTACTGACTGTCGCAAGGCGGCAACATCTGCCATTTCGGCTTCTCCTATAATGCCGCGCACCAAAACTCGGTTATACCCCTTTTTATCTACAGGGTTATTGACATTAATAATCCATTCAAAATAATTTTCATTGCTAATTTCATACTTTTCAAAGCGATATAAGGCAGTGAACCAACCCCGCAATTGATCTGCTAATTTAGCTGTTTGACTTGATTGATTGGCAGTTGGTGTAGCAGGTTGAACAGCTTCTTTATTGCCTGTTTCTGTTTTAAAAATAATATTAATACACCCCAAGTTATTAGAGATGAATTTTTGGGGTGCTGTTTTTAATTCTTCTCGCAAGAATGCCACTAATGTTTCGTTCGTCACCCATTGGTTAGATACATCAGCCAAGTCAAATCCGCGCAAAATTGCGCTAGTCAGTAGGCTACTGGCTCCACCAACATTTTCATAGGCTGGCTCAAATTCTCTGGAAGCAGCAATAAAACAGCGATCGCGTGTATTGCCACGATCGCCTGGGTCAGCTTCTGTAAAATTGAGTAATTCCCCACTGTAACAACAGTCCAACCAGATAATTTGCTGTCTAACTGGACTTTCTTGTAATAACTCCCGCAGCCACTTTAATCGCAATCCCCAGTTGCCCACATCAGGATTTGTATCACTGGTTGCCAGATATCCTTCCTTAATGCGTCCCTCTTTACGAAGACCATGCCCAGAGAAATAAAACAGCGCGGTATCTGGGATACTCTTGCCTTCAGGATAAAATAATTCTTCTAAAGCCTTTTCTAAGTCTGCCAGTTTGAGTTCTTGGTTTGGTGATACCCGTGGTGCATTATCTTCAAACGGATCTAGGAATTGAGGCGATCGCTTGACATGAAAATTTCCAGCTTCACTAAGTCGCTTGGCGATCGCTTCGGCATCGTTAGCAGGTGATTTTAAACCTGACAAGCCTGCAAAATTATACTTATTAATGCCAACTACTAAAGCATCTCTACTCATTAAATATGCGACTTTTTGGTGAAATTGGGAAAATTTATCAAAATTTTAGCGAGTGTTTAATTTTACTCGGATTTTTTAGAGACAATAATTGAGTAAATTGTCTTTACTAAGACATTGCCCATAAACAGTCACTCTTACTGTAGAGGCTTAAATATTGGTCTGTCGTCATCAGAACCTCGCCATAAATAATTTGTCAATTGCTTACCTAACTCTCGCTCTTGCTTAGGATTAATAGGTATTGGCCAACGAAGGGATTTATAAAGTTCTAAGCGGTACAAATCAAAAGCGGACTCCAACAAGCTACAGTAGACTCCTGCTGCATCAACAGCCCAGTTATAAGCAAATGCCATCCCCAGCAACCCAGCAAGAACAGCCCACCAAGCCCAAACAGCCCATACGATAAACAGCAAACTCCAGAGCCAAAAACGGGCTGCTGTGTTCAAACTTGACCGTGCTTCCTGTAATTCTTTCTTTACCCCATCTGGTAATATTAGCCAGAGGCGAGACCAGCAAATTACAGCATCCAAGCCATACTTATCATAAGGACGGCTTTCAGCCGCTCTAAGAATGTTGCCTAACTTTGTAGGCATGAATCTATTAATTTGAGATGGAAACTGCATAAGTTGTCCATCTAACGTCACATATTCCTCCAATTCCTCATTAGTTATATCTTTTTCATCAGCCAGAGTTTGCCAACGCTTATCTTTTCGTTTAAAATCTTGCTCTTGTTGCTGTATCATCCAGCGTCGAAAAGGTTGCAACCACCGAGACCAATAGCCTTCTAAAAATCTTAAAACAGATAAATCAAACCTTTGAACCACAAAAGCTGAGACAGCAATCACCAGCAAACCAGTTACCGTAACAGCAATTAGCAAAGATTCTGGTTGCTGCTTGAGCCAATCTTCCAAAGGTTTTCGACCAAAACGCCAGACCCAAGCTAATAGTCCCCCCATCCAAAAGACAAAGGCTGGTGTCAGTATGTTTGCAGCCCAGTTTTCTGCAAGTTTTCCACCCAGACTTTCCAAAAATTTGGTTGGCATATTTTTATTACTGATCAGCAGGTATTAGCAGGACACCATGAGTAGGACAGGTTGGTATTGTCGCTCCAACAACCCGACGATACCAAACGTAGTCCCCTTGAGGACATATATACTTTTGAGCAGATAATGCTTCGCCTGAACCTGGAAGTTGCTGAAAACCTTTTGATACCTGTTGCTCACTCAGAAACTCAGCGATCCAGTTGCGAGTATCTGGGTAACTTTTCAGGATTTCTAAAATCTGCTGTTCGACTTGCTGCCCAGCTTTAGCTTGTGCTAGAAGTTCAGCCAATTGCTTGTCTACTTGAACCGCATCATTTCCTAAAAGTTCTGGAAGGAAAGGACGAATCGAACGTCCACCCTCTAGAATGTCTTCAGGTTGAAACGCCACAACTGAAACCTCATTATGTAAGATTAATAGCTATTTTTCTAATTTATACACTGAAACAGGCTACCGCAGTTAATTTTTTAACACTGACGCAGCCCATGCTGCCATTAATCAGGTTTTACCCCTTAGACTAAGCAAACTACATTGCCAATCTAAAGAATGCGACATCCAATTCGTGAAGTCCTTTTACAGCAAACTTTCTAGCTGAAGAAAATAAGCGACTATTAAAATGTGAAATTTTTGGTTTTGCGACTTCAGTTTGTGAAATCCGTAAAAAGTCTCTCGTTACTTTTGTATAATTATATAAATCCGTAAAGTCCTTACTGCGCAGGAGTTTTACGGTTTAAAAATCACGACATTAATTTGTTAAAAAGCGACATCTGATTTGTGAATGTACAGTTGATGTGGTAGGTAAAGAATAATAGTTAATAGATAATATTTTGTACCATTACCAATTACCAACCCCCACAGATATTACAACTGTGCAGACGTAAATCATTTCATAGGCAAATGCCGAATCACTTCAGCGACTGACCAAGCCTGTGCTACTGCTCCTCTCGCTCTGTGAGGAGGGTCGCCATCAAAAATTTCGGAAATGGAACCAAGACAAGCATCGCTAAGAAAGTGATCCAATAAGGGTTGCCAATCAAAAGGCAATGGTTGTTCTGGGTAAAAACGCTGCCAAGCACGGATAAAAGGCCCGATCAGCCAAGTCCAAACAGTACCTTGGTGATAAGCGCGATCGCGTTTTTCCGGGTTGCCTTCATATTTGCCGATATATTCTGGGTCTGCGGGGTCGAGACTACGAAGACCATAAGGAGTCAGCAAGCGATAAGTTGCCAAATCTAATATTTGTTCTCCCTGCTTTTGAGAAAACCCACAATGGTACAAAGACAAGGCAATAACTGCATTAGGACGAACTTGTGCATTACGGCGATCGTCCAAATCGATGGTGTCGTACAAATAACCCAGCTGTGGATTCCAAAACTTTTGCAAAGAAGCTTTTACCTGTTGTGCTTGTTGAGCATAACGCCGCCCCTGTTTTGCCAGACGGACTGAATCACCCATATTCATCTGACTCAAGCGTTCAGCCCATTGACTCAGCCAACATAAAGCAGAATACCACAGAGCGTTAATTTCCACTGCTTTACCCGGACGAGGAGTCACAGGTTTTCCCTCGACCACTGCATCCATCCAGGTCAGAGCAACACTCCGAGCATCCCAGCCAACTAGTCCGTCAGTAGCATCGACCTGAATGTTGTAGCGTGTACCTCCAAAATATGCTTTGTAAATTTGCTGGACAATGGGGAACTGCTCCGCCAAGAATTGCCAGTCTTGGGTAGCTTCCAGGTAAAGCCCTAAAGTTTCAATCCACCATAGGGCTGCATCAATACTGTTGTAGTATGGCTCACTGTCAATATCAGGGAAAGCATTAGGTATCAAACCGTGGCGACAGTAACGCCCAAAGGTTTGTAACAACCCTTTTGCTAATTCAAAACGCTGCGTTACTAATGCCAAACCTGGTAAAGCAATTAAGGTATCACGTCCCCAATCATTGAACCAGTGATAACCAGCAATCACCGTGGGACCAGCAATTGAATCTCGATAGACAATAAATTGATCACCTGCTTTGAGTAGTTGCTGCCAAATTGGGGATGAGGGATAGGAAGTTGGGGAGCAGGGGAGCCACTGCGGTCTTGGGGTCTCTCCAAGTGGAGCAAGTGGCGTAGCAGGGGGAAAAGGGGAAATTTCTCCCCCCTGTCCCCTGCTTCCTGCCCCAAGTCCTAATTTTTCTCCCACTCCCCATCCAAACACCTGAGCCAGCCTTTCTTGCTCTGCTTCCACAGCTTCTGCAAAGGTGTCACTGCTGAGAGAATTTGTTAGTTCCGCAGGAAAACCCATCCGCGCTTCTAAAGTTACTGCATCTCCTGGTTGGAGAGTCACTGTCAAATAACCAGGGCTATGGAGGTCTTCGCGATCGCCTAAGCCGCGTTGTGTCTCCTCTGGTAAACCATAATGCCAATACCACACTGCATTTGCTTGATATTCTCCTTGTGACCACTGTAACTGCCAAGGTGTGCCAAAGCGCCCAGCAATCATAGCTTGCAGGCAAATTTGTTTGTTACCCAGCACTTGGGAAAATTGTAAATCTGGACTATTAGTTTGTTGATGGTGAAAGTCGCGATCGGCAATTAGCAATCGCAGTCTTAATACAGCAGTTTCTCTACCTTCATAACGATATTGAATTAACAGCCGATGGCAAAATTCTGATGTTTGAATATCATTTTCTCTCTCCACTCCCCTTCGACTGCGCTCAGGGCAAGCCCACTCCCTACTCCCTCCACAACCATAGGGCATAACGAGTTGCCTGCTTAATTGCCAGTCATCTTCACCCCAAATCCATTTGGGAACTGGGTTAACATCAAAAGAACGTAGCAGTTTATAACCTGTTGGCCCAATCTCACCCGTACCCCAGATATTCGTTCCCAGTGCCACCGCTTTTCCTGCTACTTCTAAACTAGCTTCTAAGTGTGAAAGCAGCAGGGTACGTCCAGAAGGCGGATTTGTCGAAGCAAATAGCCAACCGTGATAGGTTCTGGTACGGATATCCGAAACAGTACCACTGGCAAAACTTCCTAAGCCATTGGTAAGCAACCATTCTCTTGTATCTAAATCATCCATTAGCTACTCAAAATCGTTATGACTATGATATAGTCGTAACAGATCGTAATCAAACTGTGACAGCGTGGATGGGTGAGTTTTGTCTGACCCAAACTCTAACGCTAGTAAACCGATATAAGTTGAAGGAGAATTAAGTTAATGTCCATCACTTACGGAATAGAAGGAAGCCTCCGCGTTGGTCAACAGGCTCCCGATTTTACAGCAACTGCCGTAGTTGATCAGGAATTCAAGACAATTAAGCTTTCCGACTATCGTGGTAAGTATATTGTCTTGTTCTTCTACCCCCTAGACTTTACCTTTGTTTGCCCCACTGAGATCACAGCATTTAGCGATCGCTACGAAGAATTCAAGAAACTGAACACCGAAATCCTCGGTGTGTCCGTTGATAGCGAGTTCTCCCACCTAGCTTGGATTCAAACTGATCGTAAGTCTGGTGGTGTTGGCGACCTAAATTATCCCCTAGTTTCGGATATTAAGAAAGAGGTTAGCGCCGCTTACAACGTACTAGACCCAGCAGCAGGTATTGCTTTACGTGGTCTGTTCATCATCGACAAAGATGGTGTAATCCAGCACGCTACCATTAACAACCTAGCTTTTGGTCGCAGCGTTGATGAAACCCTGCGGACATTACAAGCAATTCAGTATGTTCAGTCTCACCCAGATGAAGTTTGTCCTGCTGGTTGGCAACCTGGCGAAAAGACCATGACTCCAGACCCAGTGAAGTCCAAAGTTTACTTCGCTGCTGTTTAAGAAGGCAGAAGGCAGAAGGCAGAAGGAAAGAAAACAGCCTAACGAGTTTTTAGCTTTTTCTGTATATGTTCATTTTGCCTTTCTGTAATAAATGATTTTATTTAGAAACCTTCTAACTCTACCTTGCTTGCAAGAGTCAAAGAAGCGAATCACCCTTACCACAGATGGACACAGATAGACACAGATATAAAATCAGTGTTGATTTCAGAGTCCATCTGTGGTTTTGTTTTCTGTTTATATTTATATAATTTAGGAATAAAAATATGCTGACATCAACAGATTTTAGTGGCTTATTTAATGAGCGATTCTTTCGTAATCTTTTGCCGATTCCAGCTAGCAATGAACTAAGACTAGATGTAGGGACACCAGACTTTCAATTACCAGATATTACCAACAGCACAGTAGTTAAACTGTCAAATTACCGAGGCAAACAGCCCGTATTACTAGCCTTCACCCGAATTTTCACTGAAAAGCAATATTGTCCTTTTTGCTTTCCCCATATCAAAGCTTTAAATGAAAACTATGAACAATTTACCAGTCGCGGTATAGAACTTTTATTAGTTACGAGTACTGACGAAAAGCAAAGTCAAATAGTGGTGAAAGATTTAGGATTAAAAATGCCCTTGCTCAGTGATCCTAGTTGCCGAACATTTCGTACCTATCAAGTAGGACAAGCCTTAGGAGCGCCGTTACCAGCCCAGTTTGTTTTAGATAAAGAAGGCAGACTTTGTTACAAGCATTTATTTTCGTTTTTCGATCATAATGCTAGCGTTGAGCAATTGTTAGCAAAATTTGATTAATATTAGTGATTGGTAATTGGAAAAAATATTCCCCATTTCCCATTACCAACCTCAACAATTAATGTAATCGTCAATCAGAAATGATATTACAACTTGACTTGCTGTAAATGACTCCGGGGATTGTAACTACGAATAGCCCGGATTTTTTCATAGTATTCTCGCTCTTGTTGGCTCATATCTTTTGGTGGAACAATAGCAACTTTCACAAATTGATCGCCTCGTCCACCCTTAGCTATGGGCCAACCTTTACCCCGTAAACGAAGAGATTGACCAGAACGCACTCCCGCAGGTAGTTTAACGTTAACTGAACCATCGGGTGTAGGTACATCAATTGAAGCTCCCAGGGCTGCTTCATCTGGGGTAATGGGAACTTCGCAAACCAAGTTATCGCCTTCAATTTGGAAGAACGAGTGCGGCTGCAATTCTACTTTTAAATACAAATCGCCTCGTTGTTGAGTCATCGGGTTAAATTGGCCTTTACCCCTTACCCGTAAGCGAGTACCAGGCTTCGTACCAGCCGGAATTCGGACATCAATAGTTTCGTTACCTAAGCTAAAACGCTTCTGAACGCCAGCAAAAGCTTCGGCAAAACTCAGACTGATAGCAGCTTCTGTATCTTGGCTACCACCTGCTGTTCCTACATCTTGAAATCCAAAGTCATTAAAACCGCCAAAACCGCCCCCTGGTCTACCTGTCGCGGTGCGGTAAGAGTAACTTTGCCGCCCACCACGAGGTGCAGCACCGCCAAAGCGTCCTAATAACTCATTAATGAACTCATCAAAATTACCGTATTGGCTAAAGTCAACGCCGCCCATATCGACACCAGCGCCGCCCCCTGGGAAGCCTTCACCTACTTGTCGCCAATATTGCCCAAACTGATCATATTTTTTGCGTTTATCGGCATCTGAGAGAACTTCGTAAGCTTCGTTAACTTCTTTAAAGCTTGCTTCCGCCTGTTTATTACCTGGATTCACATCGGGATGGTATTTGCGGGCTAATTTGCGAAAGGCTTGTTTAATTTCCTCTGGAGTGGCAGTTTTACTAACTCCCAAAATCGCATAATAGTCTTTGAAGTCGGTTGCAGCCATCTACCAGCCTCCTGTAAAAATTTATTTAAGTATTTTTCTAAGAGTTGAGATTGAGAATTTGCTAGGTATAATGCCGAGCAATAAATATTCTGATTTTAAGTTAACAAATAATAAAGAAAATCAAGTGTGGTTCCTCCTCACTGGGTAAGGGCAATTTCCGTACTTCAGGGCTGAAAATTTGGGGGAAGAGAGACTTTCATGGGTAATTAGGTGGTCTAATCCTTCTTCTAGAGTTGGGGGTGCGTCCCGGAGTTGGCGGTGCATTCTTAAGATTACGTCTTCGGGGACTTGGCGCAGGCGTTTTTTGTTGCGTGCTAGACACAACCAGACAGGTGTTTTGATCCAAACCCCTGTAATGTGGGTAAAACCTAAGTCACGGGCTAGGGTAATTAGTTCACGACGGTGGCGGCGTTGGGCGTTGGTAGCGTCAAACAGAACTAATTTCTGGGTAACAACAACTTGCTGTAATTGTCGCTCTATCTCTTGCCAAATCAGCAGCCATGACCCTTGGATTGCCTCTGAGCCAAATAGTTGCCCCCTGATGGCATCTGTGGAAACCAGCTGCATCTGGGGGCATTCTGCTACTAATTTTTTTGCCAAAGTTGACTTACCGCTACCAGGAAGACCAATTAGCAATATTAGTTTCGTCATTAGTCCAAGGTCAATAGTCCAGAGTCAATAGTCCAGAGTTCAGATTCTTAACTAATGACTAATGACTAAATAATTGTTCCATCGGTGATGACAGCATTTTTGAGGACGACAACAATGCCACTACGGATGTAAAAACCTTGACTTTCGCGGTCGGCTTCTTGCACGTTGTCTTTATTGATAATTTTGACATCGTGACCGATACGGGCATTTTTATCGATGATGGCACGGCGAATGATTGTATCTGGGCCGATGCCTACTGGGATGTCTCCTTTATCTATGCTGCACTGACGTTCTACGGAAGCTTGATAGAAGTCAGCACCCATGAGCAGAGATTCTTCGATAACGCAGCCGGTTTCAATCCGCGATCGCACTCCCAATACTGAGTGCTGAATACGACAATTTTTGAGAATGCAACCTTCACCAATGATGGATTCTGTGACGTGGCAATCTAAGAGTTTTGTGGGTGGTAAGTAACGAGCGCGGGTATAAATGGGTGCTTCTTCATCGTAGAAGCTAAAGGGTGGCATGGGCTGCTGAGTCAAAGCTAAATTGGCGTTATAAAAAGCTTCGATTGTCCCAATATCTTCCCAGTAGTCGTCAAATAAGTAAGCTTGAACGTTATGGTCTTTGGCCGCATCAGGAATAATTTCTTTGCCGAAATCTGTACGTTCAACAGACTCCTTCAACAGTTTGAACAAAACATCTTTTTTAAATACGTAAATCCCCATCGAGGCGATGTAAGGCTGTGATGCCGCCTGTTCTGGAGTTAAACCTAAAACAGTGGTATCGACTCGCATTTGGGCTAAGGCTTCGCCTTTGGGTTTTTCGCTGAAATCAATCACTCGTCCAGAGTTATCGATTTTCATTAAACCAAAATCCGAGGCGCGGCGATCGTCGATGGGAATTACTGAAAGCGTAATATCCGCATTAGTTTCTCGATGGCGCTGGATAAACTGGCGATAATCCATCCGGTAGAGATGATCTCCCGATAGGATCAAAAATTCATCTACGTCCCACTCTTGTAACATCCAGATATACTGACGCACCGCATCGGCTGTACCTTGGAACCAGTTGGGGTTTTCTGGTGTTTGCTGGGCGGCCAGCACTTCCACAAATCCTTCACTGAAACCACTAAAGTTGTAGGTACGAGCAATGTGACGATTGAGAGACGCTGAGTTAAATTGTGTTAATACGTAGATTTTAAAAATTTCCGAATTGATGCAGTTACTGACAGGGATATCTATTAAGCGGTACTTCCCTGCCACTGGTACTGCCGGTTTAGCACGGAGTTTGGTTAGTGGGTAAAGGCGAGTACCCGCACCACCACCAAGAATAATTGCTAAGACTTTTTTCACAAGATTTCTCCCAACTGCCTTTCGACTCCCACCTACAGTTTAGGACTGTCTGTGGCAGCTGGTAAGGGGGGATCAAAGATTATCTTGCACGAATTTTAAAAAACCTTACCGATGACGTATTGCGGTGCCATTGATGAGAAAACAATTCCCACTGTATTAATTTGCACTAATAATTGGAAATATTAGATATCTTAATAATTTTGATTTTCTTAATCTCTTCTTAATTTCTTAAAAATCAGTGTTTGTAGCTAGTAATTTTGGCGATGGCGTAACTACCCAGCGTAGATCGTTCTAAGAACTAAAGTTGTGACTACAGACCTCTGTCTAACCTATCAAACTTGCCGCATTAATCAGCCCAAACCCCCATTTAGGATCAAATGTACCTGGAGATTTACCTGGGATAGAACTACTTTGGCGGAGTAAGTCTTTAATTGCATTTGGGTCTAGGTTGGGGTCGCGTTGTAAGAGTAGGGCGATTAAGCCGGTAATAAATGGTGCTGCCATACTTGTACCAGACATGGCTATAAACTGGGAATTAATCATCATTGAACGATGACCTACGGTCGGTTGCAGACCATCGCCATTAGTATGACTAGAAAGTGCAGCAACGATCATCGCCCCTGGTGCAGCTACATCTGGCTTTTGGGCATTGTTTCGCAGAGGCCCTTCACTACTAAAATCGGAAATGGTATTTAAATCTAGTCCCATTTCTCGAATTTGACTATCTATATCCTGATATTTGGCTTTGGTTGTGTATGCAGCAACTGTTACCGCACTATTAGCACAGCCTGGAGAACCAATTTTTACTGCATCCTTGATGCTTTTACCTGTAAAAAATACTGATGAGTTATCATCCAGCGCCCACACATCCAATTTGGTATCAGATGTGGAGATGTTACGTACCCGCAATTGCCACACACCACCTTGTACTGGCGATCGCCCTTGACCACGAATCTGCACAAAGAAATTATAATCACCATTGGCTGGGTCAGTCCCTGGGGTGACAAGTTCTACTTGAGAATCAGGCAAATTGTAAGTTTGGGTAGGATTACCGTCGGTAATGATTTTTTGGTAGGGACTAACAAAACCGTTGGGACTCCGTACCGATACTTCCAATTGACCACTGCTGACATACCAAGCGTTTAACCAGACTATGCCAATTTGATTGAGAGGAACATGAAAACGCATTCCCCGGCTACGTCCACTGGGAATGTTGGCTTGACCGTGAATATTGTAGTTGCCTTCATTACCCGCAGCACAGCAAACAATTCTACCTCTCCCCGATTCAGCATCGATAATTTGTGATAGAGAATCACTACCATCATGGGCATCAGCATGATTACCCAAGCTAATATTGACTACGGCTGGTCTTCCCAACTCCCTTGCTACGCGAAAAATATAGCGGATACCATCAGCAATGTGAGCATCTTGTAAATCAGATTTGATAATAATTAATTCTGCCTCAGACGCTACGCCGCTATAAGTAGCATCCGCACCAGCCGCAATTCCCGCAACATGAGTTCCGTGTCCTTCGGTATCTTGAGAGATGCTTAACTGTGTGTCTGTAAACTCAGCACCGTAGCTTCCCTCATTTACGCCTAGCCCTGGTAAAGTTTGATCCCAAATACGTAAAATACGTCCAGCAAAAGCATGATGTTTGGCATCAATTCCTGTATCAATAATGCCGATGATGACATTTTTACCAGTTAATCCAGTTTTGGTTTGAAAATCCGGCAATTGCACAACCTGAGGTGCAACATCCATCCGCAGTTTGAGTCGGCGTGATGGCTTAATCTGGTGGATGGCGGTTTCTTCTGATAAAATTGCTAGGTTTTCTAGGGGTAAAAAAGCCGTCCTGACACTGCCAGAATTTTGATTAACTTCAACACCGTACTGTGAAAGATGGCTTAAGTCAGCGTCAGCATTGCAGTAAATAAAAACAATACTTTTGATCGGTTTAATAATACTTTTAGGTGGTAATATACCTAGCGATCGCCTGTGATTTATTAAATTTGTCTCGCCTTCATTTTGCCAGTCTTGATAAGCCAACAATAACCCAGGAGAAAGTTTTTCGTGTCGCATTTTGACCCAATTTCACAGCAGTAGTTTAGTTTATTAGCGGTATTTTTGATGCAACTCTGGTGTTAGTTGAGCTTTTATTTTGAATGTTTATTACTTTTAGGAATAACATCAAATGAATTAAAAAACCAGGAAATAAACTACTGATGAATGATAAGTAAAATTAAATTTTCTATCATAAGTGAGAATCGCAAATAGGCAATTATTTGTCACGATCGCACCTGAAGGCATAAAGGGAAACTAATGGAAATTCAAACACCAGATTGGGTGAAACACGCAGTATTTTACCAAATCTTTCCAGACCGCTTTGCTAGAAGCAAACAGCCTCATAAGCGTTTATTGCAAGATGCGCGTTGGGAAGATTGGGATGCAATGCCCACACTACAAGGTTACAAAGGTGGTGATTTGTGGGGCATTACTGAGCAGTTAGACTACATTCAAGATTTAGGCATCAATGCTATCTACTTTACACCCATATTTCAATCTGCCAGTAATCATCGCTATCATACCCACGACTATTATCAAGTAGACCCGATGTTGGGGGGTAATACAGCTTTCAAAGAACTACTAGACGCAGCCCATCAACGAAATATTAAAGTTGTCCTCGATGGCGTATTCAACCATTCCAGCCGGGGATTTTTCTTTTTCCATGACGTTTTAGAAAATGGCCCCCATTCCCCTTGGGTGAATTGGTTCAAAATTGAAGGCTGGCCCCTCGCACCATATACAGGTGAATTGCCGGCAAACTATGTAGGTTGGGCTGATAATCGTGCTTTGCCTGTATTTAACCATGACAACCCAGAAGTGCGGGAATATATCATGGAAATTGCCGAATATTGGATTAAATTCGGTATCGACGGCTGGCGGTTAGATGTACCATTTGAAATTAAAACTCCTGGTTTTTGGCAAGAATTCCGTGATCGCGTCAAAGCCATCAACCCCGAAGCTTATATTGTGGGTGAAGTGTGGGGAGATTCCCGTGAGTGGCTGGATGGTAGCCAATTTGACGGCGTGATGAACTATTTATTTGCCGGGCCGACAATTGCCTTTGCCGCAGGCGATCGCGTAGTCTTAGAACAAGTCCAAAGCCGCGATTATCAACCATATCCACCCCTCTTTGCTACCGAGTACGCCGCCAAAATTCAGGAACTACTGCAATTTTACCCCTGGGAAATTCAGCTAACCCAACTCAACTTACTAGCAAGTCACGATACAGCCAGACTCTTGACCATTGCTGGCGGTGATCAAGCCAGTGTAGAATTAGCAACCCTATTGTTGCTGACATTTCCTGGTGCGCCCAGTATCTACTACGGCGATGAGGTTGGTTTACCAGGCGCAATAGATCCCGATTCTCGTCGGGGTTTTCCCCTGGAAGCCAACTGGGATCAAGAAATTTACCAGACGCACCGTCAACTAATAGCTTTGCGCCATACTTACCCAGCCTTACGCACAGGTGACTATCAAGTTCTCTTGGCGCAAGGGGCATTGTATATTTTTGCCCGCACTTTAGGCAAAGAAGAATTGATTATCGCCGTCAATGTAGGTACAGCCACAGCCCAAGCTGATGTAGATATTGCCAATTTGCAGACTCAACCAAACAAAATATTGTATGGCAAAGCAGAATTTAACTGGCATAGCGAAGGCAAAACAAAACAACTTTCGTTAAATCTCCCCCCACGTAGTGGCTGCATTCTTGGTTTAGGCAACTAAGGACAGGAACTGGGGACTGGGGACTGGGGCAAAAAATCAGTCATACCCCAACCCCAGAAGAATTACGGGCGTTGCCGAACAGGGGGATGAATTTAGGCAGGCAGGGGAAGCAGGGGAAGCAGGGGAAGCAGGGGAAGAAATTTTATAACTTGCTAAATCATCCCTCGATTCATCAACGCCGAATTACGAATTTTACCCTTATTTCCCCGCAACCATTGCCGGCATCAACACAGTGTCAATAACGTGTATCACACCGTTATCAGCAAGGATGTCTGTTTGTAGAACTGTGGCATCATTCACCTTAAATTTACCATCGATAAATTCAATCGCTAAAACAGATCCTTCGACAGTTTCTGCTTCTTCAATTTGCACCAAATCATCAGAACGGACATCACCAAAAGCTACGTGATATGTCACAATCTTTTTCAACTTGGGGATGTCTTTTAGCAATGTTTCTAAAGTTCCCTTTGGTAACTTTGCAAAAGCCTCATCAGTGGGTGCAAACAAAGTGAAAATACCAGGACTCTTGAGAGTATCTAAGATTTGTGCAGCTTCAGCCGCCTGCACCAATTTATTGAATTTTCCAGTTTTAACAGCAGTTTCCACAATGTCAGCCATGATATTTGGTTAATTTATTAACTTCACAGTTACTACCAACTTATAAATAGACAAAAGCAATCAACCTCTATCAAGAGAAAGGTTAGAGTCATTTAGTCAATAGTCATGATGGGTTCTCCTCCAATACGGTTCGGTTAACAGAGTTATCTGTTGAGGTGAGCAGGGGGTGCAGGGGAGGCAGGGAGGGAAGAGAGTTATTATTAAGCAATTTCTCTTCCCCTGCTTCTATTCTCCCCCTGCACCCCCTGCTTATCCGAACCGTATTGGGTTCTCCTCTGCCTGTTTCCTGTCCCTAGTCTTGATCAGTACTGCTAAACTAGGGTATGTCCCCAAGAACCCATTACTATGCTCAAGCGTTCTAAGTTCGAGACAACCCAATCTCAGATTATGCACCGTGCTGAGGATTTAATTAGTGCAGCTTCAAATCGCTACCGCATTACGGTTCAGGTGGCAAATCGCGCCAAACGTCGGCGTTATGAAGAATTTGAAAGTGCTGAAGATGCAATGATGAAGCCAGTACTCAGGGCAATTATTGAAATGTCTGATGAATTGACACAACCAGAAATCATTGGTGAAATTTAAAATATAGTGCTGAGTTGAAAGTGCTGAGTTGATCACCAGTCACTTTGCCCTTTCTTCTCAGAATATTTGTCAACCCTTCAGTTTATATTTGTGAAGTTTAACTCAGCATTGACAACTGCCTTTGTGGTAGCGGGTGTTATTACTTTGGGTGGAGTTAATTTAACCAGCATCCAACCTGCGATAGCTCAGAGAATTAGCCCTGGTGAAGTTTGGCAGCAAGTGTATCAACAATTGCCCGACTTTCCTAGAGAAAATCAATACACCAGTAGAGAAACTGGCAGAGTGGCAGAGAATAATACCTTGGCAAGTCGCTTAATTAGATATCACGTATATGTGAAAGAACGCGCTCCTAATTATCGCCTAGATTGGAAACTAACTCTAGCTGATTACTTGGATGCTAATGAAATTATGTACGACAGTACCTATCCAGGTAATGATACATTGCGGCAGAATCCCATAGAAGGCGATCGCGCTGCCATTTCTCGCCTCAATCGTAATCAACGCAATGCTTTAGTACAAGTTTTAACTAATATTTTTAACCCAAATACCACCACTCAACCAACTCCACGCCCCAGCACCTCAACCAGTCCCAACACTCCCAACACCACACTTCCCCAAACAGGAGGCGCTGAACTCCTCAAATAAATCACCCCATCCTTTTCATCAAAATTTTCATGGAACGTCTAATTAAAAGTGGTGCTGGCTGGCGCATTGGTTGGAATCCCAATGCAACCGAATTTAAAGGTTTAGTCGGTACTGATGATTGGGCAATTGAGTTAACCGAAGCTGAGTTAGATGATTTTTGCCATCTCTTAGCTAAGTTAGCAAACACTATGAAGCAACTCGCCGCCGAATTAATGGATGAGGAGAAGATTGCCTGTGAAGCCGAAAGCGATTTATTATGGATGGAGGTAGAAGGCTATCCTCATGAATATAGCCTGCGCTTGATTCTGAATACAGGACGCTGTGTTGAGGGTAAATGGAATCCCTCTGCTGTGCCTAATTTGTTGCAAGCGGCTGGAATGCTGAAAGTTTTTTGAGCTTACCCCTTGATTCTACTCAGAGTTTGCGGTAATATAATAATTCTGACCGGGGCGTAGCGCAGCTTGGTAGCGCGCCACTTTGGGGTAGTGGAGGTCGTGGGTTCGAATCCCGCCGCTCCGATTGATAGGACACTGAATTACGTAAAGGTTGTAGAGTTTCCCCCAACTCAATCCTTCAATTTAATTATTTTAAAAAGAGGTGCGTCAAGCGACGCACCTCTTTTTATTCCAATACGGTTCAGTTAAGGTGATTAGTCAATCAATTTGTTGAGAACCAAGATTCGGGGGATTCTCCCCCAAACCCCCTATTGGGGGACGGTTGCGTCCCCCAAACCCCCTCCAAAAAAGTCTATCTGTTGTATTGGCAGTAATTGATTTTATTTCTTCACTGAACTGTATTGCTTTTTATTCTTTATTCTGCACCTTCAATGGGTGCAAAACCTTGGCGTTGAATGTTTTCTGTGATTGTGCGTGGTTCTAAGAACTGCAACAGATAATCAGGGCCGCCGGCTTTGGAACCGACACCAGAAAGTTTGAAGCCACCAAAGGGCTGTCTAGCAACGATCGCCCCTGTAATGTTACGGTTGATATATAAGTTACCAACTTCAAATTCTTCTTGGGCTTGTTGAATGTGGGAAGGTGTGCGGGAATAAAGCCCACCAGTCAAGGCGTAGTCGGTATCGTTAGCAATTGCTAAGGCTTGAGCAAAATCTTTAGCTTTAATTACTGCTAACACAGGTCCGAAAATTTCTTGCTGGGCTATCGTTCCATTGGGTGGAACTTCACCAAAGATGACTGGCCCGACAAAATAACCGTGGTTCGGTGCGCTTAACTCTAACGCCACCTGAGATTCTGCCTTACCCTTCTCAATATACTCGCGGATGCGATCGCGGGCATTGGCATCAATCACTGGCCCGACTTGGCTACTAGGTAACTCCGCCTCGCCAATATTTAAGGATTTCGTCGCTTCCACCACTCGCCGGATAAAAGCATCGTAAATTGCTTCCACCACTACTACCCGCGAACAAGCAGAACACTTTTGCCCACTGTAACCAAAAGCTGACTGTACCACTCCGACAACGGCTTGGTCTAAATCAGCACTTTCATCGACAATAATGGCATTTTTCCCGCCCATTTCGGCAATTACTCGCTTCATGTGCCTTTGTAGTGGTTTGAGTGTAGCCGCTTCTGCATAGATGCGACAACCAACTTCCTGAGAACCAGTAAAAGCAATCAGATGAGTATCGGCATGACTTACTAAATAAGCCCCTACTTGTGAACCCTTACCCGGCACGTATTGAAATACACCTTTAGGAATGCCAGCATCTATTAAGATTTCCGTCAGTTTAGCAGTAATCACAGAAGAAGTTTCCGCAGGCTTAAGCAGGGTGCAATTGCCTGTAACCAAGGCAGCAACAGTCATTCCACAGGCGATCGCCAAAGGGAAATTCCAAGGAGAAATGACGACAGCAATACCCCGTGGCTGGTAAATATAACGATTCGTCTCCCCAGCAACATCATAATTTATACCTTGATATAACCGTTCCATCTCATCCGCGTAGTAGCGACAAAAATCTATCGCCTCTGAAACCTCTGCGTCCGCCTCCTTAACAGGTTTCCCTACTTCCAAAACTATCCAAGCCGACAATTCCGCCCGACGCTGTTCCATCAAATCAGCCGCCTTCCGCAAAATCGCCGCCCGTTCCTTAACAGGAGTCCGCCGCCACCCAGGAAAAGCCGCCTTCGCCGCCTGCATTGCCTGCTCCGCCTGTTCCACACTAATCAATCCAACCTTACCAATCACCTCACTAAAATTAGAAGGATTAACAGAATCAATCACCTCAGCAGTCTGCACATACTCCCCATTAATTAGAGGTAAATAAGTCTTGCCCAACTCCCCACGTACCACAGCAAAAGCCCGCGCCGCCTTTGTTCTGTCCTCCTCCTCTGCGTAATCTGTATCCGCCGCCCCCACAAAGTGTCTACCCTGTGAGAATGCCTCCGGCGAATGCACCTTTGCCTGGGCTAAATCAACTTTCGGCGCTGCCAGCAACTCCTCCACCGGACGATTCTCCAAATTTTGCCGTAAAAACGAACTATTCGCCGTATTTTCCAATAACCGCCGAATCAGATAAGCCATCCCCGGCAATAACTCACCATAAGGACAATAAACCCGGACTCGATACCCCCGATCAACCAAACCCTTCGCTAACTTATCCCCCATGCCATAAAGCACCTGCATCTCAAACCGCCGCCTGGGGATATTTAAAGTCTCAGCAATTGCCATCGCCAAAGCTTGCGATCGCACATTATGGCTACCAATGGCAGAATAAACATATTGATGATTTTCCAGCAATAATTGAGTTATCGCTTCAAAATTGGCATCAGTCGCCGCCTTATCGTTAAAAACAGGTTGATTCCAGTGCTTTTGTGCTGCCTTGATAGTTTCCTGATCCCAATATGCGCCTTTTACCAAACGAATTGTTAAAGGATAACCGCGCTGTTTCAACCAAGCAATGATATTTCTAGCATCTTGCTCACTATCTCTTAGATATGCTTGAATCGTCATCCCTATATCTGTGCGTTGACGAAACTCATCTTCTAATAAGATTTTTTGCAAAATATTTAAAGTTAAGTCTTTGTAGGCGTACTGTTCCATATCAAAATGGATAGCTGCCCCCAACTCCTTAGCATGACGTAATAAAATACGAATGCGATCGCTAACTTTCTCCTCACTACCCTTAGCGTCTAACGGATCGAATTGGGAATAAAATGCCGTTAACTTCACAGAAACCTGGACTTTTGCTATCTGTTCCCCATCGGCTTCATCAATAGCCGGGATATTAGCCCAATTCTTAGACGCTTCTGTTAATTGAGTAATTAATTCTAAATAGCGTTCTAAATAAGACTGTGCCTCAATTTCCGTAATTACCGCCTCACCAAGTAAGTCGATGGTGAACGCCATTTTTTCTTTTCGTAGTCGTTCAACTGTCTTAATGACTTGCTTAATATTTTCCCCAGAAATATATTTATGAGCTAAAGTCTCAACTGCCGTTGATACAGTAGTTGCAGCCACTTGTCCCGGCATAGAATCAGGGTTAGCAAAATTCAGCATCCCCTTTAAAGCTGCGGGAAGTTCAACAGATTCATCTCCTAAATATTCTTGTAAATGAGCAGCAATTTCTGCTTTGCTATGTAATGCGGGCAAAGTATCAATAAACCTAAATAATTGCACCCGTAAACCGGGGTTACTCATCGCCCAAGCAAGCAATTTGTCATCCCAACGCATTTGATCGCGCAAAGAGGCAAGAAATGAACGATTTTCTTGGGTAGCAGCTAATAATTGCCTAGCAATTTCTTGAGTTTTAGCTTCGTAGGTGCTGGTTTGTACTTGTAATACCACTGATAGGAACTCCTGAGTCAACTTAAGACTTTCTCTGGAAAGTCCGTGCTTTCTATTGTGACTCGTGAATTTTATTGTCACCACACATAAGCAATTCAAATTTAAAATACGTAAGGCTTCCTCTCTTTGTTTCTGTAGTGAATAATTTTCTAAACACACAGAAGAATTTATGCTTACTGAAAAGAATTTTTTGTTTTACGAATGGCAACATACACTTCAAAGCTTTGAGGTGGAAAAGGCATCTGCCGAACAAGTCTTTACAAATTTAATTCAAGCTTATTCAAATCCTAGTCGCCATTACCACACACTTAAACACATTAGTTCTGTCTTCCATACCATCCAGAGTTTGCAAGCTTACACTCAAGATTTGGCGGCGGTACAACTTGCAACTTGGTTTCACGATATTATTTATGACACCCAGGCTCAAGATAATGAAGAAAAAAGCGCTGAATATGCTTGTGAATCACTTAGTAGTTTAGGCATTCCCCTCAGTTGTCTAACTAAAGTGAAGCGCCTCATCCTCAACACCAAACACCACCAAGCTGATGATGATATTGATAGCCAAGTCCTACTAGATGCAGATTTGGCAATTTTGGCTACTAACCCAGTTGACTATCAAGAATACGCTCACGCCATCCGCCAAGAATACGCTTGGATGTCAGACAGTGATTATATTCAAGGACGCACACAAGTTCTAGAAAGATTTTTGCAAAGACAGCGTATATATTGCACACCGTTAATATATGATAAATCAGAACAATCTGCTAGAGCTAATTTACAAGCAGAAATTCAAAGACTTAACAAGTAATCTTGTTCATGGATAACACACAATACGAGCAAACATATAAGACAGAAGTAATCAACTTCTTCAACAGTAGAAGCAAGTATGACAACGATTATACAATTCGCCGCGCTTTGCCTTTATTAGAACTAATTCCCCTACAAAATGGGCAGAAAGTTTTGGACTTGGCAACGGGAACAGGTATTATGGCGATCGCTGCTGCTGAAATTGTTGGTGCTACTGGCAAAGTCATAGGCGTAGATTTTTCTTCAGGTATGCTTGCTCAAGCACAAGAGAAGATTAATAAATTAGGTTTGCAAAATATCGAATTAATTGAAGCAGACGCAGAGTATATTGATTTTGAAGATGAAAGTTTTGATGTCATTCTTTGTTCTACAGCCATAGTCTATTTTAGAGATATTCCGGCTGCTTTAAGTAAGTGGTATCGATTTCTTAAAAAAGGCGGAATAGTAGGATTTTCTTGTTGTTCTCAAGAATCATGTGAAGCACCAACTATTATTAAGGCTTGTGCAAAGAATGATATTTTACTCATCAATATAAATGAACCAACAGGTACTATCCAAAAATGCCATCTTCTAATGGAAGCAGCCGGTTTTGAAGATATTGAAGTGAAAACTCAACAATTTGGTTTCTACCACAGTCTGGAACAAGCTAAAAGATGGAATGGTGGATGGTTCCATCCTAGAGAAAATCCTCTTTTAAATCTGTCATCAGAACAGATGGAAGAAGTAAAAGCAGAATATTGTCGAGAGATTGAAGCGAAAGCAACAGAACAAGGTGTTTGGTACGAAAATTTAACTTTTTTTGTGAGTGGTCGAAAAATATAGTATAAAAAGCTACTGGGTCTAGTCTCCACCCAATGTCACACCCAGCCAACAGAGAAACTGCAAACTTTTCGTCACATCAACGCAAAAACTAGACCCAGTATAAAATTCAGACTATCAGATGTTAAATCTTAGCGTCTGCTACGGTTTGGCACTGCATTTAGATAGTCAATATCAAAAGCAGAGATTCTTTGTGCGTAGTTACCTTGACCACCAACTGACACTGCCATATCCGCAAATTTGCGAGGGTCGCCTTCGCGCAGTTGTTTTTCTTTGGACTTGCGACTGTAGAACTTGTCCAAGGTAAAGCGCCAGTCTGTTTGCACTGTACCTGCTTTTTCTTGGAAGTCTTCGCCGTAACGGGGAGTTACCAAGTTATAGGGACGACCTTCCATCCGTTTACGTTGGTAAGGTACGATGTTTTCACCAAAATTATTGGTGTATTCTTCGCTGTCGATGAGTGCATCAACAAAACCGCTAAAACCTTTAGTCCCGATGACAATAGACCAAGCGATTTGCTCGTCTTTGTTGTAAGAAGAACGACCCAAAAGACGTTTTAGAGTGATGTCAACTAGGCGGTAGTTGTTGTTAACTGAGACAACTAGACGGTAGAAGGCTTCAGATTTAGCTAGACCACGAATGAAATCTCTCACAGAAATAGAGCCATTCTTCACCTGGGATTCCAGCGTTTTTTGGCGATTGAACTTGAGAATTTCATGTTCGCTGAAGACTTGGCGATAGGAAGCCCAAATGATGTTTTGAATATCAGTGTAGGAGCTAACATCTTCTATGCGATAGATGTATGGTGTATCTTCGTTTTGGTCAGCGACACCAAAGCTGGCAACCCGGTGATTTTGAGAGCTTGGTTTGTATTGAAGTAATGGCAATGCCATGCTGAGTTATTCCCCTTATTAAAAAGTTAAACAGCTAGCTTTATCAACTGAAAGAGGTTTGATTTCTCAAAATCCTCCTTCATGCTTTACTTATTTTCCCGCATTAGGTCAATAGCTAGAGCTGATACCCCAACCAATTTAGGACGAACAGGAAAGTCAATCCAGCGCTGATGACCAGCAATACTGCTAATATTGCCGCCCCATCATAATTACGATTGGATCTTCTATACCAATCGGTGATATAACGTTCTTGTCTGAGGGTATAGGCTTTGTCACGGTAATCAGCACCATAACGAGGTGTAAAGCTGAATGGTCGGTCTGTAGTCATCCGTTTGCGCTGGTAGGGTACGGTGTAGTCACCAAAGGCTTGCTCATACTCTGAACTGTCAATCAAAGCATCAACAAATCCTCCCCAACCTTTGCTGGCAATTTGAATTGACCAAGCAATTTTTTCTTCTTGGTTATAGGGAGAGCGTCCCAATAGCCGCTTGAGGCACATTTCCACCAGCCGATAGTTGTTGTTAGGTGTGACAACTAGCTGATAAAAGCGCTCTGACTTAGCTAAACCTCGAATAAAATCCCTAACCGTAATTGACCGATTTTTGAGTTGGGTTTCTAAGCCAATTTGTCGATTGAACTTGAGAATCTCTTGTTCGTTAAAGACTTGGCGATAGGTAGCCCAAATCAGTTCTTCAATTTCACTGGGAGAGTTGGCATCTTCTAGACGGTAGATATAAGGAGTATCCTCATTTAAATCAGCCGTCCCAAAACTCCGAACTCGTTGATTTTGAGTTGTGGGTTTGTATTCCAGTAAAGGTAATGCCATTGTGAAAATCTCCGGTTTCAAAGAAGTTGGTCGGCAACTTACCGCACGGGGAAATTGGCGCTAGGATTTACGGAGATGGGAATCCCTGCCGGTGTGGTGTTCCGGGTTGTGTCGGGAATTTTAATATTGGCAGTGCTTACTGGTGTAAAGGTGACGGTCTTGATTTCTATGGATTTAGCTAATTCCAAGAAATTTTTAATATCACCTTCTATGTAGCGCTCACTTTCCAACTTGTCGCGCCAGTAGTTGCCGTAGCGTGGTGTGACTAGATTGAAGGGTCTATCTTTATAGCGTCGCCGTTGGTAGGGGACTATATTCTCACCAAAGTTGCTCTGATATTCTTCAGAATCGAGCAGAGCATCAACAAAGCCATCCCAACCATTGGTTGCTATCTTGATTGACCAAGCAATTTCTTCATCCTTATTATAAGGCGCACGACCCAAAAGCCGTTTCAGTGCTAATTCTACAAGGCGGTAGTTAGAGTTACTCTTGATGACTAAACTCTTGAAAGCCTCTGATTTAGCTAGACCCCGAATGAAATCGCGGACACTGATTGCCCGATTCTTCAATTGGGATTCTAGATTGCCTTGGCGGAAGAATTTTAGGATGACGTGTTCACTAAACACCTGCCGATAAGCAGCCCAAATTAGTTCTTTGAGTTCGCCATCGTAGGCAGCGTCTTCGATGCGGTAAATTCTGGGAGTATCTTCGTTAGGAACTTCGTACCCAGGAACACGCTGGTTTTGAGAACTGGGTTTGTATTCTAGTAATGGGATTGACATGGTTTGGTTAGTTGTCAGTTATTAGTTGTCAGTTGCCTTCTCAAGTGGTTTTATTGCCAGGAATATAACGATATGGCAAAGCTACGGCTGTCGGTTTAACTGTTGGTTGGGGGGTTGTAACTTCGCGGCTGGTGTCGGGAATTTTTATATCTTTGATTTGGGATGTTACGGAAGCGATGGTGCGCTGGTAGTTCCGTTCTGGGGCGAGAATTTTGCCTGCCAATGCCATGAAGTTGGCGGGGATGGCGCGACGGATATCGTCTTTGGTTAAAGTGCCTGAGGTACGGGCGCTGTAGAAGGAACGTCCACCCAGGGAGGCGAGAGTTTGGCGATCGCGCCAGTATGCGTTATACCGAGGGTTAACTAGGTTAAAGGGTCTATCTTTAAACCTGCGGCGTTGGTAAGGGACAATATCATCGCCAAAGTTTTCTTGGTATTCATCACTGTCTAATAAGGCATCGATAAAACCATGTAATCCCTTAGTGCCGATGACAATTGACCAAGCGATTTCTTCATCTTGGTTATAAGCTGCACGTCCCAAGAACCTTTTTAAGGTAATGTCAACTAAACGGTAATTAGAGTTGAGGTCTGCTACCTGGGTGCGGTAAACCTCTGATTTACCTAATCCTCGGATAAAATCACGGACGTTGATTGCCCGATTCCGTAGTTGAGATTCTAAAAAGCGTTGGCGATTGCTGGCGATGATCAGGTGTTCGCTGAAAATTTGCCGATATGCTGCCCAAATAATGGCATCAACATCAGCATCATCGATAGCAGCACTCAACCGATAGATAGTTGGGGTATCTTCATTAGGAACTTCGTAGCCTTCTACACGTTGGTTTTGTGAAGAAGGTGCATATTCCAAAAGAGGTATTGACATTTTTACTTTCACCTTTTCTTATGAAACTCAATTTTAACTATTGACTTTGAGCCAATAGAATACGTGCTTGGACTGCCTTTTCAGGATCAGTAGCCAGCATTTCTTTGAGTCTAGTATGGATGGGCTGTTGTAAATCAGGTATATTTACTAAACCTTGCAGACCGACGATCGCTGCATAACGAATCGACCATTCTGCATCTTGGGAAATCAACAGCAGTGTTTCCAAGGCTTTTTTGGGTGCTGTTTGGTTGTCGGGAAACTCTAGCTTGTGCCAGTGTAAGTTCCCTAATCCTTTAGCCGCAGCCCGGCGGACACTGGGAGCAAAGTCTGTAGCAGCAGCATCGATTAATACATCTAAAGCACGGGGATCAGCGATCGCCGCGAGAGTGCGAATCGAATAAGCCCGTGCGCCATAGTTGTAGTCATCTATTTGGGTGAGTAACTGGGGAACTGCTGCTTCTCCCAACTGCACTAAAGCAGTGGAAGCAATTGCTGCTGCGGTTGGGTTGTTATAACCAAACACAGCTATTAAAGTGGGAATCGCAGCTACATCTTTGGCCATTGCCAATTCCTGTACTGCTGTTACCAGTTTCTCTGGTGTATCTGCCAGGGCAACGCCATTAATTAGTTCATCAGTCATTAGTCAATATTTAATAGTCAATAGTCAACAGTCAATAGTCAACAGTCAATGGACTATAGACTACGGACTATTGACTACAACAATGAATCCATGAGGTTCATGACCCGGATGGCATGATCAGATATTGTGAGGGCGTTTGACTCTGGTATCTGATGTTCTAGCAATCCTTTGAGGGCTATGAGTTTGAAGCTGTTTTCGGCTTTGGCGTTGGCGATCGCTTCTGCTGCTGCCAAGTATCCTATTGCACCCAAGTCTCCTAAGGCAACCCGTCGTAGGTTCAGGTCGTTACCTGCCAACACTTTCACCAGCAGCTCTCCATATACTGGTTCTTGTGTGAGCTGGTACATTGCCCTGGCTGCGGCACACTGCACTCGTGAGACTGGATGCTCTAGAAATGGCTGAATCAGAGGGATAGCACCAGTAGCACCAATAGCTCCTAAAGCTTCTAATACTGCTTCGTAGGGCTGGACTAGATGAGGTCGTCCTGTGACTTGCACGGCCTGGGCAACTCCCCCATCGAGTAATTTGATGAGTGCTGGTGCTGCTGTTTTATCTTTGAGCATTTCTAGAGATTGGGCAGCTGCTTCACGCACGTAAAAGTCTGCGCATTCCAAGCACTTAATTAAGCTTGGCACGGCTTTACGATCGCCCAATTTTCCCAATGCTCTGGCTGCGTTGCGTCGCAGGGGATAGCCACCGAGTTCGGTTCTGTCGGCTTCATCCTCTAACGCTGCAATTAAGCCATCAACAGCAGCATTTTCCTTCACTCGATACTTACCCAACCACCAAGCAGCATAATAGCGGAGACTTAAGTCTGATGATTGCAGGTTAGCTATGGCTAGTTCTGGTGTTAGCTGTGGCCCGTTCTCTGCGGGAAATTCTTCCACACTAGGTTCTATCATTACCAGGCGCTATTATGCCTCTGCGGAAACCAATTGCTCAATCTTGACGATTTTGCCACCCAAGCGGGTAATCCGTTGGTATTCTTCGTTCATCCGGCTGTATGGCACTGTGATAAATACACTGCCACTGTTACGGATGTTGTATTTGTTTTTGTCTGTTTCTGAGCTTTGCCGCAAGCCTATGACTTCGTAACGAAATACTCGACTAGCGGAGGAAGAAACGCTACCAGCCCCAAGTGTGGTTTGACCGAACATTACTTCTCTATCTCCATTGTTGTAAGTTTTACCGTGTTGTCGCGTGTTAGTTGTCAGTTGCTAGTTGTCAGTTTTTTGAATCCTGACCACTGAATAATGACCACTGACCACTGACAAAATCCCCTTACCTTAGGCTGAGGTGACACTAACGATTTTGCCACCTTGCTTGTGGATTTGCTGGATCTTGTCAGAGAGCCGCTCGTAAGGTACTATAAATACCGTGCTGCTCCGCCGTACACTGGGGTAGCCAGGGTTACGAACTCCGGTAACTTCTAGTCGATAGACGCGATCGCCTTCGCCAACGGCATTACCCAAGTTTTTCTTGGGAGCGACATCTGCTGAAGCCCGGAAACCCCAACTATTATTAGTTCCAGATGGCCCAACAATTGTAGAAGTTTTGTTACTAGCTAATTCCCGCGCCAATCGAGACTTAGTACCTTCTACTTGAGCGCGATCGCTGTTAGCATAACCACGGTACAAACGGAACATCCGGTTGAAACCTGCTGTTTTCTGCCCTACTTGAGTCTCAAAACCACGATAGTAAGGAACGACGTTATCGCCGAAGTTGCTTTGATACTCCCATGAATCTATATAGGAGTCTATCTCGGCATCGTAACCCTTATTCTGGTATAGGTCTAAGTGGTAAACAACTTCTGACTCATCGTAAGGAGCGCGACCCAACAAGTGTTTATAGTTGAGTTCGATTAGTCGAGTTTGGAAGCTGTTGTAGAAAAATTTCTGTTTGTAGAGTTCTGATTTAGCAACGCTACGCACAAACTCACGCACTGTTAGATTACCATCTCTCAATAGAGACTCTGCACTAACAAGGCGTTCTGATGCGAGTATGTAGTCATTACCCAAAACGTGCCGATAAACGGCGCGAATCACTGATTCTACTTCTTCTCTGCTAGCTTTGGGGCGTAATTCTACTTTAGGTGCGTCGCTAAAAGGCTCTGTTCCCAGCCTCGATGCTGCTGCTGTAATTGCCATTTTAAGTTTCCCCTATTTTTTTGCCGGTTTTCACTACCGACTACTGAATTTGAAAAAGTGTTAGTCCCTTTTTCATACATAAAACTATGCCCGGAACGAGATTCAACTGCTAGGTGATAACTACATCCAGCACTTGCACCCCTTTCCGGGCAGGAAGCTATCTAGCTGAGAGCGTTGATAGCGTAGTCGATGTAGGTGTTAGCTTCGTTAGCAGCTTGACCGCCTAAACCATGATTAGCTTTGATGTGCTTCAGAGCTTCAACATACCAGCTAGGAGACAAATCAAAGGTGCTGTTGATTTCAGCCAAACCAGCAATTAAGTATTCATCCAAGGGGCCAGTACCACCAGCAACTAAGCTATAGGTGATGATGCGTAGGTAGTGACCAACGTCACGAGCGCACTTGGATTTACCACGGCTGTCAGCAGCGAATTGAGGGCCGGGGGTTTGGGTGGTGTAAGGGAATTTTTGGTAAACAGCTTGGGTTGCACCGTCAATCAAGCGTTGAGCGTTAGAGGTTAGACCACGAGCAGCTTCTAAACTAGCAGCAGCGCGCTCATAACGACCACGAGCTGATTGGAGTTCGGTGTTGCCTAAGAAACGACCTTGGGTATCAGCAGCAGCAATAGCTTCGGTAATGGGGGTTTTAACCATGATGTAAAATTCTCCTTAGTAATTTCGTAGTTTTTTACCTGTTACCTAAATAATTAGGTTTCAGTAGGTGCTGGACTTTGCTCGTTAAAATTAACCAACAGCAGCAGCAGCGCGATCAAAGTAGCTAGCTACTTCAGAGATCAATTGGCTGCAATCGCCTTTGGTGATACCGTTGGGGTCGTTAGCGATACCAACAGCAGCATCTTTCATTTTTTGAACGCCAACAGCTACGGAAGAACCAGGAGTTCCCAATGCTTGGTATGTTTCGCGCAAGCCATTCAAGCAGCGATCGTCTAGAACGCTAGCATCGCCTGCGAGGATAGCGTAGGTGACGTAACGCAAGATGATTTCCATGTCGCGCAGACAAGCAGCCATACGGCGGTTGGTGTAAGCGTTACCACCAGGAGCAATCAACTGGGGTTGTTCTTCAAACAATGCACGAGCAGCGTTGGTAACGATCGCAGAAGCGTTGCTGGTGATGCGGTTAACAACATCCAAGCGCTTGTTGCCTTCTTTAACAACATTTGCCAAAGCGTCTAGTTGTTCGTTGCTGAGGAACTCGCCTCTGGAGTCAGCCTGAGAAACCACCTTGGTAAATACGTCTAATGTCATGGACTTAAATCTCCTAATTCTTGGTTGAGAGATGTCTGGATTAAAACTGGCTATGTTTTATTTCTCGGAAACGGTTGTAAACAGACCAGGGATCAAACTGCTTCTCAGGTAGTCTCAAAATTTCTTGCCACTTCAATAAAATGAGAAAAATGAGAAACTGGGGTGATTTTATGAGAAGCTGGCAAACTTTATGAATCGATTGCCTTGTTTAACTTTTGTCTGTTGTTTAACCCCTCCAGCTTATGTTTATACAATGCTATAGATCCTTATTTTGTTAAAAATTGTGAATAAATAAGTTGCAGGAATAAGAACCCCCTCAACTGCTTTACATACAAGGGCTAGAACTGAGAAAACCACTAATTCTTCGTAACACAACTTCATAAATTAGCGGTTTTAGCAGAAATATAGGAGGGTTAATTATTTTTTAATATTTCCACAAACGTAGTGATAGCAATCTATTGCTGTTTTACTTGAAGTTTTTCATCAGGATGGTTTTTGTGAATAAACGTAAAATTAATTTTTCGCAACATTTGTAGAGAAGGGGACTGGAGAATTTTGGATTTTGGATCTTGCGGAAAGTTGCGTGGACGGGTTTCCCTCGTCGAAGCACTATAATTTCAAGACAGATATGGGATTACACAAAATCTCATAATTTAAAAACTCGCTGCGCTGCGTCCACTACGCTAACGCAAATCCAGAGATGAAAAGACAGTGGGGATTGGGGAAGAGTATTTCAGATCCCTGCTTTTTTGAACCCAAAGCGATCGCTTGTCGTAAAACAGCTTGAGCTTCTGGTGTGGCAATTTCTTGTAAAGACACCTCCACCGCGTAACGTAATCCTCGATCTTCGGGTGTGAGTAATACCCAAATTAGCTTTTATTGGGCATTGTTAGGATAGTGATGATGAAATGTTTAGGTTAAGGCAGTAATAGCGGCTAAAGCGATCGCTTATTCTGGAGTCTCAGCCTGATTTAGTTGTAAGCTAAATATGGGTTTATTAATAAGTTGACTTTTGATGGAAAAATGTACAAGATAATGGACTGAAAGTATAACAGTATAAAATTCTCAATCACTAATTATTAACATTAAATAGTGAATTTTCTTGAACGGAAAATGTAAATTAGCCTACAGCTAGGCTTACACTAACATAGGGAAGGCTTGTGCCAAGATAATTCAAAATGAAGAATAAAAAATTTTGAATTAATTCTGAATACAGAGAAAAGTCGGAGCGCCAGTATTCTTGCAGTGTCCCGAAGTGAAGGAAATTTTGAATGAGTAGCGCAATAGAGAATTTAGTGATTATTAGATAAAGCAGCAATTGCTACGGTCAAGCCTTTTTTATTCCTATCTAAAGGTAATTGCACCATTTTTCAGTTTATTTACAATTATTATCCATGCCTAAAGAGTAAATTTTAAAGCAATCTTTCCCGAATAGATAATTGAAAAAACCTGCACCTATATGTAAATTATATTAGTAATTAAAATAAGGATTTAAAATTGCTTTTAAATCCTTATTTATTATTTTACATACCGCTTGAATGAATTTATTCTTAAGTTTTTTAAGTTAGTGTTAATACACACAGACTTTCCCAAAACTTATTTTTTTATAAAGGTTTTAGTTACTTTGTATGAACAATAGTTTAATAATTAAATCATTTTATTTACTTTACTTAATAAATGATTGAGCATTTTTTCTACCCTGGTATTAAATCAAGCTTATATATGCTGTCTTGCTGACAGTAAGACGACTAGTTATTCTAATTTGAAAAATGATGGCGACAGATGGACGGAGAAAACCCATATACACCAAGCGGTTTTCAATCCCAAATCTAAAATCTAAAATCCAAAATGGTATTACCCTCGCACCCCTTTCAAAATGAAGAGTCTGATTGCTTAAACAGGGTCAAGAAGATATGGCGGCTCTGCGTCTAAGAATGTCTAAGAGAGTTGTAAAACTTTGTGGAGGAGTTGCTGTGACTTCAACCCAATCTTCAGAAATTGGATGTTGCAATCTCAATCGCCAAGCGTGGAGAGCTTGACCTGGTAAATTTACTCCCACAGAACGACCGGAACCATACACAGGGTCGCCGACTATAGGATGACCCATCTTAGCGCTGTGAACCCGAATTTGGTGAGTGCGTCCAGTTTCAAGTTGAAAGTGAATTAATGTGAAGTTTCCCAGACGTTCTTGTATTTGCCAATGGGTGATGGCTGACCTTCCCCCTTCTTCTACGGGGACAATAGCCATTTTCTTGCGGTCTTGGGGATGGCGACCAACGGGTAAATCTACTTTGCCAGTTGCAGTTTTTGGCGCACCATAAACAACACCTAAATATTCTCGCCGTGCGGTTTTGGCTTGGAGTTGCGCTTGTAGATGTTGATAAGCAATGTCGGTTTTAGCGATCGCTATTGCCCCCGTTGTATCTTTATCTAAACGATGGACAATTCCCGGTCTTTGCACACCCCCAATACCTGGGAGATTAGGACAATGCGCCAACAAAGCGTTTACCAATGTGCCATTAGGGTGTCCGGGTGCTGGATGAACAACTAAACCAGCTGGTTTGTTGAGAATGAGTAGCTGGTCATCCTCATAGAGAATATCTAGGGGTATATCTTCTGCTTGTAGTTCTAAGGGTTGGGCTTCGGGAATTGCTAAAATGATGCGATCGCCTACTTTCAGGTTTATCTTTTTAGATGTACAAACTTTGCCATTAACTTGGACTTTACCCTGTTCAATTAACTGTTGAATCCGAGAACGGGATAAATCTGGTAATTCTTCAGCAAGATAACGGTCGATGCGTTCGCTGTTTTCTTCAACTAGTAAGTAAAATTCGTTCAACATTAGGCACTAAGGACAAATCAATTTAAAATTCAAAATACTCTTTGTTACGCAACGCTACCGCGAACGGGAAACGCAAGCGCCACAAAATTCAGGAAATTTTGGCGATTAGAAAATAATATTTTTAAGTCAGCACTCAACACTCAGCCCTGAGTCATAATTCGTCTGGATTAATTCCTTTGGCTTGCAGTAAAGCACGAAGTGCTGATAATTGGTTTTCTGCTTGTTCAGCGCGTTGGCGTTCTTGTTCAGCTTGTATTTGCGCTTCTTCCCTTTGCTGCGCCAGTTCTAAATATGTTAAAAACTTTTGACCATCTGGACGATAAATCTGAAGGTCACTATCTAACAACTCAAAGCGGACATCGAGACGAGGACTTGTCCATCCAGCCATTTGGGAAATTTCCGCTAATTCATCACCAGAGCGTAACCAACCACTTAACTCAAATTTCTCAGGGTCATATAAATAATATTCTTCTACCCCATAGCGTTCATAAAACTTGTATTTTGCAATCATCTCTTTAGCAGTATTACCAGGGGAGAGAATTTCAAACACTACTTGCGGTGAAATGTTTTCTTCTTGCCATTGGATATAGGAGCCTCTATCGCCTTTTGGTCTGCCAAAAACCACCATTACATCAGGCGCACGACGTTTTAGGTTATCACCTTCAACAGGATACCAGAGTAAGTCACCTGCGACGAATACATTAGGGTCATTGGCAAACAATAAGTCCAAGTTTTTCTTGATTAGTACAATCAACTCAAACTGTTTTGTGTTGTCTGCTATTGGCAGTCCGTCGCTGTCCGGGTAGATAATGCCTTTTGAGGTGGAGGATGGTATCAGTGTAACCATTGCGGTAATTCCCGTTTCACAAGTGGCATTGTTAATTTTAACGAATTGAGTTAAGAGCCAGAAACAGGTAAGGTTTAGCAACAAGCCAATGTAGGCGATCGCTAATTTATTGTGGAAATGGCAATATTGCACATACACTGAACAGGATTCACATTAAAAAATTATAAAAATGTGGTTTCTACTGTACAATTTTTCACCCTCAGGAAAACTAATGAGTAAGGAAGTATTCAAATACCTTCCAGTTTAATTTTTATTCACGCTTTCTTTAAGCATTAGCCATAAAGTTTATATATTATTTTTATTTCCCTAGATAAATTAGAGTAACCTAGCATTTAGTAAGCCATTACTTGCCTATCTACCATTTAAAGAAAAGAGAAATCTTTATAGTAAAAATCTGCTATTGACATTTGGCAAGTGATTGCTGTGAAAAATCTGGCTAATAACATCTCTAAAATCTCAAACTTAAGTAAGTTACAAAGCAACAATTGCTGAGTGCGTAAAAACACTCGCTTCTCACTATGTAACCGTATTTCAGCTTAATTTACCTTAATTTGGCGTTATACAGTGAGAAGACAGATAAAACTTTTGCTACTGATGGGTTTGAGCCAATAACTCTACGTGTAGTACTTAAGGTACTGTTAGATTAGCCAAGTTAATGAAAGATACAGAAAATCAATCTGGTTTTTGAAACACTGTTTTCTAGTAATCAGTTGAGTAATTTTTCTGTTTGGCATCATGACGCTATTCCACTCAGGGTGAGTTGTACTTAGATGTGCTACTGCTTGGTGGAAAATTTGTCATGGCAAAAAGTCAAAATTCACTGTCGTTACTCAAATGTAAAAACTTAAATTTAACTAAAACTATTTTCACAAACATATTGGTCAACAGTGGAAGCTTTTTCACTAATTTTTATTTTAAATCTTGATTTAATAGCAGAGCGATCGCCATGAAAACACTTCCGATTACTAGGTACAGATTCTTTCAGAAATTACAACCCTTATCTTTATTAAAAAAAATTACTGGGAAGACAGTTACTGGTTGCTTGCAAGTATTCAGTACTTCAGGCACTTGGTCAATATATGTAGAAGAGGGTAAGCTGATTTATGCTTGCTATTCCGAGAGAATGTTTGAACCGCTTTATAGACATTTGCGGAGTTTGAGCCAACAAATTACGACACTACCTAAAGAAATTAACGAGCAGTTACGAGCAATTTTTGAAACGGGAATAGAAAGTCAAGCAATACCAAATCCCGATTATTTGGCTATTTGTTGGTTAGTAAATCAGAAATATATTAGTTCCACACAAACAGCCATTCTCATAGAAGAATTAGCATTAGAAGTTTTAGAATCATTTCTGGCATTAGAAGAAGGTAGTTATGAATTTATTCCCGAAAGTTTTTTAGACGATTTACCTAAATTTTGTTACCTGAATGTTCGATTATTAGTGGAACAATGTCAACAGCGTGGACGTGTTCCCCAAGAATTCCGTAGGGAAGCATCTACTCAAGAAACATCTTCATCTACAGAAAATAATCAGTCGTCAATTAACAGCAGACATAGTAATAAATTTACATCGCGTACACATACTCAGCCTAAACCTGAGCCACGATTACCACAAATAAATACTAATAAATCTTTAGAATATCCAAAGCGCTATATATCTCAGCCTAATACTGTAAATAATGGATATCAGCAGGTATCTCCATCTGCTGATAAAAAAGTTTATACGATATTTTGTATTGATGAAAATCCAATTGTACTAAATAGTATTAGAACTTTTTTAGATGACCAAATATTTGCAGTAATTGGCGTAACAGATTCCTTAAAAGCTTTGATGGAAATTCTCTGCACAAAGCCAGATATCATTTTGATCAACGTTGATATGCCTGATTTAGATGGCTATGAATTATGTTCTTTATTACGCAAACATTCATATTTTAAAAACACACCTGTGATTATGGTGACAGCAAAAGCTAGTCTAATTGATAGAGCCAGAGCTAAGATAGTCAGAGCGTCAGGTCATTTAACTAAACCTTTTACTCAAGGAGATTTACTAAAAGTAATCTTTAAACATATTGTGTAATTTTTAATTTCGTCAGTTACGTCATGAAGCTGAAACTCGTGACCGATCATAGACTAAAAGCGTTAATCATGCAGCAACTCTAATCTAGATAAAATACGGTGCATATTGACTACCGATCCAATGACTGCGATCGCTGGTGCTTCAAACCCGCTTTTTTCCACTAGTTCTACAATTGTCGCCAATTCACCAATTAGTTCTTCTTGTTCGGGACGTGTACCCCAACGTACTAAAGCAATCGGTGTTTCTAAACTCAATCCAGCCTTATTTAACTGTTCCACAATGTAAGGTAGGTTGTGGATTCCCATATAAATTACTATTGTTTCTGAACCGTGGGCGATCGCTTGCCAATTTACCTTCGGTTTATACTTACCAGCCGCCTCATGACCAGTTACAAAAGTAACAGATGAACTATATAAGCGATGAGTTAAGGGAATCCCTGCATAGGCTGGCGCTGCAATCCCAGATGTAATTCCTGGCACAACCTCCACTGGGATACCAGCAGCAACCAAATCAGCCATCTCTTCTCCACCACGACCAAAAATAAAAGGATCGCCACCTTTTAAGCGCACGACAACAGCGTGATGTTGGGCTTGTTCAATTAGTAGTTGAGTTGTTTCGTCTTGCAACAGTGAATGTCGCCCCATCCGCTTACCAGCGTTAATTTGCTCTGCTTGGGGATTAATCATTGCCAAAATTGCCGGACTGACTAAAGCATCATAAATCACCACATCGGCACATTCTAAGATACCTTTTCCCTTCACAGTCATCAGCCCTGGATCACCAGGCCCCGCACCCACCAAATAAACCTTACCCAAATCCTTTTTCCCCTCGTTGTCTGTGCGGTTCATCTGTAAATTAAATCCCCAATTAAATCGGCTAATTCTCCACTTTCTCCCAGAGGTGCTGCTAAGTATAAACTCACCCCAGGAAATTGTAATTTTAGCGCCTCAACTGCTTGAGCGATCGCATCAGTTATGCCACCTGAGAATAGAAAGTATGGCAAAATCGCAATTTCTTTGTAACCAGCCCTTACTAACTCTTCTATCTGCGATTCTAAACTAGGAGCTACAGACCAATAAGCAGTAACAGCCCCTATATTCACCGCCATTATCTCCACTGGCTGTAGAGAACCTGGGCGACGGCTACCATGAGACAAAAGAATCCACGCTTCTGCTTTTATACTAGCGATTTGCTTTTGGAGGAATGCTTGTAAACCCCCATGACTACCCAAGTATGGTTGTAATTCAATCAGGATATCTTGACATACAGCCTGTTGTGCCTGTGCTACCTCACTAGGAATATCCGTCATCACGTGAACGCCTGGGAGCAGAAACAAGGGTATGATTTTCAGGCGATGACAACCAACAGCTTCAGCATTTTGGGAAAAATTTCTAATCTGCTCATGCAAAGGCTCAGAAACCACTTCCAAATATCCTGTACCCACTAGCTTTTCTGGAATATGTAGTTTTTCAGCCACCAGCTTTGCTAATTGCTGCATAGCAATTTCTGGACGCGGATCTCGGCTTCCGTGGGATACCAGCAAGTAGGCAGATGACATGGGCAATAGGTCAATTTTTCGTAACTATTTTTACTATGTTACAGAAAGTTATTAGTCATTGGTTATTGGTTTTCTTCTCCCCTGCTACGCCACTTGCTCCACTTGGGGAGACCACTTCTCTACGAGAGGCTTCCGCCACCCGTAGGGAACGTAGAGAAGACCGCAGTGGCTCCCCTGCCCCCTGCTCTTCACTGTTCTTCTGCCGTGTAAGTATAAAAGTTATTAAATGCTCCCACGGTTTCAAATTTGTAGGATGGTATCCAGGTACTTAATTTTAATTCAGTACGGTAAATGCTAAAAAGAACAAAGTCTTGTCTTTCGGTAGTAGCTGAGAGGAGTTGCCGTATTTGGGGGTTAGCGGAATCTACTAATTTGTCACAGTTATAATTTATTAACCGTTCTAAGAGCTTCGTTGTTTTATTGCAGACATCATTTTTTAAGTATCCCGTCAGTCGTTGTACAGCATACTCTTCATATTCAGTCTGATGAGGATTGGTTTTCGCCATTCCTACTCCCAACACAGCTGCTAGTCCTAACGCTCCTACAGATGCCATGATGGTAAATAGTTTCATACTTTCTAACTTTAATTCGCTAAATTAATTTGCATTCCTCAGACTCTGAATCAGTACAGTCCGTTCCTTTCAAAAAAATCTGGATCAATTCACCAAACACGTGCTATAATCAAGTATGTCTATGGCGGGCGTAGCCAAGTGGTTAAGGCAGTGGATTGTGGTTCCACCATTCGGGGGTTCAAGTCCCCTCGTTCGCCCTTTTTTGCTAAAAGATAGCATAAATAATGTACACCATTGTTCAAATGGGGATAATCTGAAAAATATGAGCTTTGTAGCTCATTCTTTGGCTTGCGGTGTCTTGTAGAGTTTCTATTTCCTCTCAGGTTCCAGCCCCAAGGTGTACACGTACATCATAAAACGCCTTACAAAACTGGTAATGGGTAATGGGAGAAAGTTGCTTTTCAATTACCCGTCACCAATTACCAAATCTCAAAACTAAATCTAGATACACCATTTCTCTGTTTGGTGCAGTACACATTCGCAGAAAAAACACTTTAACTAGCAACTGGGATTAGTCAGAAGAGGATGGCATAGGTCTGAGCCTGTCTCGCCAGGAAGGTTTGGGTGTTGAAGAATTAGCGGAGCTAGAACTACTACTTCTTAGAGATGAAGACCTTCGATCTCTACGGGGTACTGGGGTATTTGACTCTGCTACCCTGTTTTGCCGTCTTGTGCGAGATGTATTTTCACTAACACTAGAGCCAGATTCTTGGCTGCTAGAGCGTCTTCTTCTTCTTCTGGGTGAATCAGTCGGGGTGTTTTGTTCTAACTGCTGATTTCTTCTTCTGCGCCTTGTGGATGAACTGGTATCCTGGACTGCTTCAGGATCAGATTTAAGAGAACGGTGGAGGATTTGTTTGGGCTTGATAGGTTTTGCTTTAATGCTGCCTTTGCGACCTTCTAATTTGGGTCTTTCAGGGAATTTTTCTACTGGCATTTCCTCTACAGCTTGTTTCATAAATTCATGCCAAGTAGACGCAGCGCTACCACTACCGCCAGAGGTGGGGCGATTGTCATCGTTACCTAACCAAACCCCTGTCACTAGTTGGGGAATGTAGCCAATAAACCACAAATCACGGGCTTCATCGGATGTGCCGGTCTTCCCGGCCACTGGTCTATTCGGAAGTCTGGCTGCTGCACCAGTGCCAGAATCAACAACGTTACGCAGCATCCATGTCATGATGGCAGCGCTAGTAGGGTCAAGGACTCGCTGAGAATCAAATTTTGCCGACCAAATGACATCTCCTTTGCGGTTGAGGATGCGGCGGATGCCATGTGGCTCAGAGTGTAATCCTTGGGTGGCAAAGCTGCCGTAAGCACTGGTTAGCTCTAATAAATTGACTTCATTCGAGCCAAGAGCTAGAGAATAATGAGGATTGAGTTGCGATTTAATCCCCATGTTCTTGGCTGTCTGAATAGTTGGCTCAAATCCCACATCAAGCATGACTTTCAGGGCTACCACATTCACTGAACGGGTGAGAGCATCGCGCATATTCATCATGCCCCGGAAAGTTTCACCGTAGTTTTTTGGTTCGTAGCCATCGACAACAAAGGGAGCATCTAAATAAGTATCGTAAGGGCTTCTGCCAGTAGCGATCGCGGTAGCATATAAAAAACCCTTAAATGTTGAGCCTGGCTGGCGTTTTGCTTGGGTAACGCGGTTAAATTGGTTTTTACCGAAGTCTCTGCCCCCAACCATAGCTTGTATTTGCCCGTTACGGGGGTCAATGGCGACTAAAGCTGCTTGTCTAAAGTTTTGCCAACGTCCTTGATTTTTTAAGGTTTTAGCAACTGCTGCTTCGGCTGCTGCTTGCCAAGTTGGATTTAAGGTTGTTTCTACAGTTAGGCCTCCAGTGGCTAACACCTCAGGAGAAACATACTTTGGTAATTCTTGCTGAATGTAAGTGCTAAAGTAAGGCGATTCTACTTGCAGTCGTTTGGGCAAACTGGATTTGAGAGTAATTGCTTTTTGCATGGCGGCTTGCTTTTGGGCAGAGGTGATGAAGCCCTCTGTTTCCATGCGTTGCAATACCAAATTTCGCCGTTTTCTGGCAGCTTCTGGGCTTCTGTCTGGGGAAAACAGACTTGGTGCAGGCGGTAGCCCCGCAATCATTGCTGCTTCATCAAGGGTAAGTTGGTCTACTGGTTTACTGAAGTATACCCATGCCGCATCTGCTACTCCGTAAGCTCCAGCACCCAAATATACTAAATTCAAATAACGCTCTAAAATCTGCTCTTTGGTTAATTCTTGTTCTAATTTCTGAGCCAGACGCATTTCCTTGAGTTTGCGCCAGATTGTACGCTCGTGTTTCAGAAACAGAATTCTGACTAACTGTTGGGTAATGGTGCTGCCACCTTCTACCACATTTTGCGATCGCAAATTATTAATTGCGGCTCTGATAATTCCTGGGGCATCAATACCTTCATGCTGCCCAAATCTACTATCTTCGGAAGCAATAAAAGCGTTTTTGAGAGTATCAGGTATCTGCTCCAGATTTAGTTTTTCTCTGGTTGCTTCTCCTTGCTGCTGTAATATACTCCCATCAACAGCTTTGATAGTTATTGTTTGCTCACGAACAACTGCTTGCAGTTCCGATTTATCAGGTAAGCTTCTATCTATTTCCCCTAATAAATAGGTGAAGGCAATGATCCCACCACCTACACTTAAGCCAGCCCAAAACCATAAACGACGATAGATAGGCTGCTGGCGGCTCGTAAATCCACTAACGATCCCAGACGTTAGACCACCTATCCGGTTGAGTAATTTATTTGGTCTTACCACCTTTGTTGGCGGTAAGCTCTCATTTGTGGATTCTTGTTGCTCGTAACGATTACTAGGCGGCAAGTGTAGTTCCCCCTTGTCAGAGTCACTCAAAATTTAGTTACTTGTTGCTTGAACTAGGAGATTAAGTTTCTCCACGTTAGTTCTTCGCACAATATTTTGCACTAATCCTTAAGAGATAAATTAAGTTTCTGTGCAACACATTGGTGTTATCATAATAGCTTATAAACAATTAACTAAATTCATCATTTTATAAAAATGTTTTTTGCAGAACTATTAACAAGTGGAAATTCAGGGACAGATAGCCTAACAAAATAAATAGAAAATTATATTGATTTGATCTTTATCACAGCCTTAAAGCTTGATAAATTTTAAATTATCATTTTTTTGTAGCCTTCATAAATCATTTATTGGCAACAAAATCCTCGAATTTTTGGAGAAATGGGGAAGATTGAAGTCGCACATCGAATATCAGAAATAACACAAAACTGTTACAGTATTCAAGTAATTAGTGTTTGTAAATAAAAATACAGTAAATTCTATTGACTGTTTATAATAATAAAAATAGCCAAAAAGTATTCACAAACCACGATGCAGAATTTACGCCAAAGATTCAAGCAAGTGCGATGAGCAACGCCACGCAAACAGCGATCGCCCTTGGTAGTAATATAGGTGATTCTTTAACAATATTAGAAGCTGCAACAGCAGAATTAGCAGCTATTCCAGGCATTCAACTACAAGCAAAATCCAGTTGGTATATCACCAAAGCAGTAGGGCCGCCACAACCAGATTACTTAAACGGTTGCATCACACTACAGGTAGAGATGAATCCCCAAAAATTGTTAGAAACATTGCTAGCAATAGAACAAAAATTTGGGCGGGTGCGACAAGAACGTTGGGGCCCGCGATCGCTGGACTTGGATTTGTTATTGTATGATGACTTAATTATTGATACACCAATTCTCCAGATACCTCATCCGCGAATGCAAGAGCGAGCCTTCGTATTAGTGCCTTTAGCGGAGATTGTGCCTGATTGGATAGAGCCACTTTCCGGATATGTAATTAGAGAGCTGGTAAAAAAGGTAGACTGTTCTGATGTACATTTGTTAAAGGGCAGTTAAAACCATTACCCAGAGCAGAAAACGCTGATAGGACGAACAACTCCAGTGTTTATCTGTGCTATTTAAGACAAAATAATCTTAATTATGCCATTAGGTAGAGAATTACCACAGCTATTAAAACAACGCTTGTTCTATAAAGGGCGCAAATTTGATTTTGAAGTCAATCGCTTGCGTTTACCCAACAAAGCCGAAGGCGAATGGGAGTGCATTCGTCACCCCGGCGGCGCTCTAGCTGTGCCTGTAACGCCAGAAGGTAAACTTGTACTCGTCCGTCAATATCGTTTTGCTGTGCAAGGGCGGATACTTGAATTTCCCGCAGGAACTTTAGAACCCACAGAAGAGCCTTTAGAAACCGTAAAGCGCGAAATAGAAGAAGAAACTGGTTATAGCGCGCAAAAGTGGGATAAATTAGGCGAGTTTTTCCTCGCACCTGGTTATTCCGATGAAATTATCTATGCTTTTCTGGCGAGGGATTTAGAAAAGCTAGACACACCACCAAAACAAGACGACGACGAAGATATTGAAACTGTACTGTTAACACCAGAAGAAATGGAAAGAGCCATTCTGGAGGGAGAACCCATAGATGCGAAGTCAATTACTAGCTTTTTCTTAGCGCGGCCGTTTTTAGTTTAAAGTCAGCTTGCTGATACAAATAGATTATTGTAGGGGCGTACAGATTACTGTGCGTCCCTTTTAGATGATTTTTATCGTTCAGGCTAGGATAAAATTAATTGTATGAAGCGATGGCTCCGCCAACACCTTCGGTGAACGCTCTTGCTTTAGAACAAAGTGCAGTGCTAACTAGAAACGAACACATTTCCCAAATCATAGTTACTGCTACGCAAATGCGAGACATTGAAGCGCGGATATTTGCAGCAGGAATGCCTGTATCTGCTTTGATGGAAAAAGTGGCAGGATTAATTGCTAGGCGCATTCAAGATATTTTAGGACAAGATTGTATTTCTTCCCGTGTGGGAATCCTCACGGGGCCAGGACACAACGGTGGTGATGCGTTGGTTGTGGCGCGGGAATTGCATTTTATGGGGTATGAAGTTTGGATTTATTCACCTTTTGATAAGCTGAAGGAATTAACTTCACAGCATTTGCAGTATGCTCAAAGTCTAGGGATTCCTTGTTATCAAGATATTGAGCAATTATCTGATTGTGATGTTTTGGTTGATGGGTTGTTTGGCTTTGGTTTAGAAAGAAAAATTACTGAACCCATTGCTTCAGCAATTAATCAGTTGAATGAATGGGGTAAACCAATTATTAGTATTGATTTGCCTTCGGGGTTACATACTGATACAGGTGAAGTATTGGGAACCGCGATTCGGGCGACTTATACCTTTTGTTTAGGTTTATGGAAGCAAGGTTTATTGCAGGATCAAGCTTTAGATTATGTAGGTAAAGTTGAGCTAATTGATTTTGATATACCTTTAGCTGATGTGCTGGCTGTGTTGGGAGATACACCCGAAATCAAACGGATTACACGAGCAGCAGCCCTATCTACTTTACCTTTACCCCGTCCCCCAGTGACGCATAAGTATAAAGAAGGGCATTTACTATTAATTTGTGGTTCCCGGCGTTATGCTGGTGGGGCGATTTTGACGGCTTTGGGTGCTAGGGGTAGCGGTGTCGGGATGCTATCAATTGCTGTACCCGAATCTCTCAAGCATCTTTTGGTATCCCATTTACCGGAAGCGTTGGTGATTGGTTGTCCTGAGACGGAAACAGGGGCAATCGCTCAGTTACAATTACCAGATAATACTGATTTAAGTTCCTTTAGTGCGATCGCCTGTGGCCCTGGTTTAACTAAAGATGCTACATCTATTGTGGAGGAAGTTCTAACTAGCGATCGCCCTTTAATTCTCGATGCCGATGGTTTAAATATTTTGGCACAGTTAGGGACAATTCCCACATTACAAAAACGCCAATCTGCAACAATACTCACACCCCATACAGGGGAATTTTCTCGATTGTTTCCTGATGTTGCTGATGCTAAACACGATAGAGTCAAGGCTGTGCGGGAAGCGTCCGCCCAAAGTGGGGCAGTGGTATTGTTAAAAGGGGCGAGAACTGCCATAGCTAATCCTCAAGGTTCAGTGTGGATTAATCCCGAAAGTACACCAGCTTTAGCTCGTGGTGGTAGTGGCGATGTGTTAACGGGGTTACTTGGGGGATTGTTAGCACAAGTGGTAAATAAAGAAATCCCGATAGAGGATATTGTGGCTACTGCTGCATGGTGGCACGCTCAAGCAGGTATTTTAGCAGCTCGTGAACGTACTGAGTTAGGGGTAGATGCGTTTACCTTGTCACAGTATTTGTTGGGGGTGTTAAACGCGGAGGGGCGCGGAGGGGTTATTTGAGATAGATTAATAGATTTAATCCGGGAATTGTGCGGGAGAGTGTCCACAGAACTAGGGTGATGTAGAGTACGCCTAAACTCCATTGATACCAAGCAAGGGTAGCAATAATTCCTGGTAAATGTTCATCTCTGAGGCGAATATCGTTAAATCCTAACCGCAATAAATTATTGAGACTAAAATCATAATAATTGAGCCAGTTCCAATGGCGATCGCTTAATAATGGCATATATCTTTCTCGAAAGGTTTGATTTCTGGGGATGACTGGTAAGCGTCCAATTAGTAGGCGTAGTTGTCTGAAGGTTCCATCTTCTGTGAAGTAGGAAATATTCATTAAATCGTGATAACGTCCTTGTTGATAAAGACGAATTAATAATGCTACAGGTAAGGGGAAAATAATCATCAAAATACAGCCTAATGTGAGTAAAGGCTGTTCAGCATTCTGAAAAATAGCTAATAAACTAAAAAATTCTAAACAGCTAAAACTAGTTAATATGGCAACGGTTTCGTAGTATGTGGGAATGATGGGTGTAGGATGTAGACGACGAGCGCGATCTACTAACCAAAAGAGTAACCCAAAATAAGCGATCGCTACTCCCCCCACGCCAAAAACTAGCCAAAAGTTTGTCCCATAGCCACTTAACAGCAACAATACACTCAAGGCTAACCAACCCCAAGCCTCCAGTAACCAACTTCCTAGTGAAAGGGGTTCAGCAACTACCAGGCGATCGCTCAATTTGGTGTATATTTCTAAATCAATGTCTGCTAAACTCAATAACTCACTGCTGTTACGAAATGGTTTTACTTCTCGACGTTTAGCAATCACATTTGCTTGAGTAGGCGAAAAACCCAAGTTAATTAAATTTACTACAGATGCACTATTAATATTTGTCCCGATTAAACGTTGACTTAATTCTTTGAGATGTAGTTGTTGTTTTGTATATTCTAATTGATTAGCATCAGTAACTTGCTGCTGTTGTCGAAAGTTCTGTCCTAAATTCCGCAAAACATTTTGATTCCCTTGCAATGTAGGAATATAAAACATTTTGCCAATCTCCCCTGGATTACCTAAAATTTTGGCTTGATTAGAATTAAATGTTAATCCAGGGACGTTTAAAAATGCTGCTGGAGAAAATATAGCATCACTAAAATCTGCTTGATTGAGAATACTTGTTCCTCGTAAATCTACTGGTTGATTAAACAATGTTTCTCGAAAAATCACAGCTTGCTCAAAACTTGTCTCTACTAAAGAAAGTAACTGATTAAAATTAGCCCGCGTAAATTGAGCTTGATTAGCAAATCTCACACCAGAAAAATCAGCGTTTCCTAGCCACTGGACACCATTAAATTTAGCTAATTGTTTAAAATTAGCTTGATTAAAATTAGCTGTATTTTCAAAACTAATTCCTTGAAAATTAGCTATTTCTTGAAATTGGGTTTGTTTAAAATTAGCTTGGTCAAAAAAAACACTATCTTGAAAATTACTAGCTTGTCTAAAACTTGCACTAGTGAAATTTACAGGACGACTAAATCTAGTTTCATGCCAATTAGTAGACTGGAGAAATGTGGCATTTTTAGCATTGACAGATTGCAGGAAAAATGTGTTAGCGAATGTTGCTTCCCCATTAAATCGGGTTTGTTCCAGGGTTAATGCACCACGAAAAACAGTCACTTCACTGGATACTGTTGATTGAGTTCCCAGAAGTGATCGACAGTCTTTAGAATTGTGTAAACCTACAGCTAATGATTGCAAGCAAACGAGCCGTAAACGTTCTAATTGAGCTTGTTCAGTAGGGGTAAAAATGGGAGCGATCGCTTGAGCATACAAAGGTGTTTTTAAGCCTAAATCACTACCTATAAAATCCCCTTGAATCAGAGAATAACTCAAGTCTAAACCTAGAGGTTTAGCCCCCGTTTTTTGTAGTTCCTTCCGCAACATCTGATAAAACGCATCTCGAAAACTAACATCTTCTGGACGCAAATCAATTACCATTTGTCGCAAATCTACAGTTAAATTGCCTTCGCGGAGATTTGGTGTTCGTAATCGCTCTTGTAATAATTCTAGAGTTAAAGGTGTACGTTCTGGTTGTATTGGTGCTGCCCAAACTGGGAGAGGAAGCAAAAACAATAAAAACGCACACAAACCGATGAATAACTTAACTTTTTGCCACCAGCTAAACAATCTAAGTAATAAATAAATATTCCCTACTCCCTACTCATTACTCATTACTCATTACTCATTACTCATTACTCATCACTCATTACTCATTACTCATCACTCATTACTCATTACTCATTACTCATCACTCATTACTCATCGCTAATCAGCAGAACAATTTTCCCTGTAATACCACCAGATTCAAGTAACTGGTGAGCTTTAGCTGCATCTTTTAAGGGAAACTGATGACTAACATGAATTGTTAACTTACCTTGGTCAATCCAGTCAGCACATTCTGCTAAAATTTCTGCGTGGTGTTGCTGTGCTTCTACTAAGCCTAACAGCATCGGTGTCAGCATCAATTCCAAACCAATACGCAGATTACGGTTTCTGGCAATTTTCCAAACTGTATTCGCATCAGGTTCCAGAATCGTCACAATATCGCCATAGACACGTACTGCGGGAAAGGTTTTGTGAAAGGTTTCACCACCAACGGTATCAAAAGCTAAATCAACGCCTTCGCCGTTCGTCCAATCTAAAGCAGCTTGAACAAAGTCTGTTTGTTTGTAGAAAATAACATGATCAGCGCCAATTTGCTCGACAAAACGCGCCTTTTCTTCAGAACCAACAGTAGTAGAAACAGTTGCGCCTTTGAGTTTTGCTAATTGAATCGCTACATGACCAACACCACCCGCACCCGCATGAATTAAAACTTTTTCACCTGGTTCTAACCTTCCCCGTTCATATAAAGCTTCCCATGCGGTAATGAGTACCAGAGGTGCGGCTGCGGCTTCAGCAAAGGACAGAGAAGCAGGTTTATGGGCTGCAAAGCGTTCATCTACCACAGTGTACTCAGCGTAATTTCCCTGGTGTCCACCTAAACCACCATTGCAAAAATATACTGCATCCCCCACATGAAAACGCTGAACACCATTACCCACAGCTTCCACAATACCTGCACCATCACATCCTAAAATGGCGGGCATTTGTTCTGGGTAAAAAGTACCACGTTTCCGTAGTTTGGTGTCAAGGGGATTAACACCAGCCGCTACCAAGCGGACTAAAAGTTCTGTACTTCCCACAGGAACACTGGGATGGGGAACTTCCTGTAATTGCAGCATTTCTGGACTACCAGGTGCTGTCATGAGAACGGCTTTCACAATTTTCTCCTCCAGGCTGAACTTCTCCAAAAAAGATGTAGGCTCAATAATAATTGAGCCTACCAACACAGTCTAATACCAATTCGCAATTTGCCATTAAGAAAACCAGATACCATCTCAAGGCAGTATGGTATTATCGGTTTCTTTGTAAAGCTGCGCCAGATTTTATCCTTTTTAACGCAGAGTAGCGCTGAGGTACGCAGAGATTTTCTTATGATAATTTGTTGGTTCTGAGATAATTAAGTGTATCTTCTTTGAATTTTGAACTGTTATTCCCAATGGTCTTGAAGTGAACCAAGGGTTATGTGAAAATTGGGGTCTTTCGCATCTGAGGAATCGAGACATGGCGCGTCTAGCACTGCTGAGTGTATCTAACAAAACTGGTTTAATTGACTTAGCTCGTCGCTTGGTGGAAGAATTTGAGTTTGATTTAATCAGCAGTGGGGGAACAGCTCAAGCCCTCAAGGATGCGGGTTTACCTGTGACGAAGGTTGCAGATTACACGGGTTCCCCAGAAATTTTAGGCGGACGAGTCAAAACCTTACATCCCCGGATTCATGGTGGGATTTTGGCGAGGCGGGATGTAGCTAGTGATGTTGCAGATTTAGAAAGTAACCAAATTCGCCCGATTGATTTGGTGGTGGTAAATCTCTATCCGTTTGAGTCTACGATCGCTAAACCAGGGGTGACATTAGCGGAAGCTGTGGAACAGATTGATATCGGCGGCCCGGCGATGTTACGCGCATCATCAAAGAATTTTGCTCATTTGACGGTGTTGTGTGACCCAGCACAGTATGATGAATATCTGCAAGAGTTACACCAAAATAATGGGGAAGCGTCTTTAGAATTTCGCCAAAAAGCCGCTTTAAAAGGATTTTTACATACGGCTAATTATGATCAGGCGATCGCTTCCTACCTCAGTCAACAATCTCCAGAATCCCTACCCCAACAACACAGTCTAGGTGGTACACAATTACAATCTCTGCGTTACGGTGAAAATCCCCATCAACCAGCAGCTTGGTATCAAACAGGGACTACCCCAACAGGATGGGCAGCAGCCAAGAAACTACAAGGTAAAGAACTCAGCTACAATAACTTGGTTGATTTAGAAGCAGCCCGTCGAATTATTGGCGAATTTACCGATACACCAGCCGCAACCATTATTAAACATACCAATCCTTGCGGTACAGCCTTGGGAGATACCATTGTTGAAGCCTATCAAAAGGCGTTTAATGCTGATTCTACTTCTGCTTTTGGGGGTATCGTCGCCCTGAACCGTCCCATCGATGCACTTACAGCCAGCGAGTTAACGAAGACATTTTTAGAATGTGTGGTTGCGCCTGATTGTGATGAAGAAGCACAAAAAATTCTGGCAAAGAAATCTAATGTGCGGATATTAACTTTAGCAGATTTGGGTAGTGGTTCGAAAACCTTAATCAAACAGATTGCTGGCGGTTTTCTTGTGCAAGCTGCGGATGATATGGTTGCGGATCCGAGTACATGGAAAGTGGTTAGCGATCGCCAGCCTACTGCTGAAGAATTAGCAGAATTGCTGTTTGCTTGGAAAGTCTGCAAACACGTTAAATCTAATGCCATTGTCATCACAAGTGATCGCACTACTCTAGGTGTAGGTGCAGGACAAATGAACCGCGTCGGTTCCACCAAAATCGCCTTAGAACAAGCAGGAGACAAAGCTAAAGGTGCAATCCTCGCCAGCGATGGATTTTTCCCCTTCGATGATTCCGTCAGAACCGCCGCCGCCGCCGGTATTACCGCTATTGTCCAACCAGGAGGAAGTCTGCGGGATCAAGATTCTATCAAAGCTGCGAACGAACTGGGTTTACTCATGGTGTTAACTGGCGTGCGTCACTTTTTACACTAAGGCAGGAGAAAATACAAAACTTCCTCCTCACATTGGTGCAGTTAGCAAAGTGTCACTGATAACATCAGCTTTGGTTTCAACGCAGTGTTACACTCTAGGAGTGTGAGGAGCAAGTTGAAATTTAAGAGCGCTTAGAGTGGAAACACGGTAACACTTCTGAGCGCTTTTTAATTATCTAAAAATTGATTCTATTACTCATTACTCATTACTCATTACTCATTACTCATTACTCCTTACTCCTTACTCATTACTCAATATAAAAATCACGAGTTACTGTAAATCAAATTAGCTATAACTGTTGCCAATTCTAATGGTTCTACAGGCTTGGTGAGATGCCTTTGAAAGCCAGCAGAAATAATTTTTTGAAAGTTAGTTTCCCCTGCAAATGCGGTGAGGGCGATCGCTGGTAACTTTGTGTCTGATGCTACTTCCATCGCTCTGACTTGCTGAATCAGCATATAGCCATCGACTTCTGGCATCCCAATATCACTTAATAGTAAATCTGGTTTGGTTTGAGCGATCGCTTGCAATGCTTCATTAGCTGAATTTACTGCCTTAACTTCCACTCCATACTGTTCCAAAATAAAACTTAGCAATTCTAAAGTATCAGGATCATCATCTACCACTACTATCCGCAGTCCTTGTAGATTTGGGGTAGTGTCAGGGGCAAAATACTCGTCGTATACTTGAGAAGCCACAATCAGGGGCAGATTGACAGTAAATGTTGTGCCTAATCCTTCTCCTGGGCTTGTTACCTGCACAGAACCACCGTGGAGTTCTACAAGATGACGGACTATCGCTAACCCTAACCCCAATCCACCAAATTTTCTGGTTGTCACCTCATCGGCTTGGCGGAAGCGTTCAAACACATAAGGGAGAAAGTCAAGACTAATACCTTTTCCTGTATCGCTGACTTGAATTTGCGCTAAAGAACCAATTCGTTCTAACTTAACTTCTATTCGCCCTCCATCGGGTGTAAATTTTACAGCATTACTCAGCAAATTCCACACCACCTGCTGTAAACGGTTGGGGTCGCCTTCTACTCGGCACACATTGGAAGTCAACTCAGTTTCTATGTGAATTGATTTACCCTCAGCCGTTAGACGCACAGTTTCTAATGCAGATTCGACAGTATTTGCCAAATCAACTGTACAGACATTCAAACTCAACTTACCACGCAAAATCCGCGAAACGTCTAGTAAATCGTCTATTAATCGCGCTTGTAATTTGGCATTGCGTTCGATAACTTCTAGGGCTTGATGAGTTTTGAATGTATCTAACTTGTGACTCTTGAGGAGTTTTGCCCAGCCGAGAATGGGATTAAGTGGCGATCGCAACTCATGAGAAACTATTGCTAGAAAATCATCTTTCATTCGGTTGGCTTGTTCTAATTCTATCCGGGCTGCACGTTCCTGTTCCCAAGCCTGGGCGCGTTCCTCAATAGCTAACTTCTGGTCATGAATGTCTGTGCAAGAACCAAACCATTTTAATATTTGACCATTGTCATGTCTTAATGGGAAGGCTCTGGCTAAATGCCAACGGTATTCTCCATCAGCCGCACGACGCAAACGACACTCGATATCATAATTTTTGCCAGTCTGGACACAATCTTGCCAATGTGCCATCGTGGCTTGCACATCATTAGTATGGAGAATGTTTTGCCATCCTTCGCCTTGGGCTTGCTCTAATGTCATTCCTGTATAGTCATACCAACGTTGATTGAAATACTCATGGTAGCCATTAGGCTGTGTAATCCAAAACATTTGCGGCATTGTGTTTGCTAGTGTGCGAAACATCAATTCGCTTTGTTGTAGTGCGGCTTCTGCTTGTTTGCGTTCTGTTAAATCTAGAATAAAGCAGACCCATCTTAATGGGCTGACACTTAATCGAGCAGCACCCAATAAAATGGGAACACGAGAGCCGTCTTTACGGATATATTCCTTCTCAAAGGGAGTGCAGAATCCAGAATTTAATACTTCCTCTACCTTGGCTTGATCCAGTTCACTATACTCTGGTGGGGTCATGTCTTGCCAACAAAGCTTTCCTGTGAGCAAGTCTTCATGGGTGTACCCAACAATTTCGAGGAAGGCATCGTTAGCAAAATTAATTCGTTCTGAATCTGCCTCAATAATGCCAATAATACTCGATTGTAATAACTGTTTTAGTCGAGCTTCACTTTCCTGTAACGCTGCTTCTGCTTGCTGGCGATCAGTGACATCGAGAAAAGCACCAATTACGCCTCGGACATTACCATCTGTATCACGTACAGGAGTAGACTTACCGTAAATGTATCGTACATCCTCTTTGCTAAAAACAAATTCAAATTCTGCTTCTACTTCTTGCCCAGTCAGACCGGCTTGTTGCATTGCCAACTCATTCAGGGGAATATCTTGACCATTTTTTTGAATTTTAAATGGAAAGGGATATTCTCCACTGGCAGGAGTTGCTGTCATCGGTGATCCTGGTGACATCCGCATCATTTCATAAGCAGTTTTGTTAACAGTCATGAAATGGCATTGGGGATCATGAGCAATCCAGACAGCCGCCGGCACAGTTTCCATGATAGTTTCCAGTTCTTCTGCTCGTGCTTTGGCTAGTGCTTCACTTTGCCGTAATGCTGCTTCTACCCGTTTGCGCTCAGTAATATCTACATTAACAACTACTACATTAAGTATCGCTCCGGTTTCATCACAAATGGGTATAGCAAAATTGAGGATGGTTTTTCTCTGCCCATCAAATGTTTCAATATCAATCTCTTCCCCAATTATGGCCTCACCCGTAGCTAGGGTACGGGCTAGTGTCCATTCTTTGGCTGCCAAAGGTTTGCCTGTATCTGCCCACCATCCTTTATATTCATGATATTGACTGGTGTTGTCGAGCAATGGGGCCTCTTCTCCCCAAATTGCTTTCACGCCCGGATTAATCTCTAAAAGCTTTCCTTTAGCATCAGCAATTAATACTCCCATCGGGAGAATATCCAGGATGGCACGCAGGCGTTGGCCTTCGAGGTCACGTTTTGCTTGTTCCTGTGCTAAAGTCTCCTCCGACTGCTTACGCTCGGTGATATCTGTGAGCATAGCCATGACATCCGGTGGGGTGTAGCCCATTACATCAGAGAATTGGCTGTGCTGATCTAGTATTGAACTCAGGGAAATAATTACCCAAAGTGGTGATCCATCATGGCGTTGTAAACATAAGTCAAACTGCTGTTTAGTTTGTTGATGGTGCCTTTGCTGTTGCTTTAGCCATTGCTCAATTTCCAGGCGTTGTTGAGGCGCAATGAAATCAAAAATTGAGCGATCACCTATTTGTTCAATACTGTAACCAAGCATTTTGGCTAACTGAGGATTGACATATTCTGTCTTTCCTTCATGGTCAAATATCCAAATACCTTCATGGGCTGTCTCTAACAACTGGTGATGGCTCACCCTCAACTTTGCTAGCTTTGCCTCAGATACTTGCCTGGCAGCACGTATTTGCGAATTCAATGAACTAATTAATAGTGCTACTGAGGCAAAGACGATTAAATTTAATATGTCACTCCATTGGCTTAGTCCTAGTGAGTAGAACGGTACAACGAAGAAATAATTTTTCACTAAAATAGCCAAGAATGCAGCGAATAAACCCGGAGCCAATCCACCGTACCAGCTACTAAAGACTACCGATGCAAAAAAAAGTGGCGAAATCTCTACTTTTAAACCTCTTTCCAGCAATAAGCCTAGTAACAGCGCCAATAATACTGACACAATAGAGATACAGGAACGCTGCAAATGAGAGCGCTGGATATTTAACATACTGCATTTAATCCCTGGCAGTAACCTGTTTATCAGACATAAAGTGTTCTTCTACTATAGGTAACAATCTTGAGATATATCTCACACTAGCAAGTATAAATGTTTGACTTTAAAGTAAAGAGTAGGGGAGAGAGAGTGGAGAGAGGGAAAATAATCCACTTTCATAACTTGTTAGTGTACATAGTTCATAGGAACAACCTCATCCCTGAAGTAGAATTTTTCGGGCCGTTGGGTTACTGTTGCCTTTCAAATTATAGCTTTGTTGGATTCACACATAGCCGATAGAAGCAACTCAATCAGCAAACAGATAGACTAGGTTTATTAAGAATCTTTAATAAATTAGTACTGATTTTGAGACTTTATTTAAAGAATTCATAAAGCGTTACACCTTATACTTGCCTTCTCAAAAAATAGGTGATAACTTCTATTTGTGTGTGAGGAGCAAGTTAAAAATAAAAAGCGCCTGGGGTGGAAACACGGCCACACTCCCAGGCGTTTTTTCATGATTCCGGAAAAATACTGCTATTTTGTGCAGATAGCAAACTGTCACAAGATAGATTTACTTTTTAGAACAATAAGTGTTATGTTTTACTTGTGTGTGAGGAGCAAGTTAAGAATAAAAAGCGCCTGGGGTGGAAACACGGCCACACTCCCGGGCGCTTTTTGATTGAGGATATTCCAGTACTTTCTGTGCAGTTAAGAAAGTGTCACACAATATACTTGCCTAGCAAAATAACAAGTGATATTCTCTGATTGTGTGTGAGGAGCAAGTTGAAAATTAAAAGCATCTGGGGTGGAAACACGGCAACACTCCCAGGTGCTTTTTAGCTTTTGACGAAAGTCCACTCTAGTACCTTAATTGGGGCTGTTTGCAGTGCTTGAGTTAATTCAGCGTTACTGGCAAATTTGACTTGATTTAAGTCACAAGCTTCCACATTGACGGTAAAGTTCTCATCTTCAAAAGGCCAAGGTTGGACAGTGATTAAGTTATCGCTACGTTGCATGATGTCATAGCGTTGACCATCAGGGCCCTGACTAATTTCTAAAAACCGTTCGTCAGCAGGTAACTCTTGCTGACATAAAATGAGAGATAAGCGATCGCACCACTGCATGAACGCATAAGCTGCATCTACTTCATCTTTTTTTATACCTAGTTCTTCACGGTAACGTTGTTGGTTTTGCAATTGTTCATCTAAAAATTTGTCGAATCCGCTATCCTGACCCCGTTTTGACTCATTCAAACGGCTAATGTGCATAGAAATTAACATAGCTACCCACCGTCCTCGATAACGAGCATTATTGGCTAGATTAGCTAGTTTTTGGCATGAAGTATCTGAATTTATAGTATCGTCAGCCATCATAAAATCTTTAGGCGTGCCAGCTTCAGTCAGATTATCTTCTTCCCATTCTTTTTCTAAATCATCATGATGAGAGATTGCGGCTAGGGTTTCGTATATTCTGGCAGGAGAGTTTTTGCGTTTCCATTGTCCCGCTAATTGAGCTGCTAATAAAGCATGGGAACGGTGATAAATAACTTCCCATCCAGTCGGTGTCGCATTCACAATCACAATTAATCTCCCGAATTTTAAGTTGTGATTTTTAAAAATGATTATTAAATACTTTATCTATTAGCCCAAAAATATTTCTATTTATGATTATCAGTTACCATCCTTAATAAATTAGTTACCCAACATTAAAATACATCTGTTAGGTAACTTGATCGATAGATTGTCTAACACCCTAAAACTAACTGAAATTTAAACCTCAAATCTTGAATTATCAGTGCTTTTCCAGAGGGTTAGCAACATATTTAAATGTTGGCTCTGAATTCCAAGGACCACGTTCATCATGGCCATTACCATTGGATGACAGATTGTAATAGAGCGCAACGGTTTCGTCAGGCTGGACATTGCCAAAGAATGGATCTGTTAATTTACCCAGTGAATCTAAAGCTTTCATAAACATCTGGGTATGAGAAATTTCTCGTGTGAGAAGATGAACTAAAGTTTTCTGAGTTCCTTCATCTGGTGATAGCTTAATCAGTTCTTCGTAGGTTTGACGCGCTCCAGCTTCAGCTGCAATATTAGCTCTCAAATCCCGAACTACATCACCACCTTCATTGAGGTAACTTGCTGTCCAAGCATTCCCTTGACTATCTAAAAAGTGAGGGCCCATACCACGCACAGCGAAAAGAGTACTTTTATAAGCCTCTGTTTGATCCACATTTTTTGTATGAGCTTCGATGAGTTTGCCAACCATTTCTAAATGGCCAAATTCCTCGATAGCAATATCTTGGAGCATATCTTTAATTCCAGCATTTTCCACATGGAATGATTGCACCCAATATTGTAAAGCTGCCGATAATTCACCTGTTGCTCCACCAAATTGCTCTAGAAGTAACTGAGCAAAACGAGGGTTGGCTTCCCCAATATCGACAACGTGAATTGGCTCTTTTTTATGAAAAAACATGAACTGCCTCTGTAATTATTTGCAACAAATAGAAGACTAACTACAACATTCAGTTGCTAGCCATTAAGACAAAAGTATTTACTTAAGGAGGATTAACAAAATCAAAAACTTAATATTTCCATAAGTTTTGATTTTGTCTTTTGCCTCATGGAGCTAGACGCTTCTACTTCTGCTGAGTAGTCCCCACAAATAAATAGCTATCATTGCCCCAAGTATTGCGATTAAGAGGCCAGGAATACTTAAACTGGTAGCGGTTAATTGTAAAGTCCCCGTTGCAAATAGGCTATATAGACTACCACCAATAAATGCACCGATGATACCTAAAATCATAGTGGAGAGGATGCCGCCACCTTGTGTACCAGGATAAATGGCTTTAGCGATCGCACCAGCTAATAGACCTAATACTATCCAAGCAATAATATTCATATAAACACCTCAAAAAATTAACTTGCATCTGTATCTAGATTACTAAGTCTGCTTTACAATTGTTTCTCCCAAATGAGATAAATAGAAAATCCAGAAGATAGATATAGAGGATTAATATTTAATTATTGAAAGATTCCTCCAAAATCAGATCATAAAATATTGCCTATCTTTCCCTAGAAAGATATTTTGTAGCTAGTTCTATATTTTTTATCTAATTACTAATGATTAAAGATTATGAATACAGTGAGGATTGGGGACTAATCAATTCAAGATTCCAGAATTTATTCTCCCCTATCCTTCTGTTTACTGACTTAGATAGTACGAGAGAAGTGTTTGTCTTGATTGTGGTGATAAATATCAAAGACAACAGCGATATTCCTGACTAATAATCGACCGATTTCTGTAACTTGGATGTGTTTGCTTGAGATGCTAACTAATCCATCAGCTTCTAATGGTTTTAATGCGTCTAATTCCTGAGCAAAATATTCATCAAAATTGATGTGATATTTTTCTGCAACTTTTTGCTTATGCAGATGGAAATTAGACATAATGCACATAATCACATCCCGTCTGAGAACATCATCGGCTGTGAGTTTGATACCTTTGCTTACAGGTAACGCATCACTAGCAACTGCTTGGTAATAATCTTTTAACTGCTTATGATTTTGCACATAAGCATCATGCAGCATACTAATAGATGTAGCACCAAAACCAAAGAGTTCTGTACCTGCGTGGGTAGTGTAGCCTTGGAAGTTACGTTGGAGTGTATGATTTTGTTGCGCGATCGCTAGTTCATCGTTAGGCTTGGCAAAATGATCCATACCAATAAACCGATACTGGCTATTGGTCAGTTCCTCAATGGTCATTTTTAAAATTTCCAACTTTTCCTGTGGTTTTGGCAACGCTTCCAGAGGAATATTTTTTTGGGCTGGCTTCAACCAAGGGACGTAGGCAAAGTTAAAAACTACAATGCGATCGGGGTCTAATGCAACGGTTTTCTTCACCGTCTCCCGAAAGGTTTGCAAGGTTTGATAGGGTAAGCCATAAATCAGGTCTACATTTACACTATCAAACTTAGCTGCTTTAATCCAACTCATGGCATCCAACAGCAATTCTTCTGGTTGGATGCGGTTGACAGCTTTTTGTACTTGGCTATTAAAATCCTGAATGCCAAAACTTATACGATTAAAACCAATCTCACGCAGAAAGAAGATGTAGTCTTTATCAACGTAGCGGGGGTTAATCTCAATAGATATTTCTGCTTGTGGATCTATGTTGAAGTGATGAGTAATACTTTTCCACAAAAATTCTACTTGGTCACAATCTAAGTAATTAGGTGTACCGCCGCCCCAGTGAATTTGCAATACTTTTCTATCTGGGTCAATCAAGTTGCTTGTATTCTTGATTTCTCTCTCCAAATGCTCTAAGTAAGGTTTAGCAATATTTTTGTTGTTGGAAATTACCGTGTTACAGCCGCAAAAATAGCAGGAACTCTGACAAAAAGGGATATGGAAATACAAAGAAAGTGGCGATTTTCTTTGATTTGAGGCGGCGATCGCCCTTTGATAATCGGTGGAGGTAAATCCTTCAGTTAACTGTGTAGCGGGTGGATAACTGGTATATCTCGGTGCAGGAGTGTCATACTTTTTGATCATATCCAGATCAAATTTGACACCAGGTAAGGCAAAAACCATCAAAACCTCCAAGGTACTGCAACCACACCTTACCGCTACGTGGAAGTCAAAAATTACAATACCCTACGGGAAGCGCAAGCGCTACAAAATTCGACAACACCTATTTACGGAGTTTTTGGAATTTTGTCTAGTGATATTTTGACTTCCGTCATAACTAGTGGTTGGTTATGTGGGTATAAGGGAAAAGCAATTTGTTTTTCGACGCACAGCAAATTGCCAATACAAGCTTTATGCTCTAGCTGCTTCTTAGTTTAGATATCAAAGCTAGACCATGATGTGTTGATTGAACTAAATCAGGGGATGGGGAAATTTTGGATTTTGGATTGAACAATCGAAGATTTAAAATCACTGCCCAAAATTAAAGAATTTCTACCCCCTGCTTCTTCTAGTCCCTAGCCTCTCACGATGCAGCAGCTTCAGTGCTACCAGGGTTACGGGTGCTAGTCAAGCTATTAAATACTACTTGACCGAGGGCTTTAATTAAATTGCCTTCTAGGTCTGTAGCCATTTGCATATTGAACTGGAAGGCACTATTTGCTTCGATAACAATTCTGTCGGCTGTTGTGTCATCAACGGGTACTGAGTCCAACGCCTGACGATACTTGTCCTTGAAGGCTTTTTTGTCAGGTATTTGCTCAAAATTATAAAAGGATGTACCCTCGTAGCCAGATAGTTTTAAGGTTGACTGAGCAATTTTTTGCAACATCTGACCGCCAGAGAGGTCGCCCATATAGCGGGTGTAAGTATGACCGATTAATAGTGCAGGTTCGGTGACAGAAAGCTCTTGAATATGCTTGATATAAGCTTGAGCGCTAGTTGAGGGCGCGATGAGGCTGCGCCATTCACTGCCATAATAAAACACCATGTCTTTTTCTAAAGCGGCTTGGCGATTCAGTTCCGGGAAGTCAATCGCGGCGATCGCTGGATTGTTTGCATGACTTTTAATCGCACTTTCTAATTCACTGTAGACAAAATACAAGTTGCTTAAAAATTTGGCAAAGCTTTCTCTATCGACAACGCCTTTCAAAAAACATTTCATAAATCCTACGTTTTCTGCGGCTGTATGCGCTTTTTGAGTGCCAGAGCGCAGTTTGACGGCTAGATTGCTACTCATTTTTGCTTCCTTCTTAATTCAAGCGCCAGATTTTTAGGCAGTCATATCCACCAACTCAGAATAGTTACCAGAGTTGTGAGGATTGTTATTCTAGGTTTAGAGAGGCTCTGCATTCATCTATCTGGCAATTATCACTGCCCATATAGACCCAGACTATTTTTAGCCCCAAAATCATTTAACTATCAATAAGTATATAACCATATAGCTATTAATATTTTTTTATATTTCTCTTAAGGGAACACCAAAAAATAAATTATTCCAAATTGGCGGTTAGTAGGGTGCGTCAGTATGAATAATTTCTTGGTACAACTAAGTTTTCTCGCACTGACGCACCCTAATTTAAGACTGCTGATTACTTGCTGTCGTAGACTGTGAACTCAAGCGTTCTAAAATATCCAAAATTTCTTGTTCAAAAGCGACTTGAGCGCGATTAGTTTTACCACCAACATACAAGCGATCGCCTTTTTGTAATGCCCAGATTTGTGAGTGAGAAAAATAACTCATCACTACACCCAGCATCAGTATGCCAAAGCCAGTATAAACGATTGGTATGCCAGGATCGGCTTTAATTTGTAAGCCAGTACTACCAACTACATCTAAAATTTTTAGCGTAACACCGTTTACTTGAGCAGACATTCCCGCACGTAGAGTGTCAACTAGCTGGCCTTTGGTATCATAAATTAACACCATACCTTGCAAGTCTTTAGCTAAAAGGGAAACTCCCTCGCTCAAATCTGGTTTTGTCGGAATCCAAGTTCCCCAAATCCTTCCCTGGCCGTTGGTATTCAAAAGCGCCATTGGTAGCTCAAAGATGGGGCTTTTATTCAGGCGGACACGAACAGCAGAAATTCCCCAATCAGTTTGGTAAAAAGTTACGCCATGATAACGCAGAGGTTGATTGACGAAAATCTTTTTGTGGTCAACTTCCTCCCCTTGATTATTTAAGACAGACATATCTGAATAAAATTGGTCAATGCCTCCTGTGGGAGTGTAGTCAATCCAAAAACGATTAACGCGCACAGACCAATCTTGGGGAAATTGGGCAGCAGCAAGTGGCCCAGCATCAATAATATTTTTCACCTGGAAGGTATCACCACTGGGAACCATTTCTTGGGCCAGAAATCCAGTCATAGCCCCCCAAATGCCTCCCAAAAGGATAGTCACAATACCTATATGCACAATAATTGGCCCAATACGTCCAACTATGCCCTTACGAGCGTAGAGGATATCGTCTTTTTCTTGAAAAATTTTATATCGGCGGTTTTGTAGTAATTGACTTAAAGAATTTACAGAACCAGTATCTAGTTCTGCACTTAAAGCGAGTTTTTGAAATTGTCTTGGTTCTTCGTAATATTTCCAGCGTTGGGCGGTTTTTAAAGCTGGTAACTGACGGGTAAAAGTACAAGCTGTCAGGCTAGTACCAAATAAAACAAGTAAGGATAGAAACCACCAAGTCCGATAAACATGATCTAACCCTACGATCTGGACGACCTTCCAAGTGAGAAAACCAAATAAAGCAGGGTGTTCTGGGTAGTTAGCTTGATAAAATGCTGGTGACTGTCCTTGTTCAATTACAGTACCAGTGATGCTGAATAGAGCGATGATTAATAGTAGAGCGATCGCTAGACGCAAATCTGTCAGTACAGGTAAAAACTCTCGTCGCAAAAATTTTCCTGGTACTGACCACCAAGGGGATGCTGTAGAGGCTGAATTATCTGTAGTCATTGCTTAAAAACTGCCAAGGGGAATCCGCGAAATCAGAGAAAATACACCAAATCCTACCAACAATGCGCCACTGACTGGGTTAATCCAACCAGACCAGCGACGTAATTCCAGCAACTTTTTAATTGATGCTGTGAAAGTACCTGCCAAAATTAAGGGGGTTACATAGCCGGCTGTATAAGAAATCAATAAAACAGCACCTAACATTAAATCTTGCGTATTAGCAACCCAACCAAGTAGGCTAGCTAAAACAGGCGTGCTACAAGGAGAGGCGACCAAGCCAAAAGTTAACCCAATGCCATAGGAACGCACCCCTGGAGGTAAATTTGGTGAAATCCAATTAGTATCACCAAAAGATGGGAGTTGCAGAGGTAATGCTTCTAGTAAATTTAGCCCCATCAATATGGCGATGATACTGACAATAATTGGTAAACCAATACCTATCTGACCGTAGACTTTGCCCACTAAAGCCGCCGTTACACCTAGTCCCGCTAGGGTAGTTGCCAATCCCAAAGCAAACCATGTTGATTGTGCCGCAGCTTGCCAACGACTTTTGGCTTCATAACCACCGATATAGCCAATAGTAATTGGCAGCATAGAGAGCATACAGGGCGTGAGACTAGTAAGTAACCCTGCGGCAAAAATGATGCCAATACTCAGCAAACTCAAGTGTGTTAGTTGGTAAGAGACAAGGGTGTTAGCAAATTTTTCTAGTTGGTAAATTTGGGTTTGCAGAGTCTCTAGCATGGATGATTACTGAGCGTGGAATGCTTAATATACTTGCATTCTAGCTTACTTTTGGCTTCTGCGTTGGGCGAATGATTTACCGATATCCAGAAGCTTAAGCAGTACTTGTGTGAATATCATCAACTTCTCCTTGGGGCTGTCATGTCACTAGAGAGATTTACCGTTATTTTTTCTCTGGGTTGATAAAATTTCTACTTTGTTATATATCTTATTTAAGAAGAAATTAAGAAAAAGTAATCTTAGGTTAAAAGATCACAGATTTAAAGTTTTTTACAAAAATACCGTAATTACTGAGTATTTTTTTTACCTGTAAGAATGGAAAAAGAGGTGGATGAGAGTGGACTTTAAAATTTCTCCAAACCAAATAACTCGATTACTTGTCTTCATTACATTAGGTATTGGTCTTGCCAGCCTTTCAGGTCAGTTTTACGCATACTTTGTGAATGGAGAACAGTTTTCAGGTGTAGTCAGAATGTTCGACTTAGATGAGGAGCGTAATATTCCCACTCTATTTACAGGGTTTATATTAATATTTTGTTCTATCTTGTTAGAATTGGTCGCCTTAGCAAAGCAAAAAGAAAGAAACCGTTATGTTCCTTACTGGCATGGTTTAGCAATTATTTTTATGTATTTATCTTTTGATGAATTGTTAGAAATTCATGAAAAAGTTAACGGCATATTAAATCAAACGGCACAATCTGCACCTGGGCAAAATTGGGATATTTTAAATATTTCTTTAGCATTAGTTTTTGCATTAATTTATTTTAAGTTTTTATTGCATCTACCCAAAAAAATTAAAACTTTATTTGTTTTAGCCTTTGCGTTCTTTGTTATTGGTGGAGTTGTTATTGAGTTCTTGGGTGTATATTATTTCCCTAATATATATAATCAAAAATTATTTATTGCAGAAGTAATCACCACTATTGAAGAATGTTTGGAAATTATTGGTTTGACTATTTTCATACATGGCATACTTTTATATATCAAGTCTTTTGTAACAGACATACATATCAATATTGTTGGGACGGAAAGGAAAAGATTTCAGCAATAAAGAGTGAGTAGGGGTTGATCGAACTCAAGTTGTAGGAGAAAAACTTAGAGAGTTAGATGATAACTCCTGAATGACCTTAAATGATAATTATGACTAGTGAATGGTAGCAAAAATTGCTGTTTACTGGTAATATTTTATTTTTCGTGTTCCTCTTGATTCAAGTCACAAGCAGATTAATCATGAATAAGCTGCCGAAGATAGACCGTCAACGAGAACATCAAGCAAATGAGCGTACTTTTTTAGCTTGGTTACGTACTTCCATAGCATTAATTGGTTTTGGTTTTGCTATTGCTAGATTTGGGCTATTTTTGCGTCAGCTTGATACAGCGATTACTCAAAGAGAAACTTCTGTCAATCCCATCTTTAACTCCGAGAACTTAGGGATTACTTTAGTACTTTTTGGTATTTTAGCGATCGCTCTCGCGGCGTGGCGTTATAATCAGGTGTTTTGGCAAATAGAACGAGGCGACTATCGACCCAATCGATTTGCAGTGTGGTTGATGACTGGAGTCGTGATGATTTTAGGGTTTTTAAGTATTCCTTTACTCTTGTTACGGGATCAATCAATACCGCGACCATCTTCTATTTTCAAGCAGCCTCAATCCCAAAAACTGCGTTAACCATTCCCGCACCTCTACCCCACAAATACAGAAAAATCATCTCCAAAGCTCATCATTAAATAAATTGACCAATAGAGTACATTCTTAATGGATTGCACATATACGAAGTATTGCGGATGAGATACTAACCTATGGAGTATTTGTAGAAAGTCGAATCAGCCCTTAGCCGCCAATAAACACTCGTTTTTATAAAAATAAAGTAACAGATGAAATCTAACTTTCTTAAGTTTGTAGCGCTTTGCTACGCAGGTGTCAACCTACCCACAGGGTATTTTGAATTTTGAATTAGTATAACTTCTTGGCTTTGGCTATTTCTAATTCTTCCGTCTCCACATTTGCAGTTTAGAGACTAGGACAACAATCAGATTATGAGCCAAACCTTTGCAACTATCGACGGGAATGAGGCTGTCGCCCGTGTTGCTTATAAATTAAATGAAGTAATTGCTATCTATCCCATCACCCCCTCTTCAGCGATGGGGGAATGGGCTGATGCTTGGGCTGCGGAAGGTCGTCCCAACCTCTGGGGTACAGTTCCCAGTGTGGTACAGATGCAGAGTGAAGGGGGTGCGGCTGGTGCGGTGCATGGGGCTTTGCAAACGGGTTCCCTAAGTACAACTTTCACTGCTTCTCAAGGGCTTTTGTTAATGATTCCCAATCTCTACAAAATTGGGGGTGAACTAACTAGCATGGTGGTTCACGTTGCAGCTCGTTCCTTGGCTACCCACGCCCTGTCTATTTTTGGCGACCATAGTGATGTCATGGCGGCGCGTGGTACTGGGTTTGCCATGCTGTGTTCGGCTTCGGTGCAGGAGAGTCACGATTTTGCCCTCATAGCTCATGCAGCAACTTTAGAAACACGAGTTTCATTTTTGCATTTCTTCGATGGTTTCCGTACCTCCCATGAAGTGCAGAAGGTGGAACTTTTATCAGATAATGATGTGCGATCGCTCATCAATGAAGATAAAATATTTGCTCACCGTAGCCGCGCCCTCACCCCAGACCGTCCCTTATTGCGGGGTACAGCCCAAAACCCTGATGTCTTCTTCCAAGCCCGTGAAGGTGCAAACCCTTACTACAACGCTTGTCCTGAAGTTGTCCAAAATATCATGGATAAATTCGGAGAACGCACGGGGAGATATTACCAAATCTATGAATACCACGGCGCGAGTGATGCCGATCGCGTAATTATTCTCATGGGTTCCGGTTGTGAGACTGTACATGAAACAGTAGATTACCTCAACGCCCGTGGTGAAAAGGTAGGCGTTCTCAAAGTCCGACTGTTTCGCCCCTTGGATGTAGAGAGATTTGTCCAGGCTTTACCTCATAGTGTACAGGCGATCGCTGTCCTCGACCGCACCAAAGAACCAGGAAGCGCGGGAGAACCTTTGTATCAAGATGTAGTCACAGCCATTCATGAAGCCAATCCAAAATCCCAAATCCCAAATTTAAAATCGGTTGTTGGTGGTCGTTATGGGCTTTCATCGAAGGAATTTACCCCGGCGATGGTGAAGGCTGTGTTTGATAACTTGGCTCAAACTACGCCGAAAAATCACTTTACTATCGGGATTAATGATGATGTAACGCATACATCCTTAGAATTTGACCCCAATTTCTCCACCGAACCGGATAACGTTGTCCGGGCGATGTTCTACGGTTTGGGTGCTGATGGTACAGTGGGGGCTAATAAAAATTCAATCAAGATTATTGGGGAAGGAACGGACAATTACGCCCAGGGCTACTTTGTTTACGACTCCAAAAAATCCGGCTCAATGACAGTTTCTCACCTGCGCTTCGGTTCTCAACCCATACGTTCTACTTACTTGATTGACCAAGCGAACTTTATTGGTTGTCATCACTGGGGATTTTTGGAACGCATCGAAGTTTTAAAAGCAGCTGCTCACGGGGCAACTATACTTTTAAATAGTCCATACAATGTGGATACTGTTTGGGAAAATTTACCCCTGAAAGTACAGCAGCAAATTCTGGATAAGCAACTCAAACTTTATATCATCAACGCCAATCAAGTAGCCCGTGATAGTGGGATGGGTGGACGCATCAACACCATTATGCAGGTGTGTTTCTTTGCTTTAGCGGGGGTCTTGCCAGAAGAGCAAGCGATCGCCAAAATAAAACAAGCAATAGAAAAGACTTATGGTAAGAAAGGGGCGGAAGTTGTCCGCATGAACTTACAGGCGGTAGACCAGACCCTAGAAAATTTACATGAGGCAACAATCCCAATTGAGGAAAAAGGGAAATGGATAGATGAGGAAGCATTCCTATCTAACCAGAGTCCCTTCCCCACCAGCGCCCCCAAGTTTGTACGGGACGTTCTGGGAAAAATCATGGTGTGGCAAGGTGATGACTTACCTGTAAGTACACTACCACCTGATGGGACATTTCCCACAGGCACAGCCAAATGGGAAAAGCGGAACGTTGCTCAAGAAATACCTGTATGGGATAGAGATGTTTGCGTACAGTGTAGTAAGTGTGTGATGGTTTGTCCCCACGGTGCGATTCGCGCTAAGGTTTATCAGCCTGGTGAATTGCAGAATGCACCCCTTACTTTTAAGTCGGTGGATGCTAAAGATAAAGACTTTGCAAACCAAAAATTTACTATCCAAGTAGCCCCAGAAGACTGTACAGGCTGCGCCATTTGTGTAAATGTCTGCCCAGCCAAAAATAAATCTGAGCCGTCACGCAAAGCCATTAACATGGCACAGCAGCTACCTTTGCGGGAACAGGAAAGGGAAAATTGGGATTTCTTCTTGAGTTTGCCTAATCCTGACCGACGACAATTAAAAGTCAATCAGATTCGCCAACAACAATTGCAAGAACCCTTATTTGAATTTTCCGGTGCTTGTGCTGGTTGTGGAGAGACACCCTATTTAAAACTATTAACACAACTATTTGGCGATCGCGCAGTTATTGCTAACGCCACTGGTTGTTCTTCCATTTACGGCGGAAACCTCCCCACCACACCCTGGACAAAAAACGCCGCCGGACGAGGCCCGGCTTGGTCTAATAGCCTATTTGAGGATAACGCCGAGTTTGGTTTTGGCTACCGTCTATCTTTAGATAAGCAAGCTGAGTTTGCGGCGGAACTACTCCAACAATTCAGCACAGAAGTGGGTGAGAACCTTGTCGAGTCTATTCTCAAAGCACAACAAAAAACAGAATTTGATATCTGGGAACAACGACAAAGGATTGAGCTGTTAAAGCAACAGTTAGATAAAATTTCTACCTTTGACCCCAATCTCAAATCCAAAATCCAAAATCTCAAATCGCTGGCTGATTATCTAGTGAAAAAAAGCGTCTGGATTATTGGCGGTGATGGTTGGGCTTATGATATTGACTTTGGTGGTATCGACCATGTGATAGCCAGTGGTCGCAATGTAAATATTTTGGTGATGGATACAGAAGTGTATTCTAACACCGGGGGTCAATCTTCCAAAGCCACCCCTAAAGCAGCCGTAGCCAAGTTCGCCGCCAGTGGTAAGCCAGCACCCAAGAAAGACATGGGTTTAATGGTCATGAATTACGGTAATGTGTATGTAGCGAGTGTAGCGATGGGTGCGAAAGATGACCAAACCCTCAAAGCATTTTTAGAAGCAGAAGCCTTTGACGGCCCATCAATAATTATTGCCTACAGCCATTGCATCGCCCACGGTATCAACATGACTACGGGCATGAACCATCAAAAAGCTCTGGTAGAATCGGGACGCTGGTTGTTATATCGTCATAATCCATTGTTGCGAGAACAGGGCAAAAATCCCTTACAGTTAGATATGCGATCGCCTACTCAATCGGTAGAGCAATCAATGTATCAAGAAAATCGCTTCAAAATGCTGACGAAAAGTAAACCAGAGTTAGCTAAACAATTGCTAGCACAAGCGCAAGCAGAAGTTGATGCACGTTGGCAAATGTATCAATATTTGGCGAATAGGTAATAGTTAATGGGTAATAGGGTTTTTCCTATTACCTATGACTATTTTCGTCTGAATCTAGACTTGTAAAATGATTGGATGCGGAATGTGTATTAAAATGCCAATATTGCATTTTTACTGGAGTTGCATTTCATTTCTCTTAATCCCGAACAACTGCGTCAAATTTATACTATTGCCAGCAGCTATGACAACTTTCAATGTGTAGAATGTAGTCAAGTCATTAAAGACTACTTAATTTCCGAAAGAATCTCTGGCAAGCTGATTAAGTTATACACAGGAGCATCCACAGGAGCAAACAGCTTTATTTATGATGAAGCATTTCCTGAAGAAGCTATCTCTACTAATGGTCGTCATCAAGGTATTGCCGTTATTATTAATGGTATAGAAACAGTTTTTGATAATCACCACCCCGCAGGAATTTCCAGAGATGAATGGATGGCAAATCTCTTGTTTCAGGGCTTAGTACATTTTGGTCAGCAATTTCAAATTACAGAAATTGAATTTTGAGGATATTGAGAGATATGTTAGACGTAAAAAATGAATATCTTTATCATTTATTAGAAAGAATTAAGCAAAGACCAGGAATGTATATAGGACAATGTTCTATTACTAGATTAAATATGTTATTGGTCGGTTATAGTCAAGCGAGAATGGAATTAGGATTACCGCGTACAAAACAAGAAAAAAATTTTGATAATTTTCAAGAATGGGTACAGAATAAATTTAATATTAATACCAGTCAAAGTTGGGATAGTATTATCCTCGCAAATTCTACTGATGAAAAAGATGCTTTTTATAAATTTTTTCAACTATTTGAACAATTCCTTCATGGAGTAACAAACACTGCAAATTTAGAATTAACTACCAAAAGCAATCCAGATTATTCAAGCATTTAACAATGAGTACGTCTCCTAACATCGGCGATCTGGTTAAAACCCAAGCAAGCTATTGTAAGCCTTTAAAAATATCTTCGCCTAAGTTTTCTGTTGGCAAATCTGAAGATAATTGAGTTGGGATTCGTAGGTTAATTAAAAATACTATTTGATTTTTTTCGATATTAATATTTGTAATATTTACTATACTTTTTTCAGGTAATAACTCTAATCCCTGCACTTTTGCAGAAGACAAACTTTTATAACCGGCTTCTTCCAGCCATTCCGAAATATTTCGCCAATTTTCTACCTTGCCATTACTTTTATCAACCAAACCCTTAACGTATTTATACACAGTTGCACAAAGATCAGTTTCCACACCCTTACCATTTTTACTCAGCTTTTCCGCAATTTCCGCCGGACTATGACCACAAAGCAACCCCCGCAGATGTAACTTCTCCACTGGTGTCAGTCGCTTTCCCTTAGCAGAGGCTAAATCCGTGTATAAAGTCTCTAAATCCCATTCACTGGCTGCTTCGCCAAAATGCTCATCGGTGGCTGTCATCAGTATAATCCTCTGTAATTCCTGATGTAATTCTAGTATAAATCCTGATTTTCGTCAGATAATCTGAGCAAGGCGGATTTAATTACGCCAAAACCTTGGATTCTCTATAAAAAAGGACATGATGTTATATTTGATGCCACTGAAGAAACAGAAAAACTTTTAGATGCAAAAGCAGCTTATTTCAAAAAGTCGCTGATAGCACCATATAAAAATAAGTTTGTATCTAAAACATTTCATGATGGCATCTTTGATTTGAAATTAGAGAATTTCACTTCTGACAAATACTTTGTCTATTATTCTGGAGTAATGTCTTTATCCACGCTAGATATGCTGCAAAATACCTATCCCAGGTATAAAGGTATTTTTATACGTCTTTATGAAAACTCAGATGTCATCTATTGCTCTTCTCGCTTTAGATATAATCTTGCCAAATTGATGAGCGTTATCGTCAACAAAATCGGTGGTGAAGCAAGTTTAAGATTTGGTAAATTTATATCAAAGGATATGAACCATGTCTCTTGGGATAAAGCACGCAATTTTTCAAATATAGTGGCATACGATGCTCAAAAAGATAAAGTTATCTTTGATCTATCAAAAATGTAGATTTGTCTTTGAATGTGATCTTAAGTAATTCATAAGTGATGTTCAGGTTGATTTATTTGAGTGTTCAGATTAAATGAAAATACAAGGAGAAATTATGGATAAAAATGAAATTAAACGTCGCATAGCTCAACGAATTGACGCTGATGATCGTTTTGCTAGTCAAGTGAAGACAGCCCTTGATGCCAATGATACAGCTTGGTTAATACAGTTAATATATGAAGTAATTGGTATTGTTATCCAAATTGGATCAGATATTTGGAATTGGATTTGTAGTCTGTAATGCGGTTAACAAGTTTTTTAATTCAGTAGGTAAGCTAGGTAAATGAGTACGCATTATGTTGATAGCGATCGCCTCCAGTTTATCATCTCTAATCTAGAGGTGATCGCTCTTTTCCATAACCTCGATTTCTTCAAGAAGTCAGGGTTATAATTTTTGTGCTAATTCAAAATTGCTTTATAATAAAAATATAAAATAGCCATAATATGTCATTTTATGCGAACTGTAGCAATTCAATTACCAGAAACAGTTTTTTCAGCACTCCGCAAAAATCCTGAAGAATTTGTTCAAGAACAGAAATGTTGAAAGCTGATACAAAACTTTACATTCTTAGTTAGACTAACTCCAAAAGTCCTAAAATAGTCAACATAACATTATCTCCTCAAACCAATGAACATAAC
>NZ_JACJRF010000016.1 GCF_014697105.1 Anabaena subtropica FACHB-260 | reverse complement strand
GATATCGGGCATGGGCTGATTGTGGTTTTTGAGTTGTCGTTGTGAGAGACAATAACTCTACTACATCGGCCCTCTCTCTTCATCCTCTTATTTTGGCTAAGGTATTGACTATTAATAAGGTTTCTGGAGCTAAAAGACGCGCCCATTGAGCTTGTCCTTGCCAAGAAAAAAAGCGACTATCAGGAGACTCGTCGGCGTTGACTGTCGCATTCAATGCGCCTATGCCGAGATTAAATTGCGATCGCACTGCTAAAACTTCCCGACTGTTGCGAGTAGTCCATTCTTGAAAAAATCGCAATGCAGATATCCGCGTGCGTCCCTGTTCATCAGCACCAGGGGAAAGTTCGCTGGGAGGTAACTGTTCGTTGAACAGTGAGGAAGATATTTCACTTTCTCGCCGAGACGCTGTCAAACCAATAGCTAGGTCTTGGGTAGGAGATTGAACTAATGGTTGACGATAGGTGATTTCGTAGTATCGAGAGGAAGACTCAATATTAAGAATGTTGAAGGGTCTTTCAATCAGATTGCTGGAGGAAGTGCCAAAATTAAAACTGAGTGTGCCATTTCTGGCATTTAAGGGCAAGGTGTAGCTAGTATCAAAGGTGTTGCTCCCATCGGTATTACTATAACCTAAACTTATGCTATCACCCAAACCTAGCAAGTTGGCTTCACTTAATTGCACTCGGCGACGAAAACTACCAACTCCAGGCGATCGCCCGTTATCTAAAGCTAATTGAGTATTAAAGGATTTTGCTTCTGTGATTTGCACTTGCAGCACACTCGTACCCGGACGAGAACCGGCTGACAACTCAGCAGAGAGGTTTTGAATTAAAGGATTGAGTTGCAGTAGTTGTAATGCTTCTAGCAAATTCTCGCGGTTGAGGGGTGGTTTTGTGGCGATCGCCAAGCGACTACGCACATAATTGGGATTAAGTCGTCGATTTCCCGTAATTTGAATGTCTTCTAGCTTACCTTCCACCACCCGAATTTGAATCACGCCAGACTGAATAGTTTGCGGTGGGATATAAGCACCAGAAGTAATGTAACCTTTGGCAACATATAATTCGGTAATTTTGGAACGAGCTTGAAACAGTTCTGCTAAAGTAATCGGTCTTTTAGTAAACTCAGCAGTAACGTTGTCTAACTCTTCCTGGCTAAATACTGTACTGCCAACAACTTCAAACTTTTCCACCGTAATAGTTTGGGGGGTATCTTTGGGTACAGGCTGCTGTGGGTTGATATCGGGAGAAGAAGGCTGGAGTAGTTCTGCTGGTGGTGGTAGTTGTTGTGGCGACTGGGGGGGAGGTAAAGGAGTAGGTGCAGGTGGTTGGATATCTTGAGGCTGTGGTAGTTCTGGCGGCAAGACGGGGTTAGTATTTGGTAGTTGCGTCTGATCAACAGCTTGAGCGTAGACATTTTGAAAATCCACGCTGTTGAGTAATAAAAATATACTCAACGGCAACCAAGAAACTGCAAGTTTTGGGTGGCGATACATCATGCTAGTAGGTTGTTATTTGCCAACAATAAAAGGTCTGCACTGCTATGGCTTTAGAAGTGAATATTACTTCATCTTCTGCGGTCAAAAATGCTAACCATCAAAATTTCATCTATCGGCAGTAAGATTAACAATACGACACGACTACAAATTTATGCCTTGGCAAAACATAGAGGACAGTAACGAGGGTGTAGGAGAGAAACAGCAATGACCAATGACTATTAACTCACTTTTATAATTTATCTATTCCCATAATTAAGCGTTATTAAGTGGCTGAAGAAATAGTTTAGCTTCTGCTACTCGTCTGCGCTTTAACCCCGCTTCAACTGAACTACCAGGATTTCTGTACATAATTAATGTCGGTTCAATGTTGTCCCATTCTTGATTCTTCAAGACCCTGGTGATTGTTTCGAAACCTTTAAAACCGTAGAAATTCGCACCCAAGTTATAAGCAAAACTCAATAATGCTCCCTGTTGATAAGGATTTAAATCTTGCCATCGGGGTATTTTTTCTAGAAGTGGTAGATAATTACGCTCTAACTGAAGAATTAACAGATCGTCCGCCTCTGCTTGGGTAATTTTTTCACCCAACACCCATTCACTACCATCTTCTTTGCGCGTGGAACCCCAGCCAATGGTGTAAGGTTTACCTTTAGATAGAGGATCAGGATAAGCTGTCAGCTTACATCCTTCAAATTCCTTGATCAAATCCACCCCTGGCATTGGTAATTTGCCAGAAGTGCCGCCATAAAGTTTTGCTAGCTCAATTATTTTATTTAGAGCATTGCGAGTATCTATCTCTACTACCCCATCAGGTGTAATACCTTGTTTTTGCTGGAATTGTTTGACAGCAGCTTCTGTCTTGTCACCAAAATCACCATCTATCCGACCTGGCTCGAACTTCAGTTTAATTAAAATTTCTTGCAGTTCGTTTACTTCTGAGCCTTTTGACCCTTTTTTGAGAGTCTGTGTAATACCCATGTCGCGCTGATTTGTTTGATCAATAGTTTATACAACTACTAATCAAACGCTGTCTGTTTTTACACGCAAAGTATCTGTAACAAAAAGTTATATAGTAGTCCTGCGGGGAATAGGTAATTAAAAACTACAGTAGTCACAAGCTGGTAACTTGGGTTAATAGCAATGAGGACTGTTGAAGCATTAATTTTTGCTTTAGTTGTAATATCAGCTAGAAAAACGCCAAAACTGATAACTGATGAGCATAAGAGATGTTTTCGACTAGCCCGTTGTTAACATTGCTTGTGAAAACACCAAGCTAATATATATGTGAAAAATGTCCAGCATAGAACCGAGGTTTGGTATGAAAGTAGCAGTTTTCAGTACAAAAGCCTACGATCGCCAGTTTTTAGAAGCTGCAAATTCTCCCAAGCAACACGATTTGGTGTTTTTTGAACCCCGCCTCAATCAAGATACAGCTATTTTAGCCGCCGGATTTCCGGCGGTTTGCGTATTTGTCCATGATCAAGTTGATGCACCGACTTTAGAAATGCTCGCTTCACGGGGAACTCGCTTGATTGTTCTCCGTTGTGCCGGTTTCAATAATGTAGACTTAAATACTGCCAGTAAGTTGGGTATTACTGTAGTGCGTGTTCCCGCCTATTCACCTTATGGTGTAGCTGAACACGCAGTAGGTTTGATTTTGAGCCTCAATCGCAAAATTCACCGTGCTTATAACCGTGTCCGCGAAGGTAATTTTGCCTTAGATGGTCTTTTGGGCTTTAATCTCAACGGACGCACAGTAGGGATTATCGGTACTGGCAAAATCGGTCTGATTTTAGGACAGATCATGAAAGGATTTGGTTGTCATCTACTCGCCTATGATGTGTATCACAACCCAGAAATGGAAGCATTAGGTGGCAAGTATGTAGAATTACCTGAGTTATTTGCCAATTCTGATATTATCTCCCTCCATTGCCCCCTCACACCGGAAACGCATCACTTAATTAACGCTGAAGCTATAGAACAGATGAAGCCAAGGATGATGTTAATCAACACTAGCCGAGGAGCGCTAATTAATACCCAAGATGTGATTGAAGGGCTGAAAACTGGTAGAGTTGGCTCTCTCGGTGTGGATGTCTATGAGCAGGAATCAGAATTGTTTTTTGAGGATTTATCTGGGGAAATCATTCAAGATGATGTTTTCCAAAGACTGACGACATTTCCTAATGTACTTATTACGGGACACCAAGCATTTTTCACAGAGGACGCTTTGCGGAACATTGCAGAAACAACCCTCAATAACATTAGCGATATCGAACAAGGCCGTTCTTGTCCAAATGAAATCCGTCCTCAACCGGAAGTAGAACCTAAAATCTTGGTTAAGTAAAGGGCTACTTATGACTACTCACATCATTAGCGATGATACCAACTAAATTTAAGCTGTTTAAAATTTCTACAGCTTGAGTTAGTTCAGTTTGTGTCACCCAACCAATACGCCCTACCATCATAATTCCGTTGCAGTAGGAGGCCACAATTCTGGCATCAACTGTACCTAAAATGGGTGGAGCATCTATTAATACTAAGTCGTAGGTTTCCTCAAATAACTCAATTAGTTCCTTAAATCGTTGAGAACTGAGCAATTTTACCGTGTCTTCTGGTGTTTCTCCACTAGTCAAAACATCGATGGAAGGGTGAATTGGCTGGATGTAATCTTGAATCTCACTATTTGTCTCATCAAGCAGTAGCAGGGATAGTCCCCAGTCATTTGATAGTTGGAGAATTTTGTGTAGTTTAGGCGATCGCAGGTTAGCATCAATTAGTAGCACTCGTCTGTTCATGTGAGCCGCACTAGCCGCTAATCCCAGTGCTAAGGTTGTCCGTCCTTCTCCTGATAGTGCTGAAGTTATCATCACAGACTTACAGGGAAAAGGATATTTTAATATTTGCGTGTTTTGGTAAACCATATCCAAGGTTTCATGACAAGGTAGCCAAGAGTTACCTTCTTCCTCTGGAGGTAAGTTGCGTCCTCCCAGCCAAGATAAACTGGGAAGGCGTTTTTCCATCATGCGAGGGGCTAATTTTGGCACTGCTCCTAGTAATCTTAAGTTGCTTGCTTTCTGTAACTCTGGTGCAGAATGAATAATCCGATGACGCATTCCCCAAATCAGCGCCAAGATAATACCCAAAATCGGCCCTGTCACCATACCTGCAACTACCAGCCAGAACCTATCATTATTGATATTTCCTAGAGTCGGTTCCTCTAATATCTGCCAATCAAAACCCCCCTGAGCAATTTTCAGTCCCATAGACTGTTGTACTTGCAGCATTTGTTCAAGTGTTTTGCGTTGAGTTTCCACCTCTGGTAATAGGCGCTGATATTCTGCAATCAAACTAGGATATTTGCTGAGTTCAGAGCGAATTCGCTGTTCTGTTTCTCTTAGGCTCTTTTCATTAGCAATTAATCCTAAAGTCGTGGTCTGTACCTGAACAAATTCTTCCACTAAACTGGGATCAACCCCAACCAATTGATCTTGTGTTTGTGTTGTTTGTATTTTAATTTGAGCAGTTAACCGTTTTAACTCTTGCTGTACTAAGGTTAATTGACGCTGGCGTTGCTGCTTGAGGTTTTGAACGATAGGGGAGTCGTCTGTATAGCGTAGCTGCTCCTTGGCTAAAGTTTGTTCAGTCTTTTGCAACTCACTTGTAAGTGTTTTGTAGTGATTTGATTGAGCCAAACGCATCGATATAATTACTTCCTGGCTAGCATCTGCTATTTTTCCTGCTAAATTTTGGTAGCGGGCTTGTATATCTTGCAGTTGGGCGCGAGTTGTTTGTAGTTGTGTTTGAGTTTCAGCCAGAGATTTTACTAAAACTTGACTTTGTAATTCTGGATCTAGTAGATTGTGCTTTTTGCGAAACTGTTCTAATTTTTTCTCCGATTGCCTAAGCTGTTGTTTAATCACTGGTAAACGAGTATTAATAAATGCTAGTCCTTGATTTAAACGCTCTTGTCGTCGCTCTATGTTGTAATCTTGATAGATTTTTTGTAAAGCTAAAAGTACTTTTTGGGTTTTAATTGGGTCTTGATCTTGAAAGGAGATTTCAAATACGGGGTTAATGATTTTGTTAGCTTTTTGATTACTCTGTATCTGAGTTACTTGCAAGGGCTCTTTTTTATCGGTTTCTGTTTTCCCTTTAATATCTTCTATAGTAATATTTGGATAATCAAACCTTAGTAGGTTTACAGCCTTATTTACTAATTTAGAACTCTGCATCAAGTTCTTTTGTAAAGAATATTGATTAATACTTAATTTACTATCTGCATCATCTGTTATACCTAATTCTTCAGATACATTAGCACTTACTAATATCTGCATATAACTTCTATAAGTAGGCTTGTGCGCCATAGATATCAAGCTAGTCACTGACATTACTACACAAGAAACACCCAATACTATAAAACGTCGGCGCAGCAAAATTTTAGAAAGATGTCTAAATCTTACTGTATTAGGTAAAGAGTTAGTAACAAATTTTCCTTGTTTTAAACTTATGTTAGACACTATACAATTCCTCTAATATCAGTCAGAGCTTAAGAAGCTAAAGATTCTATTTTTAAGATTATTCAAACATAATCTTTCTATGAAAAATCATCCTCGCTATATATATTTGATCATTTTAAATTACGACTATCAAGGGTAAATATTTATAGTTACTGCAATATTAATTGATGATAAGCATATTGAGCTTAAGAGGAGAATATAATTAGTGTCAACTCCTGCAAGATTTTTTTTACCATATCCTCATTGATATATCCAAGTTTATTTTTTAATAGAGTTTATAGTAATAAATAATGCTATTAATCTATAAATAATAGATGTTATTTTTATTTATCAGGTTTTTTAAAATACACAAACAATCTAATTATTTAATTATTATCGAGTGGTTTTTATTACATATAAATCATGAGTATATAAGACGATATAGCTAAATATTGCAGGGTTTTTTGATATAAAATGACTGTAGCGATCGCCAAAATAATCACAACTGATAATTTTATTATTTGTTTAAATAAACATGATGCTAAAGCCAAAAATTATGAGAAAAAATATACATGAACAAATAATTGAAATTTCCCTAAAGTATCAGTTAGTTCACGGCTCCAAGTAATTTCTTGCATGAAAGTAACAAATATTAGCTGATTTACGATTAATTATGAATATGAAAATTAAAGCTTGCTTGAAATTATTTGATTATTTCCTGGTGACAGGATAAATTCATGGGAAACAAAAAATGCCATGATGATATTTCAAAAGACGCGATAAATCGCGTCTCTCAAAAATCAACTTAATATACTTAGGGATCTTGTGGTAAGTATCCACTTATGAGCGATTTCTACAGCCGATTCTTGCTAGGTATGACAATCATCGCAAAATAAGGTACTTCAGCCGGATTAACTTCATCTAAGGGTACAATCCTTTGCTGTGCCATTGTTGCTCGCTCGATGTATAATGCCCGTGATGCTAGTCCTAGTTGATGCAGGATATCCCGCACCTTGGAGAAATGACGACCTAGTTTCATAATTGCAGCTGCATCGGTTGTTAGCAATTTTGTGGTGAGTTCTTCGGCCGGGAGGGGTGCGGGTAGGACTGTGAGAATATCGTTGTAGTAGGTGAAGGGTACACCCAAGGATACAGGACAAGCCATTAATGAAGATACTCCGGGGACGACTTCCGTTTGGTACTGTTCAGATAAGCGTGTGAATACATACATAAATGAACCGTAAAAAAACGGGTCGCCTTCGCACAGAACTACCACATCCCTGCCGGCTGCTAAATGTTCGGCAATAGGTGCAACTTCTTGGTCGTAGATTTCCTGGGCTTTTTCTGGTTCTAAGGCGCGGGGTAAGTGAAAAGAAACTTCGATTTGTGCGCCTGTCAAATATGGAGAAGCGATCGCCCGCGCTATACTTTCTTTATCTGTGGCTGATTGATAGGCAACAACAGGAGCAGCACGCAATAGCCGCAGTGCTTTCAGTGTCAATAATTCAGGATCTCCTGGCCCTACACCAACTCCGTAGAGACGACCTTTCGCTGTCATAATTATTCTTCCTCCGTTGCCAGGGCGTTAACTGCGGCGGCGGCGATCGCACTTCCACCCCGCCGACCATGTAAAGTCATAAATGGGATATTCCGGCTATCTGCTGCTAATGCTGCTTTTGACTCGGCTGCACCCACAAACCCTACAGGAAAACCCAATATTAAGGCGGGTTTGGGGTATCCTGAATCTAACAGTTCCAGTAAGCGAAATAGGGCTGTGGGTGCATTGCCAATGGCGACAACTGCCCCTTCTAGATGTGGTTTCCACAATTCTAAGGCTGCTGCTGACCGTGTATTACCCAATTTTTGAGCTAATTCTGGGACTTCTGGCTCATTCAGGGTGCAGATAACTTGGTTATTTGCAGATAATCGCCGCCTGGTTACTCCATCAGCCACCATCCGACAATCACACAAAATCGGTGCGCCTGCTGCTAGTGCTGCCCTTCCTGACTGCGCCGCCGTTGGTGAATATGCCAAGTCTGTGACTATATCTGTCATTCCACAAGCATGAATGAGGCGTACAGCAACTTTTGCTATATCTGGTGGTAATATATCTAGATTTGCTTCCGACCGGATAATAGCAAAGGAATTGCGGTAAATTTCATTAGCATCGTGGATGTAGTCAGACATTGGATTTGAGGGAGATAATAACTGTTTTAATTGGGGAAATCCATATCGATGAGCGAATGCCCCAAAAGTTTCTTCGGCATGAAGTCGTTTTTGTTTATACACTTTGAGTATCTGCTCTATGAGTGTATATAATTGTGTGAAAGTAACATTTTGGTAGAGTTTACAACCAAATTTCTGATTACTGTCACCATCACCAATATAAACGTGATATGTTTCCTCTGTTCCATTTTTAATACCCATTAGGGTAATATCACTATGGTGATGTTGAGCGCAGGACTTATCACAACCGCTAAAGTGGATATTCACCGGACGTTCTAGCTTGACACGAGTTTGTAGATAATCAGCTAATGCTAGTGCATGACCTTTAGTATCTGTAGCCGCAGCAGCACAACCTTGATTACCAGAACAAGCTACCAATCCACTCTTAATATTACTGGCAGAAAAGTCTAATCCTAACCCAAGAATTTGACTCTGAACATCTGTAAGTTGTGGTTGGGGAATGTCAGTTAACAGCAAATTTTGCCAAGGTGTTAATCTGAGGGTTCCGTTGGCATATTTACTAGATAAATTAGCTAAACCTCTTAACTGTTTGGTTTCTAAACGACCAAGGGGTAAGACAAGACCTATGTAATATAAGCCTTGTTGGCGCTGGGGATGAATGCCGATGTGGTGATAGTTTGACCTCTCCCCCAACCCCTCTCCTACAAGGAGAGGGGAGTAATAATTTTCCTTCTCCCCCTTCCCTTGTAGGGAAGGGGGTAGGGGGGTTAGGTTCTTTCTCTCAAGTGCAGAAGGTAAGCGTTTCTCAACTTCTTGAAGATAACTGTTTAAACCTATATTATTGACCACTTCTCGCAGGCGGGGCTTACGTCTGCTGTTAGAGTCAACATGAGCTAGATAAACATCTGCCAAAGCGGCTAATACGGGTAAACATTCCTGTGGTGATAATAAAATTCCGGTGTCAACAGGTGGTTTTCCCTTTGGATCTATACTTAGACAAAGGCGGAAGTAAACCCCTCCCTCTACTAAAATTGCCGCAAAGGTGATATCGTTAAGGCGATCGCTTACCGACACCAATCCACCACCATCAAAGCACACGCTAAATTTTGCTGATAGTCCCGACAGTGCAGGATGTCCGGTAATGTAGTTATCCCAGCTTCTAACCAAGAGACGCGGATCAATTAATTCTTTGGGGTCAATACCAGCCGTGGGACTGGTCATAATATTACGGATTTGGTCTACACCTGTATTACTAGACCCCAAACCCAAGTCTTGAAGTTGTTTGAAGACTGTATTATCTATGACTGTGCGAATTTCGCGGATTTGGATGTTAGCACGATTAGTCACATCGATATAGCCACCGCCGTATTGGTCAGCTATATCTGCGATCGCCTGACATTGTTTACTATTAATCATCCCACCTGGTATTCTGATTCGAGATAAGATACCATCTTGGGCAGGTGTAGGATAGAATAAGCCAGGACAAGGTGTATAACTGGACAACAAAACTGAGAACTCCTTCCCTGTGCGACGCAAGGATTAGACAGCTAACTCTTGGAATTGGCATTCTGACTCGGAAAGTCAAAGAAAAAGTCTTTTACCTTTTCATTACAGTTGCGGCACAGCCCCGGAATCTCACCGGAGTTTCCCAACACCAAGCTTTAGTAATTTAGCATGAGAATATAGTCAACAAGTTGAATACTTTATATTTTTCATTAGATTGATTCTTCGCGCCTATCTTGCGAGTTCTACCTTAGCGATATGCGCGAAACACGAATCAACAGCGCCGAGTATAAAAATAGCAAAAGATCAGACCAATGCGATCGCTGATTTTATAGTTACCGAACCAGTCTAAGAAATAGCGATCGCCTGGGTGATCACACTTGCTGTAAATAGTAGTCGAAACGCTGGCGCAATTGTTCAACTGTGAGATTCTGAGTCCAGTATTCTATTAACGCATGACCAAAAGCCCAGGCGTTGCGGTCTGGTGTGGCGGGGTTTTCTAAAAGTAGCGGCCACAGAGATAAGAGGTCAAAGTTGAGTGTATTTGAGTCTTCTGTCTTCAAGAGTGAGAATAAATCATAAGCCATTTGCAGTTTACCAATGACTATCGGTAACTGTTCCACTGGGATTTGTTCGGCTAACAGATAAGCCAAGGTGGGGGAACCGGTGGAAATGGTAGAAATGAACTGAAGCACAGGACTTTTCAGTAATGTTGTTAGTCCTTGGGTTGTGGCCATTTGCAATGTATAGTGGTCAATAATTTTAGCCGCCGCCACGGTGCGGGCTTCTAAATTACGCAAGAAGCGGGCAAGTCTTAGTTGTTTAGCAGGAGCGATCGCTTGTATTAGTCCCAAGGATAAAGCGTCTATTCCCCAACCTACTCTACCCGTTTGCGTATCACTGGTGACAACGGGCAGAACTAAATTACAAAATTCTCCCAACAAGTTAGCACGATACTCTGTAGCTTCTCGAATGGCAATTTCCTTTGGTCTATCTCCCGATTCCCAATCATAAGGTGGTTGCCATTCTCGAATGGGACGTAGACGATCTACTTGTGAAACTACGGCGATCGCTGGTATATCTGCAACTGTAGTTTTGATGGCTTGCAAAAAGTCCACATCCATTTGCAAGGCTGGGTCAAGTACTGGTGTGACTAGCAGTAATAAATCAGCTTCAGTGGCATAATTTAATACTAATTCTCGTAAATCTCCCCGCTTGACTTGTTCGTATCCTGGTGTGTCCAAGAGATTCAGGGTTTCTCCACCTTGGGTTTGCCAGTGATAGTTTTGAATTTCTGCGGTGCTGGGTAACACGTCAACTTCTGCCAGATTACTCTGAAAAAGTGTGTTAATTAAACTGCTTTTTCCTGCCCCTGTTCTTCCTGCCAGTAAAATATTTACTGGTTTCTGCTCTACTCTTTCTACTGGTTCTACTTGAGCTAGGATGTTTTGCAGTGTCTGTGTTTTGGTTTTCGGTAAGGTTGGTGTGGAAACGGTGGCTGTTGTCAAATTTAGCGTAGTCCCACTGTAGAGAGCGATCGCCTGCCGACACAAGTTTTTCAAGGCAGCTTCCCGCAACAATTGCCCCAAATTCACCAATAATTGCTGATTTGCTTGATTAGTCGTCCCCTTCGTCGCCCGGTTAGCCGCAGCAGCTACAGGATTTAAGAACCACTGCGCCACATTCCACACTTTCCAGACCTTCCGCGCCGATGGTTCTAGCTTCCTGTATACTTCATACGCTTGATATGCTTGCCCAATTGTCACCTGATTGAGTGCTGGGGATAACTTCTGCATCCACTGATCTAAGTCATCGACTGTTCCCCGAATCAATTCATAAGCTTGGGGAACATAGATATTCAGTAGGGGATATTGTACATCTGGATAGTAGATCAGGGCGATCGCTCTAACTAAATCTTGACAACGTTGCCAAAAGGTTGTCCAATCTTCCCAAATGGGGCGATCGCTTTGGGCTGCGGTGAGAATTTCTTGTAATGCGGCTTCTACTTGTTGTGTGGTGTCACTGCTGATAGTTGGTGTAGCTGTATCCTCTACCGCAGACTTCAGTTCTTCTTTAACTTCGGCTAATGCAGCTTCTACTTGCTTAATAGCTGGTTGTGTCCATTTCACCAACAACCAACGCCAAGCCACAAATATCAGGGTAAACACACCCCAAATCCAGTTGATTCCCCATTCATGGATCTGTATCCCTGCGGATACTAGCAAGAAAACAATAATGGAAGCGATCGGCGTTGCCAATATCACCCACTGCCAAATTTTTAAGCGCACCATTACCCTATACCTAAAATTACTCCTGTGAAAAGTCTATCTTTTCTCATCTGGTAGGTAAGGTAGTTCCTTTTGTGGTAGAACCCTGGTAGCGATCGCACAATTCTGGAAGAGGAAATTTTACTGTTGTATCGTTACTTGTTCATACGTTAAGCGATGTCTATGACGGGCTACAGCTACGCTGTTTGTAATCTGAGGCTAAAAAGCTTATTTTTATCCTCAGATTACAAGCTTGATGAGGCGATATCAGCAACGATAAAAGTTCTGAGATCAGAATTTTCTTGCAGAGGTTGGTTGGTCTAGATAGCCATACACCAGGCGAGAAACCTGATTAATAAAAGTCCTAGCTCTAGCGTCACCAAATGGTCTTGCTACCATAATACCCGCCAAATAACGCTTACCAGAGGGTGTTTGGATAATTCCGGCATCTCCTAAAACTCTACCGAGAGTTCCCGTTTTATGAGCAATGACTGCACCTTTACCAAGGCCTACTGGTAACAGACTTCTATTTTTGCAGCGACTCATAATGTCCATAACTTGAGAGTTGCTTCTAGCAGTCAGCAACTTATCGTTAGAAATCAAAGCGGCTAACCGGACTAAATCTTTAGGACTGGTTGTGTTAGTTCCCTTAAAATCTCCTAGCAAGTTGCGAATTACGGTATTTTGCAATCCCCAACTGCGGAATTTTTGATTTAATCTATTTTTACCACCCAATCGATCAATCATCATATTGGTGGCGGTATTATCGCTGATGGTCATCATTTTGGTGGCTGTTTCCATCAGATTAAATCGAGTACCTGCTTTTTTATATTGCATAGTTCCCGAACCACCAGTTACCAAATCTCGGCGCATGACCAAAGTTTCATTTGGTTTAACTCTACCTGCGTCGATTTCTTCAAATAAAGCAATGAGAATGGGAAACTTAATTGTACTTGCGGCTGCAAAGCTTTTTTCTCCATTGATGTCTAAATACTCTCCCGTTTCCATGTCCAAGAAAAACATTCCGGGGGAAAGAGAACTGTATTTAGTCATTAGTCCTTTAATTTGAGCATTTAGTTGTGATATTTCTCGACTTAAAGGGACGACTCCGGCAAATTCTAAATTTTGGCTGACAGGAATAAAGATTTTCTCTTCACTTGATACTAATGCTGTGTTGTCAACATTCTTCTTAATCGCTGAGAAGTTGAGAATCCAATGTGAGGCGGAATCGCCTTTAATTACTAAATTTTCGGGAGAAGTTGTATAACCCGGTGCCAACTCGACCACAATTCTTGCAGTATTATTCTCAACCTTACCAACGCGAATTTCCTTAACTGCGGCTCCAAAATTTTGACGTTGTGTGTTGGTTTTTAAACTTGTTCCTGGCAAATCAATGACAATTCTATCTGGATTACTAATCAAAAAAGCTCTGGGGTTAACTTTTGAATCGGTCGTGATATTTAGTTGATTCCGATTAGGATCAAACCTCCATGATTCTAAGCGGGCTGCACTTGCTGGAGTAGATAAAAGAATGGTACTGATGAGGCTGATTAATAAAAAGGGTAATTTCATGCGTGTGAGTTGTGAGGAGCTACAGAGATAATTTGCAATTTTTTCCGTCATTTTCGGATTTATCCGGAAAATCTTGTGAGCAGGTGATATTTTTGGTTATTTTCTGACATCGAGACGTTCACAGATGTAAATAGTTCCACTGCGAACTTAAGGAATTAAAGCTGATACTTTAACCTTGTTAATAACGATTGGTCAATAGTAGATATTAAGGCTTTTAGAGTTGTACTAATACCATTTTGGATTTTAGATTTTAGATTTTGGATTGAAAATTGCTGTTGGTCTCTATGTTCTGTCAATCCATTTGCCATAATCATGTTTTACATTGGTATAAGTTTGTTCAAAGATGAAATAGGAGTTATAAATTTGTTGGCAGATGCTTGTAAGTGCATCGGCAGTAGGCAAAAAAATGAGTCGTATCAAGATTACAATAAAACGGGACTTCATAAATCACAAAGTCGCTGATTTTTACAAAAACTTGTTTTTGACAGATGAAAGACTTATCAAAATTTATTTGGTTTGATGGTCTAATATTGACTAATGCTCATCAAGTCGAAGCGATCGCCGCAATATTTTCTGTAGTATAAATCACAACTCAATCAACTCTCATCAAGCAAATCATTTCTAAAACACGCGCTATTATTAACCTTAACCAAAAAATAATCAAAACTTAAAATACCTAAGTCAAATTAAAAGACTGTATAAACTCTGAGCAAAATATTTTTAATGAAAGAGAATTGTTGTGTATATTTACACTTGGTGTAAGATAATTTGTTTTCCCAAAAACTAAGATTTAACTTATAGTTATGTCCCTACCTGATTTTACTCCTAAGCCAGAAAACTTTGCTGTTGATAGGTTAGCTGTGATGAGTTATCCAATGACAGTTGATTTTTTACAACAGCCTTTACACCCTTCTACTATTAGCATTACAAAAAGATTAATTGATATTTTAGGGGCTATTGTAGGGCTGCTAGTTACAGCTATCATCACAATTCCCATAGCAATAGTAACTATTACTACTAATCCAGGGCCAATATTCTACTCTCAAATTCGTTGTGGTCTGAACGGTAGGCATTTCCGCATTTGGAAATTCCGTTCTATGGTGGTTAATGCAGAGAGAATCAAGCATTTGGTAAAAAATCAAGCTCAGGGTCACATATTTAAATCGGTGAATGACCCACGTATTACGCCTATGGGTAAATTTTTGCGTCGTACTAGTTTAGATGAATTTCCCCAATTTTGGAATGTTCTCGTAGGCGATATGAGTTTAGTGGGAACCCGTCCACCCACACCAGATGAAGTCATTCATTATGAACTACACCATTGGGAAAGATTAAGAGTTAAACCAGGTATGACTGGAGAATGGCAAACTAAGGGTCGTTCCAGCATTAAAGATTTTGAAACTATTGTGCAGCTGGATCTAGATTATCAGCGTAAGTGGTCTATAGCTTACGACCTGAATCTTATATTCAAAACTGTCTGGGTAGTGTTGAAAAAAAGCGGTGCGTGTTAGTTAACCTTTAACACCACTGCCGATATCTGTTTCGACAATGTAACGCTGTAGGATAAGAAATAGTATAAGTACAGGTGCGATCGCTATCACGGAACCAGCCGCAACTAAACGCCAATCAAGGGAAAACGTACCCGCCAATTTCGCTACACCCAAAGGCAAAGTATACAAATTCTCATCTTGAATTACAATCAAAGGCCACAGAAAGTCACTCCAAGACCCGATAAATACGAAAATAGCTAGAGTTACTAATGCAGGTTTGACAGCTGGTAACATAATATGCCACCACAAGCCTAACTCAGAACTTCCATCCATTCTGGCAGCTTCTTCTATTTCTTTGGGAACTCCCATAAAAGCTTGTCTTAAAAGAAAAATGCCAAATGCAGAAGCCAAGCTAGGAAAAATCATGCCGAGATAAGTATTGCGTAATCCCATCTGCACCGTCAAAATGTACAGAGGTATCATCACTATCTGGAAGGGAATCATAATTGTAGAAACGATGGCAATAAAAATCCAGTTCCTCCCTGGAAATGATAGCCTTGCTAAGGGGTAAGCAGCCAAAGCGCAAAATAGGAGATTTAAGCCTACAGTCAGTACTGCTACTAAGGTGCTGTTGTATAAGTATTGTGCAAAAGGTAAAGAATTCCACACCTTAAAGAAGTTGTCTACAGTCGGCTGAACGGGTAACAACTGGGGTGGTGACTGAAAGATATTTTCTGTAGGTGATTTTAATGCAGTGCTGATGAGCCACAGTAGAGGGAAAAGTGTTACTAGGGCGATCGCTCCTAATAACCCATACATTACCAGCTTTTGCCAGCGCGATTTTTGAGTTATCCAATTCATCAGCTTAAATTTCCTGCCATCGAATTGACAAAGGCAAACTTCACCCAAGTTTAACCAGTTTCAGGGTAAATCACATTAGTTGTTTCTGTCAAAACCGCTTGTAAGGGTTGATCCCAATTTTCTACAGGTAATTGTGGCAAATAAGCAAAATCAAAGACAATTCCTATAGTTGGCTTTGTTAACCATTCTGGAGAACTCAGCAAGCGATCGTAATATCCACCACCATACCCCAAACGGTATCCTCGATAGTCACAAGCAACACTAGGGACGAGAATTAAATCAACTTCCTCCGGGTCTATAGTTGGGGCTTGGGGAAGAGGTTCTTTGATGCCGTAAGTATTAATATTGAGAGATTCTTCATGTGTCCAACCATGCCAGTGTAGGGATTGACCAATGCAGCGAGGAAATCCCCAACGGTGATGAGTATTGGCAAATAAGGGACTAAGGTCAGGTTCTTGACGAAAGCTGAAATAAGCAAGTATGGTTCTTGCTTGAAGAAAAAGAGTGGAAGATTGTAATACAGTACAGATGCGATCGCTTTTTTCTCGCCATTCTCCAACAGACATTGACTGCCGAGTTTTGATTAAAGTACGGCGTAATCTAACTTTACTTTTTTGATGGTCAACTTTGTCCATCGCTATTGCTTAAGTACATCAATTAAGAGAGGACAGGTGATTGGGGATAGGCTGTAAAGAAATCTTTTTCCCTATTCCCCATTCCCCATTCTCTAAGCAGCGTTTTGCCGATACCAATCAATGGTATTTTTCAATCCCTGCTTAAAGTTTACCTGAGCAGTGAAATTAAAAGCTTGTTTCGCCCGTTCGGTATCCAAACAGCGACGGGGTTGACCATTAGGTTTATCGGTTTCCCAAATAATTTCACCGTCAAATTCCATCAAGTCGCAGATGAGAGTGACTAAATCACGGATGGAAATTTCATAACCAGTTCCCAGGTTCACTGGTTCAGAGTCATTGTAGAATTGAGTTCCCATGACAATACCCCGCGCTGCATCTTCCGAGTAAAGAAACTCGCGGGTAGGACTACCATCACCCCAAACTGGAAGTTGTTGATCACCCCTAACTTGGGCTTCATAGACTTTGCGAATTAATGCTGGGATGACATGAGAACTTCCTGGGTCAAAGTTATCTTCCGGCCCATATAAATTTACTGGCAGCAAGTAAATGCCATTAAAGCTATACTGCTGACGATAAGATTGCAATTGAACTAAAAGAGCTTTTTTAGCAACTCCATAAGGGGCGTTGGTTTCTTCTGGATAACCATTCCACAGGTCATCTTCTTTAAATGGAACTGGTGTAAATTTGGGATATGCACAGATTGTACCCACACACACAAATTTTTCTACTCCAGCTTGATGGGCTGCATGAATTAATTGAGTACCCATAATCAAGTTATCGTAGAATAACTCTGCGGGTTTTTCCCTGTTGAGTCCAATACCGCCCACGTGAGCTGCTAAGTGGATAATAATATCTTGTTGGTCAACTGCTCGCTGGCAGTTTTCCCAGACACGCAAATCTAAGTCACGCGATCGCGGTGCGCTAATTTTTGCTGTGTCAGCCCCAGCCTGACGCAGTTGTTCTATTACCTGACGACCTAAAAACCCAGCCCCACCAGTAACGAGAATTCGTTTATTTTTTAGTTCTAAGGAGGTCATATTTTCATCCTTGGCAAGAGTTAATCAGAAGTGGAGTACACCCAGTTCTTGACGAATAGTAGCAAGATCCTGCGGTAGGGGTGAACTATTACCATTGGGTGAAGTATGACCAAGGGCTTGTAAATCTGCTTCTACCATTAATGCCACTAGTTCCTCGAAGGTGACAGAAGGCTTCCAGCCCAAATTTTGCTGTGCTTTGGTAGAGTCACCAATTAATAAATCTACTTCCGCCGGACGCAGATAGCGTTCATCAAACTCTACATGATCTTGCCAGTTAAGATTTACATAGCTAAACGCCAACTCTAGAAATTCACGTACTGAGTGGGTTTCACCTGTAGCAATTACATAATCATCTGGTTGATCTTTTTGCAACATTAGCCACATTGCCCGGACATAATCTTTGGCATAACCCCAATCTCGCTTGGCATCAAGATTACCCATGTAAATATTTTTCTGTTTGCCAGCAACAATACGAGCCACGGCTCTAGTAATTTTGCGGGTAACAAAAGTTTCACCGCGACGGGGAGATTCGTGGTTAAAAAGTATACCGTTGCAAGCAAACATACCGTAAGATTCCCGATAATTTACTGTTTGCCAGTGGGCATAAACTTTTGCACAAGCGTAGGGGCTACGTGGGTAAAACGGTGTAGTTTCACTTTGGGGTACGGCTTGTACTAAACCATACATTTCTGAAGAGCCTGCCTGATAAAATCGCACTTGAATACCTGTGCGTTGCTGGTAATCACGAATCGCTTCTAATAACCGCAGCGTTCCCATACCTACAGCATCTACTGTATATTCTGGTGAATCAAAGCTCACTCTGACATGAGATTGTGCGCCCAAGTTGTAAATTTCTGTTGGTTGAACTTCTTCCAGAATCCGGCGTAGAGTTGTACCATCAGTTAAATCACCGTAGTGAAGAAATAACCGTACCCCATCTTTGTGGGGATCTTCATAAATGTGATCGATGCGGTCAGTATTGAATGTAGAAGTCCGGCGAATAATACCATGAACTTCATAACCTTGTTCTAGGAGAAATTCGCTTAGGTATGAACCATCTTGACCAGTAATACCCGTTATCAATGCTCGCTTGTTTTGGCTCATGCTTTATGTATTCCCTTTTCTGTGTATTGAAATTTTTTCACATCAATTGATACAACCTAGCAGGTAATCACTAAATTGCCTAATAGTAAACTTACGCGTTTTAAAGAGTACCCGGATTGTATCGTAAATAAATATACTTAATAAATAAAAAAATTTTCAATAAATTAAGTCTTAATGCTCACAAGCCAAGTTCTTGAAGGCATTTTACCTATGACTCAGACATTTGAAAGGAATTTTCTTTGCCAAAACTTTACACAAATGCCAACTTTCTTAAGTATATATTAATAAAATACTGAGCATAAATGAATGCTGACTATCTAAGACTACAGCCCTCTCTACGAAACGCTACGTTAACATTACAAACTTTCAATAATTAACACCATTCTACTTAAGCATTCAAGCGAACATGATATTATTTTGCCTCAGAGGCATTGTTAGCCCCTGAAGCAAAAAAAATTTTCTTTTGTTTAGTATGCTCCGTTATTTTTCGGCATAATCACCACATCAATTGTTTTCAATATGATCCATACATCCAACCAAAGAGTTCTAGATTTGACATAATGTAAATCGATTTGTACTCGGCGTGGATAGGGAATGTCATTACGTCCAGAAACTTGCCATAATCCAGTAATTCCTGGTCGAATTGTTAAAACTGGTTCGATGTGATTACCATATTTTGGTAATTCTTCTGCTACTAAAGGGCGTGGACCGACAACACTCATATCCCCTTTTAAAACGTTCCAAAATTGGGGAAATTCATCCAAACTAGTGATTCGCAAAAATTGCCCAATTTTAGTAATTCTGGGGTCTTTTTTCAACTTAAAACTACTTTCAAATTCTTGTCGCAACTGTGGCGATGTTTCCATCATTTGCATGAGAATTTCGTCTGCGTTGCTGACCATTGTACGGAATTTAATACAATGAAAGGGCTTATAGTTTTGACCGATTCTCTCTTGGACATAAAAAATTGGTCCTTCTGAGCTTAAAGCAATCAGCAAGGCCAGAATTAAATAGACTGGTGAGAATAAGATCAACACCAACAACGAAAACACGATATCGAAAAGTCTTTTAGCAAACTCTCCGTTTAAACCTTGCAAAGACAAACCTTTGGGTTTGATTTTAGGTGTCTTTGGCTTGTGACCACGCTTGACAGTAGAACGCATAGATGAGCTAGCATCTTGCCGTAAGCGTCGCTTGCCGGAGAGGAGTGAACTCTGGGCAGTCATCATACTCCTTAATAATCCACACCACACATAGTCCCAATCTTAAAGCCAAAATGAGTTGCTTCTGGGATTAAATTGCCAAAAGCACATAAAAGAATTACAAAAAATTCTGCCTAGCTTGCTAAATTAGGCTTTTGTTTTTGGCACTGGTCTAAGAAACCTAGATAGTGCTTGGCAAAGTTTTGTGGGGAAAACTCAGCAGCGTGCGATCGCATATACTCAGGATTAAGATCATCTTGATACATTTCAAATTTTTCCACTGCCTCCACCAAAGCTGCTTCTGTTTGCATTTTAAAAAAAATACCCGTTCCTGTATCTTTATATGATCGTACATCTCTGACAGTTTCTGTTGCACCCCCCATACCATAAGCAATTACCGGAGTACCACAGGCTTGTGCTTCTACTAAAGCTATACCAAAGTCTTCAAAAGCAGCATAGACAAATGCTTTAGCTCTGGCCATATACTTTTTCACTACATCATCAGGTTGCCACCCTAGAATTTGAATATTAGAGTTAGCTAGCTGGCGAATCTCTTTCATTTCTGAACCTGTACCAATAATCACCAATGGCCGTTGTAATTGGTTAAACGCTTTTACAATTAGGGATACTTGTTTATAACTCACTAAACGGCAAACCGTGAGATAAAAATCCTCTTTGTGGGGTAAAAACGGGAATGCTTCCACATTGACAGGAGGATAAATCACCGTTGCTTCGCGCCGATAGCAACGCCAGATGCGCCGGGCTGTGTAATGAGAATTAGCAATAAAGTAATCAACCCGATTTGCACTTAACACATCCCATTGGCGTAAACGATGCAGCAAATATCGCGTTACCCATCCAGCTACGCCACTTTCTAGTTGGCTGTAACGCAAATAATCAAAGGTTAAGTCCCAGGCATAACGCATGGGACTATGGCAGTAGCAAATATGTAGTTGGTCAGCAGTTGTCAAAACTCCTTTGGCGACAGCATGGGATGAAGACAGAATTACGTCATATTGGCGCAAATCCAGTTGTTCAATTGCCAAAGGTAACAATGGTAGGTACTTTTGGATACCATTGCGGGCAAAGGGAAAGTTTTGGAGGAAAGTCTTGCCAATCTGACGTTGGTATAAGTAACTTTCAGGATTTTTAGACTCAAAATCGATAAGGGCGTATAAATCAGCATCGATATGATTCAGAATTTCTCGCACAACAAGTTCTGAACCGCCAGTGGCTTTTGGTGTCAGCCACTCATGAACAAGAGCATATTTCAAAGGCACAGCTAACTTTATGGTGTAGAAAATAACTCAGGCAAAGTTTTCTTTGCCAGCAATAAATGAGAAGCGCCCCAAGTAAAACTATAGATGTAATTCTCTCAGGAGAGGTTCCAGAGGGATACAGCAACCTGATAACCTCAAATTGGGGACTAGAGTTAGGGGCTAGGGACTAAAAATTAGACATTAGTTTGACACTAGCTGCTCATCTCTAGCTTCTAGCTTCTAAAAACGTAGGAATGGGGAATTTATGCGAATTTTAATTATGGGTGGCACTAGGTTCATTGGTGTCTATTTGACTAAAATGCTTGTAGAACAGGGACATGAAGTAGTACTTTTTAATCGTGGTAATCGCCCCCTACCAGGATTGCAGGGAGTAGGACAAATTATAGGCGATCGCACGGATGCCACGCAGCTCAAAGAAAAATTATCACCAGAAAATTTTGATGTCGTTTTTGACAATAATGGCCGGGAGTTAACAGATACTCAACCACTGGCTGAAATTTTTCAAGACAAGGTACAACATTTTGTTTACATGAGTTCTGCGGGGGTTTATCTCAAATCTGACCAACTACCCCATATTGAAGGGGATAAAGTAGACCCGAAAAGTCGCCACAAGGGTAAGCACGAAACCGAAGCCTATTTGCAGCAACAGGGATTACCCTTCACTTCGATTCGCCCCACATATATTTACGGGCCGCTTAACTATAACGATTTGGAAGCTTGGTTCTTTGATCGGATTGTACGCGATCGCCCGCTTCCCATTCCCGGTAATGGCTTACATATCACTCAGCTAGGTCATGTCAAAGACTTAGCAATGGCGATGTCTCAAGTCATTGGCAACAAACAGGCTATTGGGCAAGTGTATAATATTTCCGGCGATCGCTTTGTCACTTTTGATGGTTTAGCCCGTGCTTGCGCTCAAGCCCTTGGCAAATCAGCCGATGACATCAAAATAGTCCATTACGACCCGAAAAAATTTGATTTTGGCAAACGCAAAGCCTTTCCCATGCGAGTGCAGCATTTTTTCGCTTCAATCAACAAAGCACAAACAGAGTTAAATTGGCAACCCCAATATGATTTAATTTCTGGGCTGGCTGATGCTTATGAACATGATTATGTAACAACTGGACGAGATAAATCAGAAATAGATTTTTCTGTAGATGACGAGATTCTCCAAGCACATAATTGAGTGATGAGTAATGAGTAATGAGTGATGAGTAATGAGTAATGAGTGATGAGTAATGAGTAATGAGTGATGAGTAATGAGTAATGAGTGATGAGTAATGAGTAATGAGTGATGAGTGATGAGTGATGAGTGATGAGTGATGAGTGATGAGTAATGAGTGATGAGTGATGAGTAATGAGTGATGAGTGATGAGTAAGAATTGCTTCCCCTACTCTCTCTCATCTCCCCATTACCCATTAACAATTTTGCGTTCGTACCAATTCATTAATGGCGTGGCAGATATGCCATGTATTACCACAGAAACAACAATAGTAGTGTAGGTTATCCAAGCAATTTTTTCAGCAACTTCACCTGTTAAACCATTACCAAAAGCATAGGCAAGATAATACAAAGAACCAACACCGCGAATACCAAACCATCCAAATAATAAGCGAGTAAGTCGATGCAAGCGGCGGCGAGGTGAGTTTAATGGACGTTTACCAATTGTACTAATCCAGGCTCCCACTGGTCTAATAATTAAGAATAAGAAAATCACCACTATTAACGATTCATAGGCATAATTCACTATCGGCTGCCATAGCAATATTGAACCCAACAATAAAATTGTGCCTACTTCTAAAAGTTTTTCTAACCGTTCAATAAATTCTAATTGTGCCAGTGGTCTTTCAGGATTTCTATAACTATCTTGGACAACTAATCCTGCAATAAATACTGCCAAAAATCCATAACCATTCACAACTTCTGTCAGAGAATAGGTTAGCAAAATTGTACTGAGAGCAATAAAATCTTCCATCAATACATCAGCAGAACGGTGTTTTTGGATTTTTTCATCAATCCAAACTATTGTTTTTGCAACAACAAAACCCATTATCAAAGCAGCAGCGATCGCCCAAATTAAATCAACTACCACCCATTGTTTAAACCAGTTGTTCCAGTTGTTATCTTTAATGGCAAAAAGCCCAAAATATACAAAAGGAAAAGCTAAAGCATCATTTAAACCTCCTTCAGAAGTTAACCCAAAGCGTAACTCGTCTTTGTCATTTATATCAGTTAGTTGAACTTCCGAAGCTAAGACTGGATCAGTAGGGGCAAGAATGGCTCCTAATAAGATGGCTTCCCCCCAACCCATTCCTAAAAATAACCTACCTATAAATGCTATGGCAATAATAGAAATTGGCATTAATAAGCCAATGAGACGTGCTGTAATATCCCAAACCTTACGTCTACCTGGATGGATGATTTTTAATCCACAACTAAAAACTGAAACAATTACTACAAATTCTGTTAATTTCTCTAATAATTCTGCATTAAATATATTATCTCGCCGTAATTCTATCAAACCAAAGCCGTAAGGGCCAAGAATTATACCCACCAATAGATAGATGAGTGCAAAAGATAGAGGTAGACGCGCAATCCAACCAGATCCTAAGGTGACGACGAGCAAAAGTAGCCCAATAACCAATAAGTCAATAATATAAATATCTATTACCATAGAAAATAAGTATAAAAAGTGAAATTAACTTAGTTATTTTAATGGCGATCACTCGTTTATCTAAATTATCTACAGGTATATTTTATTAAGATATTTTCTGTTTATTTCTACTTCTGCTAGCTTAGTGAAGATATTGCTAATAGGAGCATTTGTCATGAAACTTCCAAATAGTCCAGAAATGCCAAAGTTCATGCAGCTATTGCAGTGGATTTATAACCCATTGCAACTAATGGAAGCATCTGCCAAAGCTCACGGAGATTGTTTTACACTATGGCTAACAAATAAACAGCCAATGGTGTTTTTAAGTAATCCTCAAGCAATTCAGCAACTTTTTACTACACCGTTAGAACAATTAGATGCTAGAGCCTCAGCCCAACTTTTACAACCCTTATTAGGGGAAAACTCCTTACTCTTACTGTCTGGGGAAACTCACCAACGCCAGCGTAAGTTGTTAACGCCACCCTTTCATGGCGATCGCATGAGGGTTTACGGCGATATCATTACTAACATCACCAAAGAAGTCATTAGTAATTGGAAGATTGGAGAACCTTTCTCTGTACGTGACTCTATGCAGGAAATTGCCTTGCGGATAATCTTACAAGCTGTCTTTGGTTTGCATGACGGAGAACGTTATACACAATTGCAAAAACGCTTGTGTGGCATATTAGATTTAACTGGTTCTTCCTTGCGTTCTACTCTCTCTTTTTTCCCCTCGTTGCAAATAGACTTAGGTCGATGGAGTCCTTGGGGAAATTTCTTGCGTCAACGAGAAGAAATTGACCAATTGCTTTACGCCGAAATTCAAGACCGCAGAGATCATCCAGACCTATCTCGTACAGATATCCTCTCATTAATGATGGCGGCGCGGGATGAAAATGGTGAATCCATGACCGAGGTCGAGTTACGTGATGAATTGATGACCTTGTTAGTCGCCGGTCATGAAACCACCGCCTCAGCTTTGACATGGGCTTTATACTGGATTCACAAATTACCACAAGTCCGTGAAAAACTTCTGACTGAGTTAGATAATTTTGGTGACAATGGTGACCTAAATGAAGTTACTCGCTTACCTTATTTAACTGCTGTCTGTCAAGAGACACTACGCATCTATCCCATAGGCATGGTTACCATCCCGCGTATTGTCAAGACACCTCTGGAAATTGGTGGTCATCAATTTGCACCAGGAACTTCGCTAATCGGTTGTATTTATTTAATGCACCGCCGACCAGATTTATATCCCCAACCTGAAAAGTTCAACCCAGAAAGGTTTTTAGAAAAGCAATATTCACTATATGAGTATTTACCATTTGGTGGCAGTAACCGTCGCTGTGTAGGTATGGCTTTTGCCTTATATGAGATGAAGTTGGTTTTGGCAACAGTCTTATCAAATCTGGACTTAGGATTAGTTGATAACTATCAAGTCAAACCCATTCGCCGTGGTGTTACCTTAGCACCTTCTGGCGGTAAATGGTTAATCGCCACAGCACGCCATCAAAAAACCAAAAACTCAGTTGAAGTCTAGTTAATAACGTCTATTTTTAAGCTAATATCAAACATCTATCTTGAAAATATATGCTTGATATTAGCTTGATTGACTAAGGGAACACCAAAAAATAAATTATCCGCAATTGATGGTTGGGTAGAGTGCGTCAGTATGAATAATTTCTGAGTATAGTTAGGTTCTATCGCACTGACGCACCCTACAGTTTGGATATTTTTTATCTGGAAGTCCCTAAGCTACAAATCTATTAAGCTAAGAAAAATATGTGAAAAAAGATAATATATTTTAATATTAATTTTTATTACAAAATAATTACTTCGTTATATTTTGAAACAAAGTTATCATCATCAAAATTGCTGAAGCAAAACAGTTTTTGCTTAGACAAAAATCAGAACTTACACGGATATAAATTCCATAAAAAGTATCTAAAATGGTGAGTTACTAAAGGATAGATTTACATCTTGGAATATAGAAATATAGCGTATCTTATGTGGAACGCGAAACAAGATGAGTGACGTAGACTGTATGCAGAAAAATCACACTGAAATTTATTCTCAATAAATAATAACTTTCTGCTACTTCTAAGTGTCATAACTTGCTGACGTTTTAGTTACGCTATATGCCAAGACCCTATGATTGACAAAATTCATTCGTCAATCATAAGCGGCTTACTAGTTGGAGTTTTGAAAAGGCTGATTTTTAAATCACAAGTATCAAGCACAACCCACCCGGAACTGATGGTATCAAATAACGTACTTAATGAATTTAAAACTTGTACCCAACTCCAATACAATGGCCAATTAAATATTCATAGTTCTAAAGGGCATCAATGGACTTTTTATTATCGCCTGGGTAGGATAGTTTGGGCAACAGGAGGAACTCATCCTTTTCGGCGCTGGCGTAGACTGATGGCTCAACATTGTCCACAAGTTGATGTTGATAAAATGCAGCTACGCAAGCAAGATATCTCAATGAATTACTGGGACTATCGTCTCTTAGAAATTTTGTATAAAAAACAGAAAATTCAACGAGAACAAATTCAGGCTATTGTCGAGAATACAATAACTGAACTGTTATTTGACCTAGCCCAGCAAAGTAATTTTGTCTCTGTTAGTTGCGATCGCAACCAAAAAGTTATTCTAGAGACACCCATGAGTTTTACGAGTGCAGATGTGTCGATGAAACAGATGCTAGACTCGTGGAAAAATTGGTCAGAAGCTGGCTTGGCAAATCTTGTTCCTGACTTAGCACCAGTAATTCGTAGACCAGAGCAACTCCAGCAACAGGTAAGTCCATCAGTTTACAAAAACTTTGTCAATTTGATTAATGGCAAATCTACACTGCGAGATTTAGCTGCCAAAATTAAGCAGAATGTTTTGCCAGTCTCCCGTTCGTTGCTTCCTTACGTCCTTAAAGGAATCATCGAATTGGTAGAATTACCAGATTTACCTCTAGCTGTTATAGAAAGCCCAAATACATCTACCCCTGTACAAGCAAAAAAATCGAAAGTTCCTGTGATAGCCTGCGTAGATGATAGCCCCCAAGTTTGTAAAATGCTGGAGGATATTATCACCGCTAATGGGATGAAATTTATCAAGATTCAAGACGCGGTACAGGCTCTACCAATTCTTATTCAAGAGAAACCAGACTTGATATTTTTAGATTTAATCATGCCAGTCGCTAGTGGTTATGAAATCTGTACACAGTTGCGACGAATTTCTACTTTTGCTAACACACCAGTAGTTATCGTAACAGGCAATGATGGTCTTTTGGATCGAGTCCGTGCTAAGGTAGTTGGCTCTACAGACTTTCTCACAAAACCCGTAACAGCAGATAGGGTGATGAGTATAGTCCGTAAATATTTACCTATGCAAGCCTCATCTACAGTCAAAACTAGTTCACGTTTAGAAGTGTGTCATTGACAAGTTTCCCTATTGATGACCCAATCAAAAATTTGATTAGTTAGAGTCATTTATTTCCCAGAATTAATTATTGTTAAATCTGGTGCATAATTATTTTCCATAAATCAGCAATTTTCAGCCAATAAAATCTCAAGGATACGTATTTTTTCTGAGCCAAATTGAACAGCAAGATATCAAAATTATAACAAAAAGCAAGCCTGTAATTATCAGGCTTAAATACATACTTGATCTCTGGTGGATTAGCTAAAAACAACAGATTTTGATTTTACAGGGAATTACCATGAATACTGTTTTAGTTATTGAAGATGGCTTAACCGACCGCGAAATTTTAAGCCGTTACCTCCAACAAGCTGGCTATTCTGTCATCAGTGCTACAAGCAGTGAAGAAGCTCAAGCAAAACTAGACAAAACTAAGCCAGATTTAATATTTCTCGATGTGATTTTACCAGGTAAAAGTGGATTTGAAATTTGTCGAGAACTGAAAAATAATCCTAACACGAGCAATATTCCTGTAGTTTTCTGCTCTACAAAAAATAGTGATGTAGATAAAACTTGGGGAAATATGCTAGGTGCAGAGGCTTATATTTCTAAGCCAATAAATCAGGAAGAGTTAACTTTAACTCTTAAAAAACTCTCTAGGTAAAATTTATAAAGATTAAATCAATACTAAATAAATTAAAGGGTGAAAATTTGGAAAGTCAGCAGAAATTTTTAAGCTTTAATTTGGGAATCAGAGATACAGCAGTAATTGCTTTACAGCATATTACAGAAGTTATGCAGGTGTCTTTGGTGGAAATATGTGGCGTTCCGCAAATGCCAAGTTGTGTTTTAGGTGTATATAACTGGCGTGGTGAAATGCTGTGGTTAGTAGATTTAGAAGAGATGTTGGGTTATCCACCACTACCACAAACAGCAAATTTTCTAGCAAAAACAATGGCGATTGTGCTGGAAGATGATGGTAAGTATTTAGGAATTATAGTCAGGCAAATGATGGACATTGAGTTTCTAGATAATAATCAAATGAAAGCGCCATCTGCTGAATTATTTTCATCATCGATTTCTCCTTTTCTTCAAGGATATTTTCTTAATGAGGATGAAAGAATGATGTTCAATTTGGATGCGAGTGCTATTATTCACTATCCCACCTGGACTACCCATAATTAATCATAGATCCATAATTTTGGATTGTAAGTCACTTGATCCAAAGTTAGAAGTTCTGTCAGATGATGAAATTTGCTAATAAGGATGTATCTAAATATAACTTTATAGGTTATTAGCAGGTTTTGAAAAATTAAAATAAAACATGAGGTTCATTAAATGACAATTGCATATCATAATAGTAATGAGAATGAGCATTTACCTACTACAATTGCTCAGTTAGAAAGCCCAAAAGAAAGTAATAATTTAGTAGATAACTTCCAGAGTGAAGTCTCTAGAAATAACACGATCGCTCAAGAAGTTAAAATTTGGCGACAGCAGTTGCAAGATATCACAACTCAGATGCGTCAAGTATCAGATTGGGATACAGTCTTAAAAGTTACGGCGGCTAAAGTTAGAGAAAAAATATCTAGCGATCGCGTATTAATTTATCAGTTTAATTCTCCTGAATCTGGCACTATTGTCGCAGAATCAAGAAGCTTTGGTTGGACACCCACACTTGGTGAAATTCTTCCAGGAATTACCTTTGGCTTACAGACTAATCAAGATTATGTAGAGCCGATAGTCATTGACGATATTGTGCAGATTCAACTAACTCCTTACCAAAAACAACTATTAGAAAAATTTCAAATTAAAGCTAGTTTGACTTTGCCAATAGTAGTAGGAGGTAAAGTTTGGGGTTTGTTAGGAGTTAATAGCTGTGTTAGCCCTAGACAGTGGCAAGAAACGGAAATCACTTTACTAACCCAAGTTAGCACGGAATTAACCTATAGATTACAGAGTTTTGAATTCCAACATCAATTACAACTACAAAATCAAGCTAAACAATCGGTATCTAAAGTTATTGATAAAATTTTACGAGTAACAAATATCGATAAAATTTTTCAAACTACTACTCAAGAGATTCGCCAATTATTAAAGTGCGATCGCGTAGGTCTTTATCGCTTTAATTCTGACTGGAGTGGTCAATTTATAGCGGAATCAGTGGGTAGTGGTTGGGTAAAAATAGTTACGCCTGATTACAAAATGGTTTGGGAAGATACCCACTTACAAGAAACCAAGGGAGGACGTTACGCACAAGGAGAAAGTTTTGTCGTCAACGATATCTATAAAGCAGGTCATTTTCCTTGTCATGTGGAGATTCTAGAACAGTTTGAAGTTAAATCTTACATGATAGTTCCTGTATTTTCCGGAGAAAAGTTGTGGGGTTTATTAGCAGCTTATCAAAACTCTGGTACACGTAATTGGCAAGAGTGGGAAGTTAGCTTTTTGGGACAGGTTGGCTTGCAATTTGGTGTAGCTATTGCTCATGCAGAATATTTAGAACAAATGCGCTTGCAATCTGAGCAATTGATGCAAATTGCTGAACAAGAAAAAACTTTTACTAGAATAGTTAACCGCATCCGCCAAGCCACAGATGTAGACAGCATATTTAGAACTACGACTCAAGAAGTACGTCAATCATTACGATGCGATCGCGTCGCTGTTTATCGTTTTAGTCCTGATTGGGGTGGCGAGTTTGTCGCCGAATCAGTTGGTAATGGTTGGACAAAATTGGTAGGGCCAGATATAAAAACAGTTCTAGACGACACCTATTTGCAAGATACAAAAGGTGGTCGTTATGCCCGAGGAGAAAATTTTGTTGTCAATGATATCCATACAATAGGTTTAGCACCATGTCATATAGAAATATTAGAACAATTTGAAGCTAGAGCTTATATTATTGTGCCTATCTTTTTTGGCGAACAATTATGGGGCTTATTAGCAGCATATCAAAACTCCAGTTCTCGTGAATGGCAACCTTGGGAAGTCAACTTTCTAACTCAGATTGCCTCACAATTTAGCCTAGCTAAATCCCAATTAGACTATCTAGAACAGGTGCGAACCAAATCTGAGAAAATTACTCAGATAGCAGAACAAGAAAAAGCCTTTACTAAGATAGTTAACCGTATCCGCCAAGTTTTAGATTTAGATGAGATTTTCAAAATTACCACCCAAGAAGTTAGGCAATTATTAAGGAGCGATCGCATAGCTATTTATCGCTTTAATCCTGATTGGAGTGGTGAATTTATCGCTGAATCAGTGGGTAGTAGTTGGGTCAAACTTGTAGGGCCGGATATCAAAACTGTTTGGGAAGATACCCACCTCCAAGAAACTCAAGGTGGTCGATATGCCAAAGGTGAAAACTTTATTGTTAATGATATCTACAAAGTAGGTCATTCTCCTTGCCATGTAGAAATTTTAGAACAATTTGAAATCAAAGCTTATGTAATTGTGCCTATCTTCTTTGGTGAACAATTATGGGGATTGCTAGCAGCTTATCAAAATTCTAGTCCCCGCGAATGGGAAGAATCCCAAGTCACTTTGTTAGCCAGGATTGGCGACCAATTGGGATTAGCATTACAACAGACTGAATATCTACAACAACTACAAACACAATCAGCACAGCTAGCCGAAGCCGCAGAACGGGAAAAAGCAGCCAAGGAGTTACTCCAACAGCGTTCTATTCAATTGCTGATGGCTGTGCGACCTGCTTTAAACGGTGATTTGACAGCCCGCGCACCTATTACCGAAGACGAACTAGGCACAATCGCTGATGCTTACAACAACACCTTGCAAGCCTTGCGGCAAATTGTACTACAAGTCCAAACAGCCTCCCAGCAAGTTGCTCAAACCTCCATTGATAGTAATGCTTCACTTGCAGGACTAAATAATTTAGCCAAACAACAATCTCAAGAAATTACTACGGCTTTAGGTGAAATTCAACGGATGTTAGACTCTACCCAAGCTGTGGTAACTAGTGCTGAGTTAGTGCAAGTGGCGGTAAAACAAGCAAACCAAACCGTCGAATCTGGTGATGCAGCGATGAACTTAACTGTGCAAGCCATCCAAGCCATTCGAGAAACCGTTGCTCAAACCAGCAAAAAGATTAAACGCTTGAGTGAATCTTCGCAAAAAATCTCCAAAGTGGTGAACTTGATTAGTAGCTTCGCTACTCAAACAAACGTCCTAGCCTTGAACGCAGCTATTGAAGCCACTCGTGCAGGTGAATATGGTAAAGGTTTCGCAGTTGTAGCCGATGAAGTCCGTTCTTTGTCTCGCCAGTCAGCCGCCGCCACCATCGAAATTGAAAAATTAGTCCAAGAGATTCAGGAAGAAACTGGAGAGGTTGCAATGGCAATGGAAACAGGTATTCAGCAAGTAGTAGAAGGGACAAATTTTGTCAGTGAAACAAGACAAAACTTAAATGCGATCGTTTCTGCAACTGCCGAAATTAGCCACCTAATTCAAAGAATTACCGATGCCACACAAAAACAAATGGGGCAATCTGTATTAGTGACAAATTCCATGAAAGATGTGGCAGAAATCGCCAACAAAACCTTTGCGGAATCACAAGATATTGCCACTGTATTCCAAGATTTATCAGGTATGGCACAAGATTTATTAACAACTGCCAGTAAGTTCAAAGTGAATTAATCAATAGGGAGTAGGGAGTAGAAAAGAAAGAATAAAAAATAATTTCCCTATTCTCCACTCCCCACTTATAACTCCCCACTCCCCAATCTCTAACTTATGATTACTGATACCGAAATTCGTGAACAAGGCTATGTTTATTTTTTAGCAGAAGCCCCAGATTTAATCCAAACTATTGAGCAGGAATTATTTAGTTTAGACGAAAACCATAGCACCGCAAAAGTGCATAACTTAATGCGGGCTACTCATACAATTAAAGGCGGTGCTGCCACTGTTGGGCTAAAAACAATTCGAATGATAGCCCACTCCCTAGAAGATGTATTTAAGGCTTTGTATAGTCCTGATGTAGTTATAGATAATGAGTTACAAACATTATTATTAGAAGGTTATGAATGTCTTCATTTGGCATTAAATGCCGAATTAACAGGAAATATTATTAATGAAGAAGAAGTTTTACAAAGAGCTACGACAATATTTGCTAAATTACAAGCTAAATTAGGTGATGCTTTTGGTGATGATAATCATATTCCTACATCTGAAGAGTTAGGATTTGATATTGTTCAATCTATCTTTGAAGTAGGAGTACAGCAACGTTTAGAAAGTATTGCTGAAGCTATTAATAGTATAGAAGATAATACAGAATTAATAGATTTTTTAAGCTCCCAAGCTGAAGTATTTATCGGTTTGGCAGAATCTTTAAATTTACCTGGTTTTGGAGAAATAGCTCAAATAAGTTTAGCGGCCTTACAAGCCAATCCTAACCAGGTACGCCAAATTAGTGAGATTATCCTTGCTGATTTACAGCAAGCACAAAAAAATATATTAGCAGGCGATCGCACTCATGGCGGTGAGCCTTCTGCTGCTTTAAAGCAACTAACATTAGTAGCTATAGATCAGCCATATGAAGTCATTAACTCGCAATTTTTAGCTAATCAAGCAGAATTTTATCAATTTTTAACTACATCGGGAAATAATAAAACCGAGTGTATTAAACCCACAACTGCCCAATTGTATTTAAAGGTAATTCATTATATTTTTGGCTGGTTTAACCACGAAATACAAATACCAGAATCAGCACTGAATTGGGATTTACTTATTATAAATTATGAATTTGAAAATTCAGTTGAATATATTGAAACTTGGCTAAATAACTTTTTAGAATTTGTCCGCGCTCAAGAAGATAGTAAAAGCCTTTGCCTTTATCGCCAAGGTATTATCTTAATTATTCTCTTAGCAGTTGTAAAGTTTCAATATGCAGTTACAAAAGCTGCTGGCAATCTCCTCATTATCCAATCCCTACAAACTAAAATCAGTTTGTTAGCTCAAGAATATAAGCAACATCCTCCTGTCACAGCCCAAGAAAAAAATTGGACAGATAGCCCCAAATTACAAAAACTGCTCGTTTTTAAAGATATATCAACTTCTACCGTTAACGTAAATGATGGCTTGTTAGAAGCTATCTGGGGAGGAGAAGCTAATGAAGATAATACTCAGATTGAGTCGCCAGTGGAAGTCGATAATGTTTCCGAATCGTCAACATCTTTAGCTATTAGTGAGCAAGTAACTACAGATATTACAGAAACAGCCCTTGATGTTGTTAATGAACAAATAATCGATAAAGTTACAAATTATCAAGGCAAGAAAAATCAGAAATCCTCATCTGTACGTGTAGATGTCGAAGGATTACAACGTATTAATTACTTAGCAAGCGAGTTGCTAATCCATCAAAAACGACGCACTTTAAATGATGAGCAAGTTCAAGATATTATCGAGCAGCTATTACAACGACTTAATAAACATCAAGAAACATTAAATCAGCTCCGTGATTTACCATTACAAAAGCAAAGTTTGGCAACACAACATACACAAAGCTTTGCTTCAGTGAATTTTGATCCATTAGAGATGGATGCTTACACGGAATTTCATCTGAAATTACACGAAGCTATAGAAGAGACATCGCAATTACAAGAAGCAACAGAATCTATTGATTTTCTACTCAAGCAAGCTACTCAAATTAGTAATAAAAAACAAAGTTTAGCTTTCAGTTTGATAGATAACTTAGTGGAAGCTAGAATGTTACCCTTAGAAAATATTTTGAGTCGCTTCCCCAACATGGTAAAAAATCTCAACAGTGTTTACCACAAAAGGGTAGAGTTAAAATTTAGTGGTACAAATGTTCTAATAGATAAAGCGATCGCCGAAAAGCTTTACGATCCCCTATTACACTTAGTACGTAATGCTTTTGACCACGGTATTGAGCCTCCGCAAACTCGGCGGGAACTTGGTAAGCCAGAACAAGGTGTGATTGAAATCTGCGCTTATCATCAAGGGAGCCAAACTATCATCGAAGTCAGAGATGATGGACAAGGCTTACAGTTAGATAGTATTCGGAAAAAAGCGCTGGAACTGAACTTTATTCCTGCTAACAATGAATCTAAAGTTCATTTATCTCAAATCAATGATTCTGAACTCTTAGAATTCATGTTTGCACCAGGATTCACCACTGCTGAAAAAGTTAGTGAGCTTTCTGGACGTGGCATGGGTTTAGACATTGTCCGTTCTCAACTGCAAGCACTCAACGGCTCAATTTCAGTGCAGACTTTGCCTCGCCAAGGCACGAAATTTATACTTAAAATCCCCTTTTCTATGACTACTGATCAACTAATGTTAGTGCAAGCTGGAGGTGTTATTTATGCTTTGTTATTGGATAACATCGAAAAAATAGTAATTCCCACGACTCAACAAATCAAAGAATTTGAAGGTAAACGAGTCTTACATTGGGATACTGGTAATGAGGATACTATGGTTAGTCTGCATCAACTTTCTGAGTTGATGTATTACAATGGCAGCTTATTTAATAATATTAACATTAACAATTTACTCCCTGATCATCATACAGAAGTGATGAATCATCCTGTATTAATGCTGAGACGAAATCAAGGTATTTTTGCTTTACAAGTTGACCAAATTATTGGTGAGCAAGAACTAGTAATTAGACCTTTAGGAAATGCGATCGCTCCTCCCAAATATGTGTATGGTTGTAGTAGTTTAGCCAATGGCAACCTCATGTTAGTCATTGATGGTGCTTTACTGTTAGAGTCGGTTGAGATGCAAGCAACGCTGGATATTGCCGCATTACCAACAGCTGATTCCGCAAATCAACAAGTCTTACCAATATCTGCATCTACTATCCCATCACGACCTTTATTATCTGCTGCTAATTCTACCAATACATCAGAGACACATCAGAAATTAGCAAAGGTCGTGTTAGTGGTAGATGATGCTATTAGTCTGCGGCAAACTCTATCATTGACTCTGCAAAAATCTGGTTATCAAGTAATCCAAGCACAAAATGGGGCTGAAGCTCTAGAACAGTTACAACGACATCCAGAGATTCAGCTTGTTGTTTCCGATTTAGAAATGCCCCGGATGAATGGGTTTGAATTTTTAAGTCATATTCAGCAAAACCCCAATTACATCAAAATTCCTATAATAATTCTCACCTCTCGTAGTGCGGAAAAACATCGCCAACTTGCTCAAGAACTAGGTGCAAAAGCTTATTTTTCCAAACCTTACTTAGAGCATGAATTGATTAATACTATTGAGGGTTTAATTAATTCAGCTAAAGAAGATTTAAATCGATTGCTCACTGTATAAACGAGCGTAGAAAACGCAGGTTTTGATATCATAAATTCTGAATAAAATACAACAACCCAGACTAAGTTAAAAAGTCTGGGTTTTAAAACATAAAACAATAAATAGTAGAAGAAAAATGAGTGCTTATAGTGTTGCGGAAGTGAACTGAGCAAAAACTTCTGCTCCAGTCATATTATTTGTTTGATTGGAAAGGCAGTAATACGAAGGTTGTTCATCAATAAATATCTGATGATCAAAAACAAAATCTTTAGGGTTATCAAATAGCCCAACAGGCATTATGTACTGGTTGTTCTGTTTCAATCTATAAAATAAATGACTTCCACATCGGTTGCAAAATCCACGTTCAGCCCACTCAGAGGAACTAAATACGGTGATATTTTCTTTACCTTCAAAGGAAATATTACTCCCACAATCCACTGCAAATAACGGGCCACCTGTCCACTTTCTACACATTTGGCAATGGCATACTCCCATGTTTGTACTCATTTTTTTAACAGAGATATGAATTGCTCCACACAGGCAACTTCCTTTTCCTTCACTAGCCTTGACATCAGCTTGATCCGTTAAACTTGCCATTTTCGTCTCCAGTGTTTTCACTATCGATTTATTGACACTGATATTTACCAGTACAAACATATTACTATAAAAGTCGAAAGTTCATGCACCCAGTGATTCTGGCTCTTTTGATGGCAGGGGGAGAAGAAAACTATTAGCAACTGACAACTGACTAAATTACATCTTCTCTCTTGGTGGTGTGGCAATACCTCGCTGCAATAAATTTGCCTCCAGTTCTTTAATGAATCTTAAATCTTCTGCCAACAACGCTTGATTGCTAATGTCAACACAGTTATTTTCTAGGAAAGTGAATGCTTGGCGAAATTGTGCTGGACTGGCTGCAAATGGTGAATCAAAGTGACAGGAAATAATCTGTTGAAAATTCCACTTTGCTACTGTGTCAACCCAGTTGAGGACTTGTTTTGGGGCTTGGGGCAGAATGAGAATTTGTAAGATTGGGGCAACAAATGGTCGTCCATTGGCGGATAAAGCAGCAAATGACTGTTGCCAATGTTCTCGCCAGCGAAACGGATAAAAACCAAAGTATGCTTTTGGGGAATGATCTGGTGCTTTGAGTACATCGTGCCACATCTCCCCTAACCCAGATAATTCCAAGGCGCTAGGACGAAAGTACATAGCAAATAGGGAAATACGCTGCCATCCTTGGCGACGATTAGCTGGTTTATCTTCCAGTGCTTGGAGTGCATTATCCCTGGCGTGAAATAGCAAAGGGTAAGGTTCTAATTGCAAAATCTCAGGTGGTTCTTCTGGTACAGACATCACAGAATCGGTAACAAGTAGAGTATGCGATCGCCTATGAAAAAATGCCACCTCGACAAAAGAACCTCGTCCCAAATTAATGTCTAACACTGCATAATCAAACTCATCAGCAAAAGGAGTTTGGCGTGAATCTTCTGGTAGTACTTGAGTTCGTTTTTGAGGAAAACCCAACCAACTAAGCGGCAAGTTAAAGGGAAAACTCCACTGATGGGGGGCTACAAATACCTGTGCTTGGGGAAACTTTCTCGCAAAGGGGCCGACGAAAATTTTATGCTCAAGTCCAGAACTAGTAGGGAGAATTATATACTTAACCTCACCGTGCTTGACGACTAACTCATTTACTAGTCGGACACATTCTTTTGTTGGGGCGACTGGTGCATAGATGAGCAAACCACCTGCATTCAGCTTGATCACTGACATCCTAATTGGCACTATGGTGTAGAGAATGCCTTGGACTTGATCGAATGTCCAGATAGTGTCTTTCACTATTTCCCGGCAAAGTGTGCGCCTTCTACCGTAGGGATAAAGCGGTAAAGCAGGCCAGAACGGCCATGACCAATCGTGGAGATGATGATTGTGCGGTTTTTCCTGTGCGTTCATTATTTGGTCAATAGTCAATAGTCCACAGTCAATAGTTATTTCCCTAATTTCCAGTCTCTCTTATTTAGCTTATGGAGAATTGGTTAATATAATTAAGAAAAATCAAGCTATCCTAAGGAATGAAAATATATTTTAAAACATAAGAAATTTACAAGTGCCTAATCACGAATTAATATGAGTCAAACTGCCTTAAATTTAACTGCAATATCTGTTTTTATCATGACCTTATCGGCTTTGTTGGGGCCGTTAATTAACTTATCACCTGCAATCCCAGCGATCGCTACTTTCACAATTTTGGGCATAGCAACTTTTGATAGTTTCAGCTTGCAAGGTAAGGGGGGTATTATTCTCTTGGACTGGATTGCCGGGTTTTCACCACAACACCGCGATCGCATCATTCACCACGAAGCTGGACACTTTTTGGTTGCTTACCTATTAGGTATTCCCGTTACAGGCTACACTCTCAGCGCGTGGGAAGCTTGGAGGCAAGGACAGTCTGGCCAAGGTGGTGTTGCCTTTGATGATGGTGAATTAGTCTCTCAATTAGAACAGGGCAAAATCAGTACTCAGGCTTTGGAACGCTACTGTACTATTTGCATGGCAGGAATCGCTGCCGAAACTTTAGTGTTTGAGCGTGCCGAAGGTGGGACTGACGATAAAAGTAAATTAGCAACTATCTTTAAAGTTTTGGGTTTTTCTGAGTCAGTTTGTCAGCAAAAACAACGATTTCATGTCCTCCAGGCAAAAACTTTACTACAAGACAATTGGTTGAGTTACGAAGCGTTAGTCCAAGCCATAGGCCAAAAGGCAGCGATCGCAGATTGCCAAAAAGCGATCGCAGATGCTCAAGTGGCTGTCTCGCAATAATTCCCAGTCCCCAGTTCAAGAAACAGCTTCCAGAGAAGAGAGTTGGGATAACTGATGTGAACAGATAACTCGGTTGCGTCCTGATGCTTTAGCTGCTAGTAAGCATTGATCGGCACGATGTAACAAGCCGATTCCTTTTTCGTCATCATCTGCTTCCAGACAAGCCACACCCAAGCTAATAGTTACACTAATAATTAGTTTACTATTGATACTAAAGGGTTGCTCACCCACTATCCGATTGAGGCGATCCGCTACTATCAGTGCTTCTTCAGCAGTGGTATGGGGTAGAAGAACAACGAATTCTTCGCCACCGTAACGGAATGCGGTATCTTGAGAGCGCAAATTATGACGCAGACGTGTACATAGTAACTGCAACAGGCGATCGCCTACTAAATGCCCATATTGATCATTGACTTTCTTGAAATAATCCACATCAAGAATCACCAAACTTAAGGGGATGTTTTGATTGCGGGCTTTGGTAATTTGTCTGGGTAAATCCCATTCCAACGCCCGGCGATTGTTTAAGTCTGTCAATGAGTCAGCTAAAGCGATCGCTGATAAGATATGGTTTTTTTCGATCAAATCACGATACTTTTGGGCTTTACGCAAACCCACCGTTAATTGACCTAATATCAGACGATGGGTAGCCATTTCTTCTGTCGGTAACTGCCAAATATAAGCATCTGCACCTTGGTGAAGTGCCGTGGCAGTCATCTCGAACTCCCATTCACAGCCGTTTTGACTTCTCTGTGCTAGTTGTTGGGGACGATCTTCCACCAGAATACAGTGTATACAAGATAGCTGGGTTTGTTCTTTCAACCAACCACACAGTTCTATACCACCCTTGAGACTTGCCTGCACAAATATGACATCGGGCGACGCAATTTGAATTTGCGATACTGCCTGATGAAAATCCGTAAGTACTACCAAATTATCAGTAGTTCTTTTATGGATCTGATCGGGAAGTTTTCTAAGAAAGTCATAACTTCCAAAGACCAGAATGGTCATTGTCATGGCTATATTTTTCGCCTTCTTTCTAGCTAAGAATTACTGATATTTCGCCGATTCATGAATATATTATCTCTGGAAACAAGAGACTTTTATAAATACTGATATATTCTTAACTCTAAATATAAAGATACTTAGGAATTTTAATATCCTCTTAATACATTACCAGGGATAGATGAAAATTATATAAAGTTAGAATAAGCTCATTATTTTTTACTTTTTACATTTTATTTTTCAAACAGTAAAAATACGGAAAATTTTATATAATTCCCACAAAAGCACTGTATTTTTAAGGTATTCAAAGTATAAAACAAGTAATTACATTATGCTTTTTCTTTTCTTTTTTATAGCTAAAAAGTTTATTTATATTTTACTAGCCAATGATTATAAATATTTTATATATTAAAAAAAATAAGTATAGATAACTACTCCATACGAAGATTAATTATGTTAAAAACTTCAATTTCCTATGTAAATATACTTAATTTACTGTCTTCACTGAGATATTTACTTAAATATAGACTACTTGGCAATATAAGTATATATTCTGAAACAAAATAATGAATCGATAAAACTTAACCAAGAATTCTTGTTAAGAGTACTATTTTTTGTTGAACATAGCCTTTTTCACTAATCTGATTGAGTAAGATAACTAAAAACATTAGTGGAAACTTTCAATAAAAGCTACATTCAACAATTGTTAACGGTTTCAATTAATAGATCCAATGATGAGAACAAATATTGCTTAAATATATTTGTATCAACTGTATAGATCCATTGAAAATATCCGAGTTATTGATAACCTTCTATCGTATAACCAGCAGCTACAATTACCTGTTTGATTGATTCTTCAGATGCTTTAGACTCTACAGTGACTGTTTTATCCTGAACATCCACATTCACTAGAGCATCTGCTTCCATCACATGAATAGACTCAGTAATTTTTTCTGCACAGCTATCACAGGCAATATTGGGAACTTTTAATTTGAGAGCCATTACTTACCTCAGTATGTACTTTGAATTAAATTTACCTAAGCAAATGCTCAATTCTCATCTGACCAAAGATAGGTAATGAAAAAAATATATACATAGAAATACAGAACAACTGCCGAGACTAGCCAATCTGCCAAGGTCGCTGGCAGCAAAAGCAAACAAAATGCAAAAATATATAAAGCTACTTATGAAAATACACTTACTAGACCCACGTCCTAACGCGGCTAACTCTTGGCATAGTAGTCTTTCCTTAAGGCATACTTTGTCTGTATTGGGTACTCAAAGATAGAGACGAGTTCGGTTTTATCTTTTCCCAATTCCTCATACACAGTTAAATTAAACTACTTTTTACTTTCCTCCCATGTCTTCAAACCCCCAGCACCTAAGTGGTAACGAAATCCGCACCCGATTCCTCAACTTCTATGCTCAAAGGGGACACCAGATTCTACCAAGTGCCTCCCTCGTGCCAGAAGATCCAACCGTGCTGCTGACGATCGCGGGGATGCTACCATTTAAACCAATATTCCTGGGGCAGCGCACACCAGAATTTAAACGGGCGACGACTTCCCAAAAGTGCATCCGTACCAACGACATCGAGAATGTCGGACGCACTAAAAGACATCAAACATTCTTTGAAATGTTGGGTAACTTCAGCTTTGGTGATTATTTTAAAGAACAAGCGATCGCTTGGGGTTGGGAAATCTCCACAGAAGTTTTTGGCTTACCCAAGGAACAACTAGTAGTTAGCGTTTTTGAGGAAGATGATGAAGCCTACGCCATTTGGCGCGATCAAATTGGTGTAAAGGAAGCCAGAATCAAGCGCATGGGTGCAGATGATAACTTTTGGGTATCTGGCCCCACTGGCCCCTGTGGCCCTTGTTCAGAAATTTATTACGACTTCCACCCAGAATTAGGTGATGACAATATTGATCTAGAAGACGATACCCGGTTTATCGAGTTCTATAACTTGGTGTTCATGCAATATAACCGGGATGCGTCTGGTAATTTAACACCACTACAAAACAAAAATATCGACACTGGGATGGGGTTAGAGAGAATTACCCAAATCCTGCAAAAAGTACCGAATAATTATGAAACAGACTTAATTTTCCCGATTATTGCCACAGCAGCCAAAATCGCTGAGATTGACTACCACAGCAGCGACGAAAATACCAAAGTTTCCCTGAAAGTTATTGGTGATCACGTCCGTTCTGTTGTCCACATGATTGCTGATGAAATCCGCGCCTCCAATGTGGGACGGGGTTATGTGCTGCGGCGATTAATTCGCCGGGTGGTGCGTCATGGACGATTGATTGGGATTACTGGGGAGTTTATCACCCAGGTTGCCGAAAGTGCGATCGCTCTTTCCGAATCAGCATACCCCAATGTCCGCAGACGGGAAGCAGCAATCAAAGCTGAACTAGCGAGGGAAGAAGCGAATTTCCTTAAAACCTTGGATAGAGGTGAAAAACTCCTAGAGGAAATTATCCAACAGGTGAAAAAGCAAGGACACAGTATTATTAGTGGTGACAGTGCTTTCACGCTATACGATACATACGGTTTTCCTCTCGAACTCACCCAAGAAATTGCGGAGGAACATCACCTCACCGTTGATGAAGCCGGATTTAACGCAGAAATGCAAAAACAAGTGGAACGGGCTAAAGCAGCCCACGAAACCATTGATTTAACTGTGCAAGGTTCCCTCGACAAACTGGCAGAACACATCCACGCTACCGAGTTTATCGGTTATACCCAAGCTGCGGCGACGGCGAAAGTGGAAGTATTGTTAATAGATGGTGTTGCACAAGAAGAAGCAGAAGCCGGAACGGATGTACAGATTGTTCTTGACAAAACGCCATTTTATGCAGAATCTGGTGGACAAATAGGCGATCGCGGTTATATTTCCGGTGACGGGGTTGTGTTTCGGGTTGAAGATGTCAAAAAAGAATCTGATTTCTTCGTACATTTCGGACGCATCGAACGCGGAACTCTGCGTGTCGGTGATAGCGTCACTGCCCAAATTGATCGTGCTTGTCGTCGTCGCGCCCAAGCTAACCATACTGCAACGCACCTATTGCAAGCAGCGTTGAGGAAGATTGTTGATGATGGCATATCGCAAGCTGGTTCTCTGGTATCCTTTGACAGATTGCGCTTTGACTTCAACTCTCCCCGTGGTTTGACACCAGAGGAAGTACAACAAGTTGAAGAACAAATTAACACTTGGATTGCTGAAGCCCACTCAGCCAAAATTGAAGTATTACCCTTAGCTGAAGCGAAAGCTAGAGGTGCGGTGGCTATGTTTGGGGAAAAATACGGTGATGAAGTCAGGGTGATAGATTTTCCTGGCGTATCAATGGAACTATGCGGTGGAACTCATGTAAGTAATACTGCGGAAATTGGCGTATTCAAGATTATTACTGAAGCTGGTGTTGCATCAGGTGTGCGGCGGATTGAAGCTGTTTCTGGCCCGGCTATATTGGATTACTTGAATGTACGAGATAAAGTAGTTAAAGATTTAAGCGATCGCTTTAAAGTCAAACCAGAAGAACTACCAGAGAGAATCACCACTCTGCAAAATGAACTGAGAACCGCAGAGAAGCAACTAGAAACCCTCAAAGGACAATTGGCGATCGCTAAATCTGACAGTTTGTTACAAACAGCAGACACCGTAGGCGACCATAAGATAATAGTTGCTGAGTTAGCAGGTGTTGACCCCGAATCCTTGAAAACCGCAGCCGAACGCCTACTACAAAAAATCGGTAACGGCGCGGTGGTATTGGGTTCAGTTCCCGAAGCCGACAAAGTTAGCTTAGTTGTAGCCTTCAGTCCTGAAGTGAATAAGAAGGGGTTACAAGCTGGAAAATTTATTGGGGCGATCGCTAAAATCTGCGGCGGTGGCGGCGGTGGTAGACCAAACTTAGCCCAAGCCGGCGGACGCGATGCAAGCAAGTTACCAGCAGCTTTGGAACAAGCACAGAGCGATTTAAACTCTGCATTGGCTTAATTCTCTTATAGGGCAGGCATCTTGCCTGCCTAAAAGGTATTCATTCATAATCTGGAAAGCATAATGTCAGAAAATTCTAATAATGACCTTAATTTGGTCAACAAAATTGTAGATAATGCAAGCCAGCAAGCTAATCATCACATTTATTTATCTGTACAAAAGCGAAATCTTGCTGAAGCTGCTGCTGAAATTCAGAGTCTTCTTAAACAGCTTGAGCAAACTAATCCCACCGCAACTGAACATGAGCAAATCTCCTATGTCAATATTGCCACCAATTCAGATATTAAACAAAGAGTAATTACTGCTGTGAAAGAAGGTGGCGAAACTGCAATAGAAGAATTTTTAGAACATTCCTATTTTCATGTGATTAAAGCCATTATTAGACACTGGATAACACCAATTGATAATACTGAAAAACAGCTAAGACCATTTGGTTTATGTGCAGGAGAATTTTATGTACCTGATGATTTTGATGCGCCTTTGCCAAAAGAAATCATAAATGGATTTGAGGGTAGATGAAACTTATCCTAGACACTCATATTTTCTTGTGGTTTATCAGTGGTAATGATCAACTAACAACAAATATTCGAGATACAATCCGTGATACAGATAATGATGTATATCTGAGTGTTGTTTCGATATGGGAGTGCATTGTTAAATATCAATTAGGCAAACTACCACTTCCCGAATCCCCTGAAATTTATATTCCCAAACAGCGCGATCGCCATCATATTACCAATCTTGACTTAGACGAAGGCAGTGTTGCTAAACTCGTTAGTTTACCATCGTTACATAAAGATCCTTTTGATAGAATGCTAATATGCCAATCTTTACATCATGGCTTAACTATTGCGACACTTGATTCAGCAATTCTTGTATATCCAGTCAGTATTATATGATTGTTCACCAGATATCGCACTACAATTGAGCTATAGAATTTACTATTCTAATGGTAGTGTAAAAAATTATGTTACTAGAACTCAACCAACTAATTGTACCGGCTGGTCATCAGTTATTGATGAAGGATATTTCTTGGTCAACATACAAAAATATTTTGGCGGAACTAGGAGAAAATCGCAATTCTAAGATATCTTACAGCCAAGGGGTGCTGGAAATAATAGCTCCATTACCAGAACATGAAGTAAGCAAAAAAATAATTGGAAATTTAGTGGAAATCCTACTCGAAGAACTCGATATTGAATTTCGGAGTTTGGGTTCTACAACTTTTGAGAAAGAAGTCATGGATGCTGGTGTAGAACCTGATGATTGTTTTTATATTGAAAATGAAGCTAAAGTCAGAGGAAAAAATAGAATCAATCTAGAAATTGATCCACCACCAGATTTAGCTATTGAAATTGATATTACATCTCGGACTCGTTTCAATAATTATCAAGCTTTAAAAGTTCCCGAATTGTGGCGATGGAATGGAAGTAGGCTAGAAATCAACGTACTTGTAGATGATAAATATGTAGAAACTAATCAAAGTCGTAGTTTTCCCAATTTCCCTATTACCCAAATGATTCCTGAATATTTGATGCGTAGTAAGATTGATGGTAGAAATGCCACCATGAAAGCATTTAGAACCTGGGTAAAACAACATATCGCCAATTAAACTATATGAAAAAAGGGACGATTATTACCATCCCTTCTGCCAAAACAAACTTGATTATTCTGCTAATAAAATTAAAAAACTCGAAAAATAAAAGGATAACGGAAAGGTTCATCAGATTTGCTGAAACAATGCAGAATTGCCCAAATCGTTAATCCCCAATGTAAGGCAAAACCTAGAGCAACAACGGGAAAGAATATAATTCCACCAATACCAAAGGTAAGCCAAGATAGCACCCCTAATGGTACTCCAATGACAGTAGCCCAGAACCAAACATTAAAGTGAAAATTAATCGATTCTTTGGCGTTACTTTTAACTACTGGGTCGTCAGATATTAAGTTAATGACAATGGGAACGCCAATCGAGAATATTGCTGTACTAAAGAAAATCGCCCCATGACACAGAGATGATAGCAATTTGCGTTTATCAGAATCGTATGTTGCTTGCATCCTGGTGGCTCCTCAATTACTTCCTAGTTTTAATTTTAACGGTTACTTTACAAGTTTCATATTAGAGCTTACCGTAATTAGCAAGTATTGCAAATTTCACTTTAGATAGATTCAATTTGACCACTAATCACCAAATGAAAGCTATGAGGTTTACCGAACTTCTACCGTCACCATTGGTAAAGACTAACTCGAAGCGGTCAATTGCACTAGAAAATTTCACCTTTAGAGCTGATTCGTAAAGAAAATCTTAAGGAGATTCAAATCATTACTAGGTCTAAGTTTCAGCGAATAAGTGCTGTATTAACCCGAATTCCTGAAACCCTTACATGGTAAGTATTTTACTTTAGTTTACAAATTAGCTCTTACATTGATTAGTAGGCAGTACCCTGTATTTGAACTAACATCAGATTATGTGAACAGGTAATTAGCCTGTGCCGAAAATTTTTGAAAAAAGGTAGTAACTTATGGGTCGGATAAATCCTTACACGCTGCAAATGCAGATTACCCGGATGTTTGAGCAAGGTCAAACATTCTTTGCTACTACGAAAGTACATGAATGGTTGAAAGAAAGGAATCATGATCCATTAGAATATGATGTTATTTTTCACCAAAAACCTGCTCCTCCTGGTTCTAAAGAAGTAATCGCAGTGGAAATTGAATTGCGCCGTAAAGATGGACAGCCCGTAGACCCTTGGTTACAAGAGCAAGCTAACCTTCATGCTTGAGGTTATCAGATAAGCGATGGTCTCCGACCGACTGGAGATCATTCTACGTTCCCTGCGGGACGCTGCGCCAAAGCCTCCTGTGGGGTGTAGACTATCACAGCAGTTAGGCGATCGCAATCTAATTTCCCTGTAAATTTTCCGTGGGTTATAATTTGGCAGATCAATTAGATATACCTACACTACACCCAAGATTTTGGTTATTGGTCATAAAAACCTATTCCTTTAATATAAAGTAGGATTTGAAAAAACTTCCCTAGTCAATAGATTATTTATAACTTCTGTTAGATGAGTATCTAATTTTTTATTGCTAAGTTTGAATAGTGTTGAGGTGAGATAAATCAATTGGTTAATAATCAGATAGGTTTTATTTCGATAAAATCAATGATTCATACTGCAAATTAACCAATTAAATCCCGCCTTTGTGAAAAAGATTGATACAGAATTAATGGAGTATGAAGATGGCAAATTTAATTTCTAAGGTAATCGATAATCTCAAGTTTCTATTTCAAGAGTTTCAAGTAAAGCGTTTTTTCGCTATTGCCTTAGTTGGGTTTTTATTACTAACAACAAATTTGGATTCTCGCATTGAATCTGGACGCAGTAGTGATGCTGTAAGCAGAAGGCTTGATCAAGTTGTCCATCAGGATGATGCTGATAGACCTAAAACCACGGGAGAATGGAATAGAGAAGCTCGTCAAACAGAAGATGCTCCTGGGGAAAGAGCTAAAAGAATTGCTAAAGAATCTGGAGAAGCGCTAAAACAATTCGGTTCCGTCTATCCAGATACAGCTGATAGAAGCGTTAACGAACAACAAGATAATAATAGATAAGAAAAACCTCCTCTTGCACTTCTCAATCAACCTCAAAAGACACATAAATATTTGTGTCCTTTGAGGTTTTGATATTTACTAACCATAGAATCACCAGGAGAAAAAAAAATATAATAATAAAATTACAATTTTTGGATAACACCTAACTCCTGTAAAATTTCTTGATCAAACTCCTTACATTCACCATCAGCGCTATTTTTAAAAAGTACCGTAAACGCACCAGCACCTAATCTATCTTGTGGAAACAAACGGTAACAAGGAATAGTAGTTAAATGTGACTGATATTCTTGCAAATGATTTATTTTCATTGCTTGAAATTGGGGAAATCGTGACAAAAACCATTCACATACTTGCTCATTTTCTTCAGGAGAATAAGTACAAGTCATATAGGCAAGATAACCTTGCGGGGCAACAATTTGTGCAGAATTGGCGATGATTCGCTTTTGGCGGTTGGCACTCTTATTAATAGCTGTTGGGTGAAAACATCCAGGTGCTTTTGCTCCTTTAGCTAATAGAGATTGTCCAGTACAAGGGGCATCAACCAATACTAAATTACTGGAAAAAGGTATATTTTCTGCAAATATAATAGAATCTCTATTGACTACGATACAAGGATTAATATGACAACGCTTTAAATTAGAAATTAACATTCCCAAGCGTTTACCAATTACTTCATTACAGATAATTAATTCTGGTTGCAGAGCTTGCCAAGCAAAAATACTTTTACCACCAGGGGCGGCACACATATCAAAAATTAAACGTACTGATTGGGGAAGTGTTAATAAAATAGACGCTGCAAATACAGATGAAAAATCCAAACAATAGAAATATCCTTGATGATGTAGAGGATGCTGTCCTGGTTTTTCTCCCAGATGTAGACGGTCTACAAATTGTGGTTGCCAACTTAATGGAGATTCTACGGAAAAAGGTGAATGTTCTGGCTGATTTTGACACCAAAGAATACAGGGATTAAAAGGTTGAGGAGCAACTAACGCCTCGATAAATTTTTCTTGTTTATCAGGAGTTTCAAACAAACGTCGTGCAAGTTTAAGCAGTAAATTTGATGGTTTTTCCATTAGTAAAACTGTTACAGAAGAACAATGCTTATAAGTGGCTAGGCTTCATAATACTAGGGAGTGGGGAGTGGGAGAAAGTAGAGGACTAGAGGAGTAGATAGAGAATAAAAACTCATAATTTTATATTCTTCACTCAACACTCAGCACGCCCCAATATCCATGCGTAAATCCGAAAAAATTGCCAAACTACCCTAGCGCAGTGGATAGAGTCATGCTTTTTGACAATTTTCAACGAAGATTGCGGCGAGATGCGGAATTATGGCGTGATGAAGGAATAATTAGTGCTTCGCAGTATCAACAAATTGCCGATCGCTATCAATTTAAGAATCTAGAAACTGCTGCACGCGATCGCTTTATGATGATAGCGATCGCTGTAGGCGGTATCTTGTTGGTTATAGGTGTCTTTACCTTTGCGGCTGCTAATTGGTTCTCTTGGCCACGAGAAGTTAAATTCATCTTGATGATGAGTTTATTTTTCTTCATCAGTATCACAGGTTTTTACACCTGGAGAGAACCGACACTCAATAGCAAAGAAGGGAAAAAGTCCCAACGTAATAAGCGCTTCTTGGGAGAAGCATTATTAATTTTTGCGGCATTTATCCTGGGTGCGAACCTCATCCTTATGGCGCAAATTTTTAATATCACCGGTTCTATTCCTGAACTATTTCTAGCCTGGGGATTTGGTGTTTCTTTCATGGCTTATGGCTTGTCATTAAATTCCTTAGGAATTATGGCCATTGTCCTTGTACAGATTGGCTATTGGACTGGACTAGGAGATTTGTGGTACTCTTCCGGCGAGTGGGGTTGGGCGCGGCTAGCAGTACGCCATATGCCACTAATATCATGGTTATTGTTTGTACCCTTGGCTTACCTCTGCCGTTCGCGGTGGATTTTCTTCTTAGCAGCCTTTTTCTTTGCTAGTTCCCTGCAATTTAACCTCAACCCTCTGCCATTGCTGAATTTTTCTGATGTGGCTCCTTGGGTGGCATCTTTTGCATTAGCTCTGCCTCCGGCAATATTCTGGAGTTATGACGATCTGCTATTTCCCACCATAAATTACAGGCTATTTCAACCCCTAGCACGTAACTTAGCTTTAATCGCTTTTGGGTTAGTCTTTTATGCTCTTTCCTTTCGTTGGCAATGGCAAGGATTTTCTGCCAATTCCTTTGGGTCAGCAAACAACAGCAACAATTTCTTGTCTTTACCCATCATCGATTTGGGTATTCTCAGTGGTTTAGCAGTATTGCAATGGTTGTTTCTTTTACGTCAAAGAAGTAACCCTCCTCGTCGGGAAGTTGTTTTTAATACTGGTTTGATTGCCACTTTTCTGGGTTTTATTATCGTAGTGCCGTTCTGGCATCAAGCTGTCAATCGCATTGGCGACCTGGGTAGTTTTATTTTCAATGTGCTTTTAGCTGTGCTGTCTTGGGGACTAATTCAAGAAGGGATGAAGTTAAGTGACAGACGCTCTTTTTGGGGCGGTATGCTATTGTTAACTTTACTGGTTATTAGTCGGATGTTAGAGTACAACACCGATTTACTGTTTAGGTCAATGGTCTTCTTGATGTGCGGTTCAATATTAATTAGTGCCGGAATGTGGTTTGAAAATCGTCTCACTGGTTCTTCTAGTAAGAAATCAAGTTGATGGAGTGGGAAGAAAATAAGGGAGCAAAATTTTAATTTTGAATTGATGACTCCCAACTCTGCGTAAGTCCAATGTCCGTTTCCCCAAAATCTATTATTTCTAGGACTACGCTTATGGCAAGTGAAACTTCTGAATCTAGCAAAAATAAAACTTGGTCTCCCGAAACTGAATTTTCCAAGAAATTGACTTTTCGGGATTATTTAACTGCTACTGAGCAAAAATACAATCAGCCTCTACCTTTTTGGCGCTTATTGTTGCCCCTAATTTTACAAACAGGGCTAATTTTGTCAGTGCCTACTCAAGCAATGTATACCAACCTCACTGGTAGAGAGGTAACATTACAAACTTTACCGACTAATCCTGGTAATGTATTGCAGGGTTATACGCTCAATCTAGATTACAACATATCTCGTGTTGCAAATTTGCGGAGGCTTCCTGGCTGGCAGGAGTTAGTTAGGAGAAATCGGGGGAGAAATCGGCAACTACTCGAAGGAACTAATTTGTATGTGATTTTGCAAGAGCAGCAATCCCTTGGTAACGGTGTTCCCAGAGCTTGGCGACCTTTGCGTGTCAGCAGCAATTTACCTATGTCTCTGCGAGATAATCAAGTAGCTTTGAGAGGGGTTTACCAGAACGGTTTGATTAACTATGGTGTGGAATCATACAATATCCCAGAAGAACAACGCCAGCAGTTAAATAACGACATTTTCCGCGATGCTCGTCAAACTAGAAATGGACAGTTACGACCTCTATCGGTGAGAGTTAAGGTAGACCCACAGGGTAATGCTGTACCCGTGAGTCTATGGGTGCGCGATCGCAATTATCGTTTTTAATCTTGGTGACGCACATTCCATGCTACACCGAAAGCCGCCCCTGCCCCAGCTAATAAGCCTGTACTCATTCCTTCTACAGTTTCTTGTATGGGGTCTTGAGTCAGGCACTCACTTGTAACTTTATCAGCTTGCAAGCAAAGATTGCTCTGGGCCCAACTAGCGGTTCCCCCTAAAACTACACCTGCTACACTACAAGAAGCCACAAGCAATAAGAGGCGTTTGGTTTTCCTATCCATAGATGGATGTGTCAAAAATTAAATATGTTAAACGTTCCTCAACTACTTTACACATCCATGCTGTTTCTGTCAGCTGGTTTTAAAAATTTGCATCAGTCTTGAGATAATTGACTGAGTGGAGTCGATAGACCATCAATACTCACAAGATTTTTCTGCTGTTGATAGTCTTTGACTCCTTGCTCTCCTTTTTTATTTGCCCAATCCACTAAAATCTGTCTTTGACCTTGATATTCATAGAGTGGTACACCAAAACCGCAAGAAGTTTGCACGCGCTCAATATCGGCAACGATGATTTGGCGAATTCCAGGGATTGCTGGAAACAATGAGTACAAAGAATCCCAATCAGGGGAACTGGGTAAAATAGTCTTTCCTTTTCCGTAAAGGCGCAAAATGCAAGGTGATTTCTCAAAAGCGCAGAACATCAAAGTGATTCGCCCATTTTCTTGGAGGTGGGCTGAAGTTTCGTTACCGCTACCCGTTAAGTCTAAGTAAGCCACTTGATGGTGAGAGAGAATGCGAAAACAGTCTAATCCTTTAGGTGACATATTAACGTGACCATTAGGACTTAGGGGTGCAGAAGCTACAAAAAACAGGTGTTGATCTGCAATAAACTCTTGTAATTCTTTGGTGATATGGTCAAAAACTTTAGCCATAAATAGGGGAGTGGAGAATGGGGAGTAGGGAGTGCTGAGTTCAAATTTTTCTCTGCTACGACCGGAGGAAGCAAGGGTTTAAGACCCCCACCAAATTTTCAATTTGGTGGCTCTTGTACATTTGGGGATACATACCCCAAATGTACAAAACCTTCTCTACGAGAAGTTGCGCCATCTGTCCTCTGCCCTCTCTGTGCCTTGTGCCTTCTTTAAGCAACGCCTGTTTGTGGTCTAGTGTAGTTACTAATATTTACAGGTACTTGAATACTTGAATCTAAGCGAGAATCATTTATGGGTGTGGCCGCAGTCAATTTTAAGGGAATTTCTCCAGCCCAGACAGGTATTTGATAATCAGCTTCATCATCAAGGGGACTACCAGTACGAATTTTTGCTGAGGCTTCTGTTAGCGGTAGAGATAGTACTATAGTTCCGGCTAATTCTTGACGACTGGGCGATCGCACTTTTTCCCATCTCCCTAGAATAACGTGATCTGTAAAGGCTTTGAGCGCAGTTAATTTTTGTTCTGCATTTTCTACCAGTGTGGCTTTACCAAATACTACCACTGAGCGATAGTTCATTGAGTGATGAAATGCCGATCGCGCTAGTACTAAACCATCAATTAAGGTTACTGTAACGCAGACATCAATACCTTGTTGGAGGGTTCTCAACATTCGGCTAGCAGGTGAGCCATGAATGTATAGGGTATCCTCAACTCGTCCGTAGGCTGTAGGAATCACGAAAGGCTGTCCGTCCGCCACAAAACCCACATGACAGACTAATCCTTCGTCCAGAATTTGATAAATGGTGTGATGTTCATAGTCGGCTCGTTGGGGTACACGTTTAACGGTCGTTCTTTGACTGGGGGCTTTTTGTTGGGTCATGACTGAAAATTTCTACTCTATATGGTTAGATTAATCAGGTAAGTGGAATGACACAAGTGCCACTTTTTGGTTAAATTACCAGTCCACTTTATTTCCTCCATAATTCGTAATTCAGCATGGATTTTGCTATTAGTATTGATCCACACGCACCCTTATCTTTGTATCGCCAAGTTTATGAGGAATTGCGCCAAGCTATTCTTTCGGGAAGATTAGCATCGGGTCAAAAACTGCCTTCAACGCGATCGCTGGCTCAATTACTCGGTGTTTCCCGTGCCACTGTTACTCAAAGTTATGAGTTATTACTGAGTGAAGGTTATCTAGAAACCATTATGGGTTCGGGAACGTTTGTCTGTCGCCAACTCCCTGATGAATTACTTAGTGCTGCACCGATTGACTCAAAATTACAACCTGCTAACTCATCTATACATCTATCAGCCTATGGTGAAAGTTTGAGTGATCAAGCATTTTTACGTATTCCAGAACCAGACGTAAAAATCAGCTTCAGTTATGGGCGACCAGCTTTTGATAAGTTCCCTATAGACTTGTGGCGTAAGTTAATATCTCGCCATTGTCACTCTCATGCAGATGTGCTTGACTATACGGAAGACTCTATGGGATATCAACCATTACGAGAGGCGATCGCTTCTTATCTTTCTCGGTCTAGAGCAGTCAATTGTAGTGCAGAGCAAATCATTATTGTTGGTGGTTCCCAGCAAGGACTAGATTTAATTACACGTATATTAATTGATAGGGGTGATGGGATTGCTGTAGAAGAACCAGGTTATTTAGGCGCTAGACGAGCTTTTTTGGCCCAGGGAGCTAGTTTATTTCCTGTATCTGTGGATCAGTCTGGTTTAATCATCAGTGAATTAATAAAAAGTATAATTCCTCAGGTCAAACTTGTTTATGTCACCCCATCTCATCAATTTCCCACAGGTGCGGTGTTATCTCTTCCCCGCAGATTAGAGTTACTCGCTTGGGCGCAGAAATCAGGAGCGATGATTATTGAAGATGACTATGATAGTGAGTATCGTTATGGTGAGCGTCCCATACCAGCTCTGCAAGGATTAGACCAAGGTAACTCAGTTATCTATGTCGGCACATTTTCTAAAGTACTTTTTCCTGCTTTGCGTCTGGGTTATTTAGTTTTGCCACAGAATTTGGTATATGTATTTGCCCGTGGGAAATGGTTAGCAGACCGACAATGTAGTTTATTGGAACAGTACGCCCTCACAGATTTTATTACAGAAGGTCATTTAGAAAGACATATCAGACGGATGCGATCGCTCTACGACCAACGCAGACAAACTTTGGTACACGCGTTGATTTCTCATTTTGGTGACAGAGTAAAAATCTTGGGAGAAAATGCCGGAATGCACCTCATGGTAAAAATAAATACTAATCTTCATGACAATGAAATAGTCCAGCGTGCTGCTCTTGCTGGTGTAGGTATTGGCGCAGCATATCCTCAATATTTAAAAGATAGCCCTGGTAGTGAATTTATCTTTGGATACGCTGAACTAAATGAGCAGCAAATTCAACTAGGGGTAAAAAGATTAAGTCAAGTAATTTCATAGTCTACTTGATCGTGCCAATTTTGGATTTGAGATTGGCTTTGTTTGGTTCCTGACTGGCCATAGATGATTGTATAACTTTTCTGTTTACTGAGTAATCCAAAATTCTGGAAAAATGCCATCATAGTTAACGTAAAAACATTCTGGAGATAAAACAACGGTTTACACACGCCCCTTAGCACGGTTAATTGAACAACTGCAACGCCTACCAGGAGTTGGTCCTAAAACCGCCCAGCGACTAGCTTTACACATTTTAAAGCGACCAGAAGCAGAAGTAGAGGCTCTGGCACAAGCCTTAGTTGAAGCAAAAAAACAGGTGGGCTTGTGTTCTGTCTGCTTCCACCTATCTGCTGAACCAGTTTGTGAAATCTGCCGCAATGTTAATAGAGATAACAACACTATCTGTGTTGTAGCTGATTCTCGTGATGTCATTGCACTAGAAAAAACCCGCGAGTATAAAGGTAAGTATCACGTTTTAGGCGGAGTAATTTCTCCTATAGATGGAATCGGCCCAGAACAGTTGACTGTCCAAGCTTTAGTCCGGAGGGTGAGTCAGCAAAAACCGCGAGAAGTAATTTTAGCAATTAGTCCGAGTGTTGAAGGAGAAACAACAACACTTTATATAGGTCAACTACTCAAACCTTTTACTAAAGTGACACGAATTGCCTTTGGTTTGCCTGTAGGTGGAGATTTAGAATATGCAGACGAAATTACACTAGCAAGAGCTTTAGAAGGACGTAGGGAACTAGAATAGTTCCTGACAGAAGAGGCTCTTGTGCAGGAAGCGGGGGCCAGGGAGAAAGATTCTGGAATTCCCCAAATATCCAGGGTTTCAAGCCCCTAAATATTTATTTCGGGATACGCTAGCTGTAATCTGCTCTTGTAACAGCAAAAATGCTAACTCGCGTAATAGTAATAAAACCCCCAGTAATTCGTGCTGGGGGTTTTGCTTGGAAGTCTTTATAAAAAAAGAGACTAGAGACTAGTACCACCGTGAAGTCAAAAGTCAAAATTAATGCAGGGTAAATGTTTCATTGATTTGGAATGGGTGGTTTATTGACGCTGCGCTGTATTAGTATTTTTTCCTGAATACTCAGCACTCATTACAAAGGCCGGTAAAGACGATAGTTAATATTGGGGAAAATATTATCCATCAACTCGACTTTTTCTAACCAACCACTATCAAATTTGCCGATTTTCGCATCTTCGTATAGCTTATTAAAGCGCATGAGGTGCGATCGCGTCCGTCTGACAGCATAAGGAACCATTGTTCCTGTCCGCATAATAAATGCCCAGTCAGAAGATTGCGCTAACAGCAGTTCTCTTGCTGCTTGGTTAAGCGCTCGCCATCCTAATTCATCCTCCGGTTCTAGGGTGGATATTTCAATCATGCGTTCAGCCGCCTTATGCAAATGCGGGTAAATCCAAGCATTCGTTTCATTCAACCAATATTCATGAAAACCCTTGTAACCCCAACTAGACTGGGAAGGACGACAGACTTGTTGCGTCGGCTCTGCTCGTAAATAGTCTGCCAAATGAGTCATAGCATAAGTGCCTTGGTCATACCAGGACTTGCGGAACAGGTAATCAATGAACCAAGGCCCTTCATACCACCAATGACCAAACAATTCTGCATCATAAGGTGAAACAATAATCGGCGGACGCTGCATAATTCCATACAGATGCTCTGCTTGGCGTTCGCGGTTATACATAAAATTAGCTGCGTGTTCTGCGGCTTTTTCCCTTGCCCAGTAAGGGTCATACAGCGCTTTATCTGATAATCCTAAACCACGCCCGGTAATTTTGTGATACTTAATCCCCGTATTTTTCCGTTGACCATTGGGCATAATGTAGGGCTTGATGTACTCATATTCAGCCTCCCAACCCAAGTCTTTGTAAAATTCCCGATATTCTGCTGCACCAGGATAACCAACCTCAGAAGACCATACCTGTTGAGAAGATTCATGATCTCGACCAAAAGCAGCAACACCAGTTTCTGTAAAAATTGGCGCATAAGTACCGAATCTCGGACGAGGACGAGCATACAGAATACCATGCCCATCTGTGAGGAAGTAACGTAAACCAGCATCTGCCAGCATTCGTTCCAAACCTTCGTAGTAGGCGCATTCTGGCAACCAAATGCCTTTGGGTGGACGACCAAAAGTTTCTTCGTAGTGTTCACAAGCTACTTGAATTTGCGCCCACACAGCTTGTGGATACATTTTCATCAGTGGCAAATAGCCGTGGGTAGCACCACAAGTAATAATTTCTAAATTGTTGGTGTCTTGGAATTGCTTAAAAGCCGTCACCAAATCACCGTCGTAGCGCTCCCACATCTGACGCGCTTCGTTAAATTCAGTGGCATAGTGTTCCGCTAAGTAACGAATGTGTCCATTATGGGCATTACGCTCGGCTTCCAGTTCTGTTAGTTCTTCGAGTTTGGCTAAGTGTGCGTCATAGCGTTCTTGCAATAGAGGATCGCGGAGCATCGACACAAGAGGCGGTGTCATACTCATTGTGATTTTAAAGTCGATGCCGTCTCGCTTTAAGCCTTCAAATACTTTCAATAGGGGAATGTATGTTTCGGTGATGGCTTCATAAAGCCATTCTTCCTCTAGCACGTAGTCACTTTCTGGGTGACGAACGAAGGGTAGATGTGCGTGAAGTACGAGCGCGACGTAGCCGATAGCCATAGTGTTCTGGGGTGATACTTGTTAAAGTGAAGGTCGAGGAATTAGGGGGAAATTAACAATATTTTAAGACCTTCTGGGGATCGTTTGACGCACCCACTCTTTCAAGGAGTGCTTGCGTCAAAACCATTTCTTTAACTATCACCCCATGAGTACCCCATTGAATTTGGTACGTCTATAAATTTACGTTTGACTGCGTGTGATTTAAACCATAGTTTCGCATCTAACTAAGTTGGATGCTATGGGAATCCGATTTGATGATTGCTCTTTTGTGACAGTCGCTACGAATTAAATAGCCTGAATCCACTCTTTCACATCATATTCAGTCCAGATACCATGTTGCCAATAGGGGTCATTTTCAATTAATTGACGTATAGTGGCTTCATTTTCTGCTTCGTAAATCCCAAAGACTTTGGTCACATCTTTGGTAGGGCCAATAGTAATTAGTACACCAGATTCCTTTTGTTTTGCTAATCCATCCAAGTGAGCTTGACGGTAAGGCGTGCGTTTTTCCAGCACGTCATCACAGTAGGTTCCCCAAACAATATATTTCGGCATAGTGATTCAATTCAAAATTCAAAATTCAAAATTAATCATAAGCGATGAGTGATGTATCAACTCATCACTTACTTTTAGTTAACTTCTCAAGTTCACGCCGAATTTTTCTACCAAAGCTTCGCGGACTTTGTTGTGTACTGGTTCGACTTCCGTATCAGTAAGAGTGCGATCGCTTGCCCGGTACACTAGTCTAAATGCCAAACTCCGTTGTCCTTGAGGGACGTTTTCGCCACGATATTCATCAAACAATTCCACCGACTCTAGTAAACCTTTACCAGCCTGATTAATAGCTTTTTCGATTTCCGAGACGGAGAGTTTTACAGGTGCAAAAAAAGCAATATCGCGATCGCTTGCTGGATATGTAGAGTAAGGTTTGAATGCAGGTACAAGAATTTCATCTTTATCTAAGGCATCTAACAGCACATCTAAATCCAACTGGAACACGTAGACGGACTCTGGTAAACCTTTATCACGTCGTAGTTGGGGGTGGAGTTGTCCAAAGATACCCAATCTGTTACCACCAATCCATAATGAGGCGGTACGTCCTGGGTGTAAGCGGTTGTCACGACAATCGGGTTGATATTCAACCACGATACCGAGTTGCTGAAATACAGCCTCTAAAATACCTTTGGCTTCAAACCAGGTCAGGGGTTGTTCACGACTACCTTTTGACCACTTACCGAGGGTTGTATCTCCTCCTATAATGCCAGCGATCGCATCTTTTTCTTGCAATCCGTCTTCCTCTTGCCAGAAAATCCGCCCAATTTCAAAACCATTCAAGGAACCATTCCCTTGTTCTAGGTTGTATTGAAAAGCGTCAATTAACCCAGCCAGCAAATCAGTCCGCAAAGCTGAATATTCCACAAACAAGGGGTTACTCAAGACTATCTGTCTATCTTCCCCTGGTTTAACTAAAGAATATTGAATTAATTCTGTCAGCCCTTCTGCCCGCATCGCCGCACGTAATTTTCGCGCCAACTCCTGCTCCACAGGTAAATAACCAGCCTCTGACTTATCTGGCAAGGTATCACAGAAATTGTCATAACCGTAGAGACGGGCAACTTCTTCAATTAAATCAATTTCCCGTTCCAAGTCTCGGTAACGATAGGGTGGTACGGAAACATTCCAAGAATCTTCTCCACTGGGGGTTAACTGACATCCCAATGCAGTCAAAATACGTTCTACGTCTTTTCCTTCCAGTTCTCCCGTTTCCCCCACATTAATGGGTCCCAGGACTTCATTCAAGCGGTCTAAACGCAGTAGAATCGAGTGACTCCAATTTGCAGGGTCGGGACGGGTATCAGCCATTTCCTGATGCACAATCACGCCACCAGTCAATTCACTCATCAAAGATAAAGCCCGGCGATTTGCTACTTCTAACTCTGCACGATTCACACCGCGTTCGTATCTACCAGAGGCTTCACTACGTAACCCCACACTACGAGCAGAACGGCGAATCGCCACAGAATCAAATAAAGCGGCTTCTAAGACTAGGCTTTGTGTACCCTCATAGACTTCTGTTTCTTCACCCCCCATAACTCCCGCTAAAGCCACGGGTTGATCATTCGCTGTGATTAACAAATTTTGGGTTGTCAGGTTGCGAGTTTGCCCATCGAGGGTTTTCAATGTTTCCCCTTGATTGGCAAAACGAACACCGATAGTCAAGCTTTCGCTACTAGCGACAGATTTTAAGCGCCCTTGGTCAAACGCGTGTAATGGTTGTCCCCATTCAAACAACACATAATTAGTAATATCCACCACATTACTAATCGGTCGTACCCCAGCCGAACGCAAACGCTGTTGCAACCAATCAGGAGAAGGAGCAACTTTCACCTGTTCAATTACCGTACCAATATAAGCAGGACAGGCTTGAGTATCAGCGATTTTTAAACCTAACTTCCCTGCATCCTGGGACACAGAGACTTCCCCAGGTTCAGGGATACTCAATTTTGCACCAGTCAAAGCAGCAACTTCTCGTGCTATACCAACCATACTCAAAGCATCAGCACGGTTAGCAGTAGCAGTGACATCTAAAATTACATCATCCAAACCCAACAAGGGGCGGACATCGCTACCCAAAGTTAAGTTTTCTTGGGGAAAGATATAAATACCGTCTACTTCACTAGGTAAACCAAGTTCCTTCAAAGAACAAATCATTCCCTGGGAAGGAACACCACGCAATTTCGCCGGTTTGATTTTTAAATCAATGTTAGGTAAATAAGCGCCTACAGTAGCGACTGGTACATAAATATCTGCTCGGACATTAGGCGCACCACAGACAATATTTAAAGTCTCAGCCGTACCGACATCTACTTGACAAACACTCAACTTATCAGCGTTGGGGTGGGGTTGACGCTCAAGCACTCTCCCCACAACAACGCCATTTGCCCAAGTGCGGCGGTCTTCAATGTCTTCGACTTCAAACCCAGCCATTGTCAAAGTATGGGCTAATTCTTCTGGGCTAAGTTTTATTTCTACTAGTTCCCGCAGCCAGTTCAAAGAAATACGCATTGGAGTGTGCTTGTTTGAGGAATCGTCTTTTGCTCTAATTTTAGATTGCCTAATTGTGAACAAATCACCACCTTAGGCATACCTGAACAATCCTACTACGTCCAACTGGCAGAACAAAAATATGTTTTATGTGTGATTGGTTTACACCTGTCCGGCTTGCAAGACTTGGATAGCAGTCAAATCTAGCAGGGGAATAATCTTTGATTTAATGGGATCTGTTCCTTGAAATACAGTTTCTTCATACAATCCATCTACCAGAGTTAGTAGAGTAATTCTGGCTTTATCATGGTCAACAATCCAGTATTCAGGTATACCTCGTGCAGCATATTCAGAACGCTTATAGCGGTAGTCTCTATCTTGATTTACTTTTCCAGGGGAAACTACCTCAACTACCAGTACAGGGGAAGGCATATCTGGGGTAATTGTAGCCCGACCACCAGCGATCGCTTCTAATAATTCCTGTGTCAATATCATCAAGTCCGGTAATCGTACACGAGTTCTATTACCTATAACCACGAGTTCTGTATCTTTATGGCGGATGAGTTGAATAGGGACGAATTTCAGAAATTGCGACAGCAAATAGAGGGAAATTAAATTGTTTCTATCAGTTTCTGGCGGCATTTCCACCAATTCTCCATCCACAAGTTCATAGCGAGTATCTGTGCCATCATCATAGGCAAGATACTCGTCTAGAGTGAGTTTGTTGACTGTTGTGGTCATAAACCAATTCAAAATTCAAAATTCGTCTTGAAAAGTTTCCTACGGCGGGAAACCCGACTACAGAACTTTTCGCAAAATTCAAAAAAACTCTATCTCTTAATCTCCACTAACGGCGCGGGTGTTTCTATATTACTGTTGGTGACTTTTTCTACGGTTAATAATTCTCGAATTAGACGTACTGTAGCTTTCTGGATAAATTGATTAGCTACTTGCTGTCCCAAACGTTGTACACCTGGATTGAATATCAGTTGAGCAACTTGGGGTGCTAACTTGGCTGGATCAAAACCGCGAGTTTCTTGGAGAATATTTAAGATATTTTTGATATGCTCTAAGGTTTGTTGTTGTTCAACGGTGGCTGCTGGAGTTTGATTGATGGCTGTGATTCCTACTTGTTCTCTTAGTAGGTAAGTGAAGTTATGCAACACATTTTTGCTTAAAGCATTGATTCCGTTTAATAACTCATCTACTAGCTTGTCTCGAATAAAAGAACCACGTTCAGAGGAGAGGAAATCTACGCCTTGGTTCACTACTAAGTCGAGGTCGTAGTCTTGATTTTTCCGCGCATTGCGTAATAAGTTTTCTAACCGATTCCACCGGAATTTACCATCTTTAAAGAGTAAATCTCTTAGTGATGTTCTTAGTTGTGGTGCTGAGTCAGTTAATAAACGTTTAGATACGTAAGGATAAGCTTCGCTCAATACTTTGAAGTTGGGGTCTATGTAAATAGCAATCCCTTCCAAGGTGACGAGGGAGCGAATGATTAAGGCGTAGTAAGGAGGTACGCGGAAAGGATACTCATACATCAACTCTGATAGTTCATCAGTGATGCTTTTAATGTTGAACTCAGCAACACTAGCACCTTGAGCATTGGCAAACACTTTCCCAAATGCGGGAATAATCGGGGTGAGGTCTGTTTCTGGGGATAAGAAGTCTAATTTAACGTAGTCCTGTGCTAGACCTTCAAAGTCACGGTTAACGACGTGGACGATCGCCTCAATTAAACCATAACGTTGTGGGGGTTGAATCTCGCTCATCATCCCAAAGTCTAGGTAAGCGAGTTTACCATCTGGTGTAGCTAACAAATTACCTGGATGGGGGTCAGCGTGGAAAAATCCATGTTCTAAAAGTTGTCGCAGAGAACATTGCACACCAACTTCAATGAGATAACGTGCATCTATCCCTTGGGCGCTAATTTCTGCTGTCTGTGTAAGTTTTGTGCCGTTAATCCACTCCATCGTTAAGACCCGACGGTTAGTGTATTCCCAGTAAATTCTCGGTACATATATGTCTTTAATATGTCCATATAATTGAAAAAAGCGTTCGGCATTTTGACCTTCGTGGATGTAGTCCATCTCTTCAAAAATGCGATCGCCTAATTCATCCAAAATCCCGACTAAATCACTCCGCACCCGTTTAACTTTCTTTTGTACCCAAGCAGCCAGCCCGCGCAAAATATACAGGTCAATCGTAATTCTTTCTCTCAAATCAGGACGCTGCACCTTAACAGCTACTTCTTCGCCTGTTTTCAACTTACCTTTATACACTTGTCCCAAAGAAGCAGCCGCAATTGGTTGGACTGAAAGTTCTTCGTAAACCTCTTCCGGTGGCTGTCCTAATTCTTCTTGAATAAATTGGTAAGCAATTTCGTTAGGAAAAGCGGGTAATTGGTCTTGTAGTCTGGTGAGTTCTTCTAAATATACGGGGGGAACCAAATCCGGTCTTGTAGATAAGGCTTGCCCAATTTTGATATAAGCTGGCCCTAGTTGGGTGAGTAAGTCTTTTAACTGAATAGCCCGACGACGGTCACTTTTTACCACTACACCCCGTTTATTGTCCCACCACAAACCTAAGAAAAAGGAGAGAGTAGGCCCCAAAACAGCGAAAATTCGCCGCAAAACTTGCAGGGGTCTGTGACGATAATGCTCCGCTACCGCCACAGGGTCGTAAACTATCGTCTCAGGTTCGAGATTTGTAGTTACCAACACCTGGAGCCTTTCAGATGCGAGGGTTTCTGATGAGCGTACAACCAAGGCTTGTGTATCCTTTAGCTGTAGTTCGCCCTCAATCGGTCGGGAATTTGGGGGAAGTGTCTTAACAGTCATGAATAGAGCCACCGGTCGGATTGAACTTGTTAAGTATTGTAACAATATCTTTACAGGAAATCCCTAATTTTAGGAATTGGAGATAAGAGAGGAGGGAAGATAGTTTACCCAAAGAGACAGAGGAGAGGTATTTCCCCTTTTCCCCTTTTCCCCTTGCCTCTTTTGGCTTGGTCTTTTTCGGCTGCTGCACTCCCTATCCTGCTTTTTTGTTACACTTAAATGTGCTTGCTAATTCAATGGTAATAGGTATTGTTAGTTGCCGAAAGTGGGAAATATCCGGCATCTGCCCCTCTAGGAGAATTTGGCTTGATGTTGCTTTGCCTGCGAATTGAAAATTTTGCCCTAATTGATCAACTGGAACTAGATTTTGGCGCGGGACTAAATGTTTTAACAGGCGAAACCGGCGCAGGGAAATCGATTATTTTAGATGCGATTGATGCTGTTTTAGGTGGAAAAGTCTCCAGTCGTGTGATTCGGACTGGAACAGCTAAGGCGATGGTGGAAGGAACTTTCACCACTAACCCCTCGTTAGCGGCTTGGTTGACGGAACAAGAAATAGATTTAATTGATGACAATTCTGTAGTTATTAGTCGAGAAATTGCTGTCACAACAAGCAACATCCGTAGCCGATCGCGGGTGAATGGGGTGTTAGTCAATCGTCAAGTTATGGGCGGACTGCGCGATCGCTTGGTGGAAATTACGGCCCAAGGTCAAACAGTGCAAGTAGGACAATCAGCCCAAGTCCGCGACTGGTTAGATATGTATGGCGGCGATGCTCTAATCCAGCAGCGTCAACTTATCGCCACGGCTTTTAGTACTTATCAGCAAGCCCACACCAATTTAGAAAAACGCCGCACTTCGGAACGGGAACGACTACAACAACTGGATTTGTTGACTTACCAAGTCCAAGAATTAAGTACAGCTAACCTCAGCGATCCCCTGGAATTAGAACAACTCCAACAAGAACGAGAACGCCTCAACCATGTCGTTGATTTACAACAGATGAGTTACAAAGTCTATCAGGCTTTGTATCAAAATGAGGATGAAACTCCAGCAGCCACAGATTTATTGGGCGACAGTGAAGTCACCTTAAACAACATGGTGGAATATGATTCTCAACTGCAACCACTGTTAGATTTGGTCAGAGATGCCCAAACAGCCTTAACAGAAGTAGCAAGGCAGATTAACACCTATGGGGAAAATTTAGAAGCCGACCCCCAGCGTTTAGAAGAAGTAGAAGAACGAATTCGGGAGTTAAAACAAATTTGCCGCAAGTATGGGCCTAGTTTAACAGAAGCGATCGCCTACTACGAAAAAATTCAAGCTGAATTAGCAGCCCTCAACGACGGTGAACAATCCATAGAAAATTTAGAACAACAAGAAAAAGCCAGTTTTGAAAAACTAACTCAAGCCTGTCAAAAATTAACCCAGTTACGCCAGAAAACCGCCGCTACTTTAGAATCTCGATTAATAGCTGAACTTAAACCTTTGGCGATGGAAAAGGTAAAGTTTCAAGTAGAAATTTTGCCAATTGTCCCAACGGCGATGGGTGCAAACAAAATTACCTTTATGTTTAGCCCCAACCCTGGCGAACCACTGCAACCATTGACAGAAATTGCTTCTGGTGGGGAAATGAGCCGCTTTTTATTAGCCCTGAAATCTTGTTTTACTCAAGCTGATGCTGCTGCGACGCTGGTATTTGATGAAATCGATGTGGGGGTTTCGGGGAGAGTAGCACAGGCGATCGCGGAAAAATTGCTCCAGTTGAGTCAACATCATCAGGTATTATGTGTTACTCACCAACCTTTGGTAGCAGCTATGGCAGATAAGCATTTCCGGGTAGATAAGCAGATTATTACTCAAGGTAAAGGTAAGAAAGCCAACAACGGTAATACAGAACAGCGTACCGTGGTACGTGTGACTAACTTAGAAGATTTGACGACTCGCCGGGAAGAATTAGCACAACTGGCAGGCGGTAAATCTGCAAGTGATGCGATCGCTTTTGCGGAATCTTTGTTATTACAAGCTGCTAATCATCGTCGTAGCCAGCAAAGTTAATTAGTTAGCAGCATCAAAAATCTGCTGTGCTTGATTGCTTTTGAAAAAGCGGTTCATTGTCGAGATTATCAAGGTTTAACAGCAGTACATCAGGCGAATAAGCAGATATAGTAATGATTGTAGCTAAGGCAGTATTGTCTGTGTCTCTGTGCCTCCGTAGTTAAAACCTCACCCTCACTGAATTTTCAAAAACTTATCCAAAGCCTCCGCCAGACTAGGAGGCCAGCGACGGATATTTTTCACCCAGTTCATATCCTTATAGCGGCCATCCAATCCATAAGCAGCAACCCAGTTACTTTCAGCTTCACCCTTTTGTCCACTTACCCAGTAAGCAGCTGTCAAAGCAGCACGCACATCTGCAAAATTGGGATATTTACGCACAATATTTCGCATTTCGTGAATTGCTTCCTCTTTTTGCCCTGTTTCGTAGAGCGCAATTGCATAATTAGCACGAGCAAAGGCAAAGTTTGGGGCAATTTCAAAGGATTTTTGATAATCTGCGATCGCTTCTTGCCATTTTCCTAAACCAGCTTTGGCATTTCCCCGGTTGTTATAAGCCATTGCATCGTTAGGGTCGAGTTCTAGGACATGATTATAATCGGCGATCGCCTCGTCCCATTTCCCCAAACCTTCCAAGGCTGTACCCCGATTTAAAAAGGGATCGGTAACATTGGGAGCTAGTTCTATAGCTTTGTTGTAATCTGTCAGCGCTGCTTGTAACTTATTCTGACTCACCCGCGAATTACCGCGATTACTCCATGCGCCTGGATTCGTGGGGAAATTATCAATAATTTTAGTCCAATACTCTTCCGCAGTTTCAAAATCGCCTTGATTTGTGGCAGTGAATGCCTGATTTTTCCATTTCTCCCCTTGTTCTAATTGTTCCTGGGTAATAAAGGGTTGTGGGGATTCTGCCATGACTGGTGTAGCCCAGCCAAATACAACTAATAAGCTGAGAACAATACCAATTAACTTAATCATCATCTGGGTTGAGTTGTGGCTGTGGGATTGGGGACTAGGAACTGTGTAAGCAGAGAGAAGAGAAAATTACCTTTGACTGTTGACTATGGACTAAAGCAAAGATAATTGTTCATTAGGTGGTGTAAAGCCCATGTGTTTGTATGCGGCTTTGGTTGCTGTGCGGCCACGGGGTGTCCGGCTGAGATAGCCAATTTGCATCAGATAAGGTTCGTAGACTTCCTCTATTGTTTGAGTATCTTCCCCTGTGGCGGCGGCGATTGTTTCTAAACCTACAGGGCCGCCGTTAAACTGCTCGATAATTACACTCAGCATCCGGCGGTCTGTCCAATCCAATCCGCATGGGTCTACTTGGAATAACTGTAAAGCTTCGGCGGCAACATTTTGACAAACTTCTGGACAGGATTTTACTTCTGCATAATCGCGGACGCGTTTGAGTAATCTATTAGCGATGCGTGGTGTTCCCCGTGAACGACGGGCAATTTCTGTAGCCCCATCATCGGTAACGTTGGTTTGGAGTAGTTGGGCGCTACGCAGGACTATTTTACTGAGTTCGTCAACTTCGTAAAAGCGTAGCTTTTGAATTAAACCAAAGCGATCGCGCAGTGGTGATGTCAACGCACCTACACGGGTTGTTGCCCCCACTAATGTAAATTTGGACAAAGGTATACTGCGAATCCGAGCGCTGGAACCTTTCCCCACGGTAATATCTAAGCGGTAATCTTCCATTGCCGGATAAAGAATTTCCTCGGTCATCCGCGAAAGGCGATGGATTTCATCGATAAATAAAATATCACCGGGTTTTAGGTTCACTAGTAGCCCGACAATATCCCTGGGACGTTCTAAAGCTGGCGCACTGGTAATTTTGTAATTGACTCCCATCTCCGAAGCTAATATCATTGCCATTGTTGTTTTACCCAATCCTGGCGGGCCATACAGTAGCAAGTGATCCAAAACTTCACCCCGCGACTTGGCTGCTTTGATGGCAATGTCCAGCACATCTTTCAGGTCTTTCTGCCCGATGTAATCGGCAAATTTTTGGGGTCTAATACTTTCTTCTTGCTTACCTTGTTCATCAATAGCAGCTTCAGGTTGCAAAATCTTTTCTTTGGGGGCTGCTGGTGCTGACTCCCGGTGCTTATTTGGTTGTCCGTTGGGTTCTGGGGGCTGTTTTTTTGAGGAGATGATCGCCATAATTCAGCTTGCAACTCTATGTTTAGGACTATTTGAGCTAAATCTTTGCCGTCATACTGGTAGTAGAAAAGGTGGCGAAGATTTTGGTGAGAAAATACACAGGTCAATTTAAAATTTAGATTCCGGACAATTACCCAGGAGTTAAAAAATTATTATGTTATCTAAAAGAATCTTACCTTGTTTAGATGTGAAGGCGGGACGGGTTGTTAAAGGTGTTAACTTTGTTAATCTCAAGGATGCAGGCGATCCAGTAGAACTGGCCAAGGTTTACAACGAAGCTGGGGCTGATGAGTTAGTGTTTCTGGATATTACAGCTACTCATGAAGACCGGGATATTATCATTGACGTGGTTTACCGCACTGCCGAGCAGGTCTTTATTCCCTTGACTGTGGGTGGCGGAATTCAATCCTTAGAAAATGTTAAAGCTTTGTTACGCGCCGGGGCAGACAAGGTTAGTATTAACTCTGCGGCAGTACGTGATCCAGAATTGATTGATCGAGCAAGCGATCGCTTTGGTAATCAGTGCATTGTTGTGGCAATTGATGCCAGACGAAGATTAGATCCCAACAATCCCGGCTGGGATGTTTACGTACGTGGAGGTAGGGAAAACACTGGCTTAGATGCCTTATCATGGGCAAAAGAAGTTGAAAAACGTGGGGCAGGAGAACTATTGGTAACAAGTATGGATGCTGATGGTACTCAAGCAGGTTATGACATAGAGTTAACACGGGCAATTGCTGAGTCTGTAGAAATCCCGGTTATTGCTTCTGGTGGTGCTGGTAACTGTGAACATATTTACACCGCCCTGACTGAAGGGAAAGCAGAAGCCGCTTTATTGGCATCCTTATTACATTATGGGCAATTAAGCGTAGGCGAAATTAAGCATCATTTGCGCGATCGTCAAGTCCCTGTCCGCTTATACTCATAGTTCTAAAGACATCATTGAAATTCTATTACATCTATCCAAGGTTAGATACAGTTCTCCTAAAGGATGTTAATATTAATTTACAAGTATTAATAAATATTAAAAAATATGTTGATTCCTATTTTATTATTTGATGTGGCGTTGGTGGCGTGGTCGCTGCACTTGATGGAGAAAGCAGTAGAAAATAAAGAATTTTCTCTCATGTTGGCAGGTACATTAGTAGCGCTTGCGGCTGCTGCTATGTTAGTAGTCTACTTTCTGATGGGGCATTGTATGAGCTATTTATTACAGGTTAGGTAATCATTACTTATAAATAAATAGATAACTTAAAATTATAAGTGAAAAACTTGACAGAACACAAATACTAAGGCAATATAGTTAACGCACCGTAAGGGGTTATAGCTCAGTTGGTAGAGCACTTCAATGGCATTGAAGGGGCCAGCGGTTCGAATCCGCTTAACTCCATTTTTACGTTAAGTAATTGTTATTGGTTTTGATTGCGACAAAAAGCATCGCATTTTCAAAGAATTTTAGTGTTTGATGTTGCGATGACCTATCCCCATAAAGCGTTTCTATTACTCTCGTTAAATAAAAATCAGCAACCTTTATGTTTTTAAGCTTCGATAAATTTAGGGGTAGCGACTGTCTTAATTTTTAGCCTTAACTGAACGGTATTGCCTGATAGAGAAGGGGTTCGGGTTAGGTTCCGTCGAACTCACTTTAGGTTACGGTAAGAGTAAGTTGGAAATTGTTTTTGCTTGCTCTTACCTACATAGTTAATCAAAAAATTTCTCTACGCATCGCACGAATATCTCTACACCCATCGCTAAAGCGGTTTCATCGAAATCGAACCGGGGATGATGATGGGGATAGGCTAAATCTTTTTCTGGGTTAGCAGAACCGAGGAAGAAATAACAACCAGGAACTTCTTGCAAGAAGAAGGACATATCCTCACCGCCCATAGTTTGGCATTCTGGGACGATACCAATGGGAGTTTCAATGACTGCTTCGGCTTGCGATCGCACTAATTCAGCCATAGTAGCATCGTTAATTACTGGGGGATAAAGTTCGGTATATCTAAAGTCATATTTCGCGCCATAACTTTGACAAATACCAGCAATAATTTGCTCAATTCTTTGTTTAAAAAAGCTGTGGAAAGCAGGATTAAAATACCTGACAGTTCCTTTCATGGTGGCTGTATCAGCAATTATGTTATGTGCTGTTCCTGCATGGAGTGCGCCTACAGTCACCACGGCTGAATCGATGGGGTTGACATTACGAGCGACAATAGTTTGTAGCGCAGTGACAATTTGAGCCGCAACCACCACAGAATCTATAGTTTGATGGGGTATTGCACCATGTCCACCTTTCCCTAAAATTGTGCAGTCAAATAATTCTACCGCCGCCATCAAGGCTCCACTGCGGACACCTACTGTCCCCAAAGGTAAGTTATTCCACAGGTGCAAACCGATAATTGCATCAACGTCAGGGTTTTTCAGTACCCCAGCGTCAATCATTGGTTTTGCTCCTCCTGGGCCTTCCTCCGCAGGCTGGAAGATAATTTTCACCGTTCCAGCAAAATCTTGACGATGCTGTTGTAAATAATAAGCTGTTCCCAGAGCGATCGCTGTATGTCCGTCATGTCCACAGGCGTGCATTACACCATCATGTTGTGAACAATAAGGTACTTCGTTAAGTTCTTGAATTGGCAAAGCATCCATATCTGCTCGAATTGCCAAAACTTTCTCAGTGCTGTTAGCGGTAGCGGGGCGTTTAGCCCGTGCTAAGTTCTGAGTGCTGAGTGCTGAGTCAGAAGTTTTCTCCCTACTTTCCTGCTTCTCCAAAGTGGGGATTTTGTCACCTTTGATGGTAGCCACTATTCCAGTTTGAGCAATGGCGGTTTGATGCTCAATTCCCCATTCTTGTAACTTATGTGAGACAAATTCAGCCGTGAGTTTTTCTTGAAAACCCAACTCTGGTTTTTGATGCAGTCGCCGCCGCCACTCTACCAATTGGGGTTGCAATGAACGGATGGCTAATCGCACACGGGATAAGTCAACAGAAGCGGGATTGGGAAAGGTGGAAACCATTACAATTAACTTCAGCAAATAACGTCAGTTATTTTCCCAGTTTATCGTTATCTCAAGGTTAGTGTTTCTAAATCTAAATTTGATGCAATTTGTGCGAGTTTATCAAAGTCGCTGAATTTATCTACATAGGGTAAACAGCCTAACACTGGGATATTGGTGAGAGATTGAATTAAATCTTTTGGTGTTAAATCGGCTATCTCTTCATCAGACGTGGGTTGTGTACAGTTCAAAACAATACCTTTAAGATCCACCCGCGCTTGTCTGGCTAATGCCACATTCGCTACTGCGTGTCCCAGAGAACCTAATTTTACTGGCACTACTAATACTGTAGGTAAGCGCCATTCTCCCGCTAAATCAGCTACTGTTAACTCATCAGTTATCGGCGAACCCAAACCACCTACTGCTTCAATTAACAGCAAATCAAGGCGCGATCGCAACTCGGTTAAAGTCTGCCAAACCAGAGCTAAATCAACTGGTCGATTTTCTTTTGCGGCGGCGATGGGAGGAGCTAGGGGTGCGGTAAAGTAGAGTGGTGTAATTTCGGTGATAGTTTGCTGTAGCTGAAACAGATTTTGATACCATTCGCGATCGCCAATTCCCGATTGAATTGGTTTCATAATTCCCCAACTGCCTTGGGGGTAATATTTTTGACAGTAAGCTGCCAAAACTGTAGTTAAAGCAGTTTTGCCAGCTTCTGTGTCAGTGCCAGTAATTAGTAGTGACTTCAACAATCTGGTTTAATAATCTGTATAAAACGGGTAGGTGCGGAAGTAAACAAAATTACTGCCAAGTTTTTATCGCTAACAACTCACAGATATTGTAATACACTGTTGGCGCTGGCATTTAGACAGAATTTATGCAACTTTTTGCTTTGGAAGGCTGTAAGGGTTTTGAACTCCTAAGCTCCTAAACTCTTCAACCCCTGATTTTTTGTTTTCATGAGTAAGTCTTGTTAGGGTAAACTTTGTGATTCAGGAACAAAAATTGGTGTTTCTGTGGGCGTGAATGTTGGTATTGGGGTTGGTGTTTCTGTCGGCGTGAGTGTTGGTGTTGGTGTTGGTGTTTCTGTCGGCGTGAGTGTTGGTGTTGGTGTTGGTGTTTCTGTCGGTGTGATTGTTGGTATTGGGGTTGGCGTTTCTGTTGGCGTGAGCATGGGTGTTGGTGTTGCTTGAATAGCTTTTTCTATGGCTACATTCAAACTATATTCACTAGCAGCCACACCGGAAGCCAGAGTTAACTGAATAGTATATCTCCCAGTATTAGGTAATGTACCTACGTAATTTGTTACTTGCTGGGCGCTACTATCGATTGGCTGTTGATTGCGGCTGACAACGGTCAATAACACACCGTCACCTTGGTCAACAAAGGTAGTTAATTTGTCTCCTGCTTCCCCAAAAAAACTGTATTGAATAATCTGATTTGCTTGGATGGTATCTGCAGCTGTAGCTGTGTTAGCAGCGCCCAGATTAAGACGCTTGTTGATGATAACTGGTTCTGGGGTTTCAGGTGACGTAGTACCACCAGTAACTACTGGTGAGGGGAAGGTTTGCGGTGGTAGTGTTTCCTCTGGTTGTGATGGTGATTGACTGCGAATGGAACTTACCAGCGCCCAAGAACCGAAACCAGCCAAAATTACTACAGCACTACCTATAGCCCCTAATGCTAAGGGATTATCTAAAACTGAACTACTACGACTGGGTGGAATTACGGGATCAGGTTTGTTGAGTGCGGGTGGTGGTGGTACGAAGTCGGGACGACGACCAACTGCAATTGTTTGCACACGGGAAACATCAGGAGTAGAAACACCAACATTTGGTTGGTCTATAGATTGTAATGCTTGGGATACCTCCACTGCACTTTGAAAGCGATCGCTTGGTGCATGACTCAACATTCGATTTATAACCTGGGCAAAGATGGGATTTACCCTCACCCACCTTTGCCAAGTCCAACTCAGTTGGTTTTCATCAAATAATTCTGAAGCTTCTTTCCCAGTCAATAAAACTATAGCTGTCACTGCTAGAGCATACAAATCACTACTAGGATAAGCCCTCCCTGTTTGCATCTGTTCACTGGGTGCGTAGCCTAATTTTCCTACAGTGGTGACTGGTGTTGTCATATCTGGAGATTGTAAACGTGTCGCCAGTTCTTTGACCACTCCAAAATCAATCAACACTGGTTTAGAATCGCTATCTCGCAAAATAATATTGTCTGGGGAAATATCTCGGTGAATAATTCCCCTCCCGTGGATATGTTCCAGCACAGGTAACAATGAGCGAATTAACTGTAATACTTCTGGCTCTGTGAAAGTTTGAGAGAGAACTTGCCGTTCAGCCAGTATATCCCGATAAGTCTTCCCAGCCACATAGTCTTGTACTAAAAATAAGCGCTGGTCTTGCTCAAATTTTTCGCGGAACTTAGGTACTTGGGGATTTTCTATCTGATATAAAATTGCTGCTTCCCGGTGAAAAAGCTCTTGTGCTTTTTCCCAAGCAAAAGTCCCTGTTGCGGTCGGAATCAATTCCTTAATCGCACACAGTTCGTTAAAGCGTCTTTGATCTTCTGCCAAATAGGTTCTACCAAATCCTCCTTGTCCGAGAATTTGAATTATGCGGTAACGATTTTGCAGGACAGTGCCAATTAAAATTGGTGGTTGCATGATTAATCAATAGAGTGTAACGGCAACTCAGGAGGTAGTAATTCACCCACCAAGATAAATCAAAGCGGCGAAAGATAATTACCTGCGGCGATATTCTACCCTACACAGCAGGTAAACTAGCAGGTACTGTGTTATGTGGGGATTGTGCAACACTAGGCAACCTTTGGATCTATCATCAACAATGTTGCCTAAGATTAAAGGCGATCGTCTACTACTGCCATCACTTCAATCTAGATGATTGTATTATAAATTACACAACTACAGCAGGAAAATTTCTTTTCTTTAGCCTCTAGCTCACCACTCTCTCCCATAAAAATATAGTGCAAATAACGGAGAAACGCTGGTTAAGTCAGGGTGACAAGAATCTTATCAACTGCTTTACTCAGAAATAATGAATGAAAATCTTACGTAATGATAAAAAAAGGCAGCTTGTGGAAACTAACTACACTTTTCACAATAGAAATTTCTCAATTCATAGAAATACGGTATTGATGGTTTTAATTGCCGTGGTAGAATTTATTCGGTTTTGATGCCTACGGCTAACGTTAAGGACTATAGACCAGTTAACTAAACTCAAAAATATTTTTTTAAGGACAGCGAAAGATCATTTGCATATGCTTCGGCAATTTAAATAAGCTTGGGAAAAATAGCCAATTTTTTTTAGTTAGACTCATACTTGCTTTGCTCTACACTGGGCGATCGCCACAGGCGGACGTGCCACTATCTAGATTTGCCTCTATCCTAGAAGATGAACTCCGATTGAATACTATTCCATGCTGACGCCGATTGCCGACTCGGTAGCTGTTCATGGATGACTAATCATTTTTCCAACTATGGCTCAAACAGATATCAAATTTCAGCCTTGGAATCAGGAAAACATCAACTATCATTTAAACGGATGATAGTTTAGATGAATTTCTAAATTGAAAAACTTTTTGGTGATTACCAAGCAAAAATTTAGTTTGTTAGTTTATATTATAATTTCGAGACTAGTATTGTAGAATATTGAATGAACATTCAGATGTCCCTATGGCTTTTCTTTGTTGATGATTCTATTTCTTGATTGCTATAGGTCAAAGTTAACTAATTCATGAATAGTTAACCCTCAGTTAGCAAGATGATTTAGTAGAAGTATTCTGAAATGCCAACCAAACTCTCAAAATTTGGTTTTTATTCTAATCAACCAAATTCAACTAAAAGGTTAGTGTGGATTTTTTTGATCGGCTAATCTGGATGATGCTCTGTTTATCACAAGGAACGAAAAATGAGCAATTGGTGATTATATTGAGAAATATTTAAAGTATTTATGAAAGCTTCAACAAAACACACAAATGTTTTTTTTGCTCCCTTTCAGTTAAATCCACCTAATATCTAATGCTAAGATTGCCATGAATGCACATCGAGGATCTGCTGTGCTCAGTTCTGCAACTTTTAAAATGCAGCCAACTGCAACAGGACTGACTGAAAATCATCGCCTGCGGCTGTTTTCTGGCTCTTCTAACGTACCACTTTCTCAGGAAGTCGCCCGTTACCTGGGTATGGACTTAGGTCCTATGATTCGCAAAAGATTTGCGGATGGGGAACTATATGTTCAAATTCAGGAATCGATCAGGGGTTGTGATGTCTACCTTATCCAACCATGCTGTCAACCAGTGAACGATCACTTGATGGAATTACTAATTATGGTTGATGCCTGTCGCCGTGCTTCTGCACGACAGGTAACAGCAGTAATTCCTTACTATGGTTATGCTCGTGCTGACCGCAAAACCGCAGGGAGAGAATCAATCACCGCCAAGTTGGTTGCTAACCTGATAACTCAAGCAGGTGCTAACCGCGTCTTGGCAATGGATTTACACGCTGCTCAGATTCAGGGATATTTCGACATTCCCTTTGATCATGTTTACGGTTCACCAGTCCTACTGGATTATTTAACCAGCAAACAACTGCACGATATTGTAGTTGTTTCTCCTGATGTTGGTGGTGTAGCACGGGCAAGAGCATTTGCGAAAAAGCTAAATGATGCTCCACTTGCCATTATTGATAAACGTCGTCATGCTCACAACGTCGCCGAGGTTTTAAATGTGATTGGTGATGTCAAAGGCAAAACCGCAGTTTTGGTTGATGACATGATCGATACTGGTGGAACAATCGCCGCCGGCGCTAAATTATTACGTGAAGAAGGGGCGCGTCAGGTATATGCCTGTGCAACCCATGCAGTCTTTTCTCCTCCTGCTGTTGAACGATTGTCCAGTGGCTTGTTTGAGGAAGTAATTGTCACTAATACAATTCCCATACCAGAAAGCGATCGCTTTCCCCAACTAGTAGTGTTATCAGTCGCTAACTTGCTAGGGGAAACCATCTGGCGGATTCATGAAGATACCTCTATAAGTAGTATGTTCCGCTAGCCAGAACAAGACTGTCTTTTTTGTTACAGTCCAAAATAAACCAGAATATGAAGTATAAAGTAGGGAATTTTCCACGCTTCATGCTTCATATTTTTCTATGCAGATGCTAAATTCTCAATCTGTGAAACTACCCGTGCTAATTCTTCAAATATTGCCATAGTTCCTATCTTTCCATAAGCATCTACCAGCGCTCGGTAATACCAAAGAGTACCAGTTTTACCTCCTTGGAAGCGTTCCCAAAGGGATTCGCCCAAAAGGCGGTAATCTTGGAGAATTGATCGGGAATTATGAAGTTTATCAGCAGCCGATACCAACAGCACTGATGGAGAGGCGGTAGAAATATGTTCAATATAAGCCTCCTTGCGCTGTTTCCAGGGAGGCTTTGGTGTAGTGTCTGCATCTGTACAGCCATCAACAATTGCCGTGACAGTTTCACCAAAGCGGCAAAGGATTTCTTCTCTTGTAGCTGCGCCGCCTTGGTCTTCTACTGCGTCGTGTAAAAGCGCTGCTATTGCTTCATCTTCATTAGCCCCATATTCTAAAGCAATACTAGCGACACCCAATAAATGAGCAACGTAAGGAACACCAGAACCTTTACGTACTTGGTGAGCGTGGAGTTGAATAGCGTAGGTGAGGGCTTGGGTAAAGCGTTCTGAAAGCATAGGGGCAAGAAAGAGGGGTGGTTACTATAGCCAAAAAAGTTGAAAATGTTATACCAATTGGAAAAATGATTGTGACGGATGGACAGGGGAAATCCAGATACATCAAGGGGTTTTCCATCCCAAATCTCAAATATAAAATCCAAAAGGGTATTAGGTGTTGACCCTGAGGTTATTTAGTTTTGGTTAAGTATGATTGTAATGCGATAAATATAGAGCATTCTAGCCAGCAGTAGAAGAAAGCTAGATTTTTAAGATTTTATGTGGCAAACGGATCTTTTTACTCGTAAAATCGAAGACAAGGTAAAGTTCAGTAGAACAACAGCCTAAATTTATGATTCTTTTAAAAAAATCAGGGTTTAAAGCTATTACTACATCTCCAATGGTAGATCGGATAAATGATATCGCCTGGCAAGCTCACCAAGGTAGCGTTGCGGCGATTATTCAACTATTAAACGAAAAGCTCACCAAATCCGGTGTGAGAATCAGAGCTGTTTTTGCTGATGGTGTCTTACAACTATTGTGTGAGGCGGCTAAGGTAGAACAACTTGAGCAATCTAGCCTTGTAGAACAAATCCAGCACACTCTGGAGTCAATTGCACCGCGTCATATTCGCCGCATCAAGATTAACAGTCGAATTGTTCGGGAACAACAATTGCTGTGGTTGACAGAAATTGATCGCGATCGCGATAATCAATTACTCTGGTCACAGGAAATTACACTTGCTCAACCTAATGTCCTCAAGCAACTAATCCAGGATCTCCAAGAAGCACAAGCTGAACTAGGACAAGCAAATTTACCTGATCTCTCGCCACTTAATAACAAAGCTAAACAAAAAAAAGTCTCTAAGGTGAAATTGCGGTCAGCATTTGCTTTATGCTTGCTGTTATCACTTGGTTGGATTTTTTATAGCCAGTTTGGTGAACAACTGAAAAACCTAGCGCAACTTGATAACCACAATTCTTTAGCTACAGCCAATACTAAGAGGAAAGAATCAGAAGTACTTAGCAACGCCGTTAATAATGGAGTTTCTCTGCAATCTGATGATTCTTTTGCAGCAGCTGTGCGCCTTGCCAATCAAGCCTCAGCATCCGGTAAAACAGCTACAAGTGCAACTCAATGGTTGGAGTTAGCTGCTATGTGGCAACGAGCATCAGATTTAATGAATGCAGTACCATCAAATCACAGCCGTTACCAGGAAGCTAAGATACGTACTCAGCTATATAAGAAATATAGTGAGACGGCACAAAAAGAGGCTGATAAATCTCCATGATGACTAAGCAATTCCAGAGTGTATGATTTGTCTCCCGCAGAGGCGCAGAGAGAATGTTTAGATTTCAGGATATGGAAAATGGGGAAACCTAATCTCCCCATTTAACTGATAAAAAATATAGGAATTAGTTGACTAATTACTCATCTCTAGCATCCGTTGCATTGGTCGGAGAGCCGCGATGCGGATATCTTCTGACATGGTGATTTCAGGAGTACGGTTTTTCATCGCCCAGTAGAGTTTTTCCAGGGTGTTTAACCGCATAAATGGACATTCATTGCAAGCACAATTATTTATTGGTGGTGCAGGAATAAAGTGCTTATGAGGAGCTAGTTTTTGCATTTGGTGGATGATCCCTGGCTCGGTAGCCACAATAAATTCTTGGCTGGGGCTGGTTTGGCAGTATTTGAGTAAGGCTGCTGTAGAGCCGATAAAACTAGCGTGGCGCAAGACGCTACTTTCACATTCTGGGTGAGCGATCGCCTCTGCTTCAGGATGGGCAATTTTTAGTTGAACAATCTTCTTCTCAGAGAAGGTTTCATGAACTATGCAGCTACCTTGCCACAGTAACAAATCCCGTCCCGTCTGTTCCATGACATATCGTCCCAAGTTTCTATCGGGAGCAAAGATAATCGGCTGTTCTTTGGGGATTTGCTGCACAATCTTCACCGCATTGGAACTGGTGCAGATGATATCGCTCATCGCCTTGATTTCGGCAGAGCAGTTTATATAGGAAACTACCAAATGATCGGGATGTGCTGCCTTAAAAGCAGCAAATTCTTTTGGTGGACAACTATCAGCTAAGGAACAACCCGCATTTAAATCTGGTAACAGTACCAATTTGTCAGGATTAAGAATCTTCGCTGTCTCCGCCATGAAGTGAACGCCAGCAAAGACAATCACGTCTGCATTAGTCTTTTCTGCGGCTCTAGCAAGTTGTAATGAATCGCCAATAAAGTCTGCAATATCTTGAATATCTGGCTCTTGATAATAATGCGCCAAAATAACAGCGTTGAGTTCTTTTTTCAGACTTTCAATAGCGGCAAATAAATCTAGTGGTAGTCCACCTGGTTGAGTCTGTTCCCTTTGAGCAAAAGCAGTGGTAAACACAGTTAGGGTTACTTTTTATTACAAGTTTAGTCTGGTGAATTAATTATAGTAGTTTTTACCAAAAATAGTTGGTGGGTTAATACCCCTAAATAGTGTCCAAATCCGGCTGAGTTTCCTATGCTGGAAATATACGGCAAGGAAAGTGGCATGACCAGTCAAAAATCTCAATCCAAAACTCTGAAAATTGCTGTAGTTGGAGATATCCATGATCAGTGGGAAGTAGAAGATGGCATTGCACTCAAGCATCTGGGTGTTGATTTAGTGCTGTTTGTGGGTGATTTTGGTAATGAGTCGGTGGAAGTGGTAAGAGCGATCGCTTCGGTGAATATTCCCAAAGCCGCAGTTATGGGCAACCATGATGCGTGGTACACTGCCACAGAATGGGGACGGAAGAAATGTCCTTACGATCGCACCAAAGAAGACTGGGTACAAGAACAACTCGATTTACTAGGTTCAGCCCATGTTGGTTACGGTAAGCTAGATTTTCTAGAGTGGAATTTAACCGTGGTGGGAGGTCGTCCTTTTAGTTGGGGTGGTCATGAATGGAGATTTGCTGACATCTGTAAAGACCGTTATGGTGTGACAAATCTGGAAGAATCAGCAGAGAGAATATTTGCGACAGTGAAAAGCGCAGCCTGTGATACAATCATTTTTCTCGGTCATAATGGGCCGAGTGGATTAGGCGATCGCCCAGAAGACCCATGCGGTAAAGATTGGCATCCTATAGGTGGCGACTTTGGCGACCCAGATTTAGCCGAGGCGATTTCTCTAAGTATGACCCTTGGTAAACGCATTTCTTTAGTGGCATTTGGTCATATGCACCACACTTTGCGGCACACCAAAAAAGAACTACGTAAACCAACATTTAGAAGCCCAGAGGGGATATTTTACTTGAATGCTGCTAGTGTACCCAGAATTGTAGTAAGTGAACATGGGAAACTGCGGAATTTTTCTTTAGTTTCCCTAGAGGCGGGCGAAGTGACACAAGCTTCCTTAGTTTGGGTTGGGGAAGGTTTTCAGGTGGCAAAAGAGGAAATTCTTTATGAGCGATCAACTTCAGTAGTACCATCTGTGTAGATGATAGGATATAGTATTATCTGTCAGCTTTATTGCTCACCCACAAATGTAGGCGCAGCACTAGCTCGACAGTTTATTTGGAGAGGTGGCAGAGTGGTCGATTGCGTCCGACTTGAAATCGGATGAGGCTAAAACCTCCGGGAGTTCGAATCTCCCCCTCTCCGTTTAAATTTTATAGTCAAATCAGAGAACAAAATATTAAGGGTGAAGTGTTGAAGGTTTCAGTATTTGCTAAGTATATCTACTTCACTGCTCCCTGTCTGCTTCTTCATACAGCAGTATTGACAATTCTTGTAAGCAGGCTTTGATTCTTTCTGGTTTATCTTGGTTCATGCTTGCTGACACCTACTGTTTTCTCTGTTGTTATATTCTCCCAAAACTTGTATATCTTCCAAAAGTGGATGCTCCCCATACGACGATATTAAAAGCAAGCTTTTATCTAGAGGCTTTTGAAGCCCCTACCCTATTGCTTAAAAGAGATTAACCTAATAACAAGCATTTTTTTATTAATTGACTTTATCAAGTGAGCGATAGAGCCAATATCTATCTAGTAAGTGACAATTACAAAAAAGACTTACCATAACACATCAATAGTTACTTTATTTAAGTCCTATGTGTATTTAAGCAAAACGTTAGCACCTTTTTGTCTATTTGCATGTGCATGTGCTACTTGAATGTTATCTATGGTATCAGACCCTCCAATAGATAATGGCACAATGTGATCATAATGCAAATCATCACCATAATATATTGCTGCACCTGTCAATGCACACTGATTGTTTTGGCTCTTAATTAATAGCCTTTTTTCTTCTTCTGTTAATCTTAGCTTTCTATCTTTTTGCGTAAAATCACTTTTGATAATTTCTAGCCTTTCATTAAAGCCTTTCATAATTATTTCAAGATCAGTACTGCTGGGATTTTTCATATATGCGAAAAGTTCCTTTAATCTTTTCTTAATTTCTTCCCTATGAAACTTAGCCATTTGAAGATTTAGATCAGATAAAATATGCCATAGCATATAAAAGTCTTGAAACCTTCTAACAAGAACTGCTAAATTTCTGCCGGCATCAAAAATGCAGTTCACTTCTTCCATCAAAAAATTATCAACACCATCATCAATGTCTCTATCAAGGAGAATCAATCTTAAAATTTTAATAAAACTTTCTACGTGCTTAATGCTTTCTCGAAACGAACGCAAGGAGTCTACGTTTGTAGAAGCATCGTGGAGTAATTTTGTAACATCCCTTTTATCTTTAATTCTCGCATTTACAGAATTGTTTTTTATATGTATATTAAGAACTCCAGTAGATTTACCTTTTCCGCTAGTTTTATGATAATCTAAATAAACTAATAACGTATATAATTCTTCATTCAACATCCTATCTCCATAGTCATTTTTCTTACTAGCAATAGTAATGTATAACCAATTTTTATGTTTTGCTGCATTCTTTTTAATCTCATCTATTAATTCCTTTTTAACCCAAGCATTCCACATTTCAAACGAATTTTCTAAGATAGGGAATGGCTTATTATTTAATCTGATAAATAAATCAACAGGCTGAAATTGAGGATTAATTCTCTCCTCGATTTCAACAACTAGAAGTGGAAAATCATAAATTTTATCCTGTAAATTTACATTAAAATTATCAAATCTATTTTTTTCTAAATCTCTAAGTATTCTTAACTGCCTCAAGGCAAATTTATCATTTTTAGATTTTTGTTCATTTCCTTCTTCATCAATATAAGATCCACCGGTAAATGCAAGAATCGAAAGTAATCGCTGTTGTCCATCAATAACTTCCCATACTCCATCATTACGACTAAAAATAAATATTGGTGGCAATTGAATACCAAGCAAAATGCTCTCTATTAATGCAGATGCTTTGGGTATACTAATAACTTCAGATCTTTGATAAGGTGGACGTAAAAGTAGTCTTTTCTTCCTTATTCTTGAAAGAAAATCGTCAATTGTTACTCTTTGAGGGTCTGGCTTTGTTGTTCTTAAAGTTTCTAACTGACTAACTTTAACTAACGTATCATCCTGCTCATAATTTTTAATTTTGGGGTTGCCGCCGCCTAAATAGTTAGTAAAGTTAATTTTTAGTTTACTACTGAAAAAGTTAGCTATAGTTTGATATCTTCCAAGTGTAGGTGAATAAAAATGTGACCCTTCTAGAGCAAAAGTAATTATGTTCTTTTCTACATAACGAGAAAATTCCATAGATAACGCAACACTTTCGAAATCTCCTCTGGGAACATTTTCTTTTTCCAGTATTGAAAAAGCCCATAAAAGACACTCACAAACTAATCTATTAGACCTGATTGCCCTTGACTCTAGAGTCGAATTTACTTTCTCAACTAACTCAGACCTGTTCAAAAAATTTTTATATAAATCTTTGGGATCGCAACTTCTACCTATCAATTCGTAAAGTTTATCAACCGTTTCAGTTCTTGCTGGACTAGAAGCATAACTTCTAATTGGCAGCATACTTAGAATTAGTTGTTTTCTTACAAAAGTTAGAATTTTCTGGATTCTAAATTTGATATTATCTTCTGTTTTAGTATGCTTTAAAAAAAGCTGATATATTTTCTCTGCTTGTACTGGATCTGTAGTTAATAAATCCTTGAAGCACTTAGTTATAGGATCATTTAAATATGCGGCATTCTCGATTTCTGCTTTTTTTAAAGGTGTAATGCCTGAATTATATCTAGAAAAGATTTCTTTTTTTATCTTATCTTCCAGATCACTATCTAATTTAGGCTCATTTACTATAGCAAACTCAAATACTCTCAGTTTAGAATCAAGGAAAAGGTCTTGAATTTGTGTACTTAAATCTTGAAAAGATTTTTTCTTTAGCTCTTTTAACTCGTACAGACCTTTTTCAGTTAGCTTTAAGTCTTTTTTGAGAAAACGCAATATTGTCTCAAACCTTTGTCTTCCGTCAATTACTTCTTTTGTGTTTCCACTATCAAAAAGTATTATTGGTGGGATTTCTGTCCCAAGTAAAATACTTTCTATAAAAAATGTTGCTTTTTCAGGAGTCCAAACATAATTTCTTTGATAATAGGGGTCATATTTAATTTTGTTTAAGTTTCTGTCTCTAAATAAACTTTCTATGCTTTGTGAATATGTACTAATTTTTAAGTGAGATGAAAATATTCTTTCAAAATCTTCTTGCTTCAAAAATATATCATCCATAGATTTTAGTAACTACCTTAACTAATGTTTTCCTTCACTCAACTATGAAAAGCCAAATTTCTCCGTTAACAGTATATTCTAATACAGAGAACTATAGAAATTATAAATTAATGTATCAATATTACATCAAGACTTGTCACAGGTGGCTTCTCTTACGCACTTAGTTAGCACGAGTGCAACCCCCTTATTTCCTCCCCCAAGCTCCATTTACAGTGTTTATTTCCCTATACAAAATCTACTAAAAATCCTATCAAGCACTGACTCCGTTACTTCTTCCCCTGTGATTTCTCCTAGCGCATGAATTGCACCGCGTAAGTCAATTGTCCAAAAATCTAGGGGTAGTTGCTGGGTAATTGTTGCTTGCACTTGTTCTAGAGAAATTTTCGCTTGGGTGAGGGCTGCGGCTTGTCTTTGATTAATGGCTAAATCCATATCAGCTGCTTTCACTTTTCCGGCTTGAACTATCTCTAATATTGCAGTTTCTAAAGCATCAATTCCTTGTTTTTGGGCTGCGGCTGTGTGAACAATTTGATTAATATTTTCGGGATATTTAAAGGATAAAATCAATTTCTTGTCTACTAAATCAATTTTGTTCATCACTAGAATTAACGGACGGTGTTTTACCTGTTCATAAATTTCTTGGTCGCCAGTAGTCCAGCCTGTGGCAGCATCGATGGTTAACAAGACTAAATCAGCTGTGTTGGCAGCTTGACGCGATCGCTCTACGCCTATCTTTTCTACTTGGTCGCTAGTCTCCCGAATGCCTGCTGTATCTAGCACCTGTACGGGAATGCCCCCGACAACTAACTGCGATTCTACAACGTCGCGGGTTGTACCGGGTAAGTCGGTGACAATGGCGCGATCGCTCTGGCTCCAAGCATTCAATAAGCTGGATTTACCTACATTCGGACGACCGACAATGGCCACTTTTAAGCCTGTTCGCAGCAGTTCACCTTTGTCTTTAGTTGCCAGTAATTTAGAAATTTCTGCGGCAGTGTTTTCAATATCTGATATTATGGCTTTATCATCCAAAGGCGGTAAGTCTTCCTCAAAATCAATCCGAGCTTCAATTTCTGCCAAAATATCCAAACAGTTGGCGCGTAACTGGCGGATGGGATGAGCTAGTTTGCCTTGTAAACCAGCTAAAGCCGTTTGAGCAGCTTGGGGCGATCGCGCTCCTACCAAATCAGCAATACTCTCGGCTTGAGTTAAATCTAGTCTGCCATTCAAAAAGGCTCTGAGGGTAAATTCCCCCGGTTGAGCTAATCTAGCGCCGCTTTCCAGACATAGTTGCAATACCTGTTGTACTGCCATAATCCCACCGTGGCAATGGAACTCTACTACGTCTTCACGGGTGTAAGAGCGAGGCGCTTGCATGATCAGCAGCAGTGCCTCATCTATAACTTTTAGCGTTTGGGGATGGCGGATGTAACCGTAGAGAATCCGGTGACTGTCCCAAACTTGCTTACCTGGTGTATGAAACAGAGTTTGGGCAATAGCCAGAGCTTGGGAACCAGACACCCGCACAATACCCACGCTACCTTGTTGAGGGACAATAGCAGTAGCGATCGCCGCAATAGTTCCTGTAATAGCTAATAGTTTAGTCATTAGTAATTAGTCCATAGTCATTAGTCAACAGTCGTTCTTTTCTTCCCCTGCTCTGTGCTACGCCACTGGCTCCACTGTTTCTTCTCCTACCTCATCTTCTTAATCCCTAGTCCTTTTTCCTGCTTTATTTCTAAAATGGTAGATATTTAGACTAATTTAATCCTAACTAGCAAGGTAAAATTTATCTGGAGGGTAAAAAAAACCCCTGAGTAGAGAGGAATTGACTGTGGAGCAGAAAATTAACTGCGCTCAAGCTTGCGTCAACGGTTGTGTTCTAGGGGATAAATGTCCGAACATTGAGTTTAGAGAGGCTACCTCTCAATTCATTGCCGAGACTTCTTTAGACCAAATGTTGCAAATGGCGGAAGAACGTCTGCGAAAAAAAATGACAGAACCGCCTAAATGGGTTCTTCCTGAAGACTAATAGTCAGATTCTTAAATAGTATCTGGATCTAATAGGATTCATCCTTGATTTCTGAAATAAGCGTAGGGGAGCCACTGCGTTGGACGGGTTTCCCTGCTTATTCACTCTTAGCGTTCCCGCAGGGTAGCAAGTGGCTTTGGGCAATGCCTACCCTATAGATACTTATATTTTTTCAATAATCAAATAGGATTCCTCTATTTAATTATCGCAGATTCGTTCTCAAGCGATCGCTGCGTTACTATTCAGGATTCATAACTATAGAAAGAGCGAGTTGATAAACTTGGCGACGGTTAAGAGAAGTGTATTTTGCTAGTTGACGGCTAGCCTGCGATCGCGATATTCCTTGACTAATTAATTGTTGCAACTCTGCCTTTAGTTGTTCTTCTGTGAGTAAAGTTTGGCTAGGTGGTTGTCCAGCTACCAAGAGTGTATATTCACCTTGGGGTTCTTTTTGTTGGTAATGGGCGATCGCTTCCTCAATACTCCCCCGCCAAAATTCCTCATATAATTTAGTTAACTCCCTTGCCAAGACAATTTGGCGATCGCTTCCCCAAACTTCTGCTAAGTCTTGTAAAGTTTCACGCAGGCGATGCGGCGATTCGTAGAAAATTAGAGTACGGGATTCCGTTTGTAAAGCCTCTAAATGTTCTCGTCTTTGTTGACCTTTGGCTGGCAGAAAACCCTCAAATACAAACTTATCTGTTGGTAATCCCGCCGCACTCAACGCTGTAATTGCCGCACTCGCACCAGGAATAGGAACTACTTTTACCCCTACCTCAATACAAGCTTTTACCAGTTCGTAACCAGGATCAGAAATTCCCGGCATACCCGCATCACTCACAAGGGCGATCGCTTTACCAATATGCAAATGCTCTAATAATTCTGGGATACGACTGCTACGATTATGTTCATGGTAACTAATTTGCGGTGTTTTTACCTGCAAATGCTGGAGCAACTTCCCTGTGTGGCGCGTATCTTCCGCCGCAATCAAATCCACATTTTGCAAAATCCGCACCGCCCGAAAAGTGATATCCTCCAAGTTACCAATGGGTGTGCCAACTATATATAGTGTTCCTGGTTTGGGATCGGTCTGCATTAGAAATAGGGAGTGGAAATAAGATAGGGAAGGAAATGACAGTGAACTGCGGACTAATGACTAATGACTAATCACGGTTTATTTGTAGGCTTGGTAACATTAGATTTAATTTACTTAGCTGAATTTGCCCCTAAAAATAATCAAAAGCTAGTGGCGACTGACTACACTGTAGCAGCAGGCGGCCCTGCTACTAACGCATCTGTCACTTTTAGTTATTTGGGTAATCAAGCTATAGTTTTGGGTGTGGTTGGTTCCCACCCGATGACACAGCTAATCCATAGTGATTTAACCAAATATCAAGTAGCGATCGCTGACCTTGATCCTACTATTAATACACCACCACCTGTATCTTCAATTATTGTCACTCAATCCACCGGGGAACGGGCTGTCATTTCTATCAACGCTGTCAAAACTCAAGCTACTAACGAATCTATCCCACCAGAGATTTTACATAATATTGATATCGTTCTGATTGATGGACATCAGATGGCGGTGGGATGTATCATCGCACAAATGGCTAAAGCTAATAATATACCCGTGGTAATTGATGGCGGTAGTTGGAAACCGGGGTTTGAGAAAATATTGCCATTAGTTGACTACGCCATTTGTTCAGCTAACTTTTATCCCCCTAACTGTAGTAGTGGTGAAGAAGTTTTTACCTATATCCACAAATTAGGAGTTCCCCACATCGCTATTACCCACGGAGAAAAACCAATTGAATATTTCAGTTGTGGTCAACGTGGTACTGTAGTTGTACCGACGATTACGGCAGTTGATACACTGGGGGCTGGAGATATTTTTCACGGTGCTTTTTGCCACTGGATATTACAAGCAAGTTTTACGAAAGCACTGGAGGGAGCAGCCAAAATCACTGCTGATGCTTGTAAACTTTTTGGTACGCGCCGTTGGATGGATGTGAAATGAAAGACTTACAAGAAATACTAGCGATCGCTCGTGCCGTTGGTTGGGGTGCAGCCGAAATATTACAATCCTATTATCACGGCACAGCAAAAGACTCAAACCTCAACGTGCAGTATAAACAAAATGAGCCTGTTACCGTTGCCGATGTTACCGTCAGTCAATACATCTTACAAAAGCTACAAGCAGCTTTAGGGCGAGAAGATTTCGCTTACATCAGCGAAGAAACCTATCAATCAGAGTTAAACAAAGATAGCCAATCAGGTGCTGATTGGGTATGGATAATCGATCCCTTAGATGGGACACGCGGCTTTATCGAAAAAACAGGGGACTACGCAGTTCACATTGCTTTAGTAAAAGAACATAGGCCCGTCTTAGCCGTGGTAGCCATACCAGAAGCAGAAAAACTATATTACGCTACCAAAAACGGTGGTACATTTGTAGAGAGCCGAAAAAGTTCTAATTTATTACAACTATCATTTAACAACACAACCAAGCACCCGGAGGAGCTAACAATAGTTGTGAGTCGTTCTCACCGCAATCAAAAGTTAAACTATTTATTGGAACATTTGCCTTCTTACCATCAAAAATCCGTAGGCAGTGTGGGTTGCAAAATCACTACTATTCTTGAGCAACAAGCAGACCTTTACATTTCCCTATCTGGCAAATCAGCTCCCAAAGATTGGGATATAGCAGCCCCAGAATTAATTTTGACAGAAGCTGGGGGTAAGTTTACCCACTTTGACGGTACTGCATTACAGTACAATACTAGAGATATCAATCAGTGGGGTGGATTGTTGGCTAGTAATGGTCAGCATCATGAAACACTTTGTCAACAAGCACAAGAAATATTAGCACAGTTCGAGAGACTATAAACTCAACACCTAAACCCAGATTAAGTCGATAAGTCTGAATTAAAAATTACAAATTACTATGCTGTGTAAGACCTGCCAACATTGAACAGCTGTGCTATAGTTGAGTCTATAAGAATTATTTTCGGTTGAGTGACTCATTTTGATTTATAAAAAGTATCTCTCCGAATTTAACTCTCTACATTTCCTGAATTCGGAGACATTGTATGTCAATTTACATCGGTAACTTATCCTACCAAGTTACAGAGGAAGACCTGAAGCTGGCCTTCGCAGAGTACGGAAAAGTTAGCCGCGTTCAGTTACCTACCGACCGTGAAACTGGCCGTCCTCGTGGGTTTGCTTTTGTAGAAATGGAAACAGAAGCTCAAGAAACTGCTGCCATCGAAGCACTTGATGGTGCTGAATGGATGGGGCGTGATTTAAAAGTCAACAAAGCTAAACCCCGTGAAGAAAGAAGTCCTTCTCGTGGTGGCGGTAACTGGGGCAATAATAACCGTGGTGGCGGTGGTGGTGGTAATCGCCGCTACTAAAGGCTATTACTAAAATATAAAGTTTAGAGTTTCCAGCAGATAAAAGCAAAAGCTCAAATCTGCTGGATTATTTTTTGTTTTGTCTCAAGTCTTCAACTCTAGAACTTACGCATAAAAACGAAAAATCAACGGTTTGACCAAGGTTAGAGGAGTCTAGCTGTTCACAATCCTTAAACTCCTACATCCCTACCCTCTTATAGTCTGTATTTCAAAGCAAAAGGTTTTGTTATGTAATTCTTGAACTATTCATCCTCTTGAATAATTCAGAATAGCTGTATACTCACAAAGTATTTTAGATACAATCAATTTGCAATCTCTGCCTTGGGATATTCAGGAAAATGTTGCGCGTTTATCATCTTATAATTGGTGTTATTTTACTGGTTTTCATACCAGTGGGAGCTAGGTTTGTTCTCCCCGACTTTTTGACAAGTAAAGTTACACAGTCTAATACTGTAGGTGCAACGACGAAAACTGCTACCCCTTCAATCACTGCACCAAAACAAACCAATTTAAAAAAAGTCAATATTTGGCAGAGACTGTCAGATAGCATATCTGCACCCAACAATTGGCAAGTAATACCTTGTGAGGGAGAAACAGCCTTACTATGTGTTTCTTCTCAAGGACAACGTTTGGGTACAGTTGAAGTTGAGATTTACCCAGTCACAGATAATCCTGATTTCCAAAAGCACTTCACAGAACTTGGTATTCCTCAGGGTTCTCAAGTAGATTACCAAAATCCTCAGTTCCAAAGCCAAATAGCCAAGGCACTCCAAGCTTGGGTAGCCGATTCATACAATACCTTTGCCAAAGACCATCAAGCCAAATACGGTAATAAAATTGCTTTCTCAACCTATCCACCACAACAGCTAACTATTGGTAAACTGCCAGGAATGCGTTATGGCTTGGTCAGACTAAAGCCAGAAGGTGGTGTACAAGAGCAACATATTGGTTATGTTACCTCCGACAGCAAACAATTGTACGTTATTACTACATCCTTTAATTCAGATTTATCCAAAGGTAAATTTGATAACCTGGAAAACTTGGCGGTTTTTCAACCATACTTGTCGGCGATCGCTGAAAATTTGAATTTGCCCATAAATCAAACATCAGCAAAACCCTAGTAATTCAATTGTTTTAGGCAAATAAAGAGAATTTTAGTACCCAAACGTTAAGGTACTAAAATTCTTTCTACATGATATCAGTAGCATGAATACCACAATTTACTGATATTTGCATCTGTATTATGGGTAATAAATACTCATCCTAAATACATATTTATTTAAAAGTGCTATTTTTTACAAGCAAATTTTACTTATAAATATATCTACCATTGGATATAAAATGCTACAAATACTCGACTTTATCTATATTTGTTTAATTTATCAATCAGAGATTTGTTTTTTATCATGTTAATTTTGTCATGCTTTCATGATATTAACGTGTATACACGCAATAATACAAGTATTTATAAAATAAATTAGACCGCATAAATACTTAGCTGCTTGACAGCGCTTTTTCACACAATCTTCAATAACCTCATAGTTATAGAACCAATTCATCATCTTTGGATAAAAATATTTAGCAAAAAGATATTACATACTTAGATTTATAGTTTAAATAAAGTATTAATTTTTTCCATGTATTAATAATGCTCAAGATTTGTTTGGAATTGCATAAAAATACAGTTCTTTTTTTAAGGAAAATATAAAAAAATACTTAAGTAGTTACCGAAATTTACATATTGAACTCAGTCGAAGGCAGACTCACACTTAGTTGTATAAGTGACTTAATCGCAGGTAGTTTTTACATTGTTGGGTAGCAGTGTAAATGTAGATTTATGAAGTGCTGTTCATTAAAGTTTCAGTAACACAAAAGCATACACATTAGCAGAAATTGTTCTTTTGATCTCTGCACTATCCATTTATGAGGATTTTGCAGATAAAGAAGAATATATGTTCTCATTTTGTCATTTTTGATTGTGGCTAAAACTTAGAACTGTTGTTACTAAGGATTAATTTCTTCATTCATAGACAAAACACTCATGATTTTTAGAGTTAGCATGGTCATTTTTTCATGCCAAAACTCTAAATTGATAACTGTTGCAAAAGCAATTCATTTGAAGATTTAGTTAACTAGAAACTTAACGAAAAGAGGAATTATGAACAACTTCACCATACCTAGTTTATACACTCCATTTCCCCATCAATTTAATCAGTATGTTGATGTCTTAGAAGCAACTGTTTTTGATTGGGTTTTTCGCTTCAATCTTCTAAAAGATGAATCAGCTTTTAAACGTTTCTCCAAGGCTAAATTTTTCCTGTTAATAGCTAGCTGTTATCCACAATGTCAACTTGAAGAACTTACAATTGCCAACGATTGGCTAAGTTGGATGATGACTTGGGATGACGAATGCGATATCTCAAATTTATCAAATCAGCCTGAAGTACTAAATGGATTACATAAGCGATTTATTGAAGTATTGAATGGTGCAGAACTCACAAGTCAAGATTCGCTACGTTCTCATGCTTTAGCGGACTTACGACAAAGAATGTTCCAAAGAGACGGTGCAAAAACTTTTCATTACTTTGTTCATAGTGTTGAAGATTATTTACATGGATGTGTCCAAGAAGCTATTAACCGTTCACAGGAAAATGTACCGGATCTGGATACATATATTCATTTACGTAGATCAACTGGAGCGATGGAGCCTTTATTTGAGTTAATTGAATTTACTAATCACTTAAATATTCCCAAAACTTTACGAGAATACAACACACTTAAAAGACTAAAAATGATGACCAACAACATTGTTTGTTGGTGTAACGATATTTTCTCAGCACCAAAAGAAATGGCTGATAACGATGTTCATAATTTAGTGTTAGTCTTACATTATCAACAAAAAATATCTTTAGAGAAAGCGTTTAAGCTGTCTGCTGAAATGCACGATGAAGAAATAAGAAGTATGATAAACCTAGAAGCATCTATTCCATCTTTTGGGAAATCTGTAGACACGGAACTAGGTAAATATATATCAGGATTACATAACTGGATTGGTGGTCATGTCAATTGGTATTCTCTTTCTGGTCGCTATTGTAAGTTAGAAAATATCGAGGCTTCTGCACTAGCAAGACTACAGTACTCAGCCTCTCTCTAACAACCTTAGGAATCCCAATACAATGCAAATTAATAATTTAACTCATGACCCTTCAACTCGTATTGGTATTGTTGGTGCAGGTTGTGCTGGTTTAACTGCTGCTGAAGAATTGCGCGATCTTGGATATAAAAATCTCACCATAATTGATACCAAGAATCGTGTAGGTGGCAAAACATATTCAATTAGATATGGAGACACAACTCCCCAGTCCCGTGGTATTTATGAAGGCGGAACTGTTTGGATATTACCTAGTCCCCTGTACAAAAAGTATAAAAAACGGTATGGAATTTCCCCAAATTACCGTTTGATGCCACCAGTGCAAGTATTTGACTTAGCTACTGGTCGAGTCTCTAGCCCGTTTTTAATTAAATCAAAATCTTCTTTACTCAGTCGATTGAGACAACTAAAGACGTTTTTTCAGGAATTAGGCAAGTATACTCGGTATGATGATCCTGGGTATCTCAACCCTATTTACCGAGCTATGAATGAGTCCTCACCTCAATGGTTCGCCAAACAGGATCTAGATTTTATTAGAGAGGCATTAATTCCCATAGCTAATGCTGCACAATTTGGGCATCTAGAAGAAAATATTTCCATTGCCTATGTAATTAGACTTTTAGCATTACTGAACCGATGCAGTTTGCCTAAAAAGTTGCTTCTGAATATGCCTCAATTGCAAGAAGGAAACCAAGATTTGTGGAATCGGATAGGTGCAACCCATAACTTGTGCTTGGGACAGACTATTAAAAGATTTTCTCGTGGTAAAAAAATTCTGCTGGAAACTTTCTCTAATCAGTGGGAATTCGATCATTTAATTTGGACTGCTCCTGTAGATGAATTTCTCCGGGTAGCTGATGCTTCACCTGAAGAATCAGATATTTTTTCTCGTGTACGTGAAATTAAACGGGCTGTGATTACGTGCAGAGTAGAAGGTTTAACCCCAGGAATTTTCTATTGTGTCAAAAATACTGCAAATAATCCCTTACCACCCAGTTATCCATTAGCTATCTATGAAGTTGATCGAGGTAGTAAGATTTATAATTTTTATCCGTTTATGGATGAAACGACAACTGTTGAAGAACTGAAAAACAATGTTGTCGATTTGGTAAAAAGACTTGGAGGTACTGAGGTAAAACTTTTAGGAGAACCTCTGATCTGGAAGTGGTTTTCGCATTTTTCCTCCCAAGACTTAGAGAATGGTATATATGAGCGATTAGAGATGTTACAAGGCTGCGACAACACTTACTTTTCTAATGAACTAACTGCTGGGGTGAGTGTGCCTTATGGTATGGAATATGCTGCCGATTTAGTGCAACGCTTTTTTTCTCAAAAGCAGTCCAGTGCCGTCAAAATGAAAACATCACAAGAGTTATATGTAATGGAGCAAACTTGACTACGTTAATGCACTAAGAGTAAGGTATTTTCTACTCCTTTAGCCTTTTTAGGAGAATAGTGGTATTTCAATCACAAACTCGGTTCCTTGTTTTGGAGTGGAATTACAAGTTAACCGACCCTTGTGTTTTTCCACCACAACTTGATAGCTAATAGATAACCCTAAACCTGTACCACTTCCTATAGGTTTAGTAGTAAAAAATGGATCGAAAATTTTCTGCTGCACTTGCTCCGTCATGCCAAAACCGTTATCCGCAATGCGAATCCCCAGAGTGTTCGCATCTATTAATTCAGTAAGAATCCGAATCTGTCGTCTATTAAACAGTTCAGAGTCTTTTATTATTGACTCTTCCAAGGCATCAATCGCATTACTAAGAATATTCATAAATACCTGATTAAGTTGACCAGCATAACAATTAACTGGAGGTAGTTTTGCATATTCTTTGATGACAGTAATTGCAGGGAAATCACTTTTTGCTTTCAGTCTATGCTGCAAAATCATCAAGGTATTATCAATACCTTCGTGAATATCCACTGGCTTCATTTCTGATTCGTCTAAACGGGAAAAGTTGCGTAAACCTAGAACAATATTGCGAATTCTTGAACTTCCAATCTTCATGGAATCGAGAATTTTTGGTAAATCTTCTGCTAAAAAATCTATATCAATTTGTTTAGCTTTTTCTGCAATTAAACTTGAGGGTTGAGGAAATTCTTGCTGATAAATAGCGATCAGATCCAGTAAATCTTTTACATACTCAGTAGTATGAGTAATATTCCCATGAATAAAGTTAATAGGATTATTAATTTCATGAGCAATTCCCGCTATCATTTGTCCCAAAGAAGACATTTTTTCACTTTGAATTAATTGGGTTTGTGTGCGTTGTAATTCTTGCAGAGCTTGTTGTAAACGTTGATTTTTGTCATGGAGTTCCTGTGTTCTAGCTTCTACTTTTTCCTCTAGCCTATGGTTGTAATCTTCTAGGCTTTGATTTGCTTGTGCTAAATTTTTGTAGAGTATGGCATTTTCTATGGAGATTGCTGCTTGGGTAGTAAGGAGTTTTAAAACTTCCACGCGCTCGCGGGGAAATGCTCCTGTTGCTAGATTATTTTCTAGGTAGAGAATACCTAAAACCTTACCTTGATTAATAATAGGTACGCATAATAGACTCTTGGGTTGCTCACGAATAATGTAGCGATCGCTTGCGAGGAAATCAACAGTCTGGGCATCATCAATCACTAATATTTCTTCATTGCGTTTGACATAGTTAATCAAAGTCACAGGGACATCAAAACTGGAATCTAACCTAATGGAAGGAAAAGATGTAGATATAGCAACAGAATTGGCACTATGACTGACTGTAGTCACTCTTAATTCAGAAGTATCTGCGTCAGTTAAAATCAAAGCTGATTTAGAAGCACCGGCATTTTCCATCACAACTTGCATTAATGTAGACAGTAGTTGTTCAAGCTCAATTTCTCCAGAGAGCGCTTGAGAGGCTTTAATCACTGCTGCTAAATCTAGAGAGTCCGAAATACTAGTTTTAGAACCAACTACTGTTTGGTGATTATTCCTGTTGGATATAGATTGGTAATTAGAAGAAGTGATTTTCTCATTTACTTGGCAATTAAGTTTTTCTTGCTGGAGTATCGGAGCCAGTAATTGAGGATAGAGTTTTGCCAAATGATCAATTTTGGCTTTTGCTCCCCAGCGACTATAGGCATAGTAAGCATCTGTGAGATAAGTTTGGGCTATTTTTTGTTTACCCCAGTCTAGATAAAACTTAGCAGCCAGTTCATTAGCTAGAGCTTCTTCATGAATATATTCATTTTCTTTAGCAAGAGAAATGGCGCGATCATAAAAATCTATTGCTTGCAGATATTGTCCGATAACACGATATTTTTCTGCTTCTACAAGATAATACTTATGTAAATAATTCATTGGCCCATGACTAGCCCAATGCTCCATTTTTTGTTGGTTGGCTGTTACCTGCTGGAGAATTTCTTCTTGTTCATGTTTTTGGCTTACAAAATATATAGCTAAATGAGCTAGAGAATCATAGAAATATAATTGCGGTGTAACCAACATTCCGATGCCAGCATATAAATAATTTCTGGCGTTAACAGTATTTGCAACTGCTGTATGGTAATCACTAAATAAATAGCATATCTGAATTTTACACAGATAGAAATGTAAAATTGCGATTCCATCGTTAGATTGACGATGAATTAATAAATCTTTTGCCTCATTATAAGCAACACCAGTTAAACTACAAACATCTTCTTCTTCTCCCAGCAAATTTAACACCATCTGTAGATAAATCTTATTCCAATACCATACCCTTTCTTGTTTTAGTTGATTAATGACACTGCTATAGGGGTTCATTTCTAGTTTTAAACTAGTCAGTTCCCGACCTATAAAGAATGAAGAGTAGCAGTAAGCATTAATCGAATAGCTGGCAAATTCTAAATCTCCTGTTTCTATTCCGCTTAAGTAAGCATTTAAAAAAGATGTTAATGTTTCCTTAATATGTTCCTTCCAATGTTTGATGTGAGCATTAAATGAGTGAATGACTTTAGCAGTTACTTCTTGAGTTTTAAACTTAATCAACAAACCTGAAGCTAGTTTTCCAAATTCATAGCCATACTCAATCTCTCCTTTTACACCACAGAGAATTAAACCATAAACAACATATGCAAAAGCCGACAATGAAGTATTTCCATATTTGAGTGATAAGCTGATTTGTTTAAGAGCAATTAGTGTGAAAACATTAGGTTCAGATTGATATGCAAAAACAATTGCACTCGATAAGATACGCATGACTGCTAGCGGTTGTGCTTCAGTCATTTCTGGCAATTCAATTAACTTTTCAACACTATGATCAGCCAATTTTGCATTTATTATTTGCATTTCCTGCTGAATATCAGACTGGGTGGTGTTTTCAGGAAACTCCACTCCCAGCAATTTCAAAAAAGCTAATGCCGTATTGATAGCTTCAATGGCTTGATTTTGCGCTCCATAAGCCTGAATTTTGACTTCATAAATTTTTACCTGTTCAAGTGATGTTTTAGCCTGTACTAACACTACTTGAATTAAGTGTTCCATCTGCTGAAAATCACCACTTAGATATGCTGCTTCTACTGCTGTTTCATACAAAGCTAAAGTTAGTTCATATTGATTTTTCCAGCTATCATTTGCAAGTAGTTCAATTCCTGTCATTAAATATTTCACTGCTGCTGTATAAGCCGTTGATGCTAAAGCTTTACGTCCAGCAGTTAGATTCATCTGAGCTAATTCATCACGCTTGCTTTGATTCGTGATTAATTCCACTACAATATTTAACTGATTTACCAATTGAAAAACCTTGTCTTCTCTTTCAGTAATTGGGATATTATCTAGAAGTAATATCCCAATTTTTAAGTGGATTTGCTGTCTGAGGTTTTCAGGAATTAGAGAATAAGCTGCTTGTTGTACTCGGTCGTGGATAAATTTGTACGTAGGAGTTTGAAAATTAATAAATGGTGATTCCTGAGATTTTTTATTACCAAAAATTTCTGCTGGATTATTATTTTCTTGGAAAAATTTATAAACCTCAGTTTGAGGTAATATTATACCTTCATGTAATGCTGCCCATAAGTCAGAGGCGGTATCTACAACAGATTTTTCATGGGCGATCGCCAGAGTCTTTAAATCAAACTCATTACCAATACAGGCTGCTAACTTTAAGATATTTTGTGTCATTTTGGGCAATCTTTCTATTTGCATACCCATAAATTTCACAACATCGTCTGTCAGCGATAAAGCTTGAATTTTTACAATATCGTAATGCCAATAACCAGCATCAAATTTAAACTTAATTATGCCATCTTGATGTAAAGATTTAAGAAATTGAGTAGCAAAGAAAGGATTACCTTTGGTTTTTGCAAATACCATTTGACTGAGAGGAATAGTCATCTCTTCTTGGCAACGAAGAGTATCAGAAATTAAATTGTTTAAATTACTTTGATTTAAAGGTAATAATGAAATACGAGTAATATTCCCTTGTACTTTTTCAATTTCTTTTATTGTTAAAGATAGTGGATGTGCCTGAGAAACTTCATTATCACGATATGCTCCGATTAAAAATAAATGATACTCATCTTTATCATTTATTTGTGTTTCAGTAACCGTCCAAGGCTCTCCATCAAAAATAGGAATCCATAGATTTTCTTTTGTTTCCGAATCAGGTACAGTAGGATTTTTTTTAAGTGTATTTCTCTGATTCATCAATAACTGGATAAATTTTAAAGAAGCTATATCTGCCCATTGCAAATCATCCAGAAAAATAACTAATGGATGCTGTTTACTACTAAATACTTGGATAAATCTTTGAAATAATAAATTAAAACGATTTTGGACAGCACTGCCGGAAAGTTCAGCTACATTTGGCTGTTGACCAACAATGTCTTCAAGTTCAGGAATCACATCAATAATTACCTGAGATTGTTCACCTAAAGCTGATAAAATTTTCCTTCGCCATTGTTTAATTTGCTCATCAGTCTCTAAGAGGATTTGCCCAATTAAATCTCTAAAAGCTTGTACTAATCCCGATAAGGGAATATCTCTTTGAAACTGATCAAATTTTCCTTTAATGAAATAACTTTGTTGCCGAACAATGGGCTTATGAACTTCGTTAACTACAGCAGTTTTACCAATACCAGAGAATCCAGTAACTAATATCATTTCTGTTTTTCCCCTCGTTACCCTCTCAAAAGCAGCAAGTAAAGCCGCAACTTCTTGTTGGCGACCATAGAGCTTTTCGGGAATGAGAAAACGATCTGAGACATCCTTAGTGGCTAATTCAAAGGATTTTATGTCGCCTGTTTCTTGCAACTGTTTATAGCAAATCTCTAGGTCGTATCTGAGTCCGTAAGCACTCTGATAGCGGTCTTCGGCATTTTTTGCCATTAACCTGCTGATAATATCAGACAAAATGCTGGGAATCTTGGGGTTTATGGAGCTTGCTGTGGGTGGTTGCTTGGCAATGTGGCAGTAAACTAACTCCATCGGCTCAATACTCTTGAAAGGTAACTGTCCGGTTAGGAGTTCAAAAAACGTTACACCTAAAGAATAAAAATCACTACGGTAATCAATCCCTCTGTTCATCCTTCCTGTTTGTTCAGGAGATAAATAAGCTAGCGTCCCTTCTAAAAAATTGTGATTTGTGATAACTTGGACTTCTCTTGGAAGGAGAGTAGCAATACTAAAGTCAATTATTCTGATTTCTAGTGTGCTGGGATTAATCAGGATGTTGGCTGGTTTGATATCTTTATGAATAATGCGACTACGATGTAATCCTTCTAAAGTAGATGCGATCGCTATAGCAATATGAAAAAATATTTTTAGAATTGTGCCATATTCATCTGTGGCTTGATGAAGTTGTCCCCAGTCTTTGAGCGATAAACCGCCAAAGTCCTCCATGACTAGAGCATAGCTGTTACGATAGGTTTCTAAGTTTAAGGGTTTAACTATTCCCTGAACGTCTAAATTTTTGGTAATTGTATACTGATTACGAAACTGAGCAATTTCATGAAACGTTGGGTATTCATTCCGCATCAGTTTGATAACTACAGGTTTTTGGTCTTGCTTTCTAATAGCTCGATAAACTATGGTTTTGCTACCAAAGTAGATTTTTTCTGTGATGTGATATCCAGAAAGAGGAAATATTGTATCGGACAATACTATCATTGCAGCGCTCTTTATATCATTGTAACTCTGCTCTAGTATTCCCTTTCATTTCCTGATTCTCTCACTTTTTTTAATACAAAGTGAATATTATTTAATAGTAATTAAAGTCTGATTATCTGAGGGTTTTCACTTAAACGAATTTAAATTTTACTTGAAGTTTACGTATAAATTACATCTTAATAAGATATCATTTATCAGTTGCTGATTATTTTGATATATAACTTCTGTTGGAATTTTTAATTTAGTATAAGTTCAATAATTAAATTAAATTTAAACAGGTAATAGCAAAGGTAGAAGTTCGCTATTACCTATTAATTTAAATCTCAGCTACAGCTCGCTCAATTAAGCGTCTTGCTAAGGTTTGTGTACCTGTATGTTCGTAGTAATTAGTTGCCATATCTAAGAAAGCCGCTAAGTAATCTAACTTGTCATCAGCTATTTCCATAAAGCTACTCAAGTTATGGACTACTTTTTGAGGGCTTAAGTTATTAGCGATAACAATATTATTCATCCACCCTTTTACTGAGTCAAAACTTTCCCCAATAAAGTTTAGTTTACTGCCAGCATTGTTACCAGGAATTACATCTTTAATACCTTTAAAAGTGGAGTTTTGCTCTAATTCTTGAGGATTCATTTGACTTAGCCCAGATATAGCCTTGTTAATAAAATTTGGGCCTAAAGGTATTAAACCATCAACACAAACTAAAGCCACCATGCGAATTAGTGACTCACCACTGTATTCTCCTAGAGATGCAACAAAATCGCCAATACTGTCCCCAGGGATGCCGTTAATTTGGCAGAAAGCTACTAATTCAGCTACTAATTTCAGGGATAAGTCTATCGTTTGGGCTTTATCGGGTTTGGGTGTAACTGAGTTTAAAAAACCCAACAGGGGTAATTTTTCACCGACTTTGTTAGCTAAAGCAGCTGCACCCAAGACTTTATCTGTACCATCAACAGTTTGATAGAGCCACAGTGCTGTTTGATATCCTTGGGAGCGATCATTATAGAGGTAAATCGCTCGTTCGCCAATTTGCTGAATCAAGCTGTCATCGGTTTCACCAGTGACAGTTTTAATGGTATTAACGAAGCCAACAGTATTTTGCCACTCTCCAGGAGCAACAAAATCCAGGGCTTTTAGCATAGATACAGTTAAACCACTGGTTGGTAGTTGATCAACCAACTCAAAAATGGATTTACTCACAACAATCTCCTAATTATTAGGTTTTATTATCTTGATTTTCTGAGTGCAGCTTAGTTGAGTTCAGCCAAGCCTCCAAGGTTGAATTTCTCGATCCAATTGGCGCGATCGCTTGCAGTAAATGACGGAGAACGAGACAATACTTTCACCTGGTATTTACCTACTAAAACTGCTGTTTGCGTATTACCTACTTCCACAGCCGGATAACCACCGATTTTCTTAGTACTCTTAGAGAATTTCGCGGCTGCTCCTGGTGTACTCGTAGTATCTGAAACAGACAACATCGCTAAATCCTTACCATCTTTTTTCAACTTGGCTTCAGCAAAACCTTTTTTTTCTTGGGTATATACTCGTTGATAACCAGCTGTTTCATTTGGGAAAAATTTGTTAAATTCATTGCCTTGAGTAGCGTTTTTAGCTACCGCTTGACCAGTTTTTTGACGGCTACTTTCTTGCTGTGCTTGGTCAAAACGTCCTGGTGCTTGGGGGGTACAGGCTGTAGTCAGTAATAAAACAGACAATAATACAGCCGATAGAATTCTAGACGCACGGGGAAACTTCATATCTACTCCTGATGCTTGAGCTTTGAGGCAATTATCTGTGCTGCTGTCAGTTCATACCCAAAAATTTATCTTTTGATCCAATTCTGTGGGGAGTGCAGAGTATGAAGACATATAAGTTTAGCTCCCGACCGATGAAACATTCTATTTTCGGTAAGCGATCGCTGCATAAAAGGGATCTCCTCCCGGCGCACCTAACCACTGCAAGAAATTGGGTGCTGTTGATTTATGAGCAATGATTTCTGGGGTGCTAAATCCGGGTACTGAAGCAAAGTAGCGTTTAACTAATTCTAAACGTCTTGGTTCGGAAGCATCCCGCCAGGCTTGAATCGCTTTTTGATAAAACATCCGGTTAGAAAAGCTAATAATTGCCACACCACCAGGTTTGAGGATGCGATAAATTTCCGAAAATACTGCTTCTGGATATTGCAGGTACTGTACGGAAACACAATTGATAACTGCATCAAATTCTTGGTCTGGTAGAGGTAAACCAGGGTTTTCGTTGAGATTCTGCACAAAGTAATGATTAAGTCGGGAATTACGTTCTAATTCCTCGCCGTTGAGTCCATGTCCCTCCACATGAGCAAACTTTACCTCTGCTGGTAGATGGGAAACCCAGCTACTCATCATGTCTAATATGCGTGTGTTAGGTTGTAGCCGCTCTCTATATAAATCCGTCAATTGTTGAATAAAACCTTCATCAACATGGGTGACAAAGCGGGGATAGGCATAAAATAGTTGGTCGTCTGTATCGTCTAATTTTAAGCGTTGATCCGGTCTTAGCAACATAAATGTTTATATGTCAGTCTTTTTAGTGCAACTTCAGTCCTTCTTAATATATTTTAATAAATTTCCTATCCATCCACGCATTTGCACAGTACTTAATGTTCTATAAATTACAATCATTACAGTCTACTTGGCAACGAATCAGCTTCTCAGTAGCCTTTCCCTACATCACTTTGTTTGTTTGGACAACCCCATTATTATTATTGAGTTCTGGAGAAAATAGTTTAATCGCCCATGATGAAGCGCTTTATGCTTGGCGTGCGCGTCAAATATTTGATTCTGGGGATTGGGTGTCAGCTTGGAGTAATATCCACCATAAAACTCCTGGTTTTTATTGGTTAATTGCTAGTTTTTATCAGCTATTTGGAGTCAATGAATTTACTGTCAGACTTCCTAGCATGATTTGTGGAATTTTTTCCCTATTACTTGTCTATGAAATCGGCAAAATTATCCTGAATCAAAAGTTAGCTTGGCTAGCTACAGCAATTTTAAGTCTGGAATTTCTCTGGCTGCAATATTGCCGTTTAGGCAATCCTGATATGCCAATGATTTTCTTAATACTTTTAGCCATTTACTCGCTGATTCAAGCCGAATTATATCCTAATTATAAATATAGCTCTGGATTAATTTTTATTGCTGGGTTAAGTTTGGGTTTAGGATTTTTAGTCAGAAGTTTTGTGATTGTTCTCCCAACTGTAGCTTTGTTACCCTATTTAATTTTTGAACATCGTCGTCATCGTCATTTGACTAACCCCTGGCTGTATTTGGGTTTAATGAGTGGTTTTATTCCTATATTTGTTTGGTCATGGTTTAATTGGCAACGCCACAGCAATAATATATTCGCTACTCTAGTGGAATTTGTATTAAGGCTTGGCTCTGAAGAGCGTGATGGAAATGGTATTTTATTCTATTTCTGGAATATATCTTTAAAAGCTTTTCCTTGGACATTTTTTAGTCTTTTAGGATTATTTTTAGTTATTCTTCGCCCTAAACTTCATTATCATCTGATACTGGTTGGATTTCCAATTATTTTATTTGTAGAACTCAGCATTTTTTCTACTCGTCTGTCTCACTACGGTCTTTGTCTTTATCCTTTCATCGCTTTACTCGCAGCCATAGGTTTAGACTGGTTAGGCAAAATTTACGATATGGGATATGCAACAAGAAAACCCTGGCGGCAAAAAGGAAATATTCTGCGTATTCTCAGCTACGCTTGTAGTGTAATTGGTATTTTATTTTTGATAGCAGCTATAGTTGTTTTTATCTGGGGCGATAGGCTGCACTCTATCGTAGGTGATGGCGTTCCGACCAGCTTGGCTGATCGCAAGTATGCAGTTATTGGTTTAATTGTAGGCTTAAGTTGGTTTATTGTGCCGATGGTCTGGATTGGTCGCTATAAATTTGGCTGTAAGTTTCTCACATCTAGTTATTGGATAGCAGGTTGGTTAATTCCCTGCTGGTTAGCTTTGGCGTTTGCTGGTGGCTTTGGCTTATTGGGCGACTATAACCCTACTTATCGCACATTTTTACAACAACCAGCGATCGCTTCCATTTTACAAGACCACCCCATTCACTTTGTACAGGTAAACGGTAAAAACTCTGTCTTGCTCAATTTTTACACTCCTGTTCACGGTCAAAAAGTAGATACAATTGCCCAATTACCACCTTCTAGCTATGCTTGGGTAGATCAAAATAATTCACCTGAAATATCCAGACCCCACCGCATCATCGGGGAAGTAGACAACTACAAATTGATCCAAGTCCAACCATAGGCAAGATGCAAAGCAGAAGAGTCGGGTGAGAATGACCATTGACCATTGACTATTGACCAATCTATAATAAATATTACGCGCACTAAGTAATTTTCTAATGATTGCCCAACCTGACCATTCACCAACTTCTGAATCGTGGCAGCAAAACCTTGCCCCGTACAATGTGGGGTACAGAATCAAATTACTTTCACAACTCTTGACCCGCAAGTTTACGGAAAGACTAGAACCTTTTGGAATGACTCCATTTCATTGGTTTGTTTTATGCTGTCTGTGGCAAGAAGATGGTTTACCTACTTCGAGTATTGGGGATAAACTCAAGCAAGTAGGCGGTACGCTTACAGGTGTTCTAGACCGGATGGAAGAACGTGGCTTGGTGCGTAGAGAAAGGGATGTACACGATCGCCGAATTTGGCGGATCTGGCTGACTGATGCAGGTAGGGAATTAGAAACTGTTTTACCACCACTGGCCGCAGAATTACTGGAAGAGGCGATGCAAGGGATTTCTACTGCTGATCGTGAACTATTTTCTCAACTTTTAAATCGAGCGATCGCTAATCTATCTTAGTAAGTTTCATTGAATCACCCATGAGGATGAAGAAGTTTTTGGTTTTTTATAGAAAAATATTACGCACACTAAATAAAGAGCAAAAAACTTAAATAAACGTGCGCCTCCGTTGGAGACTCACGTTAAATAATTAAATGTAGTGAATAACCAAAAGAATATTTAAGGATACGTCTTTGGGATTATACCAAGAATATCTGCGAAAGTTAGTCTTGAGTTAAATAAATCAGTTGTTATTTAATGATTAATGAATAAAAAAAACTGGCTACAAATACCTGCTTTCAGATCAAGAAATTATCGACTGTTTTTTGCAGGGCAAGGAATTTCTTTGATTGGTACATGGATGACACAACTAGCTACCGTATGGCTAGTTTATGAATTAACTAATTCGCCATTAATGTTAGGAATTGTTGGTTTTACTAGCCAAATTCCTAGCTTTTTTCTGGCGCCATTTGGGGGAGTATTTGTAGATAGATTTTCCCGGTATCGTACCTTAATTGGTACACAGATGCTGTCGATGATTCAGTCCTTAGCATTAGCTATATTAACATTCACCGGGATGATTCAAATTTGGCACATCATTGCCTTAAGCTTGTTTCAAGGATTTGTTAGTGCCTTAGATGCACCAGCAAGGCAAGCATTTGTCCCAGAACTAGTGGAATGCCGGGAAGATTTAGCCAATGCGATCGCTGTTAATTCGACAATGATTAATGGTGCGCGGTTAATTGGCCCAGCAGTTGGGGGTTTACTAATTTCTACTATTGGGATAACGTATTGTTTTTTAATTGATGGCTTAAGTTATATTGCAGTCATTGCTGGTTTATTGGCGATGAAAGTTAAACCTTGGAAACTGTCGGCAATTGACGGTAATCCTTGGCAGCAAGTTAAGGAAGGATTTGTATATGCCTTTAGCTTTCCGCCAATTCGAGCTATTTTACTGCTATCAACTTTAGTTAGTTTAATGGGTCTACAAAATACAATTCTTGTACCAATTTTTGCCGAAACAATTCTCAAAGGTGGTGCAGAAACTTTGGGTTTCTTAATGGCAGCTTCGGGTTTAGGAGCCTTATCGGGTGGTATTTATTTAGCGACAAGAAGAACAATTGTAGGTATTGGTCAATTAATTGCTATTGCCCCGGCAATTTTAGGTGTGGGTTTAATTGCCTTTTCTGCCTCAAGATTTTTACCCCTTTCTCTATTTACAATGTTGTTTGTCGGCTTAGGAACAATTTTACAAATCGCTGCCAGTAACACCTTTCTTCAGACAATTGTCGAAGAAAATAAGCGCGGTAGATTGATGAGCTTATATACAATGTCATTTTTAGGAATAATTCCTATCGGTAATTTATTAGGTGGTGCATTAGCTAATCGTATTGGCGCACCCAACACATTAATAATTGATGGTATTGCTTGTATTATCGGGTCTATATTTTTCCACCGAGAATTGCCAGCTTTAAAAAAATTAGTTATGCCAATTTATGAGCAGAAAGGTATTGTGATAGTCAAAAATGTATCATAGATTAGTAAAATAGCATCCTTTGCTCGTAACGCAATTTAAAGGTATATACGCTAAAATTTCTTAACTTATAACTTTGGGGACAGAGGAGATATTTCATCATCCCCTATGCCCAATTTCAATTCTTAGAAACAGATTCAAAAAGCTGGTAATTCTTTGAGAATCGTAAAGCGAATATGGTTAATTGCCAAATCACCTATAGGGATATCATCTTTGGTTAATCTCGTACCTTGACTACTGAGAGTTTCAAAGGAAACACCTTTGCCGATTTCAATGTGATACCAGCATAAGCCCATAAAAAAGCGGGTGGGATACTGGCTATCACTACCCAAGTCATCAGGGTTAGATTCCATTGGCAACCAGCCAAAACCAGGGATGTAAAATTCTAACCACACATGATTAAAATCTGGATATAAGGGGACTCCTTGTTGTTGTCCATGTGGAGGGCATTTATATCTACCAACGGTGCGGCAAGGGATACCATTCAAGCGGCAAAGAGCTAGTAACACGCCTACATACTCGCCACAGGAACCAACGCCTCGTTCTAAAACTATATCTGGCGTATCTATGTATGGTTTAATACCATAAGATAATTCATCATAAACGTAGTTACGGATGCTGTACATTTTCCGCAACAGGTTGGTTTCCGAACCAACGGCTTCTTCAGCCGCACGGCGGACAATACTCGTATCCATTGCTAAATCGTCATCATCCACCAAGTAGCGGGCTTGAAATTCCGGTGATAGTTCGGGAATATTTTCTACATCTTTAGGTGTGATGCGATACTTAATACCTCGGACTTCTAATAATGCTTTCCAGCCAAATATGTGGCGTTCGCCAGGAGTCAAGGCATCAAATTTAAACACCGCTACCCTTTGTCCATCAATAACTTCTTCTGTAAAAGGTATACCGATGGGTTCAATGTGTTGGATTTTTTGACGTTCAGTTTCTGAAGGGAGAGCGATACGCCATTCTACCTCTGGTAAATACACCTCTTCTAAGGGGGAAATTTCCTCAGCGTAGGACATTTCAATTAAATAACCGTTAGAAAGGGCGTAGTGTTTATCTGGCTCGTGATGATAATAGAGGGGGTGAATAAAAGTGCGATCGCGGTATGTTAATTCATGATTGGGGTCAGCGTTAGGGTTGTCCCGGATATATGGTTCCTCTGAGGCATAAGCGACATAAAGATTTTCTCGCCCTGTTTCGCCATTTAAATGTACTGCTATACCTGTAGGCGATTCAAAGGGGGTTAAAACACTAAATCGAACTTCCCCAGTTGCCCTATCCATAGAGTAGACTGTTTGTTCGGTGCGATCGCAAACCCAAAGTGTGTCACCATTGACCACTAAATTCTCAATTCCCACCCCAGGGGCATAGAATCTGGTAATCTCTTTACGGGTATCGCGGTCAAAAATCAGAATGTAGCCTAACCTATGGCAACTAACGTAAACTGTTGATTCCCAAACAGCTACACCGTCGGCACTGTAAGGCAAAGTCACAAAATGTTCTAAGCCTAAAGATGAAAGCTTGGATAAATAGACACTGTTACCGCGAGTTACCCAAAGATTATCTTCCCAAACCGCTAAACCAGTTACATCTGTGAACTCTTTAGCTTGGTGGGGGTTGAGAATCTTGCTGTTATCAGTTTTTGGGTCAATCTCTAGTAAATGCCCCTTGATACTATCAATAGCGATCAGTCTATCTTGGATAAAAGCGATGCCACATAAAGTAGCAGCCGTCAATGGTCTAATTGTCCTAGTCCCTAACATTTGGCTAACGGTCAAACTGGTGGGTGCAAAACTCATATCAAGCATATTTATTTAACGGTTTAGCACGCCTAAAATTAATTGTGGCATGGCATTTGTGATCCAAATTTAGACTGGATGTTATTCTCTATTATCAGTACAATATCTGCCAAAAAACTCTGGCTGAAGAAATAATACATGATGCACCAAAAGAAAATAAATTGACTCTTGTCTGCTCAGTAATGGGTGATTAGGAAGAAACTGTTACCCATTATTCATGACTAAATTACCCGCATAAGTAGCAACATAAGTTAATACTCATACATCTAGGCAATAGCCGTAATGTAACTTTGGTGGATGGTTTTCTGTCCATCACTAAATTATGATCGAAATCTGTAACCATTTTCTGTGACTTACACAATGTCTGCTAATTCTCTGCCTGAAAGTTCCACTACTTGGCATAGTTTGGAAGTTGATAAAGCACTCGGACTGCTCAATAGTAATGCAGACGGTGGCTTAACAATCGAAGAAGTTGAACAACGGTTGCAAAAATACGGCCCCAACGAACTAGAAGAACACGGAGGTCGTAGCACTTGGGAGATTTTACTCGATCAGTTCAAGAACATTATGTTGTTGATGCTGATTGCAGTAGCTTTTATTTCTGGCTCTTTAGATTTTTTCTCTTGGCAGGCAGGAGAACTTAAGCCTGGGGAAATACCCTTTAAAGATACGATCGCCATTTTAGCGATTGTGATTCTCAATGGTGTTCTTGGTTATGTGCAGGAAACCCGTGCTGAACAAGCCCTCGCAGCTTTGAAAAAACTCGCGTCTCCCTCAGTGCGGGTGATCCGTGGTAACAAGTTGGTAGACATAGCAGCCAAAGATGTAGTCCCAGGGGATGTGATGCTTCTAGAGGCTGGGGTGCAAATATCCGCCGATGGACGCTTAATTGAGCAGGCGAATTTACAAGTGCGAGAGTCAGCACTGACCGGTGAAGCGCACCCAGTCAGTAAACAAGCAACTTTAGAACTACCAGAAGATACATCTTTAGGCGATCGCATTAATTTAGTTTTTCAAGGTACGGAAGTCGTCCAAGGGCGTGGCAAGGTGCTAGTAACTAACACTGGCATGAGTACGGAACTAGGTAAAATTGCCACCATGTTGCAGTCGGTGGAAAATAAACCCACCCCCTTGCAACAACGCATGACCCAACTAGGAAATGTCCTAGTCACAGGTTCCTTGGTTTTAGTAGCGATCGTTGTTATCGGTGGTGTAGTTCAGGCAGGGAATTTTAGCCCCCTCAGAGACTTGCTGGAAGTTTCTTTGAGTATGGCGGTAGCTGTAGTCCCAGAAGGCTTACCCGCCGTAATTACAGTTACTTTGGCATTGGGAACCCAGCGCATGGTGCGTCATCATGCCTTAATTCGCAAACTTCCAGCAGTAGAAACTTTGGGTTCAGTCACGACTATTTGTTCTGATAAAACCGGTACACTCACCCAGAACAAAATGGTAGTGCAATCGGTGTACACAAACCAAAAGGCTTTTCGCGTCACAGGCGAAGGTTACGCTCCTGTTGGTGAGTTTCAGCTAGATGGTCAAAACATTCCTGCGGAAGATTATCCCGAAATTCCGGCTTTATTAGTCGCCTGTGCTGTTTGTAACGATTCAGTCTTACAAAAAGAAAAAGGGGAATGGATAATTTTAGGCGACCCCACCGAAGGGGCGTTGGTGACACTGGCAGGAAAAGCAGGTATTGAAAAAGACCAGTGGAACTATAAATTACCCCGTGTGAGCGAGTTTCCCTTCTCATCGGAACGCAAACGCATGAGCGTGATTGCTCAGGTAGAGCAAGTAGCCACGGGTGAACCTGCGATGACAGCCATCGATCCAGCCCTGGCAGGTTTGGTCAACAGTGAACCTTACATGATGTTTACCAAAGGTTCGCCGGAGTTGATTTTGGCACGTTGTACAGCGATTAATTTGGGTGTAGACTCTGCCCCCTTGAATGATGAACAACGCCAACAAATTTTGGCAACAAATGACCAAATGGCCGCTAAAGGTTTGCGGGTATTAGGTTTTGCCTACAAACCTCTAGCAGAAGTGCCGCCGGAGGGGTCTGATGAAACATCAGAACAAGGAATGGTTTGGCTGGGTTTGGTGGGGATGCTAGATGCACCACGTCCCGAAGTTAGAGCCGCCGTCCAAGAATGCCGAGAAGCGGGTATTCGCCCCATCATGATTACAGGCGACCACCAACTAACAGCACGAGCGATCGCCACAGACTTGGGTATTGCCCAAGAAGGTGACAGAGTTCTGACAGGTCAAGAATTGCAACGGATGAGCGACCAGGAACTAGAACAGCAAGTTGACTTGGTAAGCATCTATGCACGGGTAGCCCCAGAACACAAATTGCGAATTGTCCAAGCACTGCAACGTCGGGGTAGATTCGTAGCCATGACAGGGGATGGTGTCAACGATGCTCCAGCCCTCAAACAAGCTGATATCGGTATTGCTATGGGTATTACCGGTACAGATGTTAGTAAAGAAGCCAGTGATATGGTGCTATTAGATGACAACTTTGCTACTATTGTCGCCGCTACTAAAGAAGGTCGAGTTGTTTACACAAACATCCGCCGCTTTATTAAATACATCCTCGGTAGTAACATCGGTGAAGTTCTCACCATTGCGGCTGCACCCCTCATGGGATTAGGAGGTGTTCCCCTCACACCCCTACAAATCCTCTGGATGAACTTGGTAACAGATGGTCTACCAGCCTTAGCCTTAGCTGTGGAACCACCAGAGCCGGATGTGATGAAACGTCCCCCCTTTAGCCCCCGTGAAAGCATTTTTGCTAGGGGTTTGGGTTCTTACATGATACGCATCGGTATTATCTTCGCCATCATCAGCATTATCCTGATGAAATGGGCTTACGATCATTCTCAAGCGGTGACAGGGTCAGGACTCGACCCTGACCGATGGAAAACAATGGTCTTCACTTCCTTGTGTGTCGCTCAAATGGGTCATGCGATCGCTATCCGTTCCAACAACCAACTCACCATTGAAATGAATCCCTTCTCTAATATCTTTGTATTAGGGGCTGTGATTGTCACTACAATTTTGCAGCTGATGCTGATTTACGTTCCACCCCTACGGGCATTCTTTGGTCTGCAATGGCTACCACCCACAGAATTAGCAATATGTTTTGGCTTTAGTTCCTTAATGTTTATCTGGATTGAATTTGAGAAATTATTCTTCCGCTTTAGGGGGAAAAAGACTGTGTGAAGGGGATGAGGAAGATGAGGAGGATGAGAGGGATATAAATTGTCCCCCATCTCTCCCCACTCCCCAACCTCCCCCACTCCCCAACCTTCCCCGTATTCACTATGTACCTAAAGACTCTACACCTCCGGCATTTTCGCAACTACAAAGACCAAAAGGTTGATTTTTCAGCTGCCAAAACAATTTTGGTAGGGAATAATGCTCAGGGTAAGTCGAATTTGTTGGAGGCGGTAGAGTTGTTGGCGACATTGCGATCGCATCGGATGGCACGCGATCGTGATTTAATCCAAGAAGAAGAACCAGCAGCACAAATCAACGCCATTTTGGAGAGAGAAGCAGGAATTAGTGACCTCAGCTTAACTCTGAGGCGTAACGGTCGCCGTACTGTTGCCCTCAATGGCGAATCTCTGCGGCGACAAATGGATTTTTTGGGTGTGCTGAATGCGGTGCAGTTCTCCAGTTTGGACTTAGAACTCGTGCGTGGTAGTCCTGAAGTCCGCCGCAACTGGCTAGATACTCTCCTCATTCAACTTGAGCCAGTTTATGCTCATATTTTGCAGCAATATCACCAGGTCTTACGCCAACGCAATGCTTATTTAAAGAAGTTTCAAGACTCAGCACTTACTACTCAAGACTCAGCCCTCGCTATTTGGGACGCACAATTAGTTACTACAGGCACAAGGGTAATTAGAAGACGCGATCGCGCGCTATCTCGACTCGTCCCCCTAGCTGCTGCTTGGCACGCCAATATTAGCGGGAGTACTGAAGTTCTGCAAATCAACTATGTACCTAATGTGTCATTGATTGAAAATCAACCAGACGAAGTGCAACAAGCTTTTTTAACCAAATTACAGCAACGAGCCGTTGCCGAAATGTACCGAGGAACTACCCTTGTCGGTCCCCATCGAGACGAAGTAGAATTAACCATCAATCAAACACCAGCTCGCCAATACGGTTCTCAGGGTCAGCAACGTACGCTGGTATTAGCGCTTAAACTAGCCGAACTACAATTAATTGAAGAAGTTGTTAAAGAGCCACCTTTACTCTTGCTTGATGATGTTTTGGCTGAATTAGATCCATCTCGGCAGAATCAATTGTTAGATACTATTCAAGATAGATTCCAAACCTTAATTACTACTACTCACCTCAGTTCTTTTGATTCTCAGTGGTTGAATTCTTCCCAAATTCTTTTTGTTAATCAAGGAGAAATTTCTATTTAAGAGAAATTAAAACTAATATTTTATTTGATAAATCATGCTTCATTTAAGTTTATTATTTCTAATAAATCATTTTCTTATTAGGGTTCATGAATTAAGCACTATCAGTTATTACAACCATGAAAAATACAGACTATATATTAAATAAAAATGAGATTACATTACTAGGCAAATCATTAAGACAAATCGAACAGAAGCTCCTTAAACAAAGCCAAGACGAGGGTAAAACTAGACTTTGGTTTCAAGGGGAAGAACCTTATTTTGATATTTTTTTGGAATTTTATTATGATGAAATTTCATGGTTTCAATTTACTTTACGGGGTAAATCACTGTCCTGGGATAAAAAAAGACCAGAGCTTCAAACAGGTACAACTAATGAATTAAGCATTAATGATGCTAGCTTTTATGCAGCTAGTAAAACTATTGACAATGATACCCAAACTGATTGGGAATTTATATATTTAGTAAAATCAATTATTCAAACTAAAACTGAAGATCCAGTTTTTGCCAAAGCATTAAAACTATTTAGTTAAGAGTCAATAGTCAATAGAAATGAAGTGGATTTTCGATTTAGCAGTTATGTTTTTACCAAATGTCTAGTAACAAGTCAATTCGATAACTAATGACCAATGGCTATTGATTAATTATTCTCAAACCTCTTAAAAAAATTCAGAATTACAAAAGTGATTATGGCTCCAATTAAACCTAACTGCCATAAACCACAACCTGCCGCAATCCCCAAAGCAGATGAAACCCAAATTGCGGCTGCTGATGTGAGTCCATGAATTTCTAAACGTTGTGATTGTTGGGAAGATTCACGGAAAATTTCTCCAGCACCCAGGAATCCTACACCAGCTGCAATACCCTGAATAACTCTGCCAATAATTTCTGGATATGATTCTAATGAAATTATTTGCAAGGGTATGACAACAAATATAGCAGAACCGAAACTAACCAACATATGAGTTCTTAAGCCTGCGGGTTTACGTCGCAGTTCGCGTTCTATACCGATAATCGCTCCAATTAGTAAGGCAAGAAAAAGCCGAAATATCAGCTTCAAAAGGTCGTTGGGTTGCAAATAGTAATTTTCTAGCAATTTTATGTCTGAGATAAAAAATATATTATAGATAGTGTATAACTCATATTTCCAAAGCCTGTAAAAATTTTTATTTTTATTGTATTGTTTTTATTATAAAGTTTATAAATCTACATTAATTAACTATTAAATACACTTAAAAATGCTTTTTTAAACAGTCGATAAATTTTATTTTCCTGCTATATAATCTCAAGATAATCTAATTTTTCCTTAAACATCTATAATTTTACTAATAACTTATGGGAATATTGATTATCTAGGCTAACGTATTATGGAAACTAATTACTGAATTATTTTGTAGAGATAATTTGACGATCATTAACCAAAATGTTGATTAGGGAGGCATATTAGAGACTTCTGAATAAAAAAATAACTAATTGCATTAAACATAAATTATAGAGACTAAATCCTGGCAAAAAGTAGCACGTAACACCTGAAAGTATACCAGGACATAGATAGCTTTAGCTGTAAACTCACAATTGACAATCAAACAAATTGAGTGGATAAACTCTACTGGCTTGACCAAATCAAATTACAAGACCGCGCCAAAGTAGGTGACAAAGCGTTCTATTTAAGCAGAATCAAGCAACGTGGCTACCCTGTTGTTCCCGGTTTTGTAGTTTCAGAAGAAGTTTTACGATCATTTCTAGAAACTCTCAACAGTTCAGAGTCATTAGTCGCTAACTTACCCAATTCTTCCTTACACTTAGATGTAGGCAACTGGCGACAACTCCAGCAGGTGGCTGGTCGTTTACGCCAAGAAATTATTCATGCAACCGTGCCATCACAGTGGCTGAATACAATTCTTGTAGCCGCTAGGGAATGGCAGACTGATTCTTTAATTTTTCGCCCTAGTTTAGCACTGGCCACTGCAACAAACAGGCTAGGGAATACTTCTGGATTGTTGGATGCAACTTTTTGCCGATGTGAAGAAGGAGCGATCGCTCACACTCTCAAGCATACCTGGAGTCAACTGTTTCGCGCCAGAAGCTTGCTATATTGGCAGCGCATGGGAGTTAACCTGCAAGAAGTTAACCTGGCAATTTTAGTCCAGCCAGTACAAAATGCGATCGCTAGTGGTTCATTAATGGCTAACACCTCCGACTGGAAAATTGATGCTACCTGGGGATTAGGAGTAGCACTGACTCAAGGTGAGGTGACACCTGATACATACAAAATTCAGCAGGACACGGGTATTGTTTTAGAGCGACAGTTGGGAAATAAAATGCTGATTTATCATCTCGATAGTTCTGCATCTTTAAATTCTGAATCATTGAGACAATCTGTATTTACAGTGGATAACTCCTGTGTAGCTGCATATTTGGTTGAGAACGCGCACCAGCAACAGTACGCTTTAGCAGAAGAATATCTACAACAAGTAATTACATTAGGGCATCAATTAGAAAGTGAATTAGGTAAAATTTTTACCATCGAGTGGACAATCGCGGAGGACAACTCAACCCCCCATCTCTACATCACTCAAGTGAGTACTCCTCAATCTGCCATTCCCAATTTACAGTTTATCAAAGGTGTTGGGGCAGCGAGAGGACGTGTCACAGCAAATGCTCACGTAGTTAACGACTCCCAAAAGAAACCAGAACAACTACCCAAGGGCGTAATTTTAGTAGTACCAACAGTTACACCTGATTGGTTGCCCTTATTACAACAAGTTGTAGGTATTGTCACAGCACAGGGTGGATTGACCAGTCATGCGGCAATTCTGGCCAGGGAATTGGGTATTCCTGCTGTGATCAACGTAGCGGAAGCAACATTATTAATTCCCAATGGTGAACGATTACTCATAGATGGCGATCGCGGGGAGGTGTATTTATTAAAACCAGATGAAGCAACTACTACAGAAAATCAACAGCAGCAACTCCCTACTCCATCATTTCATCCTGTTGTTAACAGGCAAATGCCAATGATTGCCACCCAATTGCTAGTTAACCTCAGTCAACTTAGCCTCATCGAACAAGTCCAAAACTTACCCGTGGATGGAGTGGGATTATTGCGGTCAGAACTGATGTTACTACCTTTACTTCAGGGTCAGCATCCGAATTTTTGGCTTTTGGATGGACGAAAATCGAAATTATTAGAGCAATGGTCTGAGCAGATTATACAATTTGCCCGCGCTTTTACCCCGCGCCCAGTCTTTTATCGCTCCTTAGATTGGCGATCGCACGAGCTATCAGCAAATAATTCCCAATCTGCGCCCCAATCAATTTTGGGCGATCGCGGTACATTTAGTTATGTCCGCAATTCTGATGTTTTTGAATTAGAACTTACAGCGATCGCTAACGCCCAAAAAGCTGGTTATGATAACATCAACCTTTTATTACCCTTCGTTCGCAGTGTAGCCGAGTTTACCTTCTGTCGCCAAAAAGCCGAACAATTTGGACTGACCCAAATTCCCCAGTTTCAATTATGGATAATGGCGGAAGTCCCCAGCGTCTTATTTTTACTACCCGAATATGTCAAAGCCGGGGTAGCTGGTATATCCATCGGCACAAACGACCTGACACAATTGCTACTCGGAGTAGACAGGGAACAAGGGGATATAACCAAAGTTTTGAATGAACGCCACCCGGCTGTGATGGCTGCTATTGCCCAACTAATCCAAATGTCCCAAATTGCCGGCATCCCTTGTTCTATCTGCGGTCAAGCACCAGCAATATATCCAGAAATCATCGATCAATTGGTGCAATGGGGTATCACATCGATTTCCGTGGAACCGGAAGCAGTAGAGAGGACATATCAGGCGATCGCCCGTGCTGAACACCGCTTATTATTACAAGCAGCACGCCGACAGATGGGAGAGTGTGGTTGAAAGGTGTAGACTTTTAATGCTTTCTCAAACACTGGTTTTAAGGTGTAATACCATTTCCCGAAAAATTATGATACAAATGTAAACCCTGAAAGCCTTGCTGAATCTAAGTTTTTTTAATTGCGAATTGCGTTGGCGTTAGCCTTGCCGAAGGCTATTGTGAATTGGTATAAGGTTTGATAATTTCAAAATTCTGTCACCACTAAATCCCACAAGACATCAATTCCTGTTCCTACATATTCTGAATCCTGGTGTTGCGATATCCATTCAACGACATTCGCAGTAACCTGACGAGAGTTTTTGCCCAAGTTGCCCAAGGACTGAGCCGCAGAGTAACGCACGGATATTCTTTGATCCTGGAGTAAAGCCAGCAGTTTTGTTACCACCTCTGGCGTAGCCTTGCCTAAGTTGCCCAAGGCCTTAGTTGCAGAGGAGCGCACACGCCAACTTTCATCTTGGAGTAAAGCCAGCAGTTGTGACACTACATCTGGCGTAGCCTTGCCCAAGTTTCTCAATGCCTTAGTCGCAGAGGAACGCACAAGCTCACTCTTATCTTGGAGTAAAGCCAGCAGTTGTGGCACTACATCTGGCGTAGCCTTGCCCAAGTTTCCCAATGCCTCAGTTGCAAAGGAACGCACAAGCTCATTCTGATCTTGGAGTAAAGCCAGCAGTTGTGGCACTACATCTGGCGTAGCCTTGCCCAAGTTTCCCAATGCCTCAGTTGCAGAGGAACGCACAAGCTCATTCTGATCTTGGAGTAAAGCCAGCAGTTGTGACACTACATCTGGCGTAGCCTTGCCCAAGTTTCCCAATGCCTCAGTTGCAGAGGAGCGCACACGCCAACTTTCATCTTGGAGTAAAGCCAACAGTTGTGATACTACATCTGGCTTAGCCTTGCCTAAGTTTCCCAATATTTCAGTTGCAGAGGAACGCACACGCCAACTTTCATCTTGGAGTAAAGCCAGCAGTTGTGGTACTAACTCTGGCGTAGCCTTGCTCAATGCCCTAGTCGCAGAGTGACGTATGCCCTCACTCTCATCTTGAAGTAAAACCAGCAGTTGTGGCACCATCTCTGGTGTAGCTTTGCCCAAGTTTTCCAATGCCCTAGCCGCAGAGTAACGTACGCCCTCACTTGGATCTTGGAGTAAAGTCAGCAGTTGTGACACTACCTCTGGCGTAGCCTTGCCTAAGTGGCCTAATACCTGAGTCACAGAGGAACGAACACCCTGACCCTCATCTTGGAGTAAAGTCAACAGTTGTGGCACTAACTCTGGCGTAGCCTTACCCAAGTCGCCCAAAGTCCTAATCGCAGAGTAACGTACGCCCTCACTTTGATCTTAGAGTAAAATCAACAGTTCTGCTAATACTTCCTCCTTTTCACCTAAAGCTGCTCGATATTTTCGCAGTCTCCATTGATCTATCAAATCTGCCGATGCTTTCAAAAGTTGTAGTGCTTGAGTTTGAAACTTAGTTTCACTCAGACTAGAAAGAACTTGAAAAACCTGAGATTTAATTTTGTCACCTACTCGTTGAGAATCACTAACTTCGAGATTGACTAATTGCTGTAAAATCTCGGCAATTAAACCACTGTCAGATAACTGTAAGTCCTCTGCTAAACAACTACCTGCAAAGAACAGATTACGGTGTAACCATTCTTCATAAGGAGTTTCTTGTTGCAGAATTGCTTCAATGACCTTTTTCGGATTGCCTCGTTTTTGTTGAGCAATTAAAAGTAGTAACACTTCTCGCCAGTGAGGATCATGTAAGTGTTTTCGAATGTGGTTTAATACTTCATCAAAGCTTTCTTCTTGGCGAACTCGTATTTCTTCAGCCGTTAAATATTCCTGAAATGTCTTATGTACAAAGGCATATCTATCTTGACCTTGTTCATTCAATAAACCACTTCGCTCTCGAATATGATCAACAAAACATTCTGCTTCAGATTTAGCTTGGTGTGGCTTAACTTGATAATTAAATTCAGTAATATATTTACATAATTCCCTAATCAACTCATCTTTATCTATCAGTGTGCCGCCTTCTTGATCATTGTTCTGTCCCTGGGTATGAATCCAGTAAGCTAAACGATTCATTAATTCTCTAATATCGTTTTGCTGGATATAATCGAGCTTAATTTTATCTATTTCTTTTACTTCATCCCAATTGATTAATAATCAGAAGTGTTGAATGTTAAGAAAAAGCCAATAAAAATAGCCCAAAATATGTTAGATTTTGGGCGAAGGATTAAAATATTTTAGTTTAACAGTGATTATAAATTCATT